>JBPCJX010000140.1:0-23892 GCA_051004875.1 Bryobacteraceae bacterium
AACAAGCGCCTCGTAACACGGGTGCTTGTCCTCAGAGCCGGCTCACTCCCGTTCGGTACACTTTCCCTGGCATGCAAACACTTCGACGAGTCGCCGTATTGGGCGCAGGAACCATGGGCTCCCGAATCGCGGCGCACTTTGCAAACGCGGCGATTTCTAGCTTGTTGCTGGACATCCCGTCTTCCGGCGGGGACAGAAATCAAATCGCAAAGCGCGGCCTTGAAAACGCGCTGAGGCAGAAACCGAGCGCCTTTTTTACAGATGCCGGCGCAGCCTTGGTTGAAGTAGGCAACTTCGATGACGACCTAGGCCGAATTACCGAATGCCAGTGGGTGATTGAAGCGGTCACGGAGGACCTCGATATCAAACGCGCGCTTTGGTCCCGGGTCGAGAGGCACCGACGCCCTGACGCCATTCTCTCCACGAATACAAGCGGCATTCGTCTCGCCGAGATTTTGCACGATTTCCCGTCTTCTTTCAAGCGCCAATTTCTGGGTACGCATTTTTTCAATCCACCGCGCTATTTACATCTCTTGGAAGTCATACCGGAAGCCGAAACGGACACCAACGTCATCGAGTTCGTGAGCATATTTGCCGAACGAACTCTAGGGAAGGGCATTGTTGTTTGCAAGGACACGCCCGACTTCATTGCAAACCGGATTGGCAGTTTCTACAGCGCCGCAGTGCAACGCGCCATGGTTGAAGGCGACTACACCATCGAAGAGGCCGATGCCCTCACCGGTCCGCTTATTGGAATGCCGAAGAGCGCGTCCTTTCGGCTGATCGACGTAATTGGTCTAGATGTATGGACGCAGGTTGCGCGTAATGTGTATACGGAAGTCGACGATCAATGGTCCGATTGGTTCCGTCCCGCGGGTTACGTGCAGAAGATGCTCAAAAATGGCTGGCTCGGTGAGAAGGCCGGGCAAGGCTTTTATAAACGCGTTGGACCCCAAAAACAGATTCACGTTTTAGACTGGAAAACATTTGAGTATCACCCTGCGCAAAAGGCGATCTTTGAGAGCGTCGAGGCCGTCCGGAAACTTCCCGACCTGGGATCGCGCGTCCGCAAGTTACTAGAGCTATCAGACCGGACCGGCGCATTTTTGTGGCAAGTCCTCGCCAAGGTGTTTGCCTATTCTGCAGCGATGATTCCTGAGATCGCAGATCGCATTATCGAAATTGATCGTGCCATGCGCTGGGGGTTCGGGCACAAGCTAGGGCCGTTCGAGCTGTGGGACGCCATCGGCTTCGAGTACGTCATCAAGCGCATGCAAAGTGAGCATTACGAGTTACCGAAAAACATCCAGGGGATGCTTTCTGCCGGAGCGACTTCGTTCTACAAGCCCGCAGAGTACTTCGATTTTCTGAAGGCGACGTATGCGGCCCTCGAGAGTCGTCCCGGTGTCCTGATACTCGCTGATGTAAAACGCGCGCGCGGCGAAGTAGACAAAAATGCTGATGCGTCGCTGATCGATGTAGGTGATGGTGTTCTCTGCTTGGAGTTCCACAGCAAGATGAACGCGATTGGTGAAGAGACTCTAGTAATGGTGATGCGCGCACTCGAGCTGCTGGAGCGCGATTTCGAAGCCATGATCATCGCGAATGAGGGCGAAAACTTCAGCGTCGGCGCCAATTTGCAGCTGCTCCTGACGGCGGCCGAATCCGGAGACTTCGATACGATGGAAACCTATATCCAGCATTTCCAGCATGCAATGTTGCGCATTAAGTATGCCGCCAAAGCGGTTGTATCTGCTAGCTTTTCAAGAGCCCTCGGAGGCGGCTGCGAAGTGGTATTGCAGAGCCATCGCGTCCAGGCATTCGCGGAACTAAACACTGGATTGGTAGAGCTCAATGTCGGCTTGATTCCCGCCGCCGGCGGCACAAAGGAGATGGCTCTGCGATTCGCGGACCCGATGAAGGGCCTCGACCTGATTGCGCAAGCCAAAGTTTCAAACAGCGCCGCAGAAGCGAAGCAGCTCGGCTTTTTGCAACCTGCAGATCGCATATCGATGAACCCGGAACTGCTGATCGGCGATGCGAAACAGTTTGCGCTGGAGCTTTCGAAGAGCTACCAATCCGGCGAGCCGCAGAAGGACGTTGTCGTTTCGGGCGGACCAGGTTATGAGCGCATGTGGCAAGCCATAGAGGCCAAGAAGATAGGCGGCGAGATTACGGAACACGATTCGGTGATTCTCGAAAAAGTAGCCTACGTTTTGAGTGGTGGTCGCGTTGCGGCTGGAAAAACAGTCAGCGAACAGCAGCTCCTTGACTTAGAACGCGAGGCTTTTCTCAGCTTATGCGCAATGCCGAAGTCGCAGGAACGTATTCAGTACATGCTCAAAATCGGCAAGCCGCTGCGAAATTAACGCGTAATCCGCTCATGGCTCGCTTGACGTATAATTTTTCGCGGAGGTAGCAACATGAATGAACAGCAGAACACGGCGCTAGTACGCAAACTTTACGACGCGTTCGAAAAGGGAGACATCCAAACCATCCTAGGCAACCTTACGGGCGATGCTGAGTGGATCCAGGACGGTCCCACTGTGATCCCGTATGCCGGTAAGAAAACAGGGCCCACTCAAGTGCGACAGTTCTTTGACGCGCTGGTTGGTACCCAAGACAAGATGAAGCTCACCATCGATCATTTCATTGCGCAAGGCGACGAAGTAGCAACGTTGGGGCGCTACACCGCGACTGTGAAGGCAACAGGCAAGCAGTTCGACTCTCGCGTCGCTCACTTTTTCACGATTCGCGATGGCAAGGTATCGCGTTGGATCGGTACCGGCGATACGACCGATGCGGTAGCAGCCTATTCGAGCTCGTCAGCCGCGGGCGCTCGTTGAGGCTTCAAACATAAAGGCCCATAGCGCGTTTTGCGGTCCGAACCGTGTCTTCCGTGATCGGCAGAACGCGCTCTTTTCCTTCCCTCAGAACGGAATCGATATAAGAAGGATCGGCCGTGACCTCACGATACCGGTGTTGGATCGGTTCGAGCCGTGAGATGACTGCTTCAGCAACGCGCTTCTTAAATTCGCCATATCGCATGCCGGCCACGCTTTCTTTCGTCAACGACGGATCACACGCTTGCCCGATCGTCAACAAGTTTGCGATGCCCGGGCCGATTGTTTCCGGATTGACTGCGGGCCGAGAGTCGGTTGTCGCGCGTGCGATCTTCTTTTGAATGACCTTCGGATCGTCCAGCAGAGCGATCGCATGTCCCGCGCCGATAGCGGACTTGCTCATCTTTTGAGTGGGATCGTCTAGGCCCATGATGCGCGCCCCAACAGTGGGAAGATGAGTCGCGGGCATGACGAAAATCTCTCCATAGAGCGAATTGAAGCGTTGTGCGATGTCACGCGCGAGCTCTAGATGTTGCGACTGGTCTTCCCCCACGGGAACAATGCTGGCGCGATAGAGAAGAATGTCGGCTGCCATGAGCACCGGGTACTGAAGCAAACCGTCGCCCACTGTGTCCTGCTTCTCGGCTTTGGCTTTAAACTGCGTCATGCGGCTTAACCATCCCATTGGCGTCACACACGTGAGCAGCCAGGCTAGCTCGGCATGTCCGGAAATGCTGGATTGAACAATGATTGAGGATTGCTGAGGATCGATGCCGGAGGCGATGAACAAGGCGGCTGTCTCGCGGATCTTGGCCGAAAGCTCTTCCGGATTCTGATAAATGGTGATGGCATGCAGATCGACTATGCAGAAGATGCTTTCATAAAGGCTCTGAATCTCAGCCCAATTTTTGAGAGCCCCCAGATAGTTGCCAATGTGGAGCTGGCCCGTGGGCTGAACTCCAGATAAGACTCGTGCTTTCATTTGCGTCAAAAAGGGTTCTCGGCGAATCTTTATCGTAAGGGATGCCTGAACCGGTTACTGTCGAGATTGAGAAGCTTGTCTATCAAGGTGACGGCTTGGCGCGTCTGGATGGCCAAATCGTATTCGTGCCGTTTGTCCTACCCGGTGAGCGGGCTTCAGTTACTACTACGCGAGTGAAAAATGGACTGCTTCGGGGTTCCTCACCGCAGGTTCTAAAATCGGCTCCCGAGAGAACGACACCGCGTTGCGAATATTTCGCAAACTGTGGCGGATGCCATTACCAGCACGCAACGTATGCGTTTGAGCTCGAACAGAAGCGCGAGATTTTGCGTGAGACCTTGCGGCGGTTAGGAGGCATCGCGTATGAGGGCGATGTTCACGTAATCAGCGGAGAACCCTGGTATTACCGGAATCGGATTCAACTTCATTTCAGTGACGGAAACTCCGGATTCCGCAAGGCACATTCCCACGACGTGTGCGCCATTACGCATTGCGAGATCTCCTCGCCGCTATTGAACCAGGTAATTTCCAAACTGCAATCGGCCGCCAAGCAGCCGGAATGGCCCACTTTCTTACGTTCACTCGAGATCTTCACAAATGAAACCGAGCTACAGCTGAACGTAGTTGAGAGTAATCGGCCTGTAGCTCCGCGCTTCTTTCGTTGGTGCGAAACCTTTCTTCCCTCGATTGCTCCGAGTGCCATCGAATACAGCGCGGCTGGGCATACATTTCGAATCAGCCGCGGCTCTTTCTTCCAGATCAACCGCTTTCTGATTGATGCATTGGTCGAGGAAGTTGTAAATGAAAAAGAGGGTGCGCGCACTGTCGATCTCTATGCCGGCGTCGGCCTGTTTTCGTTGGCGCTGGGGAAACGGTTCAAGGCAGTGGACGCGGTCGAGCGTGGCAGCAACGCATATCGCGATCTCGAATGGAACACAAATCGGAGTGGAGCGAATATCCGTGTCCTCAATGCATCCGCGGAAGACTTCTTGCGTGAGTTGACCGATGCACCGGACTTGATCGTGGCGGATCCCCCGCGTACGGGCCTCGATCGAGATGTGACAGCCGAATTGCTGCGTCTCGCAGCTCCAAAGTTGACAGTAGTTAGCTGTGACCCGGCAACGCTCGCCCGTGATCTTCGAACGTTACTCGCCAGTTACCGGATCGAGCGGCTCACGCTGGTTGATTTGTTCCCGCGAACATACCACTTTGAGACCGTCGTGCATCTAGAAAGACCTGCCTCAGGCCATTCCATTTCCGCATGATGAGCTCCGCCATCGTGAGTGCAATCGCGAGCGCGAGCAGTCCGGGCCAAAGCTGCCACGCTGTGTAAAGAGACCGCCCATCTGAATCAAAAACAGAGTCGGGCGTCGGATTGAAGCGGCCCCCCGTAAGCCGGGAGATTTGGGCCAAGAGCGCTGGATTTGAACCGTAATCCTGTAACTCTTCCTCTTGCCGATAAAGGCCAGTCTCCGGAAAAGCCGGTGACTCAACTACGGGACGAATACGAAAAAGCCCGCTGATGCGTCCGATATGTAAACGCCCCTGATATGCACGAGGCGCAACTTTCTGCACGTGAATCGGCTTCTCAAAACCCTTTGGCCCGATACCAAAGATCTGCGGTGGCTCAAGCGGTTCGCGAACACCGCTGCCGAGATGATAGTTAATCAAGATATCGCCATTCGCGGTGTCAAACTGGGCGACGGCTTCGCTTTCCTCGGTGCGTGTGAGCAGATCCCGGGTGATGTTGATCCACAGCTTGTCGAAGCCCGGCCAAGTCACCCAAGCTTCGGCCCAGCGGCTCTTGGCATCAGAGGTGAAAACGCCAGCGCGGCCCAAACCGTACTGCCACCGAACGTACAGAGGATCTTTTTTCTCCTCATCAATGCCCAAGATGGTTTCTGCGGCAGGCTTAGTGATGAAACGCGCGTAGCCTTTTAGCGCCGGCGCGTTTTCGATTCCGACGCCATCCAGAATTTCTGCCTTTCGCTCGACGATGGCCTTCAAGGGCTTCTCGACAGCAGTCGATCCGCTATAGTCGAGAACGTCCTTTAAGAGGATCTGCTCGAGGCCTTGCGGATCATTGAGGAAGTAGCTTCGGCCGCCCGAAGTGGCCGCAACCTTTTCCAGATATGAGCGATTCACGTCCTGCCCAAGTCCGACTGTTGAAATCGTGACCTGGTGTCCAAGCGCTTCCCTCGCCAGCTCGATGCTGTCGCCTTCTTCTGAGATGCCGTCGGTCAGCAATACAATGTGCTTGTAGGTGGCCTTCGAAGACAGTACTTTGCGGTACGCCTCTGTTAGAGCCGGGGCGATCTGTGTGCCGCCATCCGGCGTGATGCCGGAGATCAGCCGTCTCATCAGAGATTTATTTTCGGCGTGGCGCATCGGAACGGCCCACTGAAAAGAGTTGTCGAAGATCAAGACGCCGATTGTGTCAGTAGGCCGCAGATGATCCACCACGCCGATGGCCGAAAGCCGAGCCAGATCAATTTTTCGACCTTCCATTGAGGACGACTTATCGATAATCAGACCAACAGCAGTGCCTTCCGAAGTCCTCGGGGGTGCAAGCTTGGCGGGCAAAATGCGATCGAGCGAATCGATCTGCGCATCTTCCTTGTAAATCTGACGCTCACCGCCAATCAGTAATAGGCCACCGCCGTTTTTTACGTATTCTTCCAAACGGCTCTTCCTCGCCGGGGAAAACGAATTGAGGTCCAGGTTGTTCAGCAGCACCAGCTGAACGCCACTCAAGTCTTTATCGATTACCGATGCGTCACGGGAAATATCGAACTCAGCCTGATTGAGAGCCTGAAGTAGATTAGCTCCACTTGCGAGTGGATCTTCCGAGACGTACAGCACCTTGGGACGCTTCAGTTGAACAGCTTCTTCAAAGCGCAGTGAACCCAAGGGACCGGCAGAGATTCTCCCCGAGATTGAAGTCGCCCCGGTTGACTTCATGCGAGCGTGGACGCGAACTTGATTTGTGCCGCTTTGAAATTGGATCGGATTACTGCCGAGATCCTTCCCTTCGGCAAAGATTTCAATCGTGGCACGCACCGCGCCGGGCGATTCGATGGTGAGATCGATGGGAATCTGCTCGCCCGCATAAGCCTCACGCGGCAGGGAGAGCGATGCAAGCCGCAGTCCCGTCTTGCGGCGTCCGGATAAGGGAATGGTGTCCACCGGCAAATGCAAACGCTGCAGCTGCGCGATGGCGCGTGACGTGCTGCCTTCGTTTTCGTTACCATCGCTGACGAGAACGATGCGGGGGATGTGCCCTGGCGCAATCATCGCGGCGCTGTCGGTGAGCGCGGTTTCGAAATCAGTACCATTTCCGGCGTCGCTCGATGTGTTCACCAAGCGCAATCCCGCGGAGGTCTCTTCGGGAAGGATGCTGCGCGTATCCCGGGCAAACGGAACCACCTTCATCCAGTTGCCATGCTTGTGCCGCGCAATGTCGGCAACGATTGAGGAAGCATGCGCCAGATCGTCTGAGGTGATGCTCGCCGAAGTGTCGACCAGAACGACAGCGCCTGTTTTCGTCTGTGGGAGCGTGATGGTTGGCTCCGCCAAAGCGAGCGAGATTGCCACAAAGCTCAGGGCTTTCAGAGTAAGCGTGAGATGTCGCGTGACATTCCGCCATGAATAGGCGAGCCAAAGCATCGGAAGGGGAACCAACAAGAGCACCCAGGGATGAACAAACGTCATTTTGAGACGAGCTCCCTTTCACGCTGGGGCGATTTAAGCGGACCACGCGGAGGGCGCGGCTTGCGGCGCTTCAATATGTAGGAGCCGCCAAAGAGAATCCACTCCACGAACAAACCTAGGCCGCCGAGGACCGCAAGCCATTTCCACAAATCGACGGCTCCCTGCGTGAACCGGGCAACGGCAGGCAGACCTGAAGCGGCGTTCCCGGGCGGCTTCCACTCAAAGTCAGCAAGATCTGGAAGAGTGAGAGAGAGAACTCGCTCTCGGTCGCCGGACGTGATGTGCACGATGCTGGGGCGGCTGGCGAATAACTGGAGTGTCTGATCTCGCACCGTGAACGGCACTGCAGCACCCCTGTTATCTGTGACACGCAGGCTCTCCGGTTGATTTTGAAGCGGCCCCCGTGAAGGCTCGCCTGGGTCAAGCGTCACCGTAGCCGCGCCCACCGGAGCGGCTGTTACCTCCAACAATCGAACCGCTTCAGGAGAAAGCCAATGCAACAAATTGGCGAATAGGAGAGGTGTTGTGGCTTCGAACTTAAGCTGTCCTTCGAGGGGATCGAACCCGATCACCGAAATTTTAGGATGATTTTCATTCGAACGACGCGCAACCACGATCGGTCCTTCCGCAACGCTTAACACCGGAACGTCGTCGTCAAATGTCTGGAATACATCGGCGGTTGGGATTCGCGTTCCTCTCGCATGTAAGCCCGCACCTAATGCGGTTTCGGAATGCCACGTCTTGACGGCTGCGTCATTGATTACGGCCTTAACTGGCAGAGGTGAGCGCTCATTGAGAGGTCGAATCCAAAGACTTGCAATTTTCGGCTGCTCTTCAGGGCCAATTTGATCAAGCAACAGCACGTCTGCCGCAGGCGTTGCCGTGTACTCAGCGGACGTAAAGAACTTCACGTCCAAGCGATGGTTCGATTCAAGTAACGGCTTCAGTACCTCGGGACGATTTGTGAAAACTGCTAGCTTGAGCGCTCCGGTTCTCGGCAGTTCCAGTACCGCTCGATGGTCAGTTTCGAGATCATCGCGAGGCGTGAGTTGGGCAGTAAGCTGACCCGCCGTATTGGTCGTAAAATTGTATTCAACACCAGTCTCCTCACCGGGCTGAAGCCTCACCGAGCGCAGAGCGAACACGGTTCCCGCAAACTCCGTCGCCAAATGAACGGTCCGGCGCTGCGACCCGTAATTCTTCAGCGTCACAATCGCTTGCCATGAACTTGGGTCTTGTTCGTTTCGCTTCACCCCAATTCTGCGAATGCCGCAATGCTCCCGGCCGGATTCGACAGCGATTATGCGCAGATTTGCCAGCTGTGGCGTAACGCTCTCACCAGCTGCGATGAGCTGAGGGCCAATGTAAACGATCTCACCGTGTCGGCCGACTGACCAAGTTTGTGCGTGACGAGCAAACGAGAGAACCTGTTCGATGTTCAGGGCGGAGAACCCGGGGCTGGACCCAAGCACGGCCTTTGTCACCTGGGTGCGGTCAGACGTGAAGGAGGTAACCGGGGTGGCGAGTCCGTCGGCCCGCACAAGCATGACACGATCCCCCGGGGGGAGGCTAGCAAGATAACGCTGTGCCATCCGCTCCTCTTTCTCAAGCAGCGTTCCTTGTGGTGTTCGTTGCGCGGTCCATGCAGACGTGTCGAGTAACAGGATGTGATCCCGGCCGCGACGTTCGCGTGCTCCCCACTGCAGTTCCGCTATTGCAAGCAGCAGCAAGAGCAGACTGAGTAGTTGCAAAACGAGCGACCAAGGCTCACGCATCCGCTTACGACTTTGCCGTTCTTCCACCCGAACCGCGGGCATCCAGAATCGCAGGGTAGAAACAATTTTCTTTCGCTTTGCGCGGTCCAGCAGGTACAGCGCCGTGATGATGCTGCCGAGCGCGCCGAGTAACGTAAGGAACTCGCCCGCACTAAGGTTCAGAAAGAACATCGGAACTTCTTCAACAAGCGCGTGGCGCTCGCTATACGCCTTCCATAATTTTCAAGGGCCCGAAGATTGCTTCTTCAATGGGCATTCTTGTGGAAAGACCGGAATACCGGCCGCCGTTTCGCAACGCCACTCTTTTCACTTGGTCTGCGTGCTCATCAAAAGCGTTTGTATAGGCCCGGCAGGCCCGCTCATCGAGCGCGATTTTTACATGAGTTCCCGATTCGGCATCGATCAACTCCAGTTCGCCATCACCCTTCGGTTCGCGGTCTTCTTCGCCCCACAGTTGGATGAGCAGAAGCTCGTGGCCGAAATCAGCGATGTATTGCAGAGGGCGAAGGCAATCTGAGTCATCAAGAAAGTCCGAGATGATGATCGTCAGCCCACGTTGCGGATAGGTGCTCAAATATTGGCGGGCGATATCGAAGTAGTTGGTTTTGCCTTCAGATTTCAGCTGTCGTAAATAGGTTTCGGCAGGCTGGAACCGATGGCGGCCGCCACTCGAAACGCAACGATCGAGCAAACGGCTCGAGAACGGCTGAAGTACGATACTATCGAGCCGCACCAGCCCCACGTAGACCAGCGCAGCCGCGAGCTTGCGAGCGTAATCAAACTTGGTTAAATCGCCCGCAGCGCTGCCCGCCGACATGGACGCGCTGGTATCGAGCAGCAAACGCACCGGGACGCGCGGCTCAACCTGGAACATTTTCAGAAAAAGCTTTTCGAAGCGTAGATACGCGCGCCAATTTACGGCCCGCAGATCGTCGCCGTAATGGAAGTTGCGATGGTCAAGAAACTCCTGACCCGGACCGGCAAACCGCGACAGATTGTGACCGCCGACCAAGCCGTTGAATGATTTCTGCCAGTGCAGCGTCAAGCGCTCAAGCCTTTCGAGAAAATGGCGATCAACCAGCGGTTCAGGCATGACGTTCAGTGAGACCGGCAACATCCGTTAAGAGGAGCACTGGCCACCTCAGATTCAATCGCCGGCGGTGATGCCCGACAAAATCTTATCCAGGATAGTCTCTGTGTTCTCTCCGTCGGCATGAGCATCAAAGTTCAAAATAATTCGGTGACGCAGCACGGCCGGTGCCACAACCCTCACATCATCCAGGCTTAAATGCAAACGCCCATGCATCAATGCAAGCACGCGGCCACACTCGATCAAGGCTTGCGCCCCGCGTGGCGAACTGCCATATCGAATGTACCTGTTTGTGATGGGCGGAGCGGAACTGTTGCCGGGCTGGGTAGCCATTACGATTTCAATTGCGTAATCCTGAACGTGAGGAGCGACGATCACGCTTTTGCAAACAGCCTTAAGGTCGGCGATGTGTCCGCGATCCATCACCTGCGTTACATCCACCTCGTCCTGCTTGGTGGTCACGTCTACGATGCGGCTGAGGTCTTCCCGCGAAGGATAGGTAACCAAAATCTTCATTAAAAAGCGGTCAAGCTGTGCTTCGGGAAGCGGGTAGGTGCCCTCCATCTCGATCGGATTCTGAGTTGCCATAACCAGGAATGGAATATCCAACGGATAGGTGGAGGTTCCACTGGTCACGGTGCGTTCCTGCATGGCTTCAAGCAGCGCTGATTGCGTTTTGGGTGTGGCGCGATTGATTTCGTCCGCTAACACGAGATTGGCGAAGACCGGACCGGGTTGAAAACGAAGCGTCTTGTGACCATGCTCTCCGGTTTCCATAATCATGCTGCCGACGATATCGCCCGGCATCAAATCCGGCGTAAATTGGATGCGCGAATAACGCAAGTCTAACGCACGCGCGAGAGTCCGCAACAACGTAGTCTTGCCAAGCCCAGGAACACCTTCAAGCAGAACGTGGCCGCCAGCGATGAGGCAAATCAAGACGCCATCGATAACGTCCTTCTGCCCCACGATGACTTTGGCGATTTCACCCCGCACACGTGCAAGATCGCTAGTGGCGCGATCCAGTATGGGCGTCTCGGCGCCGAGAGTTTTTGCCATTTTCGAAAGCATTCTAGAAGCGTCAGTAAAGAGCGACCTGCAGCACTCTACTAAGAGTGGGATGCGAACACCATATGGCTCGGTTCCACTCCGCGGCGCTCGCAATCGGCTACATAAAGTCTGGCATAACTGTCTAGAACATAATCCTGCCTGGAGAAGCCAAGCCGTTTGGCTGTGTCATCGATCCACTCGCCCGGCCCTTCCAGTTCGAGGAAGTCTCCGATGGGCGTTTCGTCGAGAGTCACGACGGCCGCCCCGTTTCGAGGATGAGCGAACTCAGTCCTATATTTCTCGTATCGAAATACCGGCTCTAACCCGAGTTGGCGTAGTATTTGGCCGAGCGTCTCTATTGAGCCAACCGTGGTTTCAAGCTCGCGCCTGCTTTTATAAGGACCAGGTTCGTCACGGCCCTTCCATGTGATGACTCCTTTGTCTCCGATCTGCCGGAGGCGCAAGAGCATTCCCTGATGTTGAAGGCTGCGATTCTGTGTGTCGTAGAGGGTATTGGATTCAAATTGCCGCGGAACGGATTGCGCGAAGCCGGCCGCGTGCAGGTTGTCGGAGACGGTGGTGGAATTCAAAAGCCGTATTTTGACTTCGGTCTCCGTGGGGTTTTTCATCTTCGCAGGTGAAGGAACGGCGATTACGGCGCTGGTGCTATCTGAATTTTCTCACCCGTATAATGAAGCAATCGACAGAGCGCGCCCGTAGCTCAGTTGGATAGAGCGATTGACTTCGAATCAATAGGTCGGGAGTTCGAGCCTCTCCGGGCGCGCCAGGAACTCACGGAAGCATTAGGGTTAGTGGTTTCGAGCATCCGGTCGTCTTCGCCTGGTTCTGCGGTATGCCCACAGGTATGCCCACCCTGAAGCTCCCGACGCTCGCATGTTATCTTCTCCCTCGCTTCGAGTAATCGGGCTTCAGAATCGGCTTCATTGAGGTGGATGTCCTTCATGGTCGTTTCGAGCGATTCTTGCCCTGCCAATTTCTTCAGAGTGAATGGATCAAGATATCTGGCCCACCGCGTCACGCATGTGTGCCGCAGGTCATATGGCACGAATGGGGCCACGCCGCTCACCTGTATCGCTTTCCGATGCTGCTTCCTGATGCTCGATTGGTTTATCCTGCCCGATTTTGTTCCGGCAGGAAAGATCCAGCCTGTTGCATGGCCCGGTCGCCACATTTCGAGGAGCGCCTCAACTCGGGGAGTGACGGCGATGCAGCGACGCGCCGCCTTCAATTTGCCAGTATGGACAATGATGCGACCGTCTCGATAGTTCTCATTCCATCGAAGACGATAAACCTCATCTGGCCGTAGCCCGCAGTCGAGTATGATCGTCGCAACAACTCGTAGCAGCGGTTTGGCTGCAGATAAGTAAAGTGACTCTTCGTCATTTGTCAGCACCCGCTCCCGACCCACCTCTCCGTCGAGTAAGGTGATCTTCGGCGGAACTGGCGTCAGCTCGCCCCACTCGCTAGCGAGACGCAAGGCCCTCCGGAGCGTTGCAAGTTCGCGATTGATGGTCGCAACAGCTATGCTTCCTTGCTGCCGCCGTGTAATGTAGGGCGTGATTATGTCGGCATTAATCTCATCGAGCTTGCAAGTTGCCAGCTTCGGCCATGCGAGCAGGTTCTCGACGCACGCCGTATAGAATTTGACAGTGTTTGACTCTGCGGACTTCGCCCCAATCAGAAATGGGATGAAGGAATTTCGCATAAACCCGGTCAAGCTCGGTGCTGTTTTACGATCCTTGATCCCTACCTCACCTTTTGCGAGTTGCGTCTTCCGCGCCGCCTCGATCTGCTCAGCAACCCTCTTATTCGTTTGTCTGGTGCTCTCGCGAATCGGTTCGCCATTCCAGACGAACTTGTACCACCAATATTTGCTCTTGCGAGGTTTGTAAACGGCCATTTATGATCGTCTCCGTAAAGTGTGCGTAAGGCTCTCGCAATCAATGCGCCTGGATCTGGTGGTCTCGCTCACGCTATGCTCCGCGTACTTAGCCGGGCACGATGATTAAGGAACGCCTGCAAGTCAGGGATGGTGAGTCGGACGGCACCATTCAGCTTACGATAAATAGGGCAATTCCTCGGAATGCAGGGATCTGGTTTCACTTGGATGTCCTCCACTACAGACGTAGTGACTTTCATCCTGTCTCGACCAGAGTTTTTATTTCCACTCTTTCGAGCGTCAGCCGATTGGAGTGAAAAATCTCAGGACGCGCGCCTTTAGCGGATCTGGATTCAGTGAATCCCGTCAACGGCCCCCTCGCATCTCATCCATTAAAAGACACACAGCATTGAGCGCGCGGTTTGCGCGTTTAAACTCCCCAGAAACTGACATCAGCCTTTTCTGTACCTGCTCGGGGTCGGGGACGCGTCGGGACCTCCTCGATCTCGGCCACTCTGGAGACTGAGCTCCAAAAATCGATTTATACGCTGAGGGTGCCGTTTTAAAAAGCGCGATCTTAACCACTTTGGCGCGATCTAATCGCAAGGGGTCGGCTAACGACGGAATGCATTCTAGATTTGTGCCTCTCTTCCCGCTCTCGAAAAGCGCTGTAATCCTCTCCCACACCCATTCGTTCCGCTAACTGGGCCTGGGTCAGGTTCAGATGCTTCCGTCGCTCTCGAATACCAAACAGTTCCCCTAATTCAAATTTCACCTGTTCTTGCCGGTTTTCATATACGTTCTGCCCCTTCGTTTCTGCAACAGATTCAATGCGTGTCCCACACCGTTCACAAAGAGAAATTTGAGACAACAGGTCGGAAGCGACGCTAATAAATCCCAATTTCCGTAGCAGACAAACGTCAGATAAGTTCAAAGACCCTAAAAATGTGATTTGTGGTATTCAGACCCGACATTCATGATTCAGTGTGATGATTGCATCGCAGCATGTGCGCCGAGCGCCGCAAGCGTTTTGTCTGATGGCGCGTGTTGATTAATCGGCAGCTACGGTAACAGACTCCCAGTAGAGTGTGAATGCTTAACCGATTGGATAACGCAAGTACCTGTCAGACGCGGACCCCGGCCGGCAGAGTCTTGGAAGATCGAGTAGGCCAAAACGGAACCCGCTACGCGCAGCTAAGACTTCGCGCTCTTTTCGGCGGTCCGTCTGATACCTAATGACGGTCCTGTCCGTCGCATCGACCCTTATCATTTCTCTTAACAGCCGCAACACATGGCTGATCGCGTACTCCGCAAACGCGCAGACCTGGGCAGGCGAACCTTATAAATCCTGGGAAAAGGCGTGACCTAAATCCTTAACTGGTCGGATACGTTCGTAGCGAGGGTCGCTTAACCGGTTGAACCCTTGCTCTACTTCTCGTCGGAGACGTTTCTCGGCTCCCTTAGCTATGGTCTTCGAGTTCGTCTTAGCGGACTCCTTTACGAGGCGGCCAGTGAACTCGTAATGCCAGACCTTCGTGCGTTTTATTTTGCCGGTCAGTTTCTCTTTGTATTGGGGATGGCAAACGGCCGCGTTATGTCCCTTCTAATCTTCCGTTTCCTTGCTGCAACGTGAAGTTCGTTTTGCCGTCGCGCTTAGCCGGGAGTTGCACCTGCCGGGTGGTAGCCAATCGGCATCGTTCCCTTTATGTAAGTAAGTATCAATCGCTTCTTACCGATCTGATTCAAGCGCATTGCGTTTACGCGGGCTTAACGAGAATACCCTATTGTGCGATTTAGCGGTGTTCCGCTTGCCGGCGGCATGTCACGTAGGTCTGCTAGGAATTCAGAGCGGAATCGCAGCAGTATCGGTCTCTTTCTAGCCTCCAGAATTCCGCCCTGTTATGTGCCGCCTCCATGCGCGCAGTCGCAGGTCGCCTGGCTTCGTGGATTGACGCACAAGTTCTCCGTTGAACGTGAACTTGTACCACCAGAGTTGGCACGTTTATAAATTGACATCTATCTTTTCTCGGGTTGAGCCGCATACGTCCCGTAATAACTCTCATCCGGCAACCGGACGCACTTCCAGTGGCTATACAAATCGTGCTTGCACTTGTAACGCGCCGGATGACTTCAAGGCAGAGCCGCAGGGCTGTCGATTTGTTTCGAAAGATCCTATTGCAGCATAGAGCTGCGTATTTCTGATTTCGTATGGCATCAGTTAAGTATGCTTTTGGGTTAGAAATTGTCTACCTCAACTGCACTTAAACTCAGATGAAGTTTCACGAGAATTCGGCCTGCCTGGAGTCGCTCGAACCGAGAAGTGCTGATCGACTTTGGGAAAGGACGCCGGACGGTTGGCGGCGTAGTCCATCTCGGCTGTGGAAACTGCAGCGCGCTCAAAATGTACCTGATGGACGTCTTGGAACAGCTGATACGCCGCCAATCTGGGCTTTCCACTGGCTTCCCTCCGAAGCCATGCTTAAGATGGCGTTTCCCACAATGTACGGACGCTACCGCTTGCAAGGCCCCGATGACACTGCAAGGCCCTGGGACCCGTTTGGGAAATTGGGTGCGCACGACTCTTATAGTCGGCACTCTGAGATGGCCCAAATGCCTCCCGACTGGGCTCTACGCCGGCCCGTTCTCGCAGCGCGAGATCCAACCGAATGGGTACCTGAGCCAAGATCAAGCAAACCAGCGACGAAAGATTCCCCGAATCCCGAAAACGCCCTTTTTGCCCAGAATGTAAATCTGATGATTGAGCTGATTCTGGAGAGCGGTGGACGGAGTTTAAAAGAGATTGCAGGTTTGAAAGTGGGCACTGACACACTTCGCCGCGCCAGAAAGGGTACACACAGGACGCAACCTGCAAATAGACGCTTGATAATTGAGCGTTGTGCCGTGTTCCTTGGATGCGATTGTCACGATATCGATTTAAGCAAAACGCGATTCACGGTTGAGGAGATAAAGAGAAGAAGCACGAAAGAAACAGCACATCAAACCGGTCGTTCTTCATCCTAATCCCTACAATCACGAATGGATCTCCGGAAGATCGATTTTCAGTCACCGCACGGCAATAGCTTCTTCTACCTCGAATAGCCGACCATCGACCTCGTGTGCCTAGCCAAGTTGCACATACGAAACCAGCCGGGCGTTCTAACCCAACTCAGGAATAAGCGAGAGTTACCTAAGAACTCCTGGCCGACACTGCTCTAAAATTGACATTCTGAAACAGCTTCAATGCTGCCGCTCCATTTGAGTGGCTGCCTCGATAAGGCTTGACACTCCGGGCATACATACCCATTCGCCCGAAGAATCGTCCAGTCAAATCGATGCTTGCACATGGGACAGGTTCCTAGCGTATCCGACAATCCGGCGCGAGCAACGGGCTGTGTATAAGGTCTATCAAAGGGCAGCGGTTTCTGTTCCGAGTTCGCCAGCGAACATGGTAGCCGGACGCGAAAACCAACTTCGCCCAGCTCCGCTTTATCAAGATCGTTCTCCGGCAGTACCCATTCAATCTGATGCACTTGGCTAAATTCATCGAGCTGCTGCCAAAGCTGTAAATTCTGAATCTGCTTGGTCCAGTTGTGTTCTTTCCAGCGCGGAAGCCGATCTCTCATACCAAGGATGAGGTTTTCAATTTTGGAGCAGAACCTTACAGCTGAAGGCTGATCTAGCTCCTCCAAGGCATCAATGGCGGCCTGCAACAAGGTCCCATTGGCACTCTTGCTGGGAATCGCTTTGTGTCGGCCAAACGAACTCCCCTGTTCTATGTGCGTGTAGTAGTAAGTGCCCGCACCCAATCGGTAACATGCATGAGCGTAGATTTGTACTAGAGTCATGCCGGAGTAGTACTCAGATGGTTGCCAGTCTCTCTCTCACCGCCACGGTTTTGACACGGCAAGACGCAGCACGAAGCAGCAGAACGTCTCATCGCCTTCTCGAGGGATTTCTGCTGCCTTAGTGCGGCGCGAGAAACCGAGCTCGATTTTGACGACATTCGCGTGAACGAAAACTGTCAAGGAGGGCCGATGCAGTTAATTGACGAGCGTGAATGCGCGAAAGTACTCGATGTGAGTGTGCCATCGCTTCGCCGATGGCGCCTATTAGGCACGGGTCCAGTGTTCCGTAAGCTGAACGGTTGTGTCCGGTACGATGTCACAGACATGCAAAAGTTCGTGGAAGATCGCGCAGTCGTGCGCACGGGAGCTGTAGCATGAGTCCCGAAGAGTATGATTGGGCTTCGTGCGATTGCGATAACTCGTTCCCGAGTGCATCGGCTATTCAAGATTTCCCGCCGTGGGACGATGATCAGTCGCAAAGCAAATACCCGGACGTATGTTATGACGAGCCCGCCGCCGAAGCATTCGACGGCGATCCGTCTGAAGGTGAGTTGGATGCCGTTTTGGCGACCCTCGAACATAATCATCAGCCGGATGAATCGTACTTCGGGGAAGACCTCGGGAGCGGGGGAGGTTGCGAACACTCAGAGGATAATCCTGCAAAGCCGATTGCGCCCTATCCCGACCCCGACTGGAAATCGAGACTCAAGCTCAGCGGAAATTACAAGCCCCTCAAAGCGCTGGGCAACATCATCACGACACTCGAGTACTCACGGTCCTGGCACGGAGGCTTCGTCTATGATGCATTTGGCGACATCGTTTACGCCGGAAAGGACTTGCCGCGCATAACAAAGGGCACGGAGATTTCGGATCAGGAGCTATCTCTCGTAGCTGCAGAGCTCCTCAACGACGGCGTCCAGATGAGCTCAACGACAGTTCGGGAAGCTATTTGGACGGTCGCCAGGTGCAATGAATATCATCCCGTCAGGGACTATCTCAAGACACTCGTCCATGACGGCATACCTCGATTAGACGAGTGGCTGATCAGATACATGGGTGTGGAGAAGTCCGACTATTCAGTCGCCGTGGGCCGGCGCTGGCTCATCTCGGCCGTCGCGAGGATCTACGAGCCCGGCTGCAAAGCCGATTGCTGCATAATTCTGGAAGGGCCACAAGGGACTTACAAATCGACGGCCCTGAGCATCTTGGGTGGACCTTGGTACGGCCTTGCAGTAACGGATGTCGGCACCAAGGACGCAATCATACACATGCGCGGCAAGTGGATCCTTGAGCTTGCGGAGCTGACGGCATTGACTCGCCGTCAATCTTGCGAGGTGAAAGCCTTCATGAGTACGTCTGTTGATCGTTACCGTCCGGTTTTCGGACGCTGCGCCATCAACGCTCCTAGGCAATGCATCTATGCCGGGACCGTCAATGACGACATATATTTCGATGACGAAACCGGCCAGCGTAGGTTCTGGCCGGTGGTGAACGGGGCTATTGATATTCAGCGGTTAAAAAAGGACCGCGATCAACTGTGGGCAGAGGCAGTAGCCCGGTACAAGGCGGGCGATCCCTGGTATCTGGACACACCGGAGTTAGTCAAGGCGGCCGAAAAACGCGCGGCGGAAAACTCGAGACTGACATATGGCATGACCGGATCCAAGAATATTGCGATCCTCGTGATGACGTTTCTGTGACCGAAATACTTCAGCAGTGTTTGGGAAAGCACACTGCGCACCAAGTCCAAAAGGACCAGAATCGAGTAGCCCGCTGCCTGAAGATTCTAAAGTACGAAAAGTATCGGGCGACAGGCGCAGAGCGTCAGTGGCGGTATCGGAAGGTGTCGGCAGAGGCGGAGGGTTGCTGTACTAAGTAGCTGACGGGTTCACGTTTGAAGTGGCCTAGTCTTGCACGAGACTAGGCCATTGTTTTCTTCCGAGAGTTTGGAAGAAGAAGTGGTTGGATATTCAATTCTACTCCCATGTTGCGCGAGCAAACCGAAACGGTATGTTTCGAGTTGCGAAAGATTAAGTAACTGCCTGAAGCTTCCCGGCCTGTGGTCTGATATGTGCACGTGACGCAATTAAGCTTGCGCCCGAATTTACTTAGTCGCCCGGAGTGCCTCCAAGTGCTTTCTTGCCGCATCTTGGGTTGGGCGGCGTGCCACGGTATGAGAAAAACATATCCTGGAAGCTGCCTCATCTGTCCCAGAGCCTTCTACTTCCTTGCCGGTAAAGAGTTCAGGTCCATAGTGCGAGTTTTTCACGCGGCGATGATTCGGCTCGTCAGCTCCTGCTTGTTCCGGCCGACGCACTTCAGGGGCGCCGGGACCGGCTCACTCAATAGCCGAACACGGACGAAGCACAACTTGGCTGGGCTGCATATATTTTGGTTTCCAGGTAATACCCGGGTCACGGCCGCGGATGTCTAGACCCATTTCGGTTCCGATCTGGGCTGGCGCTCTTAAATGCGCTGCCGTACGGAGGGTTTGACGGCTTGAAATTTTGAGCGTGCTGAATCGGAGTGAAGATCACGCCGCTCGTAACTCTGCAAACACCAAACCGCCGTTCCTTCTTAGGGTAACTAATTATTTGACAGACTTAATCCGGTGAATGCGATAGTACCGCCAGGGCCGCTACGTCAAACCAAGCTCTGATTTCGACGCTCTGCTGCGGGCATATACTTTAGGCTCGTGTCGGCAGGGGGCTGCAGCTTGCCCCGAATCTGACACTTACCGAAAAGGAGTGTAACTCATGAAGCTCAGAATGGTCGCAGTAACATGCGGTGTTTTTACTCTACTCGTGCTCAACACAAGCCTAGTAACCAGTGCAAAGGCTCAGGACCTTACAGCCCGCGTACAGGCTAACGGTAGCGATGGAAATGGAGGCGACCACGCCTGTTCGCTCCGCACCTTGAGAGGTTTCTACGGGTCTATTGCTACCGGCACCCTCATGGGGGAGCCCCAATCGGGCCCGATTGCCATCCTCACTCAGGGTAACTATGACGGAGCAGGAAGATTCACCCGAACCTTGAACGTTGTCAATGTTAACGGCAACACGTTTACGGACGAGAAGCCTGAAAACGGAAGCTATACAGTAAACCCGGACTGTACTGGTACACAAACGATATATTTCGCCAATGGCGACCTAATAACTGCGAGCTTTGTCATCGTAAAGCACGGGAGGGAAATCGTTGGCATCTTCACCGCGCTTGGCTATACCGTAACTTTTGATAGCAAGAAGGAATGAGTGCGTTCCGGGATCAGTGAGCTTCCCAGTGTATACGTTTTCTGAAAAGTTACAATCGGAAATGCGAATCGGAGCGACAAAATCGCCCCGAAATGTTTTAGCTGATTTCTGTCGTGTTGGAAGCACGAGGCAGAACTGCTCCGCAATCTGCGGATAGCAATGATAAGCGGCGCATGTCCAGAGATCGGCGAGAACGCGCCAGCAGTCTGCCTCTTTCGGGAGAATCCAAACAGTTCTGTTGAGCCTATATGACGTGTACCACTTTTACGCACATGCGCTTGTTAATATTTTGATGAGCTTAGAAATACCGAAATCCCCTTAAGCGGCCACTGGCCAAACCCCAGACCGAGGAAGAAAGTCGGATCTCGGTGATAGATTTGGCAAACACCTGCTTCAGCTTAGAAGCCTCTCCGAAGAACTGCAGTTAGTCAGTGCACAAAGAAAAGTCGTGCGGATAATCCAAACAGTTTTTGGACAGAAGTCGATAGACGGAGTTGATATCGCTCCCATGTTGGTTTGACGTAGGCGCTGGCGCGAGACGACGATCTCACCTCGTTGAATTAAGGACAAGAATCTGGGAGGATTTAGAAAAACACGTTTATTATTACGTTCCGGAAAGATCGGTTGATAGAGCATTCAAAAAATACGGCCAAGGGAGATACGTACAGAAAACATCAGCGGAGCTTATGGACCCCAGAGTTGTTGAGCGGTTTCCATCCGCATCCGACGACATTGAGGAAGCCTATCGCTGCTTTGCTTGCGGCCTCTACCCTGCCTCTATGTTTCATCTGATGCGAGGGCTCGAAGTAGCGGTCTTGGCAACGGGGGAGTTGGCCGGAGTTCAGGACCAGAAGCCATCATGGGGAGCGGTCCTACAAAAAGATCGAAAAAGTCGTTCTCAGAACGAAATACGAAGACCTGCCAGACGCTGTTAAAGTTCACCGTACAATGCTTGAAGGTTTGCTTCCTCAGATCCAGGCTATTCAACGGGCATGGCGAAACAAATTTGCACACGTTGAAAGCCGAATAATCCTTACAGAACCGAATCGGAGAGAAAGTAGCCACCGAAATTCTCGTTGCTGTAGAAGCATTCATGAGTCAACTAGCCACTGATCTACCCTGGCTACAATAAAGGCAAATGAAGCCTCACGCGGAAATGAACGAAGGACCGGAAGCGTTCGAGCGGTTCCGGGAAGCCGCGAAAAAGATGCTGTCCGTTCCAAAGAGTGCTATCCCAAATCCGTTCAACAAGAGTGGGACAAAGCGAACCAAGAAAAAAGCAAAACGGAAGACTGTCAAATGAGTGGTGAAAAGCGATGGTCTGTGAAGCTGGCAGATGTAAAAACCGTCCTGCTCCGATGTAAGTCGATTCTGCAATCAATCGAATGGCGTTGGCAATCTCCAACGGCGGTGGGGGACGATATGTGGGGATACGTAGTACATCGGTTTCCATAGCAGCATTAAGCAATTCCCCCTGTAATACCTCAAGCTCTGCGCGTGATCCGATAGTGGTTCGGTTGTTTAAGTAGTCGATCAGAATCTTCTTACCGAGTACCAAATACATTGACTTGCAACGTATGTAGAGATGGTTCGCAAAATAGTGGAATTGGGAATCACATGCACGGACGAACCCTTTCCAGAGCGAAGTATGCGTACCCCTACTCCGTTCAAAGGGTTTTTACGAGCCCTCGCGGCGCTCGCGACCGGTACTTAAATAGACGTGGAGGGATGCTGTCGCGCTTCGCGATTTGCTTGCTGGCGCTGATCCAGGTATTCGCTGGTATCTCGAAACTCAGATACGAGAGCGATGCACGTGCGAGCGAAACAATCAAGGGAATAGTGCTCCGGAAACAAGGCCGAGGCGAAGCTCGACTTCAATCCAGCTCTGCGCGAGCTGGACGAGCGCCGGATCGCCGGCAGCTACTTCGGCTCAATATGTGTAACAAACTAACTGTCGAGCTTTTCTGGTATGGACTGGCAAATATCGGGTGTGGAGCGGCGGGCGAGCAGAGCGGCCCGCATTGAGTGTAATTCATCACTTGCAATCGTGTAACAAACTCCCAGAACGGAAGGCGCTGTATCGTAGACGGATTCCAGCTGCGCCTCCAACACCGATACACGCATAGAAATGGTGTCTTGTATCTGTACGTTTCGAAGTGGCAATGATCCGAGCGGCCGTATTCGCTCTAGGCGATACGGCCCAGTGTCCTAGTTAGCCTACTTAAAATCACAGTTTCGATTTTATATATTGCTTCTATGATCGATTCACTACCGTTTTGTTTATCTATCCTTTTATATGCTCAATATAAGTAGGACAGGTAGGACATTCAGATAAGCCCAATACCACGCATGATTTGCGTGGTATAAATCTGCAAAAGTAAACAGAAAACCACTAGGACAAGTAGGACAGCTGGGACACTCAGAACTCACTGGTAGATAACTGAAATTAGAAGCATCTGGTGTAAGTTTCATTGTTAAGGCGCGCGGGAGTGTATACCAAACGTTACCTGGCACATAATCATATGTGCCAAGGCACCAGTGCTCTCGCGGGAACTGGACCTCACATCCGCATATTCGTAAACGCCCGGAACTCATCTCGTGTTTTCGCCAACTTGACGAAATCGGTTTTCACGTGACCTCACAATACCAGCGACGGCCATCGCTTAAGCGAATGGCCGCAGTTTGCGATTCCACGTCACTTCCTGTCCGTACACAACGCCTGTGAGCAGCAGATTTGTGTATGCCGATATATTAGCGGCTTTGGGCCGGGTCTTTGTGCCCGGCCTTTTAAACGGGTTCTTTCGGCATACGCGAATGAGCAACGTTAAAGAACTTATTGGCGTGTGCTATACCAGCCGCCTACCGGCGGCGTATGTCTGGGAGGACGGTTTAGACGCGCCGTGAAGCATAGTATTCAGCAGACCCTCAGGTCTGCTCGGGTGTGCCCGGACGTCCTTTAAAACCGCCGCCCAAGCAATCCACTATGTGAAGCCTGTAAAGCCACGCCCTGTACACTGACGTGGTCCAAACGATGAAGTCGGCCGATACTACCAAACCTCCATCAGATATCAGCAAAGTAGTCACACTTGCGCCCGCCGTATCAGGCGGGCGCCCATCGCTGAACTTCTCCTGTCAGTTAACGCATCGTAAAGCCTACGTAATTACGTGAAAGGGGTGTCCTCCCCGTCCAGGGTGGACGGGACACGCGATCCAAGCCATAGTGAGGAAATCGAGTACCCTACCAAAACGCATCCCGCGATCGGGCGCTCCGCGATTTACACGCGGGCGCCGGCGTGCGAAGCAAACTTCTCAGAAAACAGCCACAGTATGGCAGCGGCCCTCCCGGGCCGCGCGACCCCACCATGCAATTCGCGTCATCCATACCAACAAAGCCACCGAGCGTCGGTTTGCGAATAACAATTTGCTGGATACCCGATTGCTATTT
>JBPCJX010000141.1:0-5731 GCA_051004875.1 Bryobacteraceae bacterium
TTCTTCTCGGACATATCTCCATTCAGACCACCGAACGGTATCTGGGCTGTAAGCAGAAGCTTCGCTGCGCGGTCAATGACAAGCTTGGCATTGAGCCATGATGAACCTCGACCAGGCGTTAGAACGGCGATTACCCGCCCCTTCGCGACCAGCGCGGATCTATCGAAAAATAAGGCGGGTTCTGGCGGACGGCTCAAAGACATTGGTCACTGCGCCGTACAGCCTGGACTACGTGCAAGCCCGCACCAAGGGTTGCAAAATCAATTTGATCGCAAGGCAGTCATGGGATCAATGCGCGACGCCTTCCAGGCGGGAATATACCCAGCCAGAGCCGCGACCCCAATGAGCAGCATGGCAATCCCGGTAAATGTGGCCGGGTCGCCAGCGGTCACCCCGTATAGCAAGCTTCCTAGCCCTCTCGATAGTGCCCGCGATGCTACCAATCCCAAAAGGAGACCTAGAGCGGTCAACGCAAGTGTCCGTAGCACAATTCGGCTTTGGAGGTCACCTGAGGTCGCTCCGAGCGCCATTCGAATTCCAATCTCTTGCACTCGTTGATTGACCGAGTAGGAGATGACAGCGTAGATGCCTAAAGAAGCGAGAACCAATGCAAAGGCTGCGAATCCGCCCAAAACTAGGAGCAGGAAGCGGCGCGGTGAAACCGCTTTATCAACTAGATCCTGAAATGTTTGGAAATCACGCACGGGTAGATTGGGATCAATCGGCAGGAGAGCAGTTCGAATCGCTTCCGCCAGGCTGTCCGGAGGAAGCCCAGTCCGCACCACGAGTTGCATCGCCGCGTAGTCTCCGGTTTGCCGCATCGCCAAATACATCTCCTGCCCGCTCGCTTCTTCTAAAGCCTCATGTCTGACGTCAGCAAAGACGCCAACCACCACTCCCAGCACCTGCTGCCCTCCATAGGTTGTGATTGTTTGACCGAGAGGATTCTCACCAAACCAGGCAGTTCGTGCCATCGTTTCGTTGACTACGACCACCGGAGTGGTGGCAACACGATCCGTCTCAGTAAGGAGTCTCCCCGCACGCAGCGGAATTCCTGCTGCCTCGAAGTACCCCTCCGTCACAACACGAATGAATGGCTCTGGATGGCGGTTCTTCTCGTAAACATGTCCTTTCACTGACACCGACCACGACCGGTCATCCCGCAGCGGTAGGACATCGGATATCCCAGCCGCCATAATGCCGGGAACAGACCGCACTCGACGTAGCACATCGTCTATGAAGGAGTTCTGCTGCGCCAGGCTCGAAATCCGAAAACTCGGGTCGATTCTTAACGCGGCCGCCCGCTCCGGTTGAAACCCAAGGTTCACGTCCAGAACACGTACAAAGCTCCGCATGAGCAGCCCTGCGCCGACAAGTAATGTGCAGGCGAACGCGATCTCGCAAACTACCAGTCCGTCACGGATCCAAGCATGCCGCTTGCCACCAGATGAGCCGCGACTGGCATCTTCAATACCTTCGCGAAGTGACGAGGACGAAGCCTGCAATGCGGGGAGCAGCCCAAAGAGCACACCTGTGGCGACCGCTGCCAGCAGGGTGAAGGCCAATCCGCGTCCGTCGATCTGAACCGTTTCAAGCAGCGGAAGATTAAATGTGTTGACGTGTGCTATCACACCCGTGCCTGTCACGGCGAGAACAAGCCCAAACACAGCCCCACAACAAGAAAGTGCCACGCTTTCGGTGACCATCTGCCTCAGCAACCGAAAACGTCCTGCTCCCAGTGCCGTCCGCATCGCGATTTCCTTATGCCGCGCGCTCAACCTTGCTAGTTGCAAGTTCGACAGGTTCGCGCAGACAATCAACATCACGACGCCAACTGCACAGGACAGCACGAACAGCGCTGGACGTACTGATGCGCTCACGTGCTGTGACAGCGGAACGAGCCGCGGCGTGACACCGTTCCGCTCTGGATGCTGTCTCTCGAGTTGCTTAGCCAACGCAGTTAGCTCCGCCTGCGCGGTGGTAACCGTAACTCTTGGCTTCAATCGTCCGACGATCCTCATCGTGTTCCCTTGCGGCTTTGTTGGGTCAAATAACGGCCAAGGAACGAAGATGTCGATTCGTGTGCCGGGAGTAAATACACCGCCGAAGTCAAAGGATTTTGGCAGCACACCCACCACCATCACCGGCTGATTGTCCAATGTCAGCTTCCGGCCCACTACGCTGGGATCTGAGGAAAATCGCCGCTGCCAAAAGTTGTAGCTCAAAAGCATAGCTGGCGGGACGGAATACTTCTCCCGGCATTCCTCTGCGGTGAACCATCTGCCGATTTCAGGTTGAACTCCCAGCAACACGAAGAAATTCGCAGTGACGGGAACGCTTGTAAGGCGATCTGGCTCACCGGTTCCGGTTAGCTGCCTGTTCCCAACGCCCCAATCAGCGAATCCCGCGAGATCGAAGAACGACCGGTTCAGTTCACGAAGGTCGGAATAATGCTCGGTTTGCGTACTGGTTAAGTCATTACCGTTGCTAATCCACACAAGGCGTCCTGGGTCGCGAAAGGGAAGTGGGCGCAGGAGCAGCGCATTGACTACACTGAATACCGTCGAACTTGCTCCAATACCGATACCTGCGATGAGGATCGTAAATGCCGTAAATCCGGCGTTGCGCCGCATGGCACGGAACGCGTAGCGTAAATCCTGAGCCAGATCGCCCAACCAGCGCGCGATCCAGGTGGAACGAGCCTCTTCCGATTTCTGTGTCATGTTGCCAAACCTCCTACGGGCCGCCAAGCGTGCTTCCTTTTCAGGCATGCCTTGGGCAATTAGGTCTTGTGCCATCGACTCGATGTGGAATTCCATCTCTTCCAATAGCAGGCGCGCCCTCCTACTGTGATCGAGCCAATACCGCAAACGCCGTCGAAAACGCTTCCAATTGGGGTCGGCTTTCATGCGTACTCCGTTAGGCGAAACCCATGATGCGGGCTACCGCTCCCGTAACTTGCCGATAGCGGGCAGATTCCTCCGTCAGGTGTTTACGGCCCTCGGGAGTGAGCTTATAGAAACGAGCGCGCCGGTTGTTAGCCGACACGCCCCACTCGCCTTCGATCCAGCCATTCAGTTCAAGGCGCTGAAGAGCTGGGTAAAGCGAACCCTCTTCAACTCGCAGGAGATCGTCGGACAGTTGCTGGATGAGTTGCCCGATCGCATACCCATGCAGATGGCCTCGCAGCAATACTTTGAGAACCAGCATGTCCAGCGTCCCAGGCAAAAGGTCGGCTTTCGTTCTGTCTGCTCCCATAGGCCAACTGATTATATAACGGATACCTCTTTGCCCGGTTTGCCGGCATGGAGCAAATATATTTTCGTCGGTACTTACCGCCCACGGCCATTACTGTGAAGCTTGCTTTGAGACCTCGTGCGAGCGCACCATGTAAGCATCATAGAATATCCGGGGAGGCTCCCTAGATTGTCTGATTAGCCTGGCAATTGCGAGAACTTTCTCCACAGGGCAAAACGGATCGTCACGGGCAAATCGGAAGCCGGACTGATCCGACGGATAAGCCCCGACTTACGGCGCAGGGTAGATGACGCGGTAGGGACAACCATCACTGATCGCCCCCCGCACAGAACCGTACGAGCACCTTTATGCATACGGCTCCCACCTTGGATGTGTGGCGACAAAACGTTCCAAAGGGTGTAAGACGCGGGGCGCTGGAATCCATTGCTGAAAGATCGGGGTGATTCGATCCCACCGCAAGCGACTCCGCTGGCTGCGACGGCATAAGATCAGCCGCCACATACGGCGTATTCGTTGCGCAAAGACGTGTAGCCGAGAGCTGTTTCCGGGCACAGCGTAGTATTGGAATAACCGAGCACCACGCTCCTAAGCCACTCACAACTGACCCCACAGGCTCATGCATCCGACGGCGAAGTTCCATCTTAATTGCACGAAGCTTCGCTACCATCCGCGATTTCGCCGTGACACGCCAGACAATGAAAGCACCATTTTGGCGCTTCCCACAAAAATGGGTGAAGCCTAAGAAGGTGAACGTTTCCGGTTTCTCTTCACCACGCTGCTTACGGTCGCGGGCGACGAACCGCCCAAACTCGATCAATCGCGTCTTCTCTGCATTTAACTCCAGGCCGAACTTAGCCAGCCGTTCCCGAAATGCTGCCAGGAATCGCTGTGCATCGGCTCGGTTTTCGAAGCCCATCACGAGATCGTCAGCATACCGGACGACAATGACCTTGCCGGTAGCCACTTTCTTGCGCCAGGCTTCTACCCATAAATCGAAAACATAATGAAGATGCACGTTGGCAAGCAGTGGAGAAACCACGGCCCCCTGCGGCGTGCCGACCTTTGTTTCCGACCATTGGCCATCGTCTGATTCACCCGCCTTCAACCATTTTTGAATGAGGCGAAGCATCCGACGATCTGCCACACAATGCTCGACGAACTTCATCGTCCATTCGTGGCTCATGTTGTCAAAGAAGGCACGAACGTCGCCATCGAGCACCCAGCGTATTCGCTTACTGTGAATTCCCACACTCAGCGCGTCGAGCGCCTGATGCGGGTTGCGACCGGGGCGGAACCCGTACGAAAAGCCTTGGAAGTCCGTCTCGTAAATCTGATTGAGGATAGACACCACGGCATGTTGAACAATCTTGTCCTCCAGCGCCGCTATGCCTAACGGCCGTTGCCGACCGTCGGCCTTCGGGATGTAGACTCTCCGCGAGGGTTGTGACCGATACGCTCCACGGTGAACCCGGCTATGCAGATCGGTCAGCCGACCGTCCAATCCGGTTTCATACTCCCGCCACGTAACGCCATCCACTCCCGGTGCCGCTCTTCGCTTTAACGCGTAAAAGCTTTCCCGTAGCAGATCAACAGTTACATAGTGGAGCAAAGCGGTCAACCGTTCCTGCTTCCTTTTCTTTGCAGTTTGTCGCACACCGCTCAGTCCCCGGGACACTCGTTCCCCGCTCTGCGTCGGGCTCGTGTTGGACTGAACGATGCTCTCCTTGGTCCGCACCCTTCCCTTCCCAGCCTCCGCCGAAGGTTGCCCCTCTGTGTTCGGCTGGTGCATCGGTACTATGGCGCAGTCCGACTCCTCCAGAGCGTACACGTCCGACGTTCGGCTTTGCGCCTTCTCGGACCGGCCTCGACTTTGATTGGTTCGAGGCGCTCTGGAGGTCTCCCGTTCTCGTGCATGTTGTTTCTTAGCGTGCGTGGGTTCTTAGACTACGCAGGATCGACCGGTCACTCGCGTCTAACGCAACCAGCCATGTTGCCTTCCCCTTGTCGTAGAGAGAGTCGGCATCCTGTTCTGGGCGTTTTCGAAGCTCAACCGCCCCGCCCACTGATACCCTTGTCTACGCTTCGACCAGCACCTCGCGATGCTGGCCGCAAGACTCAGGGCCAAGATGGATTCGCTTTCTCCTTTCTTGTAGGGCTCTTTCATCTCCACCAACATGCCGGTTTATCCCGGCGCTCCTACCCTCCGCGACCAGGCGAGATCTATCCGGTAAACGCTTCGTTTGAATGGGTCAAGGTCCGAATTCCCGACGACCCGAGAGCTAGGCGACTGAGACACGTCTCTTTGGTGTCCTCTTTGCCTGCTCAAATAGCTGGCTACTCCGTTAGACGAAGGGTATGGATTAGCGCAGCCAAAGCGGCCGGTTGATTCCGGCGACTAGGATAGTACAGAAAGAAGCCAGGATATGGCTGGCACCAATCTTCAAGAACCTTCACTACCGCTCCACTCGCGAGA
>JBPCJX010000142.1:0-60765 GCA_051004875.1 Bryobacteraceae bacterium
GTTCCAGCCCATGTGAGGAATACGAGCGTTGCCGGTGAAGCGCCTCACCGAACCTGAGAAGATGCCGAAGCCTTTACTTCCGGGCGACTCCTCGCTCCCCTCAAACAGGCATTGCAGCCCGACGCAGATACCCAGAAAAGGCACTCCAGCATGAAGGCGGGTCACAAGGGGCTCACGCAGTCCGAGTTGATCAAGCCGCCGCATCATGTGCCCGAAATGCCCTACACCGGGAAGAATTAGCTTGTCAGAGGCGCTTACAGTTTCGGGATCATGCGAGGTTACGTATTCGGAACCGAGCTCATC
This sequence comes from Bryobacteraceae bacterium, assembly GCA_051004875.1. Lineage (GTDB taxonomy): Bacteria > Acidobacteriota > Terriglobia > Bryobacterales > Bryobacteraceae > Bog-105. The sequence goes on from JBPCJX010000142.1 coordinate 304, forward strand.
CAACGTGTTCTGCACCGAGCGGAGGTTGCCTGCTCCGTAATCGACAATCGCAGTCATAACAAGCCCTTGGTAGAAGGAAGCTGATCTTTCAATCGTTCATCTGTAGAGCACGCAAAACGCATGGCCCGAGCGAAGCACTTGAAAATGGCCTCAATTTTGTGGTGATTCGAACGGCCGTAAAGAATTTTTGCATGCAGATTCGCGCCCGCATGATTGGTGAATCCTCCGAAAAAGTCCTCGAGCAGTTCGGTTTGCAAATCGCCGACGTGCACAACGTTTAACTGGTGGTCGCAGACGAGCGCCGGGCGTCCACCCAGATCGATCGCGACTACCGCGAGCGATTCATCCATCGGCTGGACAAAATATCCGGCACGATTGATTCCACGCCGGTCTCCTAATGCCTTCGTGAACAGGTCGCCTAACACAATGCCCGTGTCTTCTACAGTGTGGTGCTGGTCGACCTCGAGATCACCGCGCGCTGAGAGGTTGAGATCAAACGCACCATGCTTGCTGAATAGCTCCAGCATGTGATCCAGGAATCGAATGCCGGTAGAGATTTGATAAAGGCCCGTGCCCTCGATGCGGAGAGATCCGGTGATCTGAGTTTCCTTTGTATTGCGCTCGATTTTCGCTTCTCTCATTCACTCTCAGACAGCTCCATTCACGAGCTTTTCCAGTTGATTGATGTCTTCGAGAACCGTGAACGCACCAGACTCTCTGAGCGTTTCAGCAATCTCAGCGTGTCGCGGGTTATGCGGGGTCGAAACGCCAATAAACGGAACACCTGCGGCTTGCGCGCTGCGCGCATCATCAACCGTGTCGCCTAGATACCAGAGACCTTTGTTCGGATGTGCACGCATGATGAGGTGCAGACCGTCTGGAGCGGGCTTCGGGTGAGCTACTGATTCATCAGTAACCAGCGGATCGAACGGGATGCGGCTAGCGTACCGCTGTATTGTTACATCGGCTTCGTATTTTGCACGGCCCGTAAAGATTGCAAGTGAAAAGCGCTCTGCCAAACCCTCTAATAATCCGGTGGCCGGCATCCAACTTTCACGACGGATTAACCCGTCGCCGTTTTCCCCTAAGAAAATTTGATTGAAATACTCGACAACGTCCGCATACTCCACATTTTTCCCGAGGTCGTTGATCAGGCGCTGCGACAGCAGCCAATCGTTATTCCAACCGCCGACATTTTTGAAATCCTGAATGACATCGTGCGACACAAGCTGGCCGGTAAAGTGCCGTACGGTCTCTCGAATCGCTTCCCGATACGACTCCATCACTTCGACAAGGACGCCATCCATGTCGAATACGATAACCTCGGGAGCTTGGCGGGTTTCTACCAAATTTGCTCCAGCTTGTCCAAAAGTTGTTGCACCTGGTCGCGCGTGCCCACCGTCACGCGAAGGCACCCCGGAAGGTCATGGCTGCGATCGCGGATCAATATCCCACGATTTCGCAACTCGTCACAAATTTCGCCAGCGCGTGCGCCCGCTTGGAACAGCACGAAGTTCCCTTGGCTCTCGACGTAGGAGATCTTTAGCCGTTCGAGACCTACGTAGAGCAGCTCGCGAGCAGTGAGTACTTCGAGAACATACTCTTCCACAAATTTCTGATCCCTCACGGCAATCCGCGCGGCCATAGCGGCCAGCGAGTTCACACTATACGGTGATTGCACCTTTCGCACGTATGCCATATTTGCCGCCTGAGAGAAGAGGCACCCGCAACGCATGGCAGCAAGACCGTAGATTTTCGAGAAAGTTCGACTGACGAATAGATTTGGGTGAGCGTCGATGAGAGGCAGGACAGTGACACCGCTGAATTCGTAATATGCTTCGTCAACTAGCACAGCAGCGTTCATGGATTTCGCGAGAATTCGCTCAATTGCGCTCCTGTTGGTTCCGGTACCGGTCGGATTGCTGGGATTGCTGATGAGCACAGCCCGGGTGGCAGGTGTGATTCGCTCGAGCAGTTCTTCTAGCGGGAACTCCAGAGTTCCGGTCCGGTAATCTATCTCGTCGATGTTGGCGCCTGCGAGCTGGCTATAGAACCTATACATCGCGTATGACGGCCGAAGTACCAATACTGCATCACCGTCACCGACATAAGTGTTGATGACGAGTTGAATCGCCTCATCAGTGCCGTTCGTTAGCGTCAGTTCATCAATGCCGACCGAAAAGTGGAGAGCAAGATCCTCCAGCGCATGCTCGTATTCGGGGTAAATCGCAAGGTCAGCCGCTGTTACGTACCGCTTTATAAAGTCGAGCACATGTGCCGGAGCGCCGACTGTATTCTCGTTGAAGTCGAGGCGTAATTTATTTCGGCGGCCATTCACCGGCGGACGATATGCATCCATCTGCAACACTGCATCGCGCGGGATAAGCGCTCGCTGTTGCGATTCCGGCTGCACTTCCGCTTGCGGCTTTATTGAATTACTGGACAGATCGAACCTCCACGGCGCGTGCGTGCGCCTCTAGACCTTCTGCTCGAGCTAGCGTGGTGATAACTGGAGCGAGTTCGTGCAATGCTGATGGCGAAAGTTGTTGGATGGCGATGACCTTCACGAAGTCGGCAGCCGAAAGACCGCCGCGGAGGCGTGCTCCGCCGAGCGTCGGTAAGACATGGCTGGGACCAGCGGCATAATCTGCCGCGGACTCCGGCGAGCTCTGACCTAGCAAAACCGTACCGGCATTCTTGATTTGCGGAAGCAGAGACGGATCGTGCAGGCTCAAGTGTTCCGGCGCCCACATATTCACAAGCAGGACGGCCGCATTGATGTCAGAAACTAAATATATACGTCCATTTTTGCTGATCGATTGACCTGCGATCTCCCGTGTCGGGAGTGTTTGCAGTTGATCTTCCAGCTCCACACGCACGGCATTTGCAAGCCTTTCCGAACAGGTGACCAAAATCGCGCTCGCCTCGGTATCGTGTTCGGCTTGTGCCAGCATGTCGGCCGCGATTACTCTTGCATCGCCGTTCCCAGCCAAGATCATGATCTCAGTCGGCCCCGCGACAAAGTCAATGCCAACTTCACCCGCCAACAGCTTCTTCGCAGCGGCAACGTAAGCATTTCCCGGCCCGACGATACGATTTACACGAGCTATCGTGAGCGTCCCAAAGGCCATTGCGGCAATCGCTTGTGCGCCGCCCACCCGATACACTTCTTTGATGCCTAACAAGTGCGCGCAACCAAGGATTTCGGTCGAAGGCTTCGGCGAGGTGATACAGATACGAGGAACTCCGGCCGTTTGCGCGAGCACAGCGGTCATCAACAACGTCGAGACTAGCGGGTAGCGGCCTGAAGGGATGTAGCAACCAACCGCGTCAAGTGGTCGCACAATCCAACCCAGTTTGCGCCCCGGCGAGAACTCTTCGAAATGCTCGCGTGGTAACTGGGCTTCCGCAAATTCGCGAATGTTGCGAATGGCGAGATCTACAGCATTGCGAACTTTAGTACACATGACGCGCTCCGCTGCCGCAAGCTCATCTTCGGATACTTGGAGCGGCAAATCACCGAGGTCGTCAAGGCGCTTCGCATAATGAAGCAGGGCTGCATCGCCTTCTCTGCGCACCCCGTCAATGATCGATCCCACAACATACTCATGCTCCGTTTGCACACGTTCCCGCTCTATATGGAACGCGTGAAGATTGCGAAAATCCTGAATCGTGATCATGAGCGCGCCTACATCACAATCTTGTTCAATGGATATTCGACGATACCTTGTGCACCGGCCTCTTTCAGCCTCGGAATGATATTGCGCACTGTCGTCTCTTCGAGTATCGTGTTCACTGCGACCCAAGACTCGTCACTCAGCTGCGAAATCGTGGGGTTTTTCAGGGCAGGCAGCACTGCAAGCACTCCGGCCAGATCGTCTCGCCTCGCGTTCAACATCAAGCCGACTTTGCCTAGCGCATTCATCGCTCCTTCCAGCAGCATCTTGATATCTTCCAGTTTGCGACGTTTCCAATCATCGACCCAGGAATCACAGTTCGCGATGAGTTGGGTGTTCGATTCGAGCACCGTTTCTATGATTCGCAGCTTATTCGCACGAAGCGAGGAGCCTGTCTCCGTCACTTCTACGATCGCGTCCGCAAGCTCGGGTGGCTTCACTTCCGTGGCGCCCCAGCTAAATTCAACTTTGGCGCGGACGCCTCTCGACGCTAAATACCGCCTGGTCGTAGAAACAAGTTCCGTCGCGATCACCTTCCCCTCCAGATCTTCGACGGTTCGATAGGGGGAAGCCTCCGGAGCTGCAAGCACCCAGCGCACCCTGCCGAAACTCTGCTTGGCGTAGATCAAGTCAGCGATTGTTTCGACCTGAGCCTCGTTTTCTTCCACCCAGTCGCGACCTGTAAGCCCGGCATCGAGCACGCCATCCTCCACGTACCGCGCCATTTCTTGAGCACGAATCAGCATGCATTCAATCTCAGGATCATCGACAACGGGGAAATAGCTTCGGCTGCTGGTCGCGATATTGAAACCCGCACGCCGGAACAAATCAATCGTGGCGTGCTCCAAACTACCTTTCGGGATGCCGAGTTTTAGCATCACGGCTTCGCTCCGTAAACTGTATCCGGATTGTAGACCTTCTGTTCTGTCTCTACCCAAGCCCCGGAGTGCAACGTACGATAAAAGCAACTGTTATAGCCGTTGTGGCAAACACCAGGGCCGATAGGTTGAGCCTGTATTAAGAGCGCGTCACCGTCACAGTCCGTTGCAATCGATTTCAGCGCAAGGAAGTGCCCCGAACTCTCTCCCTTCGTCCAGAGCCTTTGGCGTGAGCGGCTGAAAAAGGTGACATGGCCGGTTGCGAGGGTCGCGTCGAAAGCCTCGCGATTCATGTAGCCCACCATCAGCACGCGACGCGTGTCGGCGTCTTGCACGATGGCGGTAACCAAACCGCCCTGCCTATCGAAATCGGGAATTTCACTCATGTGACAGCCTGAAAATGAAAAAGCCCACCGTTCGGCGGGCCTGACTATGCAATTCCAAACTAAAGAATTAACGCAAACACCGCCTTCTAAGCCATCAAAGGATGGTGATGAAAGCTATGAGCGTGTCGAATCATCAAGTCGCAGTATAGCAAGCCTGCCCGGGCAGTCGTTTTTCTTTCAAACGAAGGAGCGCTTTCGCTCCGAAACAATTTCAGGTAAAAATGTAGTGAGGAAACCTTGTGGAAATCCGGCGCGGAACGGGACTAGAACGAAAGCCCGTTTCACTTTTCTTGTGAATAGAAAAACTTCCTCCGGAATCTGCGATGAGGAGTTGAGAAGAATAGCTCGTCTCAGGTAACGTGAGCGGGTCCCCTGTTCTATGGCAGCACGCGATTTCAGCATCGACAAAGCACTCCCGGACAATCTCGACGCCGAACGGTTGGTATTGGGCGCCATTATGAGCAGCGACACGGCATTCCTGCAGGTTGCAGGCACTCTCATGCCGGAAGACTTCAGTCTGGAGAAGCACAAACGGATTTTCCTGCGCATGGGAGATCTGCACGAACGGGGCGAGAACATCGATCGCGTCACGCTTGCCAACGAGCTGATGAACCATGGGCAGCTCCAGTCGGTTGATGGCCTCAGCTACCTGGTTACGCTCGATGACGGGCTACCGCAGCTTCATAACCTGGAGAGCTACGTCTCAATCGTCAAAGAAAAGTCTCTCCTGCGCCGGATCATCACGGTTTCTCAGGACACCATCAATCGCTGCCTGACATCTGAAGAGAACGCGAAACAGATATTAGGCGCGGTCGAAGACGCGGTGATGAAGCTGAACGATGTGCAATCGAAGAACTCGCTTGCCAGTCCGGCGCACATCATTACCGAGTACGAAGGCGGCATAAACGCATTCCTCGATACCAGCAGACGCGTCAAAGGAATCGGCACGGGTTTCACGAAATTTGATGAGCTAACCGGAGGCTTGCGGGAGGGCGAGCTATTCATTCTGGCGGGGCGTCCAGCCATGGGAAAAACTGCCTTGGCCCTGAATATGGCCCAGCACATAGCCACGAATCCGAAGGATGGCAAAGCCGTGGCCATCTTCTCGCTCGAGATGTCTAAGGAATCACTGCTGACTCGTCTGATTTGCAGTTCGGCTCGCGTGGATCAGCAGAAGTTCCGAGCAGGCTATCTGAATGAAGATGAGCGCCGGCTGCTTCGGACCGCCATGTATCAGCTGGTAGAGTCGCCGCTGTTTATCGATGACAGCGCGGGCACCAACCTCATGGACGTGCATTCGAAGCTTCGCCGGCTTCAAGCAGAACACGATCTGGGTCTGGTCGTGATCGACTACTTGCAGTTGATGCAGGGTCGAGGACGTTTTGAGAACAGAGTCCAAGAGATCAGCTCCCTCTCACGCGGCCTTAAGCTGATGTCGAAGGATCTGCGGGTGCCTTTTCTAGTTCTCTCGCAGCTGAGCCGAGCGCCTGAAACGCGGACCGGCGATCACCGCCCCATGCTGAGCGATCTTCGGGAGTCTGGAAGCATTGAGCAGGATGCTGACATTGTGGCCTTCATTTTTCGCGAAGAAGTGTATCGCCCGGATAAAGAGAGCTTGAAGGGAGTCGCGGAGTTGATACTTTCAAAACAACGCAATGGACCTACGGGCCGTGTGAAATTGGCGTTTCTGAACCGCTACACGAAGTTCGAGAATCTCGCCACAGATACTGGCGAAGAGGAGGTACCGTTCGAGTAAGCGCTTCCCGAGTTGGCTAGAACCGAAGGCAGATCTTCCCGAAATGCTGTTGGCTCGCCATGTAGCGCAGGGCCTCTCGTATTTCGGTCCAGTTGAAAACTTTATCGACGACCGGCGTGATGGAATGAAGCTCGATGGCGCGGTTCATACGTTCGAACATTGCGCGTGAGCCCACGTAAACGCCCTGCACGCGAACAGTATTCATGAGGATCGGCACCGGGCTAACAGTTGGATCGCCGCCGGTTAGAGCACCGATCACGCTAATCACTCCAGCCATGCGAACGGCTCGCAGAGAGTGCGGCAAGGTGCCACTTCCACCGACTTCAACCACGTGGTCTACGCCTTCGCCATTCGTAAGGTCGCGCACTTTTTCTTCCCACTTAGGATTACTTTTGTAGTTTATGGTGTCGTCTGCACCGAGCTTTTTCGCGCGCGCCAGTTTTTCATCGCTGCTGGAAATCAGAATCGTGCGCAGCCCGGCTGCTTTGGCAAATTGAAGTGAAAATATCGACACGCCGCCCGTGCCTTGTATCAGGACCGTATCCCCGGGTGCTCTGGGCGTATCTTCAAACAGCGCGTGCCATGCAGTAACTGCGGCACAGGGTAATGCGGCAGCTTCTTCATTGGCGAGCACGTCCGGCACTGCAACCAGGCCCTGCTCGGAAAAGACCGCGAACTCCCGGAGCACCCCATCGATAGCGCCGCCTAAAGCCGAAAGAACTTTCTCACGATTCACCGGTCCGTCGATCCACTTCTGCATGAAGCAGGCTGCTACGCGATCGCCTTTCTTGAACCGGGTCACGCCCGACCCGGTCTCCTCGATTACGCCAGTGCCATCGGACAGCGGCACCATCGGGCGTTTGAGCTTCGGATTATACGTGCCCTGTACGACCATATAGTCCCGATAGTTCAGTGAGGCCGCAGTCAGCCTCACGAGCACTTCGCCCGTGCCCGGCTGAGGCGTTTTCCGATCCACAAGCGCGAGCTTGTCTATTCCGAATTCCTGTACCTCGAAACTCTTCACGTTTTGAGTTCGCTCGTCAGTTCAGTGAGCTGGTCCAATTTCGCACGCGCAGAACCTGTATCGATCGATTCTGCCGCTTTCGCGAGCGCACTCTTCACATCGGGCGCCGTTTGCGCAAGCAGAAGTGCCGCCGCCGCGTTCACGATGACAATATCCCGGCGCGGACCCGGCTCTCCATCGAGCACGGAACGGACGATCCTCGCATTCGTCTCCGGATCGCTGCCTTTCAGATCATCGATAGCGGCCTCGGGCACGCCGAAATCCCCAGGCGACCATTGGCCCTTTTGTACGCGTCCGTCCTCCACTTGAAAAACTGTGGTGATCCCGGTGGTCGTGATCTCATCAAGCCCATCAGAGCCGTGCACCACGAAGGCTCGCTCGATTCCCAAGCGTGCGGAAGCGTGGGCCAGCATTTCCGCTGCCCGCACTGAAAACGCTCCAATCAGCTGGACTCGCGCACGCACTGGATTCGTAAGCGGGCCAAGCAGGTTGAACACTGTCCGGCCTTTAAGCAGTAGACGCGCCTCTTGCGCGTGCTTCACCGCCGGGTGCAGCAATGGGGCGTAAAGGAACCCAATGCCGATTTGCCGGATGCACTCAATGGCGTAGTCCGCCGAGAGACTTACGGAAACGCCCAAAGCTTCGAGAACATCAGCGCTGCCACATTGGCTTGAAATGCGGCGGTTTCCGTGCTTGGCTACGCGCAAACCCGCGCCCGCGACCACAAACGCCGTAGCCGTCGAGACATTAAAGGAATTGGTTGCGTCCCCGCCGGTCCCGCACGTATCGAGTACGGGTTCTTGCGACTGATCGAGCTCGATAGGCGGGCTCATGTCGCGAATGGCGCTCGCAAATCCTACTAGCTCTGGAATTGTCTCACCCTTGCGCCGCAAAAAGCTGAGCGCATCGGCGATACCCTCTGTGCTCATCCCGCCCGACAACATATTGCGCATGAGGTCATACGCTTCTGATTGCGTCAGATGAACGAAATGCCGGAAAGGAAGATGAGCCATTGCTCCGCTATTCATTCGATCACATGCATGCGAGTCTCACTCCGAGTCCATTACGCGCAACTCATATTGTGAACCAGTCACAATCTCGAATCGCTCAGTCAGACGCGTGCCGGCTTCCGCTACCCTAGGAGGCAAGAGGATTTCTCAAGCGTGCTCGTCGTAATGAAGGCTCAGGCCGGACCAGCCGATATCGCCCGTGTTTGTGAGCAAATTGAAGCTCTTGGCTTCAAGGCTCACATCATTCCAGGCGAACAGCGTACCGCCATCGGCATCACTGGCAACAGCGGCCCTCTCGACACGGCAGAATTCGAGCATTTGCCCGGGGTCGCGGAGGCAATCCGCGTCTCTAAACCTTACAAGCTGGTAAGCCGTGAGACGAAGCCGGAGAACACGGTGGTCCTGGTGAACGGTGTTGCTGTAGGGGGTGAAAAGATTGTGCTGTGCGGCGGGCCATGCTCAGTCGAAAGCCGCGAGCAGATTCTGGAATCGGCACGCGCGGTGAAGGCTGCTGGGGGTAAGTTGCTGCGCGGCGGCGCGTACAAACCGCGTACGTCTCCCTACAGCTTCCAGGGTCTTGCGGAAGAAGGCTTGCGATATCTCGCCGAGGCGCGCGAGGAAACCGGCCTGGGGATCGTCACAGAAGCAATCGATACAGAGACGTTCGAATTGGTAGAAGCCTACGCCGACTGCATTCAAATCGGCGCGAGGAACATGCAGAATTTTTCGTTGTTGAGACGTGCCGGACGCTCCCGCAAGCCAGTTTTGTTGAAGCGGGGCATGTCGTCAACGCTCGAAGAATTTTTGATGGCGGCAGAGTACATTCTGTCCGAAGGCAATTATAAGGTGATTCTCTGCGAGCGCGGCGTTCGAACTTTTGCCGATCATACGCGCAACACGCTCGATCTGAGCATTGTTCCGGCTGTCCAGATACTCAGTCACCTGCCGATCATTGTCGATCCCAGCCATGGCACCGGCAAACGCGACAAAGTGATCCCGATGGCGCTCGCTTCCATTGCCGCAGGCGCGTCTGGCCTCATCGTTGAAGTGCATCCTGCGCCTGAGCGCGCCTTATCGGACGGATATCAGTCGTTGAATCCGATCGAGTTTGCAGAAATGGCAGATGAGTGCCGCGCGATCGCGGAGTTACTTGCAGCACGTCGGCGAAGCTCTATAGCTGTCGTTTGATTATGGGGCGGACCGTCCTGAGCCTCTTGAGAGTGCGCGCACTTCATCTTCCAAGCGCTTGATCTCGCGCTTCAACTCTTCGACATTTATATGGCTTAATTCCTGTTTGCAGCGCTCTATCTCGCGTTTTAGATCAGCCAGATCAATCTGGCTTATGTTCTTCCGAGAGCGTTCCAGGTCACGTATCAGCTTTTCACTGTCAAGCTGCCCGAGTTGGTTCTGAGCATCCTCAATTTGATGCTTCGGTTCACCGTAGTTGGTTGCATTTTCACGGGCTTTGAACTCCCTTTGGATTTCAGCCACAAGCTTCTCTAAAGCCTCACGGTTCAGCTTCGGATCGTTCACCTTCACGTTTTCGGCAGCGCGCCGCGCCAGATCCTCGAGAAACTTTTGCTGCTCCGCCGTAGACTCCATGTGATTCATAGCTTGCTCTAATGAGCGAAGTATGTCTTCTTCGGGCGCCGCGGGTGGTGGAGGAGACGGGCGTTGTGCTGTAGGGTGAGATTCCGGTACGACTGGTGGCTTGGGTACAGCTGGTGCTGGTGGTTTTGGCGACGCTGGGACGGGTGGCGGTGCTGGCGCTTGCGGCGCGACTGGATAGGCCACCAGTCGAGGTAATTGAAGGCCCATGAACGCGAGGATCAACAGAAGCATCGCTACGCTTCCAAGACTTCGCAGCGAGACGCGCGTTGTAATTGCGCGTGTGTTATCAAGTAGCATCTCAATCCTCCGGCTTAGTTGTGATTTATGTTCCAGTGCGGCTGTCGCCAGTCGATTTGATCGGGCGGCTACACGCACCTCCGCCAATTTGGTCAGACATGAGGCATAGGCCTGTGGCCGCTGCGCCGACAGCACCCAATCGTCACAAGCGATCTCACGTTCAAGCTCAATTCTCTTCACAATGAGACGAACCAAGGGATGCAGGACCAGCATGGCTTCGACACAGCGCTGCAGGGCAATGGCCCAATCGTCGTACCGGTGGACGTGGGCAAGTTCATGCAAAAGGATTTGATCGAGCTCGTCGCTGCTGAGACGATCAACAACGAGAACTGGCAAAAGCACGGTTGGGCGAGCGTAGCCGGTCACAACGGGCGTGGCGATTTCGGCGGAAACGCCTAGCGCAACCGGTCGCCTGAATGCATAGCCTTCCAATCGCTGGTGCCATTTTCTTTTTAATTCAACGCTCGGTTCCATCGCGGAATGCTTTAGCTTTTTCGTATTCCGGAAGGCCAACACGAGACGGATGAACTGAGCTGCGGAGAAGAGAAGCCAAATTAACAGCAACCCGCTGGAAATCGTAAATCCGGAAGACTCGGAGTTTTCAGTGCGAGGCGGCGCTGGACTGACGGTCAGAGTCGCAATTGAATTTGGATGGAGTGCCGAAACTTGTTTTCCGGGCGTCCTCGGCTGGTGCGTCTCGGTCCGAAACAGTTTCGGATGATCGGGGAGGAACGGGTGCGCAGCCGGAATCGTCACGACAAATGCTAAGACTATCCACCACACCCAATACCGGGTCGCTGCCGTCCAACTTCTGCGAAAGCGCATCAGTACCCATGCCGCTACCGTGAGAAGAATACTCGCAGGGAGAGCATTCACGGAAGCCGCCAATAGTACGCCGGCAATCTGTTTCCAGTCCAGCAAGAATCGATCCAGCATCCTGATTCCTTCGAGCTCACTCATGCTCTGTGATCAATTTCTTCAATCGGTTAATCTCTCGCCGGTTCATTCTCTCGTCGCGCAGCAGATTCGCGACCAGCAGTTCCGGCGAGTTGTCAAAAAACCGAGAGAGCAGATGGTGGATGGCCCCCCGGCTCGCTTGCTGCCTGTCGACGACCGTTTCGTAAATGAAGGCCCGCCCCTCTTTGTTATGCCGCAGATAGCCTTTCTTCTCGAGAATTCGCAGCGTCGTAAGCACGGTGCTGTACGCAGGAGGGGGGTCCTGTTTCAAAGCCTCTACCACCTCCCCAACCGTGGCGCTCCCCTTCTCCCAAAGCACGTTCATTAGGCGCAGTTCGCCTTCAGTTAACTGTGGTGATTTTTTGCGGGGCATCCTTGGTGAGCTCTAGTTATTAATGAATTAGTAGCTAGTCCAATGTTTAACCAAATTTGCCCGCTTTTGTCAATTAAAAATTTAATAGTTGCCGGGCTGGGAGGTGCTTCAGCGGAAAGACTGGGCAATGGGAGGTCCACCCCACAATCGATTTTTTCCCCGCGAGATACACTAGCGATTGGCCCAAAGATACAGCCCTTCCTCATTTGGGCGTTTATCGCATCTATGAAGATTCACGAGTACCAGGCGAAGGCGATTCTCGCCAAACACGACGTTCCTGTGCCGCGGGGCGAGGTTGCTTACACGATCGAAGAGGCCGAGGCGGCCGCAAAAAGAATTGGCGGCAGCGTGGTTGTGAAAGCGCAGATTCACGCCGGCGGGCGCGGAAAGGGCGGAGGCGTTAAGATCGCGAAGAATGCAATTGAAGCGGCGGAAATCGCGAAAAAAATGCTAGGCATGACGCTTGTCACGCATCAAACCGGTCCTGAAGGACGCATCGTACAGCGCCTCTTAGTTGAAGAAACTCTGCCCATTGAACGCGAGCTCTACCTGGGCATTGTTCTCGATCGCGGGCTGGGCGAATCCGTGTTCATGGCGTCCAAGGCAGGCGGCATCGAAATCGAAGAAGTCGCCGCCACCACGCCCGAGCTGATACTCAAGGAGCCACTGATTCCGGGCAGCGGTCTCCAGCCCTATCAAGCGCGCAAACTGGCATTCGGCATGGAGATTCCAGCGGGAAGCGTAACTTCTGCCGCATCTGCGATGACTGCGTTGGCAAAGGCATATGAGGCCATAGATGGCTCGCTCGCGGAAATCAATCCTTTCATTTTGACGAAAAACGGGAAGGTGTACGCACTCGACGCAAAGATCAATCTTGACGACAATGCGCTGTATCGGCACAAAGATTTAGTTGAGCTGCGCGACCTGAACGAGGAAGATCCGCTTGAAGTCGAGGCGTCGCGTTTCGGACTGAATTACATCAAGCTCGACGGCAACATTGCCTGCATGGTGAACGGAGCAGGTTTGGCAATGGCGACTATGGACATCATTAAATACGCGGGTGGCAGACCGGCCAACTTCCTGGACGTAGGCGGCGGCGCGAGTGCCGAGCAGATCAAGAACGCATTTCGCATTCTGCTCTCGGACGCCGGCGTCGAGGCAGTGCTCATCAATATCTTTGGCGGCATTCTGCGATGTGACACGCTCGCAACTGGCGTTGTTGCGGCGGCACGCGAGCTAGAAATTAAGATCCCGATTGTCGTCCGCATGGAAGGCACGAATGTCGAGCTTGGCCAGAAAATTTTAAAGGAATCGGGTTTTAACTTCACGGTAGCGGATGGGATGAAGGATGCCGCCGAGAAAGTGGTGAGGCTGGCACAATGAGCGTGCTTGTAGACGAAAACACAAAAGTTCTCTTTCAGGGATTTACCGGTCGCGAAGGCACGTTCCACGCACAGCAGGCAATTGCGTACGGCACGCAAGTCGTCGGTGGAACCACGCCGGGTAAAGGTGGCCAAATGCATCTCGATCGACCGGTGTTCAATACCGTCGAACAGGCTGTTAGAGAGACCGGCGCAAACGCTTCTGTGATTTTTGTGCCCCCTCCGTTTGCTGCAGACGCAATCATGGAAGCGGCCGATGCTGGTGTTCCCCTGGTGGTCTGCATCACCGAAGGCCTTCCGGTAAACGACATGGCACGCGTGTGGTCGTTCTTGAAGGCTAGCCCTTCCACTCGCTTGATCGGGCCCAACTGTCCAGGCGTGATTACCCCAGGCAAATGCAAGATCGGTATTATGCCTGGCCACATTCATAAGGCCGGTCACGTCGGTATCGTCTCGCGCTCGGGCACTTTGACGTATGAGGCGGTGGGACAACTGACCAGTTTGGGAATCGGACAGTCCACCTGCATTGGCATTGGCGGCGATCCAATCATTGGCACCACGTTCACGGATGCAATTAAACTCTTCAACCAAGATCCGGGAACCGAGGCGATCATTATGATTGGCGAGATCGGAGGTAGCGCCGAGGAGACCGCAGCGGCTTACATCAAAACGCACGTCAAAAAGCCGGTGGTCGGTTTTATCGCGGGCCAGACTGCACCGCCCGGACGCCGCATGGGACACGCCGGCGCCATCATCTCGGGCGGCGCTGGTAAAGCAGAAGACAAGCTAGCGGCTATGGAAGAGGCGGGTATTATTGTCTGCCCCTCCCCTGCCCTGATGGGAGAAAAAATGCAGGAGGCGCTCGGAACCGGGCAGCTGAACCCGGTCACAAACCCAATCACAGGTCGAGTTTCTTGATGCCTTTGGAACGGACGCTCGGAATCATTAAACCGGATGCGGTGGCCGCCGGGCATACGGGCGCAATTCTCACCATCATTGGGCACAACGGTTTCCGCATAGCAGGCATGAAGATGCGCCGCTTGTCGGAACGGGAAGCCCAAGCATTCTACGAAGTCCACAGAGCACGCCCGTTTTTTCAGGGGCTCGTGAAGTTCATGACCGAAGGGCCAGTACTTTTGCTTGTGTTAGAGCGTAACGAAGCCGTCGCGAAATGGCGCGACGTGATGGGAGCGACCAATCCAGCTAATGCTGCCGAAGGGACCGTTCGCAAGCGCTTTGCCGAGAACATCGAGCGCAACTCCGTTCATGGCTCCGACGCCTCGGAGACAGCAGCGCAAGAAATCCCGTTCTTTTTCAGCCTGTCCGAACTGCTTTAGACAATGGGCACGGTGGACGTGCCCACATGTTTAGACAATGGGCACGGTGGACGTGCCCACATGGACTCCTAAGCTACTTTGGCCTCGTATGCCGAACCTTCGAGAGCGTTTGCAAGTGCTTGCTTTGTTTTCTCTGCCAGATTGCGAAGACGAGCATGCTTGGGACGGCTCAACCGACGCTCAACGCTGCGGCGTGCGCGAAGTAACCGGATTCGCACGGCCGTTTCCGACCATCCATGCTTCCGGGCAATTTCCTGCACCTTGTAGCCTTCAATGTAATGGCCTTCGAGCACCACCCGGTCGTTCGGCTTGCATTCTTTCAAAATACGTTTTACATCGATCGCAGCCACGTTCATCCGGGGCGGCGCCTGCAATTCGGGCAATGTTTGCGTCTGCGGTTCACGTCTCAAGTAGGTCCTATGGATATTTAGCGCGATGCTATTTGTCCAGGTAAGCACGAGGTTCGGATCCCGCAACTGCTCTCGGCGTTCCCAACCTTTGGCCCAAGCTGCTTGCGCTGTATCGAGCGCCGCGTCATAAGAGAGGCCTCGAGATACCAGAAAGCGCACCGTGAGGTTGAAACCACGCTGATATGCCTTGCCGTATTCTTCATTCGTCATTTACTTTCCACCGCTCCTTATTTTTTTCTCTCCAGCCCGGTTCTTAATTCCATCGAACTCTGCGTTTATGAACCGCTATGGATGTAACGGTCTTCTTCCGGACCGTTTTGAGTGGTCGATTCCTCTACCACCATCGGGTTAGTGTTAGGCAGTTTTGCTGCCACCATGTGGAAGAGATCTAGAGGTGGATTTTTGAAGACGAAATTCACCGCTAAGCACTTCAACCTCAGCAACTTAAGGTTTGATAGGCTATGGGAGTCCCGGTCGCACGTAGTTCTTTCGTCGCAGCAAATCTTTCTTGACTGGTGCAAAAATTGCGGATTGACGGAGGAGGAAAGCCGTAGATCCAACGCCCATACTGCTGTTTGTACGAGGGGCTACAGCTCAGCTAATTAGGGCTAAACCGGCGCAGTTATTTTGGACTCTCACCGTGGTTCGACGGAGGGGTCTCAATTTTCTCCGGATCCTCGGTGATGTTTTTCATGCTGTCGCGGAACGAGCGGATACCCTTGCCGAGGCCTTGTCCAAGCTCGGGAAGCTTTTTGGGGCCGAAAACGAACAACGCAACGATCAAAATGATCAACAGATGTTGCGGCTGCAATATGTCGTGAATCATGAGGGTTCTCCAGGAGAATGGGCGGGCCTCTAGTGCCCAGCCATCTCAAGTATATCCGATGTTTAGCCCCTCTGAGGGTTGTGGTGAGTACTGCGATTGTTTTAACGCGCCACCAGAAACTATAGGGGTGCAGTACCTTCGAGAGTGACACCGGGGCCCTTGACACTGAGGTTGACATCCTCAGAGGGGTCCGGTATAGTTCTGAAGTACTGAACTGTCAATAAGTTGAAGCCGAAGTTTGGCATCCCGTTCCGAGTTCAGGTCTTATGGGTCCATAGCGACTACTTTCCGGTTGCTGGTCTGCCCGTGGCGGCATCCGGATGCGAGATAAGGAAGGACACATGGCCAGCACGTCTGAGAAATACATCGAATTGCCTGGGACCACCGATAGCACCGAAGACTATCAGGCATTCCTGGACGGCTACAGCAGCAAATTCACTTCCCAGGAAGGGCAGATTCTTCGCGGCCATGTTCTGAATGTTTCCGACAAAGAGGTAATTGTCGACATCGGACGCAAGAGCGAGGGGCTTGTTCCTGCGTCGCAATTTCCTTCGATGGAGGGAAAACCCGCCGTAAAGCCGGGCGATGTTATCGAGGTGATGTTCGACCGGACAGGGCTGCCGGTTGAAGGCTACATCTTGCTGTCCCACGAAAAGGCGCATCGACGCCAGACGTGGCAACGGCTCGAAAAGGCAGCCGCTGAAGGCACGCCTGTATCAGGTCATGTGGTGAGTAAAATTAAGGGCGGCTTGACGGTGGATATCGGCGTCGTCGCTTTCTTACCGAGCTCGCAGGTAGAAACACGTCCTATACACAATGTAGATGCTTACTTAGGGCGCGAAATCGAAGTTCGCATTCTGAAGTTGAACTCGCGTCGGGGAAACGCGGTTGTCTCCCGTCGAGTTCTTCTGGAAGACGAATTGCTCGCCCGGAAATCGGAGGCCTTATCAAAGATTCATGAAGGCGCCGAAGTCACCGGCGCGGTCAAGAACCTTACCGATTACGGCGCGTTTGTCGATTTGGGCGGAATAGATGGCCTGCTACATGTCACCGATCTGACTTATGGCAATGTGACACACCCTGCCGACGTGGTTCGAGTTGGCCAGCAGGTCACCGTCAAGGTTCTAAAATTCGACAAAGAAAAGGAACGAATCTCGCTCGGATTGAAGCAGATGCATCCCGATCCCTGGATCAATGCCGAAGCCCGCTATCCGCGCGATAGCCGCGTCATTGGCCGGGTAGTCAGCGTGACTGATTACGGCGCCTTTGTTGAGCTCGAGCCCGGGATTGAAGGCCTGATACATATTTCCGAAATGACCTGGAGCCGCCGCATGAAGCATCCGGGAAAAGTGGTGAAGCCCGGGGACCAGGTGGAGGCGGTGATTCTTGAGATCAAACCGAAGGAACGTCGTATCTCACTCGGCATCAAGCAACTCGAAGCCGATCCCTGGACTACGGTCGCGGAACGCTACAGTATCGGCTCGGTCGTTGAAGGACGAGTGCGAAAGCTTTCAGATTTCGGTGCTTTTGTTGAGATCGAAGACGGCGTCGACGGCCTCGTTCATATCTCCGATATGTCCTGGACAGCGCGCGTGAAGCATCCATCTGAGATCGTCAGGAAAGGCGAGATCGTGCAAGCCGTTATTCTGCACATCGACGCACCTCACCGGCGTCTCTCGCTGGGGATGAAACAGTTGCAGCCCGACTCCTGGGAGACATTTTTTCGTACGCATCGAGTTGGCGATACGGTAAGATGCCGCGTTTGCCGGGCTGCTGCTTTCGGCGTGTTTGTGGAATTGCTCCCTGGCGTCGAGGGGCTTTGTCATAGCAGCGAGATCCCCGGCGAAACCGGGAAACGCGGCAAAACGCAGCGAGGAGAACCTGAACCCGCCCTGCCCATCGGGAGCGAATTTGATTTCAAGATCGTCAAAATGAATGAAACCCAAAAGCGAATTGGGCTCAGCTTTCGGGCGCTCGCGGAAGATCAGGAGCGAATCCGCCTAGGAGACTATAATCGCCAAGCTGCTGCCGCAACTTCCAGCGTCGGGGATGTGATCAAGCAGTACAAATCGGACGAGAAAACAATATAAGGAATATGCAAAGTATGACAAAGGCTGAGCTGATCGACGAAGTATCCAAGGTGGTGGAGATGACGCGCAAGGATTCGGAGATCATTGTTGAGACGATTTTCGAAAGCATTGTGAACAGCCTGCACAAAGGCGATAAGATCGAGATCCGCGGATTTGGCAGCTTCCGAACTCGCCAGCGCCAGCCGCGGGTAGGAAGGAATCCCAAAACCGGTTCGCGCGTTGAAGTGCCATCCAAGCGGATTCCTTATTTCAAGCCAAGCAAGGAATTGCGCGATCTGGTAAACCAATCCGCGGCTACTGGAATTGCTGGAGACAACTCAGCCGCTCCAGCAACCGAAAATGAGCCGGAGACAGCCTCGACCGTTTCAGATAAAGATTTCTGACCTTATTTCGCCGGACTGCGTTTGACTACTCATTTGTGGACGCCGTGGCGCTCGACGTACATGCAAGCTGGAACTGACAAGCAACGCTGTATTTTTTGTAAAGCGGCAACGAGTAGTGCTGATGACCTCAACCTGGTTGCCTATCGTGGCACACTGGCTTTCGTCATGTTGAACCGCTATCCGTATACCAGCGGGCACTTGATGATCGCTCCCTATGAACACGTTTCGCGGCTTACCGCCACTGATGACAGCACGACGGAAGAGATGATGCGACTGGCACGCCGCGCGGAACAAATCATTGAAACGGTTTACTGTCCCGACGGATTGAACCTAGGCATGAATCTGGGCGAAGCCGCAGGCGCGGGCATCGAGCAGCATATCCATTTGCACGTGCTTCCGCGCTGGAAAGGCGATGCGAATTTTATGAGTACTGTGGGGAATACCCGCATCATTCCGGAAACGCTGGAAGACAGCTACGCGAAACTGAAAGGCAAGTTCGCTATTTCCTAAAATCGCCTAAAGTCCCGAGCGAGTGCGTTAACACCTTTTTGCGAACGCTTTTTTCTTTAGAGAACGTAATTAGCTTGCGGGCACTAGCAATTCAACCCTGATGTTTGACGGTTGGCTCGATTCCCGCTCTCAGCTTGCGATTATGTGCCTTGCCACTGCGTTTGTCTATTGGAACAACGATCTCCTGTTCCTGACTTTTTCAATGATGGCGTTCTGCACGAGGGTCGGCGGCAGCGCGGCTTAAACTCCGCTTCGCCAGCGGCGAATCTTCATATCTCCGGAGCAGGTCGGCTGGATCAGCGTAGATGGCGATGCAACCAGCCTCGCGTAGTGCAACTTCAGGAAATCCGCCGCACAGAACACCCACCGTACGTAGCCCCGCCTTGCGCGCCGCCTCCGCGTCATGGGGGCTGTCTCCCACCACCACTATTTCCTCCCGGCGAACCTTTTCCAGGCGATCGAGTGCAGCTTCGAAAATATCGGGATGAGGCTTCGAGCGTTCAGCGTCGCCGGATGAAGTTTCCACACTGACCAGATCCTGGATATTTGCAATTTGCTCAAATGTCTTCAGCTCATCCGGCTTAGCCGAAGAAGCTAAGGCGATTTGCTGGCCATTGGCGTCTAGTTTTTGGAATAGCTCTCTGACGCACGGGAAGGATCGCACTTTGGGCAGGTATTTCTGCTTGAACAGCGAGCCGCGAAACTCCTCCAGCGCCTTGCCCTTCTCCTTGAGCTCTTCAGAACTGAGAAACACTGGCAGAAGTTGGTCGCCGCCTTTGCCAATCTGCGCTCGAATTTGATCGAAAGGGATCTCCTGCCCGAAGTGCCTGAACGCCTCTTGCCACGCTTGCGCATGCAAATCGACGAAATCGAGCAACGTGCCGTCGATATCGAAGATCACTGCTTGTGTCATTGCGAGTTTCAGCCCCGTTGCGCTTCCCGGCCAGTGGCACGCTTCATCAGTTCGACCAATACCCGGTCTTCCAGATCGCCGCGATCACATACGCCCATCTGCTTTATTGTCCTCTATCAGAGTGCGCGTCAGCCGAGGGCGGGCATCATGTGAGCATCCAAGTACTATTTTTGCTGGAAACAACGTCATACGAGTTAGATGGGGTCGCCCACCGATACAGTTGTAGGTGTTCCAGATGAAATCCAGTCGGCACGGAAGGCCGGCCTGCGCTATATCATTCCCAAAGGCCCTGGCATTCGTCGTCGGCATGCGGGAAGCGGTTTCGCGTATTTGGACGCAAACGACGGCACCATCCACGATGCCGAAACGATAAAGCGAATACACTCGCTGGTCATTCCGCCCGCGTGGACCTCCGTTTGGATCAGTCCCGACCCCGACAGTCACATACAAGCTGTGGGGCGCGATGCGCGTGGCCGCAAACAGTACCGATATCATCCCGCCTACCGCCGAATGCGGGATCTCGTGAAATTCGATCGCATGCGCGCGTTTGGAAGGACCCTCCCTAGAATTCGCCGCATCCTCGGGCGCGACCTGGCTCGCCGGGGACTGCCCAAGCGAAAGGTTCTCGCAGCGGTTGTAAAGCTTCTTGAAACCACCTACATCAGAGTTGGCAACGAAGAATATGCGGAGGAAAACGGCTCATTCGGCCTGACCACTCTGCGGGACCAGCATGTCGAGATTCTCGGAGAGATGCTGAAATTTCGCTTTCGCGGCAAGAGCGGACAGAAACACGACATCACTCTGAAGGACCCGCGTCTCGCCCGCATTCTCCGGAAGTGCAAAGATATTCCCGGGAGCGCTTTATTTCAGTACCTGGATGAGAACGGTGAGCCTCAAAGCATTGAATCCGGCGATGTGAATGAGTATTTGCGCGAAATCAGCGGAGGCGATTTCACGGCTAAAGATTTCCGAACCTGGGGAGGGACCTGTCTCGCTGCGAGCCTTCTGCTCGGAAAATGCACGGCTGGAGGCGACCCTGAAGTAAAGCAAGAGATCAAATCCGTTCTGGTCGACGTCGTGAAAGACGTGGCTTGCAAGCTTGGTAACAAGCCCGCTACGTGCAAGAAGTACTACATCCATCCGGCAATCATCGACTGCTACTCCGCTGGCAATCTGCGCGAGCTTGCCGAGAAGTTCCGCGAAAGCTCCAGCGCATATTTGTATGAGCAGATCGTGCTGTCAGTTCTTACGCCGCTCAAGCGAGCGCTGGCCAAAGCGGCGTGACTCTTACTCGCTCCAACCTACTGGGACGCTAGCATGCACGTGGTGCGGCGTCAGGATCTGGTGCGGAAACGAGTGTGTATGCGCGGCCTGTCATACCCGCAAGGCAGCCATCGGATCGATCCTAGTAGCACGCCGTGCCGGAATGTAGCTGGCGCCCACTGCGACAAAGAAGAACAGCAATGCCACACTTATAAAGGTTGCTGGATCCGTCGCGCTCACGTTGAAGATCAGAGTTCCCATGACAAGGGTTAACGCGATTGCCCCGCCGAGACCAATCATGATTCCGCCGAGTGCCAGAGCAACTCCTTCACTGAGGACAAGCCAGAGAATATCGCGCCGCTGCGCTCCCAACGCTTGCCGGATTCCAATCTCCTGATCCCGCTGAGCCACGGATATCGAGACCAGGTGAAGGAAACTGGAATCGAGGCGGAAGAACACCGACGATGATGTATGACGCTGTATCGAGGGTGGCTGCCTTACCTATCACATGAGGATCAGCACCGAAGCGCGCTGCCATAATTCGGCACTGATCATCGCGACAGGAGCGCCGCTAATTGAATCCTCCTCAGGACGAAAGCCGCGGCCGAGCATTGGGACTAGATCCAAAATTCTAAGAAAGCTAGCTGATATTTGAACGCTTCGCAGGACTTCAGGTGCACGTATGCTCGAAAGCGTAACGTTCTCTTGGCTGGTATAAGCTCCTAGCTCCGCAAAGGAACGCGCTCCGGCTTTCATTTCAGCAAATCGGGTAGGCGTGGCACCTCCCGACATACGCACCAGCTTGTCGGAATGATGGTATTGAAGGGGTTTTAGAAGCACGCCGCGAATGATCGCGAACATCGCCGTATTCCCTCCGATGGCCAGCGCAAGCATGAGAATAGCCGTCCCAACGAAGACCGGATGCTTGCGCATAGTTCGGCGTGCATGCACCACGTCTTGGATAAAACTGTCCAGAGATCTTACGGCCCACATAGCTCGACTGCTTTCCTTTCGGCTGTTCGCTGGATCGACTCGCGAAGCAGCGGCCGCGTCGCAGCGCCCGCTTCATCAACATGCGCCGATCATTAAAACCATTACACTTCAAAGGCTCTTAATCGCACAACGGCCCTCAGAAAAAGAGGCTGGTCAGGAGGCGGTGCATTGTTTTGGATCCGTTGCCCAAACCAGTGATGCTGCAACAAACCGCCTATTGCTGATTTTTAGGGATTCTTTGCGCTGTGGAAAAAATATTGCAGTATCGACTTGATTGACCCGCGCCCAATGCCGCTCGAATTGCAGATTTTCTGCCCCTAATCGTGCCCCGCGCGAGTAGAAGGCTGGCGACATTGCTGCAACCGATCAGCAGAACGAGCACCACTGCTCCGAAAAGCGTCCAGAGAGTGGCGCGAATTTGAGGATCGGTCAGCTGCTTCGCAATAGGGATCAGGACGATACCTTTGCCAGCATCAGTATCTGGGTACTGCTTCCAAGACGTTCAGCAATCACATTCATTTCGCTCTGAGCCTGTCTCAGACTCACCCCTGGCTTGAGCCGTGCGATTGTGCGAAAGCCATCGGATTGCCTAGGGACACAAAAACGACCACTGTGGAACGAAGCTCAAGGGCAACCAGAGCTGTGTGTCAGCTGACGGAAACGTAAAAGCCTCGGGCATCACCCCGGCCACGGTTGCCTTTTTGTGATCGGTACAGAAGCGGATACAGCGTTGTCACGTGGAACTTCAACGCCCCGCCCGAGCGTGCCTCAATCAGCTTGCAAATTTCATATCCATGGCGGGCCTGCTGTTCAAGAAGCGTGAAAATCAATAACTCGGCGCTGCCCTTCTTCCACTCACGATCCGGCGTCTCAGGGCTCATATGTGTTAGCCCGATAAATAAGCAGTCACATAGCCCTGTCAAGCGGCGGCCCGCACAGGCGGTGCTACACTCTCACCTCAGACGGTCCCCTGCCATGAAGAAAATCGGTTTCGGTCTTGTATTTTTTACTAGCGTTTTCGCCGCGCACCAGCATCCAGCACCTCCGCCCGCAGAAAAGCCCGTCGCCCTCTATCCCGGCCTGGGAACCTGGCGGCACTCCATCGCGACGCGCCATCCCGAAGCGCAGAAGTTCTTTGATCAGGGACTCGTACTCATGTACGGCTTCAATCGCTACGAGGCGCTGCGCTCATTTCGGAAAGCCGCCGAGCTGGACCCAAACGCTGCAATGCCGTACTGGGGCATGGCAATGGCATTGGGCCCCTACATCAACATGGATATTGACCCGACTGTGCAAATCAAAGACGCTTGCACCGCCGTCGACAAGGGACTTTCACTCAAGGCCATCAGCGAAATAGAACGCGCTTGGCTGAATGCAGCGAAAGCGCGCTGTCCTGATTTCTCCGACCCGGGGCGTTACATCCGAGCCATGCACGAAGTAGCGAAGAAATACCCCGACGACCCCGATACTCAGACGCTCTACGCCGAAGCTCTGATGCTCCCCGTTCGCTGGCATTGGTACACGCTCGACGGTAAACCGGCCGAGGGCGTTGCAGAGGCCGAGCGCGTTCTCGAGTCTGTGCTGCGCCGCTTCCCATATCATCCGGGCGCAAATCACTTATATATTCACGCCGTCGAGTCATCACCCACGCCTGAGCGCGCAATCCCCAGCGCGCAGCGACTCATGGGAATCGTGCCGGCTTCTGGCCACTTGGTCCACATGCCGGGTCACATATGGCTCGTGCTCGGCGACTTCAACAATGCAGTCGCTGTAAACGAGCGCGCTGCCCAAGTCGATCGCCAATACTTCGCGCAAACCGGTGTGATGGGCAGCTACTATCCGTATTACCTGCACAACCTGCAATTCATTCTCTACGCACGCTCCATGCAGGGCCGAGTTGCTGATACAAAGAAAGCCGCGCAGCAAATCTCAGGTGCAGCCGGGGCTATGGCACAAAACATGCCCGAGATGGCGGAGATCTTCAACTCATTGGCCACCATGGCTCAACTGCGCATCAACCAATGGGACGAAGTGCTTCGCCTTCAGGCCCCCACGTCGAAAAATCCGGTGTCTATGGCGCTATGGCATCATGCGCGCGCTATGGCCTTCGCCGGAAAGGCTCAGTTCAGCGAGGTTGAGCACGAGCGAGCGGAGTTCGAGAAATTGCGAAAGACGCTCGATCGCAGCATCCCATGGAGCACAAACAAGACGGGTGATGTGATGGATCTCGCGTCGGCCGTACTCGAAGCGCGCATACAAACTTCGCCTGCTCTCGCCGTCCCCAAGTGGAAGCGAGCCGTCGCCATTCAGGATCAATTAGCGTACGACGAGCCACCGGCCTGGTATTACCCTGTTCGTGAATCACTCGGCGCATCGATTCTGCTGGCAGGAGACGCCCCGGGTGCAGAGGTTGTTTTTCGGGAAGGTCTCCACCGTAGTCCGAACAACGGGCGCATGCTATTCGGTCTGCTCGAGAGCTTGAAGGCTCAAGGCAAGACAGATCAGGCCGCGTGGGTCGAGCAGGAATTCAACACTGCTTGGAACGGCGCCGACATTCAGTTACGTCTAAAAGACCTATAAAGTAAAAACCTATAAAAGCTGGTGCGCCTTCAGGCACTCACGCAGGTTCCCTGTTCGGCCTGCTTGAATCTATATATGCCTTCATTCACCCTCGGTCAGCTCGCCGAACGACTGGGTTGCGAACTCTCGGGCGATCCTCGGATCGAAATCCTCGGCGTCTCAACGATCGATAAAGCCGGGCCGAACGAAATCACATTTCTGGCGAACATGAAGTATGCCCCCAAAGTGCAGTCATCGCGCGCTGCCGGGATCATAGCTTCCCAGCCCGTCCAAGATATCCCTGCCGCCACACTCATCTCTTCGAACCCGTATTACGACTTCGCCCGCGCTCTCGCTCTCTACTATCAACCGCCCAAACCTCCACCGGGCATTCACTCCACTGCCTGCATTGCGCCCACCACGAAACTAGGGCCAAATGCCGCAATTGGCGCATACGTCGTCGTAGGTGAGAAGACTACCATCGGCGCGAATGCCGTGCTTCACCCGCACGCCGTAATCTATGACGGATGCACGATTGGCGATGACTTCACAGCTCACTCGCACGTCTCGGTTCGCGAATATACACGAATCGGCAACCGCGTCACACTGCACAATGGCGTTGTCGTCGGTGGAGACGGATTCGGTTTTGCGAAGGGAAACGATGGCCGCCAATATAAAATCGTCCAGTCCGGCATTACGGTTCTCGAAGATGATGTGGAGATTCAAACGCTCACCTCAGTCGATCGCGCAACCATCGATGAAACGCGCGTCAAGCGAGGAGCGAAGATCGACAGCCTGGTACAAATCGGCCATGCCTGCGTCGTCGGCGAAGACAATATTATCTGCGGACAGACCGGGCTCGCCGGCAGCACGGTTCTCGAAGAAAACGTAATCATGGCCGGCCAGACTGGCTCATCTGGCCATCTCACGATTCATAAGAATGCAATCGTATGGGCCCAATCCGGTGTGGGACATGATGTTCCGGAGGGAGCAATCGTCAGTGGATCGCCCGCCTTCGACTCTCGCGATTGGCTTCGCGCCTCCGCCGCTTACTCCCGCTTGCCCGAACTGCTCAGAACCGTCCGCGCACTTGAACGCCGCATCGCCGAGCTCGAGAAACATAATATGTAGGATGCGATTGTTTTTTCTCTTACCCTTTCTGTTCGTGGGCTCTCTCGCCGCCCAGACGCTACCGCCCCCTGCCGATCAGCAACTCGCTCGCGACATATACAAGCAATTAGTAGAAATCAAATCCGGTTACACCACCGGCTCGACAACGCCCGCAGCCGAGGCAATGGCGGCACGCTTGAAAGCCGCCGGGTTCCCGGATTCAGACATTTACATAGGCGGCGCAATCCCGAAAAAAGCGAACCTTGTCATCCGTTATCACGGTAGCGGCGCGGGAAAACCCATTCTGTTGTTCGCTCACACCGACGTCGTCGAAGCTAAACGCGAGGACTGGAGCATGGACCCCTTTCAGTTCCTCGAGCGCGACGGTTACTTCTACGGCCGTGGCACCTCCGACGACAAAGCGCAGGCTGCCATTTGGATCGCCAATTTGCTTCGCTATCAGCGAGAGGCCTTCAAGCCGGACCGCGACATTATTGTGGCTCTCACGGCTGACGAAGAAGGCGGCGGCCCCTACAACGGCGTGGACTGGCTCATCAAAAACAAGCGCAACCTCATCGACGCCGATTTCTGCATCAACGAGGGCGGCTGGGGCGAGGAGTCGAACGGCAAGAAGCTCGCCAATGATGTTCAGGTGAGCGAGAAATATGTCATCAACTTCCGCCTTGAAGTGCGTAACAAGGGCGGCCATAGTTCACTGCCCATTCCCGACAACGCGATTTATCATCTAGCGGGTGCGCTCGATCGTCTCTCGAAATTTGCATTTCCACTAAAAACGAACGATGTGACCCGTGCGTACTTCGCGCAAATGGCAAAGATTCAAACCGGCCCCATCCATGACGATCTTGCGAAAGTGGCAGACGGCTCGACCGATGCCATGCAACGAGTAGCTGCGGTCTCCTCTCTTTGGAACGCCACGTTGCGGACCACCTGTGTTGCCACGCAGCTCGAAGGAGGTCATGCCATGAATGCTCTGCCACAACTTGCAGCCGCCACTGTGAACTGCCGCGTCCTGCCGGAGGATTCGATTGAATACGTGCAAAGCACGCTCGAAAAAGTCTTCGCCGATAAACAAGTGAACGTCAAAATCGCGGCCGAGGTGACGCGAGGGCCCTCTTCGCCACTGCGCCCCGACATCATGCGTACGATGACCCGTGTAACTGACTCGCTCTGGCCAGGAGTCGCCGTCATCCCGACCATGGTTCCCGGTGCTACTGATGGCAGATACCTGCGCGCCGTCGGCATTCCGACTTACGGCGTACAAGGACTTTTCATGGATCAAAACGATATCCGCATGCACGGCCGCGATGAGCGCATGAGCATCAAATCGTTTTATGAAGGGCAGACGTTCTTGTACGATTTGGTAAAGACGCTATCCACCGCGGGCGAATAGCGGATAGCACGATTCGGTGCCCATCGGCGCGCGGGGGCCTAATTGTAACTGCTGGATCCATCGTTTGCACTTTGCCTAGTCCTTCTGAATCTCCGTAGTATAACGAGAGACACCGGACAACTGATCTTCAAGCTACTGCCACATTTCTATCTAATGGATCAGGTGACTACTCCAACAACGATTCCCGCTTCCAGCCAATGGCAGGTGGTCGCGCATGGATTTGAGATCGCTCAAGACCTTCTTGAATCAGACGAACTCAAGCGTTTAACGATGTCGCTTCCCGTGCAGGGCGATGGGGCTGTAAAAAGCCGCGAAGGTGTTTACGCTGTTCGGAATCTGCTAGAGATTGTACCCACGATCCAGGTACTGGCAAATTCTGAAAAAGTAAGGTGCCTCGCGGAAAGAGTTCTCGGAAGTGATGCTGTTCCTGTGCGTGGCCTTTTGTTTGATAAAACCGCTGAAGCAAACTGGCTCGTACCCTGGCATCAGGACCTGACGATTTGTGTGAAGTCGCGCATTGAAGTTCCCGGCTACGGCCCTTGGTCAGTAAAGGCGGGCGTTCCTCACGTGCAGCCTCCAATCGGAGTACTGCAGAAGATGATCGCTATTCGCATCCATTTGGACCGCTGTGACGAGTCGAACGGCGCTCTATGCGTGCTTCCCGGGACTCACCTCCTTGGCCGACTGAGTGCCGAAGACATCGCGAACCTTCGGAAATCAATTTATCCAGTTAGCTGCGATGTGGATCGAGGAGGGGCTTTGTTGATGAAGCCTCTGTTGCTGCATGCCTCGTCCGTATCGGAACACCCGAGCCATCGGCGCGTCATTCATATCGAATATGCCTCGTGCACGTTAGAAGGGGGTTTAGAGTGGTAAGCCGAGCGCGTGGATCCGTAAGCTATGTGCCAGGACAACTTTAAAAAAGGTGCCCCGGTACGCCCCCAACTTTCACCCCTCCCCCTAACTAACCGCGTCCCAATCTCATAGTCTAAAGAGCAGCCGGATGGAGTGGACCGACTCAGCCGCTGCCGAAGAGGCACGCAAAGGCAATCAACACGCCTTTCGTGTCTTGGTCGAACGGCATAGCCGATCCATCTTCCGTCTCGCCTTTCGTATGACTGGAAATGAACAAGACGCCGAGGACCTGGTTCAGGAGACCTTCCTGCGCGCTTACAAACAACTCCACCGCTTCGATGGCCGGGCGGCCTTTGGCACCTGGCTCTATCGCATCGCCGCGAATTGCTCGCTCGATCTGATCCGCGTACGGAAGACCCACAATGAGCGGCAACCCTCCGCAAACGACAACGACACCCCGCATTGGCTCGATCGCGTCGCCGCACCCGATCCTTCGCCCGAGCGCCTCATGCAGAGCAATCAAATCGTCGATCTCCTCGAACCGGCGCTGCAACAACTCACCGAGGTCGAGCGTACCGCCTTCGTCATGCGTCACTACGAAGGCTGCGACATCGAACAGATCGCCTGCACGCTCGGTGTGAAAGAGAACGCCGCAAAGCACAGCGTCTTCCGTGCCGTTCAAAAGCTTCGCCGCGCCCTCGAGCCCGCTATGGGAGCCGCCCGATGAATCACCTTACCGAAGAGCAGCTTACGCTCGCTTACTACAACGACCTCGATCCTGAACTCACTCAACACGTCAATGACTGCGCGGTGTGTCGATCGAATTTCGATCGCCTCAAGGACCTGCTCGACAGTATCCGCGAGTACCCCGTTCCGGAATGCAGCGTCTCTTATTGTGCTGACGTTTGGGTTCGATTGCTTCCCAAATTGCCGGCCGCAAAACCCCGCCGCTCGTGGTTTCGTTGGTGGATGGTAGGCCCGGCCTTCGCCACGCTTCTGGTGATCGCGTTCTTCGCTGGAATGCTGGTTCAGCACCGTCGGGAGCCCCCCACACTCTCAGCGGACGCCAGCCAGCGAGTACTTCGGATCGTCATCGGCGATCACCTCGATCGCTCTCAAATTCTTCTTACAGAACTGGTCAACGCAAGCGCTGGGAGTATCGATCTCCGCGATGAGCGCGACCGTGCGCGAGACCTTTTGAGCGAAAATCGACTACTGCGTCAGACTGCGGCGCGTACCGGCGACCCGTCTCATGCAGCTTTGCTCGATGAGCTTGAGCGGGTTCTGCTCGATATCGCCAATACGCCTTCGAGCACTTCGCCGGCGGATCTTGAAGCGCTCCAACGCCGCATCGGAAGCGAAGGCCTTTTGTTCAAGGTGCGCATCGTCGACGCCAACATTCGTGAAAAGGGACAAAAAATATGATTCGCAACACCATTGTTTTTTTCGCTCTGGCCGCATCGTCTATCGCGGCTGGATCGCCCCTGCCGCAGGACTTGTCAGCTCCGCCTGCCTTGAGCTTTCAGGCGCGGGAATCAGGTCGCGGCGATTCTGATTATCAAGCCGGGCTGCGCGCCCTCGATGCTCGCCAGTGGGACCAGGCCATCGTTTCTTTCGAGGCCTCAGTCGACCGCAAGGGACCTACAGCTGACGCCGCGCTCTACTGGAAGGCTTACGCTGAGAACCGCGCTGGCCGTGCTGACGAAGCTCTCGAAACTATTGCGGCGTTGCGGCATAGTTATCGATCGAGCCGCTGGATCCGTGATGCGCGAGCTCTCGAAGTCGAGGTTCGCGGGAAAACCGGCGCGCCCGTCAGCCCCGGTGCTGAATCGGACGAGGATCTCAAAGTCATCGCGATTAACAGCCTCATGCGGTCTGACCCCGACAAGGCATTCCCGATCCTTCAAAAGCTGGTCAGAAATAGCAACTCGCCGAACATTCAAGAGAAAGCGCTGTTCGTTCTCACCCAGAGTTCGTCGCCCGACGCGCACAAACTCCTCAGTGACATCGCTCGCAGTTCGTCCAATCCTGATCTTCAACTCAAGGCCATCCGCTATTTGGGAATGATGGGCGACGACGATGGGCGAAAGCAGCTCGCGTCCATTTACAACTCCTCCTCGGACGAACGGGTAAAGCGCGCTATCCTACAGGGCTTCATGATCTCCGGCTCCCGCGATCTCTTATTGAACGTCGCGAAGACGGAGAAGAACCCCGAGTTGCGCCGCGAAGCCATCCGGCAACTCGCGCTCACAGGCGGCCAGGACGAACTCTGGTACCTCTATCAATCCGAATCCTCGCTCGAAAACAAAGAAGAAATATTGAAATCCATGTTCCTGACCGGCAACTCCTCCAGGCTGATTGAAATCGCGCGCAGCGAGAAAAACCCGAAGCTGCGGATCGCTGCAATCAAATCACTCGGCCTTATGGGTGAAAACGGTCGCGGAGATCTCCTGGTGTCCATCTATCAATCCGACCAAAACCGCGACGTGCGCAATGCCGTTCTCGAGGCGCTGTTCTTGCAGCAGAACGGCAAAGCGCTTGTGAATCTCGCTCGAAGCGAAAAAAATCCCGACATGAAACAGGAGATCGTCAAAAAACTAGCCCTGGTTCATTCGAAAGAAGCGACCGACTACATGATGGAGCTGCTCAAATGAAAACGCTCATCCTTCTCCTCGCAACCTCCGCTGCTCTTGCCCAGAACTGGCAGCCCAACGTCACCAACTCGCGATTCGAGACCCGAAAATTTTCCGGCGATCTCGCTTCCGATCTCCGCTCCGTCACTGGACCTCCCGTGTGGTTCGGTTATGCAGTAAAGACCGCATCGCGTGATCGCACCAGTTGCTGCTGGGAGGGTTCGAACCAGTGCGGCTGCCATCTCGAAGCAGAGTGCGGAACCGTAACGAATAACTCTTATTCGAAGAACCCGGTGCAGCTTGAAGGATCGGACGGTCTCGCGATTCTCTTCCGTGTCACTAACCACGGTGTCGAGAAAGTGCACGTTTACTCGCTTACTTGTCCGCTTGATGCCGGCGGGCTTCCCTTCGTCTGGCTCACAGGCGTGTCGGCCGACGCCAGTCTCACCTATTTGCAGAAGCTCGTCTCCGCGAACGCTTCGGATCACGTTCTCGAGGGTGCCATCCTCGCCGTCGCTCAACATGACGATCCCCAGGCCGACGATGCTCTCGAGCAATTCACGCGTCCCACACAGCCCGAGAAAATTCGCGAGAAGGCCACTTTTTGGCTTGGTGCAAGCCGCGGCTCGCCTGGTGTGACTATCCTGAAGAACATCCTTGCCCACGATCCCAGCGACGGCCTCCGCGACAAAGCGGTTTTCGCTCTGTCCATCAGCAAGCAGCCTGAGGCTCTTGAATCTCTGATTCATGCCGCCCGGAGCGATTCATCGGCCCACGTCCGCGGCGAAGCTATTTTCTGGCTTTCTCAAAAAGCCGGCAAACGAGCCTCGTCCACCATCACCGACGCCATAGAAAACGATCCCGATACCCAGGTGAAGAAACAAGCCGTATTCGCGCTCTCTCAATTGCCCAAGGACGAAGGTGTTCCGAAGCTGATCGATGTCGCCCGTAGGCAAAAAAATCGGGAAGTACGCAAGCAGGCTTTCTTTTGGCTCGGTCAATCCCAGGATACGCGCGCGCTCGCGTTCATCGAACAAGTGCTGACGCGGTAAGCTCACCGACTACGATAGGAGCATGCGCCGCATCGGCCCGCTGCTGATCCTTTTACTGATTATTGGAGCGGCCGGTTGGTACTTGCTTCCAGGCCACAAGACACCCGAGCAACAGCAGCCTCTCACAGATCTGAACGACCTATCGCTGGCCCGGCTGAAGGCCGATTTCAACACCTCCTCCGCCGGTTTCCGCATCATTATTCTTCTCTCGCCAACTTGAGGGACCTGTTTGCGGGGGGCCTCCGCTATGCAAGAGCTTCTTAAACAACATCCGGATTCCGCTGTCCGGGTCTTTGCGGTTTGGGAACCGGTGCGATTCGCGGATTGGCTGCGGCCTTCGACTGCTGCGCTCGCCCGTCTCGCCGATCGGCGCGCCATCCAATTTTGGGACCACGATCATATCCTGGCGAACCAGATCGAGAAGGACTCCCTAGCTTCTAAGGGTCGGCCAAACTGCTGCGAAGCGCACGATATTCTTTTCGACTTGGTCGCCCTTTATCCCGCCGCTGCCAAATGGTCAGATCATCTGCCGCCTCCCACCATCTTCGACGGCCCGATCGTGAAAGTCGTGCCCGAGATCCAACCCTTATTACTGAGAGTTGAAAAAACGAACCCAATCGAGCGCACAGGGCGTTTGGTGCCCGTCGTGCGCGTCAGAAAATGAGTTCGTTTCGCAAAAATGCCCTTGAAGCCCGATAAATCGCTGATTTACTTAGGAAAGTATCTTTCACTTGCGCTCACTTTGCCCGGTTGCCTCGTGGGCGGCTACTTCCTGGGAGCCCTTCTCGATCACTGGCTCCACATCCCGATTTTGCGAGTCCTGGGCCTGTTGCTCGGCATGATCTCCGGCCTGCTGCAAGTCTTCCGCGAGCTGTCTCGCGACGACGCGAAAAGTAAGCGAGACCAATGACTGACCAGGACTTAAGTCAATCGCTTCGCCGCCTGTACTGGCTCACAGCCTTGTTCGGAATGATGGGGTTCGTTTCGTATTTTTGGCTGCAAGGCCCCCGCTCAGCTTTCGGTTTCCTGCTCGGTGCCGTGAGTTCGTTTGGTAATTTGTACCTTTTCGTCTGGCTCAGCCGTGCCATCTCGCCCGCCGCCGCGCGCCGACCGTGGAAAGCCGGAGCTTTCGTCGGTCGCTACGTGATCCTTGTCACAATCGGCTATGTTATAGTCAACGCTTTGAATGTCAATGTCTTGGCGGTGATCCTGGGTCTTTTCTCCAGCACCGCCGCGGTACTTCTTTCGTCAACAATCGAGATCGTTCAAGGTTTTTCAGGAAGTAAACGCACGCATTAAATGCCACACGAACTCTGGATCACGCGCCTGTTCAACGACGCTCTCGCCGGGCCGGCGAACGCATTGCTGAATACCATCCATTTCCCGGCCCAAGATCCCAAGAATCCCTGGAGCGACTGGATGGTGTGCGAAATCCTGGTCGTCCTATTCGTTTTGATCTTTTTTGGAGCGCTCCGTAGCCGCCTCTCCGTCGACCGCCCGGGCAAAATTCAGCACACACTCGAGGTTGTCTACGAGTTCATCTCCGCCCAGGCTGAAGAGGTCGTAGGCCACGGAAGTTCGAAGTACATGCCGTTCTTCGGCACCATTTTCCTGTTTATCCTCTTCATGAACCTGATTGGGCTCATTCCCGGGTTCGATTCGCCGACCATGTATCCCATGGTTCCATTCGGAATGGCCGTTTCAGTTTTCGTTTTTTATCACTCCGCCGGGATTAAAGCCAACCGCTTTGGCTACATCAGGCAGTTTATGGGGCCCATGCTCGCCCTCGCGCCGCTTGTGCTTCTAATCGAGATCGTCAGCCACTTCGCGCGGCCCCTTTCGCTCACGGTTCGTCTCTTTGCCAACATGTTTGCCGGTGAGCAGGTCTATCTGGCGTTCATTTCTCTAACGAAACTTCTTATTCCCGTCATCTTTATTGGCCTGCATTTATTCGTTTCTGTCCTGCAGGCGTATATTTTTATGTTGCTCGCGATGATCTACGTCGGTGGCGCCGTATCGCACGAGCATTAAGGCATTATCCGCTTCCAGTGTGAGCGCCCGGCGTCCCAACGCACGGTGTCGAACCACCTCCTGGTAGCAATTTCATAGGAGACACAATGAAAAACAAACTGACTCTTCTCGTCATAACCCTTTTGGCCCTGGCGACCCCACTGTTGGCGCAAGGAGACGCCGCAGCATCAGCTGACGCGAATCGCAGGGCAGCGGCTTACATCGCTGTCGGCATCGCTTCCGGTCTCTGTGGCATCGGCCAAGGGAAAGCAACCGCTTCCGCGGCCGAGTCCATGGCACGAAACCCTGGTGCGGTCGCCGCAATCCGGTTCGTGTTCATCTTCGGCCTGGTGCTGATCGAGTCCTTAGGTCTCTACGCTCTGGTCGTGACCTTCATCGCTCGTTAGGTGTTTCGAAATGGGCAGGGAATCTATACGGCTGCAAGGCGTTTTCCCTGCCCTCACCACGTGCTTCGATCACGAAGGCAATCTTTACAAGACAAAAATTTTCCATAACGTAAGCAAGCTCAATCAAATTGCGTTGAGCGGATATGTGGTCGGCGGGTCCACGGGAGAGACGCCGTTACTGACTGTGCCAGAACGCATTCAGGTGATGGAATGGGTGCGGGAAGCAAGCAGCGATGGCAAGACCCTGATCGCAGGCGTCGGTACCGAGAGCGTTCACGAAACGGTCTTGCTTGCGAATCGCGCTGCGGAGGCCGGCTATCATGTTGCGCTCGCGCTGACGCCTCATTATTACCGCAATCAAATGCAGCGGCCCGATATACAGGCGCTGTATTTCCGTAGCGTCGCTGACCGGTCGAAAATACCGGTGCTGATCTATAACATTCCGGCGGTGACCGGCTACGATCTGGGCGTCGAGACGGTTGCCGAGCTTTCGCATCACCCGAACATGATCGGAATGAAGGACAGCTCTGGAAATATGCAAAAGCTCGCCGAATGTATCAAGGCTGTGAAGCCTGGCTTCCAGCTGCTGACCGGCTCGGGACCGAAGTTGTCGGAAGCACTAGAACTCGGAGCGACAGGCGCGATTCTGGCAATTGCGAACGCCTTGCCGTATGCTTGCCTGACAATCTGGGAAGCATTTCGCAGGCGTGAAAACGAAGCCGCACGAGATTGGCAGGCGCGTATCCTTCGCGCTAGTGAATTGGTTCCAGCCAAGCACGGAGTCGCGGGTCTAAAGCACGCCATGGATTTGAATGGATACTACGGTGGCCCTCCGCGGCTGCCGTTAGTTCCGCCCTCGACAGAAGCCCGATCTGAAATCGAAGCTGCCTTCGAGGGTTTACGCAGCTGAACTGCGTTGATTCACCATTCTCCGGCTCAGGACGGCGTACGCCGTAAACAGAACGCCCGAGTAGAAGAGATCCGCCAACAGAGTGCGCCCAAAGAATGGGAGCGCTGCCATATAACATTCGATCAAACCTGCAAGCGTATGCGAATAAGCCGGTATTCCGGCCCACCATTCAAACAGATTTGTAAATACGAAAAACTGAATACTGCCTATTACGGCAACGGATGCGATCCGCAACGGATTGGAAGAGCGGCGTAGAAACAAGCGCCCCAGGAATACGTTGATCAAAAAGCATCCGTAGATAATCGGCGTCGCCCACCAAAATGCCGGATAGCCGCCCTCGAGCCGACTTCGAATGGGGTCAGTCAGTAACATCGCAAGAACAGGTATGCAGTAGGCCTGCCATCCCCGAAGTCTTGCGCCACCAAACAGCGCTACGCCACCCACGGGAGCGAAATTCGGTGGATGCGGCACTAAACGCACCAACGCCGCGAGTACCGTCAACGTAAGTGCCAAGGGCTGGAACGAGGATTTTCGCTGATCCATTAAGGTTCAGTATACGCGAGCGCGCCTTGCTCCAGCATCACCAGGCGGATGGAGGATCACTTGCGGGAAAGCTGTCCTCAACTGTTGTGTCGTGAGCTTTATCCCTGAGGGATTTCCTCGTGCAGACGCGGAAGCCCCGGCATAAGAAAAGATATGCCGCAATGGGCGCCGCAATGCCCAGAACGAAGTAGCCAAATTTCAGAGTCGGATTTCTTGTCTCGGTCATTCCTTATTATC
This sequence comes from Bryobacteraceae bacterium, assembly GCA_051004875.1. Lineage (GTDB taxonomy): Bacteria > Acidobacteriota > Terriglobia > Bryobacterales > Bryobacteraceae > Bog-105. Next base: position 36,107 of record JBPCJX010000142.1, read on the forward strand.
CTGCCCAATTGGATGCTAACTCAAGAATGATTGCTACACACCGTACAATGTTGGGCAATGGCGCTTCTCGACCAAATTCAAAAAGACATGATCGAAGCCATGAAGGCCAAAGATGAGGCCCGGCTTAGTACGGTCCGTATGATCAAGACCGCCTTGAAAAAGCAGGAAATCGATTCCATGAAGCCGCTCGACGAAGCCACAGAGCTCCAAGTGATGAATACGCTCCTGAAGCAGCGCCGCGAGGCTGCCGATCTGTTCCGCAAGGGCAGTCGTGAAGATTTGGCCGAAAAGGAGGAGTCTGAGCTCGGCATCATCACGAGATTATTTGCCGCCTGCTGCGAGTTCCGCTGAACTCGAGGAGGCAGTTGCGGCCGCAATCGCCGAGAGCGGCGCGGCTTCGTCAAAACAGATGGGGACCGTAATGAAGGCGGCTCAACTAAAGCTGGCGGGCAAGCGGGTGGACGGAAAGATGTTGAGTGAGTTGGTGAAGAAGAAGCTTAGTTAGTCTTGAGCGCGGTCGACCCGTTTCCAGTGTCTAGTACCGGCTGAGAATATTTGAAAAACAGCACGGTATGATCTGGGAACAAACTGGGTTGTTGGTTCGTAGTATCTAAGACAATGAACGAAGCCCAACAGCAAACTAGCCTAGGTGTTGGTGAGGTGCTGGGTGAACTATCCAGCCAAATAATAGGGAGTATCTTGCCGTTTTCGGTTCTCCTGATTATCTTGGCGTTTGTCGTTCTGTGGGCTGTACTTAAAGGCATCTGGGCAGCCTCAAGCTGATCGCTCTTTACAATCCATTTCTGATATAAGCAGGGCAGATTGGTTTCATAACTCGGCCCCCAGGTACACGTGCCGGATCTCCCGCGTCGCGCTGTATCGATTCGATGCATAACGCACCGGTTGGTTGCGCGTACAATAGCAACACCAAACCTGCGCCATGAGTACACACGCCCGGCCGTTCAAACCATTCGTCCCAGAGCACCTGCAGATGCGTGAGCTAACGCTCCGAGCCGTGTTACTCGGCCTCTGTATGACCGTTGTTCTGGGCGCTGCGAACGCTTATTTAGGATTACGCGCCGGCATCACGATCGCCGCGACCTACCCGGCCGCTGTCATCGGCATGGCTGTATTGAGAGTGTGGAAAGGTTCGCTTCTCGAGGAGAATATCGCGCGAACGAGTGGCTCAATCGGCGAGGGCGTTGCAGCCGGTGCGATCTTCACGATTCCCGCTTTCTTGATCTCTCACGCTTGGCCGTCGCTTGGTTTTCGTGACGCCTATTGGAAGTCGACTATGCTCATTCTCGTCGGGAGCGTATTGGGCGTGCTCTTCATCTCTCTCGTTCGCCGGGTCATGGTCGAAGATCCCGAGCTTCCCTTTCCCGAATCGGTCGCAGCGTCTGAAATCCATAAAGCTGGACAGCGCGGCGCGCAAGCCGCCAAGTATCTGTTCTGGAGTATGGGTCTCGGCGGCCTGATTTTCATGTTGGGGCGCTTTGGTCTCTTTGCCGCTGATTCAGAATTTGCGATCCGCATTGGCCAACTTGGCTCTACGCGGCTTCGGCTCGGCGCAGATTCTAACAATGTTCTCAACACAGGCGGCGTTTCCACCTTCGCCGCCCCCAGCGTAAGTCCCGCCTATCTGGGTGTCGGTTACGTGATCGGTGTGCGCCTGGCCGCACTCCAATTTTCCGGCGGCGTACTTGCTTGGGGACTCCTGGTGCCGCTGCTCATTTACTTCCTGGGCCCGCAGTTGTACAACTTTCTGCCTCCCGGTGCGCCCGATGCGTCTTGGAGCGGTCTGGCTGCCAGCGTTTGGCGATACATCGTACGTCCCATAGCGGTTGGCGGGATGCTCGTCGGCGCCGTCTACACGCTGTTCCGGATGAGAGCCAGTCTTGCGGCCGGCTTAAAGCGCGCCGTCGCCGACCTTCGCCAGACAGCTGAACAAAAAGAAACTCTAACCCGCACTGAGCGCTACATGAGCTCGAAGGTTGTCTTCACGCTGATCGGCCTAGTGTTCGCGGTAATGCTCGGTCTTTACGTTTATCTTTCAGGCGAAGTGGTGGGCGGCGTGGTTGCCGCGGTCGTCATGCTGATCATGGGCTTCTTCTTCGCCACGGTTTCCGGCAGCCTCGTGGGCATGATTGGCTCATCCAACAATCCCATTTCGGGTCTCACTCTCTCTACTTTGATTGTCGCTGCGCTCCTGATGGTGTCGCTTGGAGTGGCAGGAATTGGGGGCGTGGCGGCCGTATTGGGAGTTGCGACCGTGGTATGCGTCTCATCGGCCGTTGCGGGTGAACTGTTGCAGGATTTCAAAGTGGGTTATATCCTCGGCGGCACACCGCGAAACATTCAGATTGCTGAGTTGATTGCGGTGGTAGTCGCGAGCCTGGTGATGTATTTCCCGCTCGTGTTGCTGCATGAAGGCAACATCCGAGCCGGCGGTACCGGCTTTGGTGATCGTCAGCTTCCCGCTCCACAGGCTGGACTGATGGCGCTCCTGGCGCAAGGGATCGTGGGTGGCAATATGCCTTGGGCGCTAGTGCTGGTCGGCATTCTAATGGGTGTAGCGCTGATCATGATGCAGGTGAAAAGCCCAATGTTGGTGGCGGTTGGCATGTACTTGCCATTTGAAACTACTTTCGCAATTTTTATTGGCGGCATAATTCGCTGGATTGGCGATCGCTTTGCCGAGCGCCGTGGCTACAACGAGGCCCAGAAAGCGCGGGTGGAGAACGCTGGCGTGCTGACCGCCTCAGGATTGATTGCGGGCGAGGCGATTCTGGGCCTGGTATGGGCAGGTCTGCAGTTTGCACCAGCCAAGGTTCGGGAGCAACTTCAGTTGTTCAGCCATCCGTCCTATTGGATTGGACTAGCGGTTCTCCTTGTCTTAGCCTTCATCATGATTCGCGGTCCTCTGGGCGCCGCCGGCAGTCCTGATGAACCTGCTCCGCCGGTTGCGATGATGTAAACCATCAGGTAAATTCGCCGCTCCGATTAGAACGATCACAAAAGTCCGAGAAATGTTTACAGGCCGAGCGAACCTCTGCGCGGCAGTTGAAACACAAAGCTTTACAGGTGAATTCCTGACCTTGACGGTCGTTTGCGGGGTCGCGGGTTAAGAAAATCTTTCAGTTGGCCAGGGCTACACTCGGTTTCGAAAGGGCTTGGACGAGGCAGCGTTTTGAACCAGCCCATTCTTGGAAGCGAGGGGCAAGATTAAAAAATGGCGTGCCCAGGACTCCAATCACAACAAAGGAAGATGCGATCTTACACTTTGTCCGGACGTGCTAGACGTCCTGTGGTGCCGGAGGATCCCCATGGTCTAGCTGCTCGTATGAGCAATCTGCTCGTTGGCCAATCTGACGCCATTGAAACAATCATCCCTTACATTGAGATGCATCAGGCTGGGCTTGCCCCGGACGGCCGTCCCATCGGTGTAGTTTTGCTTCTGGGCCCTACCGGAACCGGGAAGACCCGCACGGTGGAAGCCCTCGCGGAAGTATTGCACGGCAGCAGCAAGAGTCTGCTTAGGGTCGACTGTGGTGAGTTTCAGATGGAGCACGAAGTAGCGAAACTCGTCGGCGCGCCTCCCGGCTACCTGGGTCATCGGGAGACGCAGCCGATGTTAACCCAAGCGAAAGTGAATGCTGTCGCGAGTGAGACGAGTGACATCTCCCTCATCCTCTTCGATGAGATCGAGAAAGCCGCGCCTTCGATGACACGATTGCTGCTCTGCATTCTCGATAAAGCAACGCTTCGGCTCGGCGACAACACAGCGGTGAACTTCGAGCGCACCATCATCTTTCTCACAAGCAATCTCGGCGCGAGGTCGATGCAGCGGGCAAACACGCCGGATTTCGGCTTCGAAGCCATGCTGCCGCCTCCCCTTGTGGAAGATACGCGGAAAATTCACAGCATTGGCATAGCCGCGGTTCGGCGTAAGTTCTCCCCGGAGTTCGTGAACCGGATCGATTCCGTCATCACTTACAAACCATTGAACCGCGAGGCATGTGAACTGATTCTCGATCAGATCTTCACGAATTTCGCGGATCTGATTCGGAACCGTTTAGGTGTCCGTGGATTCCGTCTGCAATGTACTGCTTCCGGACGCGAGTTGTTGCTTGACAGCGGTGTCAGCGTCGAGTTTGGAGCGCGCGAGCTAAAACGAACCGTACAGCGCAACTTCATACAACCCGTATCAGCGCTTGTCGCGCAAGGCCATGTGCCCTCGGGCAGCACCGTCATTCTGGATGCGAAAGCCGGCGAGTTCTCTGTGTTGTTGCGCCAGTAACTCAAGACCTTCGGCGGGAGCGCAGCTATCGGTTACTTTGCCAGTCAGCCGATTGAGTCAATGACGTAGAACCAGGCGTGTTCAGAGTCATAGTGACATGGATCTGCTGATTTCGCGTCTGCCGTTCATACTCGACAACCCCCCATTCCAGCTCGTCCCTGCCCAACTGAATGACGCGACGATTTGCCCCATCTGCGATGACTAGCGACGCATCCGTCGCGCGGCCAAGTCCGAATAGGGCGTGATTCCACGAAATTTTCAAAACCTGATTGCTCCCCCCAACCGCGAGATCGAGGCGATTGAAAGAAGTAAGCAGCCCGCTCAAAAGCGGCCACGAAAAAATTCCGGCGCCCAAGGCGATAAGCAACAGAACAGTCATGAGCACCCAGCGGCGAGCGCGCTGACCTGCCCCCGCTCCAACGGATTTTCTTTCCGAACCGGAATTGTATTTCTCGCTTGCAACATTTGGTCGAATTTCGCGCGCAGCTCTCAAGGCCCGTTCCCCGAACCGAAACTCCTCAACCGCCGGCTCAGTGGATAATTGACCATTCAGCGCCAGAAAGAAAGCGCCCATCCGAGGTTCTCGCGCTTCTATCAACAGGACCGCATACAAAGGATCTTTGAACTGCCCGGCGAGTACACTTCGATCGGCTAAGGAAGGTCGCAGTGGACCGGGTCGCAAATGGCTGCGAAAAAATCCAACGGCCGACGTTCCTCTCGCGGTTGCTCCCACTCGCAGGCCTGCCAGATATTGCCGCTGCCCCGCATCCAGCATATAGACCGGGCCGTCATCAGCATTACGCGGAACCAACTCGAATTCCTCAATGCGCAATGTCGCGGTCGGCGAATCGGTAAATGAACCAATCAACACCCCGCCCACTTCAATCCCCAGCTTTTCAGCAGCCGCTATCTCGCTGATGAGCTTCGGCACCAGTTCCAGCTTTAACTCAATCGCATAAGCAGAACGGTGAGGGCTCCAGCGCACATATTGCTGTGCTTCATCGTTCGATTGTTGCTGGGACATTGTCGGCGGAGCCATGTTCAGTATGCCGCCTCTACTTCCATGCTCAACGATACACTGACTTGCGGCTGCGTAAGCATGCCTGCATTTTTGAGTGTTAGCGTATTGGGCTATTGCAGGCAATTCCCCGTAACGAGCCCACTAATCAGGCATATTGCATTAAAGCTCCCTCAATTATTGCGAGCTTTCAAAGGCCGCAAATCGAAAAGGCTAAAATCAAAGGGTCCTCCTGAGAGAACAAGAAACCCCAGATCGCAACCGCTCTGCAGATCGACTTTAGCCAGTGAGAATCATCCGCGTAATGTGCTGGGCGGCGTGGCTCGGACTCGCGGCAAGCGCGTTCGCTATTTCTGAGCCTCCGGTTCCGATCTGGCCTTCCGACGGAAAAATCCCGGAATCCCTCAACGACCACTATGTGTTTCTGACGCCGGATCTTGGCACGGCGGTCATCGCTTTGCCACCGGAAGAAGGAAGTTCGAAGCGCGAGATTCTGCGGCTGACCATTCATAACCGCATCCAGCCAAGCGTCAGGGTGGACATGAGCCGTGAGGGCGAATTGTTCAAATACGAGTATTCGTTGTTCAACAGTAGTGCGTCTAGGGACAGTATTACAACGTTTTCTATAGTGGCGTCACACGATCCTGACATGCAGACCAGCACGGGCCAGTGGAACGGAGGCGTGATGACTAACACCGAGGCTAAAAGGATAGGCCTTTCCGCTGCGCCTAACGACTGGTGGGTAACTTGGTTCTGCCCTTCGTCCGGGCCGCTTGTCCCTGGTTCATCTATTCGTTTCGTCCTTAAGTCCGCCCATCGACCAGGGTTTACAACCGCGTCCGTAGCTCACTTTCCGGCGTTTGACATATCTGAGTACTGGCCAGAAGAGGTGATCCATCAAGCTAATCCGCTCCAAGATCCTTACTGGGTCGACAAGCACGTCATTACACTGGGGCCAAGATATGCTCCTGACTATCCGGCCGACAAAATTGCCGCTGATTACCTGGCCGGTATTGGGGATTTATTGAGAGATGGCCGGCTCGATTTTAACTCGCGGTTTGTTCAGGAAACCACTGATTTATTTGAAGAGCGTAGCCGCCGGGCAAACGCCGGGCCACCGTGGCCGCAGCAAACCTGGTTCTAGGTTGGAACGGGAAATCGAAGAGGGCCTGGATCTTTGCTTCGGCCTCGCACCAGAGCGCAGCGAGTAGTCCAAAACGGCCTCTAATTCCGTGCTCAACGATACACTGCTTAGTGTTTGTCTGGCACGCTCTACGTCATCGCGACACCCATCGGAAACTTGGAAGATATTACGCTCCGCGCTCTGCGCATCCTTCGCGACGAAGTTGCGATCATCGCCTGTGAAGATACGCGTCAGACACAAAAGCTTCTCGAGCACTATCAAATCAAAAAGCCGCTGATCAGTTATCACGAACATAACGAGGCTAGCCGCACGGCGGAGATACTCGATAGGTTAGAACGCGGGGAGTCGGTAGCACTCGTAAGCGATGCCGGCACGCCTCTAGTCTCCGACCCCGGATACCGCGTGGTCAAGGGCGCTAAAGACCACGGTTTCAATGTTGTTCCGGTGCCAGGGCCCTCGGCTGTGCTGGCCGCTCTCGCCGCATCCGGATTGCCCACGGACGAGTTTCGGTTCATAGGCTTTCTTCCTTCCAAAGCAGGCGCTCGCCGAAAAGCGCTCCTGGAAATATCGAATACGCCCGGCACGGTGGTCGCTTATGAGAGTCCACATCGAATTCTCGATACGCTGGCTGAAATGGCCGAGATCTTGGGCAATGCTCCTGTCGTGCTTGCCCGCGAGATCACCAAAATTCATGAAGAGTTCCTGCGAGGATCGGCTGCGGCGATCCGCGAACGATTAGCACAACGAGCTTCTATCAAAGGGGAAATCACGCTAATCATAGGGCGTCCGGAAAAAACTTCCGCTCCTGTCTCAGATCCGCTGGGCGAGGTCCTGAGGCTCGAAGCCGAACAGGGTTTAGCTCGGATGGAAGCCGTTAAGGCCGTGGCCAAACAACTTGGTCTTCCGAAACGGGAGGTCTACCGGCTCGCTGCGGAGCGGGGCAACAATCCACGGCACAAAAATCGTGACTAGGACCAAACGCCCCAATTGCCAACCTCGGTTCGTTTGGAAATAGGCGCTCAGAAATCAGCAGGCGAATCATTTTGATAAACGCTGGATGAGTGCCCACCGTTGCGGCACGCGCCATTTTTATGCCGAGTTCGGTCGCGAGGCGAAGCGCTTCGGTATCCAAATCGTACAGAACCTCGACGTGATCCGAAATGAACCCCAAGGGCGCCACAAGAACATTCTTCGCTCCCTGGCTGTGCAACGCCCGCAAATGGTCGAGAATGTCAGGTCCGAGCCAAGGCTGTCCAGGCGGACCGCTTCGACTTTGAAACACCAGATCCCAATTTCTGTATCCCGCGGCCTCAGCTACTAAACGCGAGGTTTCCCGAAGTTGACGTTCGTAATCGCTGGTTTCCGCCATCGAACATGGCACACTGTGAGCCGAAATTACGAAACGAACTGAATTGGCTTCGTTATTGCAACATATCGCCAAAGCCTCGCGTACCCGTTCTACAGAGGCCTCAATAAAGTTTGGGTGATTGTAGAACGCACGCAGTTTATCGACTTTAGGAGCGCCTCTTCCGACCTCGATCTGAGCCGCAGCGATGTCTTCCCGGTACTGGCGGCACCCCGAGTAAGAGCTATAAGGCGAAGTGACAAAAGCGAGAGCCTGCTTGACGCCGTCGTCTCGCATTTCGCGTAGCGTGTCGGCGAGCATGGGATGCCAATTGCGGTTACCCCAGTAGATGGGGAGGCGAAGCCCGTGCTGGTCAAGTTCCGTGCGCAATGCGGCCACCAGAGCGCGGCACTGATCGTTGATGGGGCTTTTTCCGCCGAAAGCGTAGTAATGTTCAGCGACTTCAAGCAGCCGTTCGCGTGGGACATTCCGGCCGCGTGTCACATTTTTGAGGAACGGTAAGACCTCTTCCGTCTTCTCCGGTCCTCCAAATGAGAGAATCAAGATCGCTTCGCACACACATCATTATGCCGCTTTACCAAGCCATCATATTGGCAATTGTCCAGGGATTGACTGAATTCCTTCCCGTCAGCAGCAGCGCACATCTGATTGTCATTCCCGAATTTCTGCATTGGAAAGATGGAGGTCTGGTGTTTGACGTCGCGCTGCATGTGGGCACCTTGGCAGCGATCATCATCTACTTCTTCAAGGATTGGATCCAGGTGATCGCGAACGGGCTGGGCTTCTCTTATGCGGGTTCAAGGCCCGACGAAAACAGCCGGTCTCTTCTCTGGTATCTGGTCATTGGGACGATTCCGGGCGCGATTGCAGGTTGGAAGCTGGACCATTATGCCGAGAGCGCTTGGCGCAGTCCGTTCATTATAGGCGTGGCGGCGATCCTAGTCGCGATCTACATGGCTGTTGCGGACCGCGCGTCAGGAGAAAAGAAAGGCCTGGATCAAATGACCTGGCCGGGTGCCATAGCGGTCGGCATTGCGCAGGCGTTTGCAATCATTCCCGGTGTTTCACGCAGCGGAAGCACGATCGCGACAGCTCGCTTGTTTCATCTGGATCGGGAAGCAGCCGCGAGATTCTCATTTCTGCTTTCGGCTCCCATCATCGCGGGAGCCGCCGTCAAGAAATTTGCCGATATTCACAAAGAAGGCGGAGTTCCGCCCGAGATGAGGCTTCCTTACCTTGTTGGCATTCTGGTTAGCGGGGTAGTGGGCATTGCCGTTATAGCTTTTTTCCTAAAGTACCTGAGGCGGAATAACTTATCTGTTTTCGTGTGGTATCGCGTAATTTTTGGCATAATAGTAATCGCTCTGGCAGTTCTCTTCCGCATCCGCGGATGACATTTCTCTCGCCGTCTCGTCACGCCCGGCTCAACGAAGCCGCGGGTCTTCTATTGTTTCTGCTCGGCCTTGCTGTTCTGCTGAGCTTAGGCTCCTACTCGCCGGCAGATCCATCCTGGAATACGGCCACTTCGACCGGCCATGTGCATAATCTGCTGGGAATTTTCGGCGCACAATGGGCAGATTTCTTTTTACAGGTTTTCGGAATTAGCGCCTACCTGTTGCCGCTGTATTTGTGGGCGCTGGCCTGGAAATGGTTGCGGTCCTCCCCGATCGAAAGCCCCTGGATTCGAGCTCTGGGATGTTTAGCTCTCTGGTTCTGTGTGTCGGCCGCGTGTGGGCTGATACCGGCTCGTTTCCTGATTGGAGGAAGTCTCCATCTCAGCGGGATTGTCGGAATGGTTATTGCCGATTACCTCGTGGCGCAATTGAATTTTGTTGGCGCCGCAATTGCTACCGCTGCGGCGGGCATCTTAGCCCTCTATCTGGCCTCAACATTCGAGATGTCGACGCTCATGCGATGGCTTCGCGTACCTATTGCCCGATGGCACGAAATCGTGGCGAGGTGGCGAGCATCGCAGGGAGCACGCCGTGACCGCGCGATTGAAAGGGCGAGAGCCAGGGCAGCCGAGCGGATGGCCCAGCGCGATGGAGGTGTGAATGCAAGTCATGAGATTAGCTCGGCCCGGCCCAGACGAGCCCGCCCATCGGCTCCGCCACGCGAGACGGAACCGCCGTTTGATCTTGGTCCCGAATTCACGGATACAGAGCTGGAAGAAATCCCGATTCGAACTCTCGAACATCAGCCAGTCACTCGTACTCAGGCAGATGAGGAAGAGCGGCCTGCACCCGAGCTGGAATTTGTTCGCGAATCACCCCGCGCACCGATAAAGCGTCATCGGGAATACCGTCTGCCGCCGACGGAGCTACTGAACGAAGTGCCTGTCAGAAACGGCTATGACGGGCAGGAGTTGAAAGACGTTGCAACGCGCATTAAAGCAAAACTTGAAGAATTCAACGTGCGCGGCTCGGTGGTGCAAATCAATCCGGGTCCGGTGGTCACGACCTTTGAATACAAGCCTGAAGCCGGTGTGAAGTACAGCCGCATCACCACTCTGAACGAAGACCTCTGTCTGGGGCTGCAGGCCGAATCCATTCTCATTGAACGCCTTCCAGGTAAGCCTACGGTGGGCATCGAAGTGCCCAACACACGGCGTGAGCTCATCGGCCTTAGAGGGATTTTGGAATCAAATGAGTTTCAAGAGGCGCCATCGAAGATGACTATCGCGCTTGGGAAAGATATTAATGGCCGGATCAAAGTCGCATCGCTTGAAACCATGCCGCATCTTCTGATTGCGGGCTCAACCGGCTCGGGCAAAAGCGTGATGCTAAACGCCATGATTATGTCGTTCCTGTACAAGGCGACGCCCGATGAGGTTCGGATTATTATGGTGGATCCGAAACGAGTAGAGCTAGGCATCTATGAGGGCATTCCTCATCTACTCACGCCCGTGATTACCGAACCGAAGAAGGCAACCAACGCTTTGCGTAATGCCGTGCTCGAAATGGAGCGCAGATTGAAGCTGCTGGCCGCGCAAGGCGTGCGCAACATCGATCAATACAACCGGCGCGTGGCACAACTCCGGGGGCAGCCGAGGAATCTTTTTGAAGACGATGAGCCGGATGAAGAATTGAAGCCGTTACCTTATGTCCTGATTCTGATCGATGAGCTGGCTGATCTGATGATGCTCGAACGTGCGAGCGTCGAAGAATGTATAACCCGCCTGGCGCAAATGGCGCGTGCGGTCGGCATGCACCTGGTGCTGGCAACACAACGGCCGAGTGTGGACGTCATCACTGGATTGATCAAGGCAAATTTTCCGTCACGCATCAGCTTCAGGGTGGCAACGCGAGTAGATTCGCGAACCGTTCTCGACATTATGGGCGCGGAGCATCTGCTCGGTAAGGGCGACATGCTGTTTCTGCCCCCGGGTTCTTCGAGATTGACGCGCGTACATGGCGCGTTTGTGACAGAGGCCGAAACGAACCGGGTGGTTGATTTTTGGAAAGAACAGGCTACTCCCGAATATGATCAGAGCTTCCTTCTTGCGCCTCCATTCGAAGAGGGTGGAGAAGGCGAGGAAGAGTTTGACGGGGAGCAAGATCCTATGTATCAGGACGCCCTGCGCGTGGTGCTCGAGATGGGTAAAGCCTCAACCTCAACCCTGCAGAGGCGTTTGCGACTCGGCTACGGACGCGCGGCGCGCATTTTGGACATGATGCAGCGCGAAGGGATCATCGGGCCACCGGATGGCAGCAAGCCGCGAGAAGTATTGAAGAGACCTGATTGGCTGCGCGAGGTACAGGAGCAGCTGCGCTAGGCGTCATTGCTTAGCCGCGAATCCGGACGCGGGCGATGTTTGCGGATCTAGCCGAAGCTTGGAAAGCAAATTGCGAAAGCGCGTGTTCGAGCGAAGGGGATCAAGGCGTGGCTCAACTTTAAGCCAGGCGAGCCATACATCACCGTCTTCGCACGCCTTTTCAAGCGACTCGAGCGCAAGATCGTCCCTCCCGATTCCGGCATACACAATACTGCGCCAGCAAGGCGAGACATATCTATGCTTCGAGAGCTGCTCGAGTTCGCTCAGCGCCTCTGATGCCCGGTCTTGATTTCCGGCAATGGCGTATGCGTGTCCGAGGGCTGCTATTGTGGCCGGGTGCCCGCCCGAACAAATACGCGCATTCTGAAATTCCGTGACAGCTTCATCGGTCATGTCCAGCTGCTCGTAGGCCAGCCCAAGCGTATGTTGTGCCGCCGCAAACTGTGGCTCTAGCACGAGCGTCTTCCAGGATTGCTCCAAGGCGCCTCTGAAATCACGGGCAATATAGAGGCTCCAGGCGACCTCCATATTGATGACGAGCGAAAGAGGATCTAGTTCTTGCGCAGTTCGGATCTCCCTCAAAGCCTCTTCGGCCCTTCCCATTGACGAAAGATGGGCTGCATACCAGCGGTGGCCGTCTGCGTAGTTCGGATTCAGCTCCAACGCCTTCAAGAATGCGGCCTCGGCTCCCGGCCAGTCCCTCTCAAACGATCTCTTTATGCTTGCAAGCGAGGCATGCGCTTCCGCGAGTTCCTGATCGAGCTCTAAGGCGATCGTCACAAGCTGCTTTACTCGCCGGTAGGCGTCACGAGGCGGGAGGATCCCTAGAAATGCAAACAGGCTATACGTATCGGCAAGGCCTGTATAGGCGAGTGAGTAGTCGGAATCTTGACGGAGCGCCGCTTCGAAATGAGCGATGCTCTTACGCAGATCCTCCTCAGTCATTTTGTTATAGAAGTAGCGGCCTTTGAGGTAGTCCTGATACGCCTCGAGATTTGCCGTGTAATCTTTCTTGAACCGTCCACTCGTGCGCACACCTAAAGGCAAGTTCAGCACCTCAACAATTTGAGCCGCGATGTTTCTCTCGACACCGAAGATCTCCGAAGGCATTCGACTGTACTGCTCGCCCCATAGTCTCCTGCCTGTCTGAACGTCCATCAGCTCCGTACTGATGATCAACAGCGAGCCGCGATATGCGACACGGCTGCTAAGTACCAAGCGCACATTCAGACGATTTCCAACCGCTTCAGGCTCATGCTCCGGTCCTCTGAAGCGAAATGCAGTAGTTCGGGCAATAACACGCAGGTGCTCCAAACTCGAGAGAGCAGCGATGACGCCCTCGGCGACTCCGTCGGCAAGAAGCCCTACATTGGAATCGGCAGTGAGATTCTCGAAGGGCAGTATGGCAATCGAATTTGCCGTATCGCGGAACGAAGGGGTGGCAGTGGGCTCTTTGATTTCCTCGACCTGTGCGATAAACCGGTATCCGAGTCCCGAGCGTGTTTCTATGTAGTGGCAGGATCGCGATGAGTCTCCCAACACTTGGCGCAGAACGTTAACGGCCGTATTCAAGCTGCGATCGAAACTCACGTGCAAATCGGGCCAGAGATGCCGCGCAAGCTCATTGCGGGTTACGAATTCACCCGGGTTCCGCAGCAATAATTCGAGCACCTGAAATGGTTTCTGTTGCAGTTTTATGTTCAGACCGCTCTTCCGCAACTCCCGATCCCGCAGGTCGAGCTCGAATGCTCCGAAACGGAGCCTACGAGGCGGGTGGGCGGCCACGCCGAAAGAACCCGTCACTGCCTTATTGCTGTCCGAAGCAGTCATAGGAAATCCGGAGGTTTGTCTGTTAGGTGATGTTTTGATGTAAGTTCTTCTACAAGCGCTGCATAGTTCTTCCTGATAATCTCCTGATTCCCTCCTGAGATGCCCGGCGCCTGATTCATTCGTCTTAACGCTTGTACGAATCCCAACTAAAGCGGGTTCCATTTAGGAAATCAAAAGGAGACCAGTCGTGAATCTTGTAAAAAATTACGCGTTAAATCTTAGCCTCTTCGCTCTCGCAGTTGGTTTGACTGCATCGCAAGCGAATGCCCAGAGTCCGAAGGGAACTTTCAACCTGCCCTTTCAGGCGTACTGGGGTAACGCAGTTCTGGAGCCAGGCAAATACACCATTTCGCTGCCCACTGAAGCCTCTAATTCTCCGATCATGTACCTCTCAGGGCAAGGAAGAACAATAATGGTTCTCCTCGGGATGTCCGGAAGGACGGAGTCCGATCGCAGCTATCTCCGCGTTGAGAACATCGGGCAGGCACATGTTGTTCGAGAGCTCACTTACGGACCAACAGGCAGGCTAATAAGGTTTCTTGTACCAAAATCTGTCCGGAATCAAGCTTCTTTCGAGAGCAGCGCTCAGGAGACCAGGCTGGCGGTAGCTCCGTTTGGTGGCAACTAACCACACCGCGTTAGTTCGCAGTTACTTCAGGCAAGCACTGTGTAAGGGTGAATCCAGAAGACAGAACCTGAAACTGAATTGATATAATTCAATACAAGTCTTTCATCTAGCAACCTAGTAGCGGCGCCGCTGCCGAGCACTGCTCGTTTGCTTTCGATCTCCCGCAGGGCGCTAAAGCTAGGTTGAAGAGGTCGGTGCTAGCTTCGAAACGCGTGGGAAAAAATAATCTTTTGGCCAATTTTAAGATCTTGGCGCTGAGCATCCTGGTGATTCTCTCCAATGTGGTGGGAAACTGTTTCCTCAACATGGGAGTTAAGGGAGAGAAGCTGGTCAGCTGGGCTTCCCTCTTTAAGCTGGTTGTATCTCCCACGCTTGTCGCGGGCGTGCTGCTGCTGATCGCCTGGATGCTGCTGCGCATGGCGCTTCTAAGCACTAGTCCCATGAGTGTTGTACTTCCGCTCACGGCGGGAGTAGCGTACGTGCTAACGGGGGGAATCGGCCAGTTCTGGTTCGCCGAAAAAGTTCCAATTACGTACGACTGCGGCTTACTCTTCATCATCGCGGGGGTTCTTCTCGTCGGAACTAGCGGCCGAGCAGTTGACATTCGGACATCTGAATCAGACGCTGACCCCCGAGCCTGTGAGTCAACCATCCCTGAGTATCAGTGATGAAGTGGATACTTGTCGCGCTAATCGTTCTGTGCACTGTCCTCAGTGACGTGCTGCAGAGTCACGAGATGAAAGGCCACGGTGAAGTGGATGCCTTCCGTGTGTCAGGTCTGAAGCAGACGGTTAGAGCGCTGTTTTCCCGTCCTTTATTGCTGGTTTCGATCTTGTGCTTAGCGGTTTCTTTTTTTGCTTTTCTCAAACTGCTCGCCATTGCGCCGTTAAGTTTCGCCGTTCCCATTACAGGGAGTACTTATATTGTTGATGCTGTGTTGGCGAAGTACTTGTTGAAAGAACGAGTGAATATGCAACGATGGGCCGGAATCGTTTTGATAGCGATCGGCATTGTTCTGATTGCACCGTAACCGTTGAGACCCGCCGCCGATGTAGACAGCCAGGTCACCTGAATTCTCGTTCGGATCACAGCATTTCCTAGCACGACCCCGCTGAATCGCTGGCGAGACTATATACTCGACTTGACCCCCACTTCTAAAGGATGAGTGAAAAGCGAGTTGTTATCGCGATCGACGGGCCGGCGGGCGCCGGCAAAAGCACCATCGCCCGACGCATTGCCGAAAAATTGGGCTTCGTCTATATCAATACCGGCGCTATTTACCGGGCGGTTGCACTTTGGGCGATACGTCTAGGGGTCGATTTGCACGATCTACACAGGCTTGAGCAGCTCGCCAAAGAAGTAAAGGTCGAGCTCGCAGCAAATAACGGGCGCGTCACCCTGAACGGCGAGGATGTTAGCGAGGCGATCCGTAATCCGCGCGTTTCTGAGGCTGCCTCGAAGGTATCTACCGTGCCAGGAGTCAGGCGCGCGCTGCTCGACATTCAGCGAAGTATGGCCGAGCAGAATAGCGTGGTGATGGAAGGACGAGACATTGGCTCGGTGGTATTCCCGCACGCACACGTGAAGATTTTCTTGGATGCCGATCCCCACGAGCGAGCGCGGCGCCGTGCTCTCGAATTAGAGGAGGAAGCACAAGGTGCGGATTTCGAAGCCGTATCAGGAGAGTTGAAAGCACGCGACGAGCGGGATCGCCGGCGCTCAGAATCACCGCTCGTACAGGCATCCGATGCAGAGCTGGTAGATACGACGGGGCTGTCTTTAGAACAGGTGGAACAAGCTGTGCTGCGCGTTGTGCGGGCGCGAATCTCGAACGGGAAAGGGGCCAAGGCTTGAAAAAGCTGGTCCTCATTGCGTTGCTGGTTTTAGCGATCGCCGCTTTCTCCCGATCGCGAAGCCAAGGTGAAAAAGCGGAACGCACCGCGTTCACCCGGAAAGAGGTGATGGTGCCCATGCGCGACGGCGTCCATCTGCAGACCGTCATTTTTTCACCGCAACACGCAACCGGGCCATTGCCGATTCTATTCACGCGCACGCCATACGGAGTTCCCGATAACGACAAGCAGCTGAGTACGCCGGGTGGAATTTTTGAAGAGCTGGTCGCCGACGGCTATATCTTTGTCTGGCAGAATCTGAGGGGCCGTTTTAAATCTGAAGGCGAGTTCGTGATGAATCGCGCTCCGCGAAATCGGAAAGACGCTCGCGGCATCGACGAGACCACGGATGCATGGGATAGCGTCGATTGGCTTGTCAAGAATGTGCCAAACAACAATGGCCGAGCAGGCATCTGGGGCATTTCATACAGCGGATGGACAACCGCGATGGCGCTGATTGAGCCCCATCCGGCGCTGAAGGCCGCGTCAGAGCAAGCGTCTCCCGCGGACATGTTCTTGGGAGATGATTTTCACCACAACGGCGCGTTTCGGCTAAGTTATGGCTTCGAATATGCCGCGCTTCTCGAATCAAGCAAAGAGCAAAATACACATTTTCAGTTCGATAAGTACGACACCTACGAGTGGTATCTGTCACTGGGTGCGCTATCGAATGCAAACTCGAGATTCTTTCACAAAAAACTGCCGGCCTGGAATGACTTCGTTAAGCATCCTAACTATGACGAATTTTGGGAAACGCAGGCGTTCGAACCATATCTTCACCACACCAGCGTTCCCAATCTGAATGTCGCCGGCTGGTACGACCAGGAGGATTTCTATGGACCCATGCACATCTACGATCTGCTTGAAAAAAGTGATCGTGAGCACCGCAACTACGTTGTGGTGGGGCCTTGGAATCACGGCGGCTGGATGAGTACGCGCGGCCGTCAACTGGGGCAAATCGATTTTGGGAGTGACAGCGCTAAGTGGTTTCGTGCGAAAGTGCAGGCGCCATGGTTCGCCTATTGGCTGCATGGTAAAGGGCAACTCCAGGAACCGGAGGCGCTCACTTTTCAAACGGGATCCAATGACTGGAAATCCTACACCGCATGGCCACCGACGGAGGGAGTCACAGCGAGAAAGCTTTATTTCCGCGGACGCAACCGGCTGTCTTTCGATCCCCCTGAGGCATCCGGCGTAGCTGCTGATACATATATCTCCGATCCCGCAGACCCGGTGCCATACCGTCCTCGGCCCATTACGCCTACGTATCCAGGCCCGGAGTGGCCGGTCTGGTTATTGCAAGACCAGCGCTTTGCCGATCACCGTCCGGATGTGTTGGGTTGGCAAACGGAGCCGCTCAAGCAAAACGTAACAGTCGCGGGTGACATCATCGCCGATCTGTTTGCTTCCACTTCAGGCAGCGACAGTGATTGGATTGTGAAGTTAATCGACGTCTACCCTGAAGACTACATCCAGCCAGAGTCGCATGCGCATCTGGGCGGATATGAACTGATCATCTCCGACGAAGTCTTTCGTGGAAGGTTCTATAAGAGCTTTGAGCATCCGGAACCACTCGTCCCGAATCAATCCACGCATTTCCGCATTGACCTTCACACCAGAAATCATGCGTTCCTGACGGGGCACAAAATCATGGTGCAGGTTCAAAGCACCTGGTTCCCTCTTATTGATCGCAATCCCCAGAAGTTCGTGCCCAGTATCTTCGAAGCAAGCGACTCCGATTACATCGCAGCAACACAGAGGATCTTCCGGTCACGCGAGCAGCCCTCTGGGATCGTGCTTCCAATCGATATTCGGCAATAAAGCTGAAAGTGGACGCTCGGGGACCGGTGAAGTATGCGGCGGGTTAGCTGATCAATTCGACCTTTGTCTTCAGGGCGTCGCTGGTGATAGGCAGCACTCGCCCTTCATCCAGGCGATGGATCTGAATGCTTGTCACGGCCAAACCGGTATTTCGTTCGAATTCCAAAAGCACGTCGTGCAGCTTCTTTTCCATCAGTCGCTTCTGAGCTGATAGGGTCTGATTCTCTTCGGGCATAAGCGTCCCACAATCCTATCGCGCTTGGTGTCATTGCGGGTCGGCAAACGCGGATTTTGGCTATACTAAACGAAGGCATTCGTCACGCTGTGAGCCTGCCGATCACCTGTGAGGAAGTCATACCCGGGAGTCCCCGTTTCAGCCTATGTTTAATCTGTTTCGCAGCCGAGAGAGAACTGTGCGCATCCTGTTGGGTGCTTTGCTTGGCTTGGTTTCCCTATCGATGCTGGTGTACTTGATCCCGGGCGGCACGGGAACAGGGGGCGCTTCCGGTCAGAATATTGTCGCAGCGATCGGCGACGACAAAATTACCGCGCAGGATGTTCAGCGCGCTATTCAGCGGCTGACGCGCAGTCAAACGAACCTTCCCAAGGGCATCGTTGCGATGTATCTTCCCTCAATTGTGAATCAGCTGGTTGAAGCGAAGGCGATGGCGTATAAAGCTCGTGAAATCGGCCTAAGAGTTTCTGACCAGGACCTCGGTGATGCTATTCAGGCCGAGTTCTCGACTGCAGTGGGCGGCAAGTTTGATTTGAACGTTTATCAAATGGTTCTTGAGCAACAAGGTATGACGGTCGCCGATTACGAAAAAACGCGCCGTGAGGCCATGCTGGGCAGCCGTCTGGAAACGCTCGAACTGGGTGCCCTGGTGGTCTCCGATCAGGACGCGAAAGCGGAGTACCAGCGCAAGAACTTAAAAGTCGGGCTCCGATCCCTCGATTTTGATGCCAAGGGTTTTGCTTCTAAAGTCAACAAGAGCCCTGCCGCCCTCAAGGCTTACTTCGACAAGAATCGTGCGCTCTTCAGAACGCCGGAAAAGCGCGATTTGTACTTGATTGTTGGGGCGACTGCTGATTTTGTGCAATCGGCGAAGGTGTCCGACGATCAGCTGCGGAAGGAGTATCAGGAGAATCTCGACAGCTATCGCCTCCCGGATCGAGTGAAAGTACGGCACATTCTGATCAAAACGCAAGGTAAGCCGAAGGAGGAGGCAGCGAAGCTCAAGACCAAAGCACAAGACATTCTGAAGCAGTTGCAACATGGTGGAGATTTCGCCGAGCTGGCAAAGAAGAACTCGGAAGATCCCGGCTCGGGAGCGAAAGGCGGCGAACTAGGATGGATCGTGCGCGGCCAGACGGTGCCGAACTTTGAGAAGACTGCATTTTCATTGACGCCGAGCGAACTGAGCGGGCTAGTCGAGACCGAATACGGATATCACATCATCCAAGTGGAAGACAAACAAGCGGGCCATCTTCAGACCTTCGATGAGGTAAAGCCGCAGCTACTAGCCGACGCGCAGAAGGATCTTGGCGCAGCGGATCTAAGAAAAGCGATCTCGGACGCACGCGCGGAAATCGTTCGCAATCCTGGACAGGCCGAAGCCGTCGCAAAGAAATACCATTTGAAGTTTTTCAAATTGGACGGCTTCAGAAACAACGATGCGATGCCGGAAGTAAGCAACCAGCCGGAGGTGATGAATGCAGTTTTCTCAGCGCAAAAAGGCGGCGTCACAGACGTTGTCAATCTGGACGCTCAGGGTAAAGCTGCTTTTGCAGTCGTCAGGAATGTGGTCCCGGCTCATAACGCCGAATACGCCGAAGTCGAGAAAGAAGTTGCGCAGCATTACACGAACGCTGAATCTCTTCGCCTCGCTGAAGAGGCCGCGAAAAAGGCGGCTGATCGCGCCCGAAAAGGTGAGAGCTTGGAAAGCATCGCCAAAGATTACGGGCTGACAGTGAAAACGTCAGCGCCGTTCACGATAGATGGAGCAGCAGAAGGGATCGGGGCAGCCAGTTTGCTCTCGACCGCCTTCAAATCCAAGCTGGGCGACATCGTAGGACCCGTAGCAGCGCAGTCCGGGCAATTTGTTTGCAAGGTGTCCGAAAAGATTCCTGCGGACATGAGCCAGTTCGAGAAGAATAAGGACGGCATTGTTCAGAGTTTGGAAAATCAGAAACAAACGCTGCAACAGCCTCTGTTCCGTGAAAGCGTTGTTGATGATTTAACGCGCCGGGGCAAAATCAAGATGAATCAACAAATGATCACCAAAATGGTGGCATCATACCAGTCCTAAGGACGCTGATTGCTCGGCTCATTTATTGAGTTCATCCGAAGTCTCACAGATCCCGACAAACTCATTCACTTGTTATCCACGGTGATGACGGGTTGGATTGGCTATGTGGTCCTCTTCGCCATCGTTTTTGCGGAAAGCGGTTTGTTGATCGGATTCTTCCTTCCTGGGGACTCGCTCCTATTTACGGTGGGCGTGGTCGCGGGCGCGGGCAAACTCGAAATCGCCCCTATGATCGCAATGCTGGCATTCGCTTCGATGTTGGGCGACGGTATCGGATTTTTTTTAGGAACCACGCTGGGCTACAAGCTTTTCAGTAAGGCTGATTCGCGCATTTTTCGGCGGGAGTACCTTGACAGAACACATGCATTCTACGAGCGGCATGGCGGGAAGACAATCATTTATGCAAAGTTTGTACCCATCATCCGGACCTTTGCGGCCTTCATCGCCGGTGTGGCGAAGATGCGCTACACCCGATTCCTGACGTTCAATGTATTCGGAGCAGTGGGCTGGGTCGCGTCAATGATCACGCTGGGCTATTTGTTGGGCGGCGTGCCGGTGATTCGGCAAAACTTCGAGAAAGTTGTGCTGTTGATTATCGGGATCTCGCTGATTCCCGCCGGGCTGCAGATTTTTACCAAGCGCAAAGTTCCCAATCCAACTTAGAAACGGATGCCTCCGCCGCAAACCAACACTTCGCCAGTGACATAGTCCGAAAGCGGCGAGCAGAAAAAAAATACTGCATTCGCAGCATCCTCAGGAGTGCCAAGCCTGCCAAGCGGAATCTGTTTTGTAACTTGTTCACGCACTTGCGCCTGCATCCCCACGTGGACGTGCTTTTCACCTATTGAAATGTTCGTAGCCGCATCTTCCATCGGCTTGATCAGTCGCGTATCGATCAGCCCAAAGCCAACCGCATTTACAGTGACGTTATAGCGTCCCCATTCCTTCGCGAGTGTTTTCGTCAGTCCGACAATCGCAGCTTTGCCGGAAGCATAGCCGACCTGCCCAGGGTTACCATCAATACCGGAAATGGACGTGATGTTCACAACCTTTCGCATTACGCGCGCACCAGCGTCGTTTTCTTTTTTCGAGGTTTCGCGGATCCAGTGAGATGCCGCCCGGAGTATTCGGAACGGCGCAACGACGTGTATGTCGAGCATCGCCTGGAACTGCTCGTCCGTAGCCTTTTGAATCACGCTGTCCCAGGTATAACCTGCGTTGTTCACGATGATGTCGACGGATCGAAATTCTTCGATTACCCTGTCGATCAATTTCTTCGGGAACTCCGAATGGGTCAGATCACCGGCTATTGTGGCTGCCTTCGCGCCCGTATTCTGGACGACCGCCTGGGCCTCTCGCAACGCCGAGTTGTCAATGTCAACGAGTAGAACGGAAGCTCCTGCCTGTCCCAATTTCTGCGCAATGGCGCGTCCAATACCGCGACCCGCACCCGTGACCACTGCGGCTTTCCCGGCAAGAGAAAGATTCATGCCCACGTCCGGCCTAGATAAAACTATATGCCTGGCCAGCTTCGTCCCAGAGGATCTTTTTCTGAGCTTTAAAGGAGAGATTCGCTAGGTGTCCGGTGACCGCTGCTTGCTGACCAGCACGAGGCGGAGCACTCGTCTGAGCCTCGCCACGAATTGCGTCGAACCAGTTATGCAGGTGAGCCTGTACGGCTTTGTTGTCGTTCTTGGGAAGAGCAACCTGCTCGGGCTTGCGCGCTCGTGCTTGCTGCGGAATCAGCTCAGGCGTGGCGGCCCGGTTCGTATAGGCTTCAGGATAGAAGTTCAGGTATTGGCGGCTGATGACCTCAATGGTCCCCTCATCGCCCATGAACTGCTCACCAAAACCGTAGTGCTCATTTCCGAAATAACTGCTGTAGAGAATCTGGAATTTGTCCGGGTACTCGTAAATAGCGCTGAAGGTGTCCGGCACCTCGCGATCGTCGCCGGTTTCCGTCCACTTATGAATTCCGCCAGATGCGAAACAAGAGAGCGGCGAGGTTTTCCCGCACACAAAGTTAGTGATGTCGGTTTGATGGACCAGCAAGTCAGTCGCGATGCCGCCCGAATAGTCCCAGTACAACCGCCACTGAAAAAAGCGCCTCGGGTCCCAGGCACGTTTTGGGGCGTCTTCGAGGAAGCGATCCCAATCCGTATTCTGCGGAGTGGCGTCCTTCGGAATCGGATAACGCCAAATGGGACGAGATGGCACGTCGTTGCGATACCAAAATGCGCGAACGTAATGCACGTTGCCGATCATGCCCTGCTGCACCATTTCCTTCGCCTTCTGATAAAGCGAATTACTGCGATTCTGCATACCCACCTGCACCACTTTGCCAGACGCCTCTGCCGCCTTCACAATTGCATTGCCCTGCTCAATCGTATGAGCAAGCGGCTTCTCGAGGTAGATGTGCTTTTTGGAGTTTAGCGCCGCCAGGGTCATGGCGTGGTGCAAGTGTTCTGGCGTTGCAATGACTATAGCATCGATCCCGGGGTTGGCTAGCAACTCGCGATAATCGTCGTAAATCTTGGGACTTTTATTCTCTTTCGAGATGACCTTGTTTTTGGCGCGCTCCTGGTAGCCTTTATAGGCATCGCAAATGGCTACGACTTGCGCTTGTGCACTCAAGCCGCTCTCATAAAACATATCGAGAAGATAGTTCCCGCGGATACCGACGCCGATCCAAGCCAGATTCGTCTTTTCGTTTGCTCGCAATACTGGCGTGACGGCAAACCCGGCACCAACTGCGGTCGAGGTACTTAAGAAACTGCGCCGGGATAAAGGACCTGGGCTCGAAGGGTGACTCATTGCAGGACAAAACTCCTCTGCTTCGAAGGTCAGAATATCAGAGGATTGGCGCGAATCGGCGCTATTAGGTAGAGATAAGAGTTGCTTCTTTATGCCGCCGAGCCTGCTAATGATGCGCTTTCCGCGTGTTCCTATTGACATGATCTTGACAATGCTTTGCATCGGCTCGACATGCTCCCCAGTTTCCGACAACAGCACTTCGCAAGCACTGAACAGACACGGTTACCGCAATGTGAAAGCGGAGTGCTTCCACTCAAGATCCCATTGAATAAACGAAGGTTTGCGTATGTTCGAGCAGCAGCCCTGCAGGCAAGTTCCCGATAAGCGGATTTCCGAGCACCTTGCGATTCTGCATTGTATTCGTTCGGAAACTCGACCTTTACGATCGAGGATCCTTGGAGCCCTCTCCGGTTTGGAGAAGTTCCAGAAGTTCCCTTGCTTCCACCTCGCGGTTGCGCGGGACCTGCAGTTGGACCCACTTATGGAGAAATGCATCCACGTCCTGAACCAGCGTGGCGATTTGGCCCAAGACAAAGAAGGGAATC
The DNA here is from genome assembly GCA_051004875.1 of Bryobacteraceae bacterium. Classification (GTDB taxonomy): domain Bacteria; phylum Acidobacteriota; class Terriglobia; order Bryobacterales; family Bryobacteraceae; genus Bog-105. The sequence goes on from JBPCJX010000142.1 coordinate 59,549, forward strand.
CCGGCATCCTCTAGCAACCCCTTCGCCATGGCAAGCTGGATGCGGTTGTCTGTTTCAAGCACCACAACGAGATCCAACAACGCGTTCCGACGAATAGTTTAGTGCTTGGATAACAGCGCCTTGATGTTAGCCTCGACGTTGTCTTTGTCCACTAATACTGCCATATAAGCGGCTGCCACCTTCCCTTTTCGATCTACGAGAAATGTGTCGGGCAGACTGTGGATACCGTACCGCTGCGCTGTCGGATCATCGCCCAGTAACATTTGATAAGATACGTGATTCTCGATCAGAAACGGCTTCAAAACATTCCAGCCGCCTTCGTCCATTGAAACGCCAACGACGGCGAGACCCTTGGCACCGTACATACTCTGGAATTCAGCAAACCAAGGGATTTCCTTCTTGCATCCGATACACCAAGTCGCCCAGAAATCAAGAAGAACGACTTTGCCGCGGTATTTTTTGAATTGAATCGTTTCCCGGAACTGTTGTTGAGCGCAAACGCCGGCGCGGGCTTGCGCTCACCTCTGGGCTGCAGGGACACGCGAATCGCAGATTGATCCGCGGCGATTGCAAAACCAGCCAACATGAGAACCAAGGCTGAAGCTCGGAGACAGTTTCGAATGGACACGTTCATATGTTGCTCTCCTCCGCTAGGGCGGCGATCACTAGATCGGGTGAACTCTGCCGCGCCACCGCCTTGCGATTGTGCTTACCACGAAATACCCAATCGGCCAGTACACGACGGTCTGCAACAGCGTCCTTGGCCAGCCGTGCAAGATCGCAAGTTGCTTATACGCTTTTAGAGAAAAACCAAGCCCAGGTTCTTGGATCGTCATCCCAACTACCGTGAGAGCGGCAGCAATCAATAGGGCGGTGTGGACCAGCGATGACGACCGGCCGATGTCTGCTGCTCGGCGCATTGCCCAGACGGCAGGCACCCCAACCAGGGCCGCCTGGACGATCACCGGAAACACCTCCCTATAAAACACCAATGCGGAGACCGGGTCCGGATGAGCAGGCAACGGGCGTGGTACGACACTCTGGAACCAGAAGGCGAGATATGCTGAAACACCCAAAAGCTGTGCAAGCACCGACATGAGGCAAAATAGAACACCGTTGACCGGCACGACTCGACGTGATGCTACCCGAGTAGGAAGCCAGCACTCAATGACCAGCAGACCAAGACCGCGTACCGCGTAAAGACAGCGCCTGTAGAG
>JBPCJX010000143.1:0-58686 GCA_051004875.1 Bryobacteraceae bacterium
TTCGCACCCAGTAAAGAGCGCCCCAGCCCCAGATAAGCATCCGCGAAGCTGGCATCCAGCTTGGTCGCTTTCGAAAAATACTCGATCGCTTGCTGCCAATTTTCCGCCTGCCGTGCGAGCTCACCCAGAACGAAGTTCGCTCCAGCGTTCGATGGGTCGACTTTCAGCTCCTCTTCAAATTCGCGGCGAGCGTCTTCCTTAACGGTTGGTGGCGGGTTAGGCTGCGAAAGCAGTAGCCGGCCCAGGCGATAGTGGATGCTGGGCATTTGTGGGTCTTTAGCGAGAACGGCGCGATATTCCTCGGCAGCCTCCTTCCACTTCCCCATCGTCTCGAGCGCCTCGGCATTCAGCTCGCGAACCTGGGGCGACGCTGGAGCAGTCGAGAGCAGCTCGTTCGAAGCCCGGAGAGACAGATCGGAGTACACGTGCGATGACAGATACAGAACTTCGGCGTCGTGGGGGAACTCGCGATTCAACCAAACCAGGAATGAGACTGCACGGCTGGCGTCATTCGCCGCCATGCTGCACTTCACTCCCGCGACCCCAACTTTACGCTTGAGATCGTTGTCCTGAACGTGTCCTAGTGCTTTACTCAGTTGCGGAAGAGCTTCCTGGCAATGCCCGGAATCTGCTAACGATGCGGCATGCTGGGCAGCAGTTTGAGGACTTGCTGCGCGGGTAGTCTGTGCAGAGGCGAAACCGGGAGTGAGAAAGGTTGCCCAAAGGACCGATATCAACGCCCAAGAGAGCTTGTGCATGCACTACTAGCGTACTTCTGGGGAGCCGCAGACACATTAGCGGCTCCCGATTTAGTGCCCAGAAAATCAGAACAGGTATTTCAAGGCGAACTGGACATTCCTGGCGCCCTGCGAAGTATTCAGCAGACCAAGATTACTACCTAGACCTGCATTGGGCGAGTTCAGAATGGGCGTATTCGTCAGGTTGATCGCCTCGGCTCTAAACTCGAGCTTTTGTCGTTCGGTGAACTCAAAGAACTTCGCTAGGCTGAAGTCAAGGTTATGCAAGCCAGGGCCTCGAACTGTGCCGACGCCGCAGCTTCCAAAGGTTCCCGGAGCGGCCGGCACAAATACGGGATTTGTAGCTGAGCCAGGATCGAACCACTGATAGCCACCAGATGGCGAATTCTGCCTACCTAGGATGTGCACAGGAGCGACACAACTGGCGCGCGACCCACGAGAATTCGTACCGGAAGCGTCGGAGCCCGAGATCGTGAGGGGGAAACCGGTATGCAAGCTGAGGATGGCGTTGGCCTGCCAGCCGCCTACTACGGCGTTGACCACTTTGTTCATATCCTTCCCAAATCTGCGGCCGCGTCCGATCGGAAGATCGTAGGTCGCATAACTGGTCAGAACGTGTTCAGCGTCGTAATAGCACGGCCCCCACTCTGATTTCTTGTCATAAAGGTTCTGCCAATAGGGTGACGTCGGGGTGGTCTGACCGCCCCAGGAGCCGTAATAACCGCTGGAATCAGTCATGCACTTCGAATAGGTATAGGCAACCGAGTACTCCAGACCGTTGCTGAGCCGTTTTTGCAGCACCGCCTGCAGCGCGTTGTAGCTCTGATTCCCGTTGGTCGCAGTTCCGGAAATCTGGCCGATTTCACTCTGCAGGGTTGGATTGCCCGCCAAGTAAGGGCTGTTCGCGATCGTCCCGTCAGGCAAAAGCTGCTTCTGAAGGTACGGCATGGGTACGGCCAGGTGTGTCGTGCGCTGGCCGACATAACCGGCCTGCAGCGTCGTCCCGTTGCCGAATTGTTGCTGCACCGTGAAGTTCCATTGATTCGAGACAGCCGGGCGGACATTGGGATCCCAGACGCGCAGCGTGGAGCCGGCGAAAGCATCACTGCCCGCGAACGGTGTGAAACCTTGGCTCAGCGTCGAGCTCGGCAAAGGCAACGAGGTGTAACTCGCGTCGTGCTCGTGCTGGAACGGGGGATTGATAGTGAGGCGCAGGTTGGTTCCCGTCCCTTCCAGGTAAGAGGACAGAGTGTAAGCGGCGCGAATCACAGTGTTCTTCCTGGGGTTCCACGCAACTCCGATACGAGGCTGGTAATTTGTGATCCCGTTGTACTGGTTGTACAAGGCTCGGCTGTTACCGTTCTGCCCAGCAAGTTCCAAGGCCCCCGAGAACAACCCGAAGTTCGCCTGCCGGTCCTTGATCTCAACCCACGGCGTGTGAAGCTCCCAGCGTAAGCCAAGGTTAACCGTGAGCGAGGGGGAAAGATGCCAGTCATCCTGGAAGAACGCAGCAAAGATGTTGGCGCGCTGGCCCCACGTTCCGCCGTTTACGCCCTCGCCGACATCGCTCGGCAGACCAAGGATGAAGTCTGCTTCCGCCTGTCCGGTACCGCCGCCCGCTACGGCCAACGGATTGGGACCAGCGGTATAACGCCCGTCGAAGGTGAACGTGCCCGCCCGGCCGTTATTGCCGGAATAGAAACTATTGATCCGTTGCCGCCAGCCCTGGAAACCAAGGTGCAGCGTGTGCTCACCCTTGCTGATGTTCATGGTGTCCTCGTACTGAATCACCGTGTCAGCGAAAAGCTGATATACGTCCGAGTTTCCGATCGTCTTGGCGTTACCACCCGTGAATGTCATGGCCGGCAGAATGCTCGATGGAATACCGGGAAGGCCAACCGTCTGCGGCAAGTTCCCGACTCCGTTTGCCGCGGCGCCGTTGTTAACGAGTACGTAATTCACGCCGACACGAGCATCGTTGATAATAGTAGGGCTGAACGTACGCACCCAATCGAGTACGCCGTTCCACGTCGGATACGTGGCGAACCCGTTGTAGAACAACGGCACGTTGTTGGTGCTCGGATTCTCGATCAGGCTTCGTGAAAAACGGCCGAACAGGCGGTTTTTCTCGGAAGCATTCCAGTCGAGTTTGGCGTCTCCCTGGTCGCCATTAATCGCGCTACCAGACGAGTAGAGAAAGTTGTTGATCAGCCCAGGACTTGTGGGTAACGGATAAACAGATGAATTGACGATATTCTGGGCCACCGGGTCAAGCAGGTTGGCGGGAATGATGTTTCCCGGAAAGGCGACACGGTTCCCGGCAGCGTCGCGTACAAATGGGTTGTAGAGCTGGATGGGCTTGGGACCCTGGAGCAGCTGGGAGAAGTTTCCGCTTCGCTCCTGTGCTGTGAACACGCTGATGGCGCTTGTGCTTGCAGGGAAATCAAATCGCTGGCCTTGGTAATCCACAAAAAAGAAGAGCTTGTCACGAACGATCGGACCGCCTAACACTCCACCGAATTCGTTCCATCGCAACTTCTTTCTGGACCCCCCCGTGAAGTTGTTTTCCCATGAATTCGCATTCAGCACGTCATTGCGGAAAAATTCGAAAACATCGCCATGGAATGCATTGGTTCCCGATTTGATTTGAGTGCTGACGATGGCGCCCATGAAGTTGCCGAATTCCGCCGGAGCATTCTGCGTGATTTCGTTGAATTCCTGAATGGCATCCACGCTCGGTGCGTAGCCGACCAAATTATCCGAGACCTGGTTGTTGTCCATGCCGTCCAGAATGAAATTATTCGCCTGCTCCCGATTACCGTTGACATACGGGCGTCCGCTGGCGGACGTCGTTTGGCCGTTCGTAAAACTCGAAGGGTCGGGATGAACGCTTCCCGGCGCAAGCAACGTCAATTGTACGTAGTTCCGCGTCGCCAGAGGCAATGTCGTGTTCGTTCGCGCGTCGATCACCTGCCCCAGTTGCGTCGATTCTGTCTGCAACACGGGAGCCGCGCTCGTTACTTCAATCGAGGTTGCGACGTTACCGATTTGGAGCGAGAAATCCAGCTTCGCAACCTGGTTCAGCTGGAGTGTAATGTTCGACTGCGTTGCGCTCTGAAATCCCTGGTTCTCCAGCTTGACGTTGTAGGTGCCAACCAGAATATTGGAAATCGTGTAGCGGCCATCCGAGTTCGTCTGCGCAGTGTATTGCGTCCCGCGCTGCGTGTCGGTTGCCGTAACCTTCGCTCCAGCCATTGCAGCACCGCTCGGGTCGGTGACTTGCCCAGTGATTGTCGCTGTAACTTGCTGTGCCGCACTCGGGATCGCCCCGATAAGGCAGACCAGGAGAGCGCATATCACCGTAAGCGCAATCCGACTGTGTCTCATTTGCATAAGCCTCCCGTCGAGGATTGTGTCTATCCCAATTTCGCTGGCGTTCTGGATCTTCCTCATAAAGCTGTCAACTCCCCTTTGCGCGACCCATGGAACAGTGGCGTCGCATTTGCGAGCTTGACGGAATTGTAATGGGAATCAGAATGCCTTGTCAAGAAAAAAGAAATAAAACGAAAGTAAATCGCTGTTTCTGACGAGTGTAGGGTTGCGGTCACCTTTCCTTACGAGCGAAAAGGAAAGTAAACCGTCAGGCCAGATACACTTCAATACCCCGTGAGCGGAGCTTTTCAACATCTCCCGCTGGCGCGCCCTTATCCGTAATGACGCGTTGAATCGAACGAAAATCCGAGATCAAGGACAGGCTGCGGTGACCGAACTTGCTCGAGTCGGCCAGCACCGTCACCTGACTCGCGGCCTGGATCATGCGGCGATTCAGTTGAGCCTCCATGATGTCGAGAGTGGTCAGGCCAACCTCCACATCAAGACCCACGGTGCTCAGGAAACAGTGGTCCGCATGGAGCGATTCCATCATCTGCTCCGCGTGCGGCCCGACGAACGCGCTAGACTCCTGACGCAGTATTCCTCCCACCATCACCAGCAACAGGCTAGGCGCCTCGGACAGAGCGGACGCTATGTTCAGTGCATAAGTAATGACCGTAAGGCCCTCCGGCGAATTGCCGCGAATCTGCGCCGCAAGCTCCGCCGAAGTGGATCCAGTGCAAAGGATTACCGTCTGCGAAGGGCGAATCAACTGAGCTGCGGCTTGGGCGATGCGCGTCTTTTCTTCGTGACGAATTCCTTTGCGAACCCTAAGCGGGTGCTCGGGAGCAGCCGCTAAGGGCCGGATACCGCCACCGTGCGAACGCACCAGCACTCCCTTTTGAGACAGCGTGTCGAGGTCACCTCGAGCTGTTACCGCGGACACCCCGAATCGCCGGACCACTTCCTCGACAGTGATTCTGCCGTTCTTTCCCAAGACAGCGAGAATCTCACGCCGCCGCTCTTCCGCGAGCAGCCGGTCGGGTTTCGGTCTAGTCATTCGGCAGGTTCACTCCGGGTTGTAACTCAGGCCTGTAACAGCCAGTCGGTGAGCCACTCGTGGTTGCTATCTTACATTACCTTTCACGGATAGGAAAGTCTTTCTTGCGAATCCTGTCGTTTGCCTTCCTTCCGGCAAGGAGATCAATGCAGGACGGCCCGATCAGGCATCGGAGGTGTGTGATCGAGGAGCGTTAGAACAGTCGATGCAAAGTTAAGGCTGTCGTAAGGTGCGTTTATCACTTTGGTCGGCAGACCGGCGCCTGCCATCATCCACACTGAGTGCGTAGAGATACGGAAGAAGCCGCCATGATTACCGCCCGGATTAAAACTGCGCACGTTGAAGTTCCAGTGATCGGCCGCGAACACGTGGAAATCGGCTTGCACCAGCTCACGACGGTGGCGTTCATACCGCAACATGATTGGATCGATCCCAGGTGGTCCGGGGACGTTATCGGCAACTGGAGAGAGTTCCTCGCCAATCCCGATCACCGCGTTCGAATATTTGCACATGTGAATCGCGTTCAGCCAATCCTGTTCACTGTGCCACGCGGATAACCACGCATCGCGGTCCACTCCTTCCGGCAGATGAAGTTGAGCGTCTTCGAACAGGTGCAGAGGCATGCCCGGACGCCACTGTTGCGCGGACCAAATCAGTTTCCTAGTCTTGTCCTGCGTTTTGTCGTGCGTCAGATGCTCAATTGGCTTTACCGCGATACGTCCCGCGCTGTCCACGAGAATGAGAAGTTGGTTCGTCTCGTCGCCATAGAGCCAATACGCATGCTGTGCAGCGCCGACAGCGGAATCGTAAACGCCGTCGGGCAGACACATTGCTGTGAAGTCAACCGGCGGCGATGATAATGCCGGTTGCGGATTATTGCGGGCACGCTGCCCGGCTAATAGAGAAAAATAATTCACGAAGCGGAACGACCGCCCCTCATCCAGCCGCCCGTTCTCGTCGGCAACCAGACCATTCACGCCCGGCCCGGCAACGTAATGTTCGAGGTCGGCCACAGTGTTGTTCTCACCGAGCGCCAACTCTGGTATAAAGTCCGCAATTTTCTGGCGGAATGCGCGCTGTGAGTCCGGCTGCAGGGCGAGCAAAGCGCCAAGCCGCATTAAATATTCGGTGTATTCGGTGTGCTCCCTTTTCCAGTCTTCGAGTTCTTTAGCTAACCGCCTGGCCGCCTTATCCTCACCGTGGTCCTTTTGCTCTGCCGTCCATCTTTTGGGTAATTTCTGAATAACCTGCTTGCGCTCATCGATGGCCTGCCGTAGCGCGCGCATTTCTACGTCTAAACTGCTTACCGTCTTTTCCCACCCGGCGCGATGGCGGTCGATGGTTTCTCTCAGGCACTCAGCAGCGGCTTTGCGGATGGACTGTTGCAAATCCGATCTTGATAGTTCGAGCAGCAGTATATGGATCTTATTAAGATCGCTATTGCGCAAGTGGACCGCCGCACGCTCGTTGCCATCCAGATCGAGCCATGCCGTGGGATAGTGATCGGCTTCGCCCTTCAAGTAAAACGATGCCGTGCTGGGCGTCGTCACGCGCTGCACAAGCGGATTCAGACCCATGAGCTTGTAATCGCTGAGCTGATGGCGGTTCGTAATCACATGGTAGGCGCCGCCCTCCGGGCTGTTCAACACATCAGGCAGGCTGAAGCTTTGACTAAAAATGCCCGGCACGTTATTCATGCCGTGGTCGGATACCGCAACGAATAACGTTTCCCGTGCCAGTGAACTCGCCTGAATGGTCGTCCACATTCTTCCCGCGAGCGCATCCAGGCGGCGCAAGTCATCGAGAAGGGCTGCCGGATTGTTGGTAGCGTGACCTTCATGATCGAGGTCGCCGGTATAAAAATCGAGGTAAAAAATTTCGGGATCATGGACTGATTGCTTCAGTTCACTTTCCATCTGGTGACCGAGAAGCTCGTCGAGCGGCGGCGTCCCGGCACTCTCGAGCATCGGCAAAAGCACCTTGGTCGACAACCGTCGTCGCAGAACATGCTGCAAAGTAGACCAGTGAACACCGCGCTGAAAAAGCTGAAAACTCTGGAATCTTTGTGCGTAGGGAAACGCATCACTCACTAGCGCTATTCCCGCCCGGTCGAGAACCTCAACCCCCGGCATGTCTACGTTGCGCGAGCGCGCGTAACCGATATAAAACGGGAAAAAATTCAGGTAGTCGTAAACGTGTCCGGTCAAACGGTCATACTCGACGTTTCCGCGAACGATCAGATGGTGACCGGTATCGAGCATGGACCAGGACGGAGCAGAAAGACTGATCCCACGTGTGTAGAAGTTCTTAAAAATGACCCCGTTCTCTGCGAACACATATGAGAACCACGGAAGGCGCGACTTGCCCGTTGCGGGGTCCTTTTCCCGCATCGTACGGTAGAGCAGGTCAGCATTGAGCCCGTCAATCTTGAAGATTACGACCCGGCGCGCTCTTCCTGCGGTGCGCTCTTGCCCCTGTGAAGCAAAAAGTCCCGGACAGGTGCTTAGCGCGATGAGAAGAGCGACGACCGCAACGAAGCGTCGGCTCACGGATGCAATTCCGTAGCACTGCCGACGAATGCGACCGTTCCCGTCCCACTGGCGGGACCGGGTTCCAAAGCTCCAATCGCAGACGGCGTCTCGGGCTTCAGAGCCGCTATCGCCAGCGCGTACGCGGCATCGAGCCCTGGGTCACTCGACAATCCTTGCAGCCGCTTGATTGTCCTTTCTACATGCGCTCGCACCTTTGGCGCCTGTACGCCCTGCATCAAATTTCCCAACTCGACTACTGACGCCTTAATCCGTGAACTGTCGTAAGCGACTTCAGGCGGAGTGCCTGCTTGCACAAGAGAATCAAGGAAACTTAACTGATATTGGATCCGGCGTTCGCGGTCGAGCATGACTAAATTTCCGGTGTCTTTCTTCGCGCGGTGGGTGTAAAATCCCAAAGTTGCGCCACGTAGCAGGTTGTGCGCGAATTGAGCCCGGCGACTTTCTCCGAACCCGGCTAGCTCCGAGCGGCGATCCCGGTCCAGTCGCGCTACCAAGTGCCCTCCGTCCCGAGCCTCAGCCTGCAGCCGTAGATAGCGGGTCTGAGCCAACTCAATCTCACGATCAGGCGCACCCTCCAGCGGATTCACAGCGAGAGACTCGACGCGCCGCTCCATTTCCTTCCGCAGAGCCGGATCCAACTGATGATCGAGTGCGAGCTTCACGCGAAATTGCGAGTAACAGTCAAGCCTCGCCGCCTGATCCACCGCCGCGCCATGCCGGGCCCTAACGAAGTTGTATAGATCGGCGGCCACATAGTAATACCAATTTGTGATGTGCGATATCCCGATCACTCCGGCCGTAATTTCGTTAATCGTACGCTGCGTCATTTCATTCCGGCGAACGCGAAGTTTGTCCCGAAAATCGACTAGTAGCAACGGGGCCTTCCGATACTCCAAGCTGTAGACCCCTAACGGTACGAGCCGAACCTGCCGCGCCGCTTGAGCTCCGGATGGCAACAGCGAGCCGTTTGCATTGAGCGAACGGACATATTCCTGCCCCGACCATTGCTTCAGCCGCGAGTCACTCCATGGATTCTTTATGTTTAGAAGCTTCCAAACCGCTCCTCGCGAGTTGCCCGACTCTGGGGCTGATTGGTCGAGCGGGAACCAGATAATTGCGTACTGCCCGGCGTTATCGGCGATGTCAATGGATTCGAAAATCAGTCCCGTTTTTTCCGCGCATTGCCGCAGCAGCTCCCAGTTGCGGCTTCGAATCCGCTCCTGCTCAAAGCCACTTTCCAACCCTACTCGTGCAGCGTCACGCTCCGAAACGAAACCTCCCAGCAGTTGCTTACGTAGTTCCAAGCGGGCCATTACGGTATCCAACTGTGTTTGCGTCAACACGGAACTGGTCATGCCGGTAGGGGCGTTGCGTAGGTAGCCGATCGCTTCTTCGAGATGCAACCGCGCGTGGTCAACCTGATTGGTTCTATACGCCCGAGAGGTCGCGCGAATCGGCATAGCTTTCGGATCAAGCATGGTCCATTGAAGGACATTGCGGCTGATCTCGGAAACGACCGGATGGTGTGGCGCGGTCAGATTTAAAAGCGGAGCCGTGTCGTTGACGCTTACAGATGTGGACCCACTCGAAACGCGCCAGTAGAAAAAAGGAACTGCAGACAGAAGACGCTGCCCTAGGTTAAGACGCGCGTAGCTGAGCAGCCACACATACGAAACGCGATCATTTGTCGGATCGCTGTCGCCCAGTGTGTCGCGCAGGATCGTGACGAGCGGCACGCGTTCAACGCCGTTCACTCCCTCGCAGGACCGGCAGAACAGTGTGAGCAATTGAGCGCTGTCGCCGACCGCCGTGGTCTGCCAGTAATAAACGTGCTGGTCAATTCCAGGCAGGGTGGTTTGCGGCCGGTTCATAGGCACGTCCGCGGCATGGATCATGCTCGCCGCATATAAAAGCACCACGAACATTGGCCGCAATCGTCTCATGCTCGTCCGAGATCCTATATGCAAGTGATGCTCCACATACCCGCGGCGGCTCTAGCTTTTGTGACGGGCATGTTCGGTAGCGCAGCCCGTAAAAATACTTGAGCATAGGGCACATCATGCAGTAGAAAAGCATGAACACGTGTTACGGTTAGAAAAGAGTGCACTTTGAGGCAACGTTAAACCTGGCTTGGTTGTTCCTGGGCACTTTAGTTCTACCCGGGCGATTCGCGTCGCGTTCCGTCAGACAGGCATCACGACCGCAAAATCCCGCTGCCTCCACATCGTAGGCGTTGCACTCATCGTTGCAGCGCTGTTTCCCTATATCTCCGCCACAGATGATGTGCTTCGCATCGAGCACTTCAATGCCCAGCACGATACGCGCCACCCCGCTAAGCAGACCCCAAACGACAATCTCATCCGGCTTTACGAGGCCATGGACAGCCCATTGGTCTGTCCTGTTTCCGAACTTGCATTGGTCTTCTTCTTTATTTCTGTTGTATTCACTCAGGTCGTCCGGCTGACCGCGCGCATTGCCCCACTTCACGCCGGTCGGTCGCCTCCACGGTTCGCAAGCTCCTAATCAACGACAGCCAGCAATTTCCGAGGAGGAGAAATGCAGCGCCGAATTTGGCGTTTGTATATCGGTCTCCTGTTTGCAGCCGGATGCCAGGCCCAAATTGGCACTCCCGAGCGAGCACTTACATGGCAGGAGACGGAAGAGAAATCCAGGGCGAATAATCCCACGTTACTCGCGGGGCAAGTAAAGCGGACGTGAGACTAAACGCGTACCCGGATCGTACGTTCCACGGCCGGATTACGAATATCGAGCGAGTTCTCGATCCGAACATACGCACTGCAAAGGTGCGTGTCGAGTTGGCGAACCCCGGGCTGATGAGAGCCGGAATGAGCTGGCAATTAAAATCTTCGGCACCGATCTAAAAGAACTCGAAGGCACGGGCGACGAAATCGTCAGAGTCATGCAGCGCATTCAAGGCGTTCAGGATCTTGGCCTCTTTCGCGTAATTGGGCAGCCTAACCTGAACGTCACGGTAGATCTTGCAAAAGCAGATCGATTTGGTTTAAACGTATCCGATGTTCAGGACGCGATCGAGACAGCTGTCGGCGGCAAGGCCCAAGGACAAATTCTACAGGGCGAGCAGCGCTATAACCTCATGGTTCGCTACCGGCCGCAATACCGCGCTACGGCAGACAACATACGCGGCATCCGTCTTCTAGCGCCCTCCGGCGAGCGCGTTTCATTGGATCAGGTCTGCAACATTGCCATGCGCGATGGCGCTTCGCAGATCTATCGCGAAAACCATTCGCGCTATGTCGCCATCAAATACAGCGTCCGGGGCCGCGACCTTGGCAACACGGTCGAAGAGGCGATCCGTCAGGTGAGTGCGAAAGTGAAGTTGCCGCTCGGCTGTTATCTGCAATGGGCTGGTGAATACGCGAGCGCCAAACGTGCTAATGCCCGCTTAGCCGTGATCGTCCCCGTCACTGTCGCCGTGATTTTCTTCCTGCTTTACTCCATGTTCGGCTCCTTCAAATGGGCCGGATTGGCCATGGTATGCATCGCTCTCTCTCCTATCGGCGCGCTGTTCGCGTTATATTTCACAGGAACACATTTGAGCGTTTCGTCCAACATCGGCATACTGGCGCTTTTCGGCGTGGCCGTCGAAACGGGAATCATCATGATTGAGTACATCCAACCAGTTACGTGCACGCGGGTACGGCATTCATGAGGCAGCGGTTGAAGGCGCAGTCCGTAGGTTGCGCCCGATCATGATGACCATGCTGGTTGCCACGCTCGGCTTGCTGCCCGCAGCCATTTCGACGGGCATTGGTTCCGATTCGCAGAAGCCGTTTGCAATCGTAATCGTCGGAGGATTGAGTGCAACTCTCTTGCTGAGCGTCTATGTGCTGCCCACAATTTATACCTGGATCGCCCGCGATCGCGACATCCTGCCGCCCTATGAACCCGATTTAGCTGAGCCCCGTTGAAACAATCCGCTAAGCCCCCCCGAAGATCCTCTGAAAGAACTGCTTCCAGCGCCACTGTCTTTCTTGGCACTCGGGCGCTGGAGCAAAGCTCAGCGTGTGATTGCCCCGCTGGACTGCCAGCGATTCCAGCTCTGCACCATTCGCCTGAACGTTCGCCGTAACGAAGGTCTTGCAACCATCGACAGAAGCAATCTTCCAGGGTGACGAAACCTTCGCGCCCCAATCTTGCATGAAGCGGTTATAGTCGTAATCGCGGCAGGGATGACTTGGAGTACAGCCCCAATCGCGATACGCCGCGTCGTACTGACGTGCATTTACTTCATCAAGGAACCGCTTCACTACCCGCTTTTCGGGATAATTCCGAAGAAGCAGATACCCGGCGATAGCCAAACTTGCAACAATGACACAGGAAATAACGATCGTTTTTATGATGCGGCCGCGGCGCTCATCGCCTTCCCCATATTGCTCCAAATAGCTGCCCATGAGTTCTCCTCGACACTGGCAACTGACTCCTGTTTACCTGGCAGGATACGTCTTGTCGTAACCCGCCGTTGCTTCAGCGGTAATATCGAGCCCAGGCTTGAAGTAAAGAGTGTTGGTGATGTCGATCACAATATCGACGCCTCGCGCCTCGGCCAGCTTTTTCACAATATCGGTCATTTGCCGGCCCGCGCGGCCAAGAATATCCTGTCGCTCGTTATTCACATCGCTCTGCAAATCCTCGCTGAGCCGCTGCAATTCTCTTTGCTTGTGAGTGCCATCCGCCCTGAGCTGAGCGGCTCTGTCTGCGGCCATATTCGGTGTGCTCAATTGCTGCTGAATATTTTGGAGATCGCGCTGAAGCGAGTCGATCGCCTGCTGCCTCGGCTGATACTTCGCTTGCAGAGCTGCCTGCGCCTTCTTGATTTCCTGCGTATCCGCAACCGCTTTCTGAGCGTTGATAATTGCAACCTTTGAAGGAGGGATAGCCTGCGCCTGAGCGGTTGGTATCGCGAGAGCCGCAACGGCGGCGATGAGCAGAACGCTCCGAACTTTCGAAAACATTATAGTTGTGGGCTCCTGTGCTGATAAAACCGCCGGATGCACCTCGTGAACTTGCCCGCGCGGTTAACAAATCTGCCGATAATCAGCCTAACATGCATACCATTGGAGCTGACGTCAGAGCTGAATGCGGCCCTCCGAATCGATCGCCAGAATGCGATCCCGCCATCGAACCTCCCTGCTTACATAAGACGCCACCCAGACGCCAAACGCATACAGGTCCCATGCGGGCGCCAGCCAGCAAAAAGCAGTTGCAACGGAACTGCGGAGCACAAAACAACCGGTGATCAAGGCGGAGATGATCCTCGCCACAAGCAGAATAGTAGCCGGAACCCAAGCGCCGCATGCAGCCGCGATCAAGACCCACACACCCGCATGTGTAATCGGAAGCCCTGCGTAGCTGCTGCCCTTCGAGACGCGGATCGTGCGAGCCCACCGCAGCTGATGCCGCCAAACGCCCCGCCAGGTCAATTCATTAACCGAAGTCTCCACTACGTAGGTTGAGAGCAGCACGCTTTTTCCGATACCGGTGATTCGCTTTGCAAGCTGGTAATCGTCGGCAAGATAATCGGCGACCGCTGCGAAGCCGCCCACGCGTTCTAAATCGGCAGCGCGGAACGCAAGTGTCGAGCCTAGACCGAACTCGCGAACCCCGACTAGCGGAGCAACCAGTGCACTCGGCATGAAATCCGTTGCAATTCCCAATGCTTCCCAAGCCGCAGGTAGGCTGTGTGCCCGTGCCCGATAGAGGCACGTCACAAGGCCGATTTTCCGCTCGCCAAGCGATCCCGCCACGCTGGAGAGATACGTAGGTCCAACCTTAATATCGCTATCATTGACGACCCAAATCGGATATCGGGCATGGCGGGCCAGCTCCATCAGGACCCCCACTTTTCCATTCGGCGCAATCGCAGCACCGACAATCAGGCGTACGGGAACATCAGGGAAATCCTGGACCAAGCGGCGCACCACGGCAGCCGCGGGATCATCTTCCTCACGCACTCCGAACAGGATCTCGAATGTGGGATAGTGCTGTTGTACTTGCGAGACAAACGCCTCGTACGTATTCGAATCGAGGCCTCGCAGCGGCTTCAGGATGGAAACCCCCGGGCTGGTTCCCGACGCAGAGCCCGATTCAGCCCCCGATGCCGCGAGGGACCGCCTTGACCGCCGTTTCAACAGGTGCCGTAGACCCGCATAGATCGCGAGACATTGGTAGCCCGTCGCCGGCAGCAATGCGATCCAGATCAATCACCCGCACTCAGAACTGCAGATTGCCGCTTTTCGTCCTTGACGAACTGTTTGCGCTTCGAGCGCAGCGCCAGATATTCCCGGGCTTCCTTATACAGCCGCCGCCGGTCCGCATTGTTGAACATGGCTTTACTCACTAGGCGTAACGCAACTTTGGGCCGGAAGTAGAACTCGCTGTAAAACCGTTCCACCCACTCGACCAGCTCGCCCCGATCCAGCCCCGGATAGGCGTAGTTCGGAAGCTGGTGGCCAGCTTCGTCCGTCATGCTTTCGTTGAGGTTAATGAGGCCGTTCTTTGTGATGTGATCGTAAAATTCCGTGCCCGGATACGCATGCCCGATCGACACTTGAATGGTTTCGACGTCCAGTTCCTTGGCAAAATCGATGCTCTTCCGGATTGTGTCGCGCGTTTCGCCCGGCAAGCCGACAATGAAATCGCCGTGAATCGTCAAGCCCAGCTTTTTGCAGTTCGCCGTAAACCGCCGCGCCATGTCGATCGTGGCGCCCTTCTTGATATTCTTTAGAATTTGCTGATCGCCCGATTCGTAACCCACGATCAGGAGCCGGCACCCGGCCTCTTTCATTGCCTTGAGCGTGTCGTAATCCGTTGTGACACGCGACGTGCAGCTCCATGTAAACTTCAGTTCCTTCAGCTTGCTGCAGAGCTCGATGGTGCGCGCCTTCTGATAGTTGAAGGTGTCATCGTCGAAGAAAATTTCCCTCAGGCCCGTGAAGTTTTCGAGCGCCCAGCGGCACTCATTCACAATGTCGTTCGATGAGCGCAGCCGCCAGCGGTGGCCGGAATGCGTCTGCGGCCAGAGACAAAAAGTGCATTGCGCCGGGCAGCCGCGTGTCGTGTAGAACGAAATGTACGGATTCAGCAGAAACGGAACGTTATAGCGCCGGAAATCCAGGTCGCGCTGATACACCTTGCTGACCCAAGGCAACTCGTCGAGGTTCTCGATAACTCCCCGCTCCGGATTGTGCTGGAACCCGCCATTCTTGCGGAACACCACGCTCGGAATTTCCTCGAATGGCTTTCCCATCGCGTAATCGCGTATCGGATAATCGAATTCGCGCTTTACGACGAAATCGATGGCCGTCGAAGCACGCAGGCTCTTTTCGGGTTCCACCGTAACAGGCGGCCCCACAAACGCCACTTTGAGCTTCGGATTGACGTCCTTCATCATCTCGGCGATTTTCACGTCGACATCGAATCCGGGCGTCGAGGTAAACAGCACCAGCAACTCGAAATCATCGGCCATCGCCACCGTCTGGTCTATTGAAATCTTGTGGGGAGGCGCATCCACCACCTTGCTGTCGGGAAGCATTCCAGCTGGATAACAAAGCCAGACCGGATACCAGTACGATTCGATCTCCCGCGCCGCAGGCCAGCGTGAGCCCGCACCACCATCAAATCCCTCGAATGAAGGAGGGTTCAGAAAAAGCGTTCTCATGGACTCCCTTAAGCCTTAATTTTTTTAGCGTAATTGGTTTTGCACCAACACTCAACCCCGCCAAGGCGACCGGCGTAGTACCGGGGCATATGGCTTCCGTAGTACCGGGGCATTTGGCTTCATTGTGGCATTAACATTAAGCGGATTCGCGAAACCTACTTAGCAATGCCCGGCAGAGCCGCAGATTGCGCCTGTTCCGCATCTGGTCCCGCATTCTGCTCCAAATTCGAATAATTGATAGTAATCTCTACCTTACCGATCACGCGGGTATCGATTGCGCTCACCATGTACCGCGGAACAGCCACACCGTTCTCGATCGTAAAGGCGCGTTCGAACACCACTCTCTTGAAGAAAATACTCGGATTCTTCACAAGGCGGCCCTTCTCATAAATCGGCAAATACGTCGCCCCGTCCAGCCAGATCTCACCCTTGAACAAACCCACTCTTTTCGCGCGGGGAGAGAGCTGAAAGAGATACGCATCTTTGCCGTCGAACTGCCACTTCCCTTTGAATTTGAACTTGTAATTGGCTGGCGTAATATCCAGCTTGCCAACACCCTGACCCTGCTTCTCCGCTTCCAAGTAGCGGGCAATCACTTGGCTCTTTACCGTGTTGTCTCCCTGGAACCCAAGCACGTGGTATGTAATCTGCCCTACTTTGGAAATTTGTCGAAGCGCACGCAAGTGCCCTTTTTCCTTTAACTTTGGCACAGTAGCGCTGATATCGACCTGCATGGAGACGCCCCGAAGCTCATGGTCGTGGCCTTGTATCGCCTCCAAGTACTTCTTAATGACGGCGGTACCAACAGCTTTATTATCGTTTTTTTGATCGTTTGCCGCGCCCACTCCAAATCCAGGCAGCAGCAACAGAGCAAAAAAAGCACTTACCAGTTTGCGCTTTGTATCAGTGGTATACATGCCGGCCGCCCCTGCGCGACGACAGATTCAGCGATTCGAACTGACCCGCTAGTGTAACAAATCGAGTCTTGTTCTTATTGTTAACCTCGTAGTTTTGCTCCCGGGATGTGATGCCCTTATCCACTCTGGTCCGCCAGTTAGATGCGATCTGCGTGGCCGAAAGGTGCAGGTAGTACGGCATGCGTTAGTGTTGGTTACGTGACGTTCTTTAGGTGTTGCTCAGCCCTTCTCTGCTGGACTCTCTCGCAGGGAGCAGGCGTATTGCGGGCGGCGGACGGGCCCGGAGCTAATGAGCCTGAAAATCTCCGTATTGAGGTGACCGGATCGGCCTGGCTGGTCAATTCGGGCGGCACGATTCGAGCTGGCGGTGGATCCCGCGTCATTCCAGTCATAACGCTTGTACCCATCATTAGCTTCCCAACCGCTCTTGACCTGGTGACCGATTTGGGCGTGAACCAACGGCAACCAAGCTTTTATGGGCGCCTGGTAGTCAAGCCCGGCTGGAAACACCGTATCGTGATCGAAGGCACCCCCGTCACACTGCACGGCACGAACGTGATCACCCAAACGCTCATATATCAGGGCCAGGTATTTACTATCGGGCAGACGCTCGAATCGTCAGCCACCGTAAATTACCTTTTCGGCGGATATCAATATGATGTGGTCAGCGTTCCAGCTGGACATCTCGGCTTTTCTGTCGGAGGCGCGTATCTGAACGCAACGGGGACCATTCGTGGCGTTGAGAGTAGGTTAGTGGCGACTAAATCGGAGACCGTCGGATTGCCGCTCGCCGGGGCTGAGGGTCGCGTATTCGTGATTCCCGGACGCAAGCTCCTCGAGATTGATGGCGGCGTGCGCGGAATGGCGTTTGGCGGTTACGGCCACTATGTCGAAGAAACGGTTAATGGTGGCCTCGCTTTTGGGCCCCTGACAATCCAGGCCGGTTATCGTGCCGTGAGTGCCAACCTGCACACGACGACCAATGGCGGAAATGGCGTCGATGTGCGACTGCACGGACCCATCTTTTCGCTGCAAGCGAGGTGGTGAAGGTCTGCCAGCACCAAAGTGGGTCTTGCGTTATGCATCCAGGCTCGTGAGAGTGGGAGCGACGTTAGGCAGGCGATCGACGTGCTCAGCTAAATCTGTCCCAGAGGAAGGCGTGCACCAAAGCGTAAGTCGCCTTCTGTACGTGCAATATCGCACCGGCAAAGACGCCAAAGACTTCGTTCATCTCTTTCTGAAGATCAGTTCCGGTTCCAATCTGCTCACGACTGCTGCCACTAGAATGCCGCGAGCAAAATGAAGCTCCAACCCAAAATCGGTCTCGTTTGTTGAATTAGTCCAGCTTAATTTCGCAGTAGAGCCTGGCTGTATACGTGCCATCGCGCCTTCCACGGCTTCGGGATCGAAGTGCGCGCCGAATTCATTTCTAAATCTATTAAGGAGCTGATTATTTCTTGCCACGAAGCGAAAAGCCTCGTCGAACTCCTCCCTGTGTTTCGCAGGAAGCGAGGACTTAGATTGTTTAAATTCATGGTTGCCGCGATAGCTGTCAAGCACTTTCGGACTTCGTGGAGTGTGGCTAGCGAGCGCCTCACAAAATACATCCGCCTGTACTGGTCTCCAATGGTGCCCATTGTCCCCAGTGAATTCTCTCTAGCCCGAACGCCGCTCATTTCAATTCGCAGGTCTTCAAACAGCACCGACGATTGCGCAATGAGGTTTAGAAGGCTCGAAGAGCCCCTTTGAAGATTTTGTGCAGATCTCCTACTCTACAAGGTTCGTCTCCCACTTCCTTCTACGTGCCGCCGCTACTTCTCGGTGAGGTGCTTTCCGGGACGCAACCGAACGATCCGCCGGTTCCAGGGAAAAAGAACAATCCGATGCTCCCTGTAGCTTGGACCAATCGCTACAAGGGGGCACAGGGCAAGACCGCGTATCTTTACAACCACGTTGGCTTCTGCTGACGGATTCGAAAACGAGGGACTACGCAGGCTTGTTGTGAACGCGACATATTGGGCGGTCAGACTAGATGACAAACTTCCTGCGAAGGCCAATGTGGATCTTGTCGGCGATTATCATCCTCGCTCGTTTCTGGATGCGGAGTACACCAAGGGATTGCGGCCGCACGACCTTGTTAAATGATAAGCAGGATCACGCCTCGGCTTTATGTTTACAGGAATTGACGAGTGCCAAGGCGCCCCACAAAATCGCATCGTCGGCGAGTTGTGCTGGTACAACATCCACGCGAGCCCTCGACCAGGGCGTGAGTTGACGCCTCAATTCCTCTCGCAACGGTCCGAAGAGCGCTTCGCCCGCTTTGCTGATTCCACCACCGATGACGATACGCGCTGGGTTGAACAGCATGATGCAGGTTTTCAGGCCCTGCGCTAAATGTCGGACATAGCGGTGGGTGAAGATGGCATCTCTGAAGAGTTCGTGCGCGGGCTTCCCGTAGTCGCGTTCAAGCCAAAGGCCCGCGCAAAGACGCTCCAGGCATCCGCGCGCGCCACACAGGCACTCCGGACCATTAGGCTCGATCGTGTGATGTCCGATCTCACAAGCAAACGAATCCGCGCCGTGATAGAGGCCGGACTCAGTCAGCAGACCGCCGCCAATGCCAGTCGAAATCGTTATGTAAAACAGCGGGCGAATACCGATGCCGGCACCGTATTGGCCTTCGCCGAGAGCGCCAACCATCGTGTCGCGGTCGATAACAGCGTGTACACCAAGGCGCTCGCGTAAGGCGTAGACCAGATCGAAGTTGTCCCAACCCTCGACATGTGTAGAGCAAATCACGTGTTGAGACGGGAAATCAACGGGCCCACCGAAACCGACTCCACAGGCCTGAATGCCGAAGGTGCTGATCCAATGTCCCGCAAGGCTTTCGATCTGATTCAGCATCCAACTTGGACCCCCCTCGCGGTTGGTTGCACAACTGGCGCGCTCGATCAATTGCTCCTCGCGAAATACCCCACACGTCAGCTTGGTACCGCCTATATCGATGGCCAGCGTGTGCATACCCGAATTGAGAACAGATCGTACCATGGCGCAAATGTCCACGGGCGGATTTAGTAAGCTCAGAGCTTTCAGCGGATGTTCCAATGAAGCTCAACTCATTCCTTATCAGAAGCACTGCTGTTGCTGCGCTCGGCGGTTTGCTGTTCGGCTTTGATACCGCCGTGATTTCCGGCACAACAGGCGCGCTCACAGGGACATTTCATTTGTCCCCCAGGTTCTTAGGCTTTACAGTTGCTAGCGCATTGTGGGGCACGATTCTCGGCTCGATTTTCGCTGGGATACCGGGGGATTGCTATGGCAGGCGCGACAGTCTCCGCGTCATGGCTATCCTATATATCCTTTCTGCGCTCGGCTGCGGCTTCGCGTGGAACTGGACTTCGCTAGTTTTCTTCCGTTTTGTGGGGGGACTCGGGATCGGCGGATCGTCGGTGCTCGGGCCTATGTACATCGCCGAGATTTCTCCGCCCGCCTGGCGCGGCCGTCTCGTCGGATTTTTCCAGTTCAACGTCGTGGTTGGTATTCTCCTGGCATATTTCTCGAACTACGTCATAGGTCTCGCAGGCTTTGGGGCTCTCGAGTGGCGATGGAAGCTAGGCGTTTCCGCAATACCGGCAGGCTTATTTTTACTCCTGCTTTTCGCGATTCCCCGCAGCCCGCGCTGGCTGGTGGCGAAAAGTCGCGTAACGGAGGCGCGCGATGTGCTCAGATCCTTGGGAGAAGAACATGCTGAGCAGGAACTCGGGGATATCATCGCGTCGATCGATGCCGAACATGGGCACGCCCACGCCCAGGAGCCGCTCTTTTCGCGCAAATACAGACGTCCGGTGCTGCTGGCAATCGCGATCGGAATGTTTAATCAACTTCTCGGTGTTAACGCCATTTTGTATTACTTGAACGATATCTTTGCCCGCGCCGGCTTCAATAAAGTCTCCAGCGACCTTCAGGCGGTCGCGATCGGCGTCACTAATCTGATTGCGACGATCATCGCGATGTCATTGATCGACAGAGCTGGAAGGAGAACGCTACTGTTGATCGGATCGGTTGGAACAGCCTTCTGCCTGGCGGGAGTAGCGTGGATTTTTGCCACGGCCTCGCACGAGAATCTGCTGGTCTGGCTGCTCGTCGGCTTTATCGCCTTTTTCTCATTCTCACAAGGCGCAGTCATCTGGGTTTATATCAGCGAAATCTTTCCCAACCGCGTGCGCGCGAAAGGACAAAGCCTGGGCAGCTTCTCCCACTGGTTCATGAACGCGGTCGTGTCGCAGGTGTTCCCCGTCTTGGCGGCATCGTCCCATGCAGCTCCGTTTGTGTTCTTCGCCTCAATGGCTGTGCTGCAATTTTTTGTTGTGCTGTTTTGGTTTCCGGAAACGCGAGGCGTCTCGTTGGAAGACATGCAAAAAAGGCTTGGCATCGCGTAAGCCGGACACGCGGAGATTTAGGGACCACTGTTCGGGCCGACAGTTACTCTTGGTCCTATAGCATCAACTACGATAGGCTGAAAACCGATATTTGCGGCAGGCGAGCCCGGTCCTAGTGCAAAGTTGTAGTTCTCGGCATTCACAAAAAGCGGATCTGCGATCAATGAATGGGCGTCATGACCTCGCCGTTTCCACTCCTGCCAGGAAGAATTCTTGAACCACATTTCGCCTCCCCGGCTGTTCCAGTAGATATTTCGATCCATGTGAAATCCATCACCGGACCAGTTAGAACCGAGTAATTGCCCTTCATCGAAGTAGATGATGTTGTGCTCGAACGTAAACGAGAGGTGTGGCTCTGCTTTGGTGCGCATGAGCTGGAATTCTTTGCCAAACGCAAAAATATTGTTTCGCACTACATTGTCACGGCCATAATGCTGGTGAAAACCGGCACTCTTGGTGTTGTACACGACGTTATTTTCGACCAAAATTTCGGTTGACCCCTCGTCCAGATAAATGCCCCAGCCTCCGTAACTGAACGACGCGACATCGTGAATCAAATTGTTGTGGATTATGGTGCCGGGCTGAACACCAAGCGTATAGATCGCGCCCATATCACTCAACATTTCTTTGCCGATATTGTGAAGGTGGTTGTACTCGATCCGGTTTCCTTTACACTGACTCGATCCATAACCCCATGTCCAACCCACCGAAATTGCCGTATAGAAAAGATCGTGAATGTGATTACGTGAGATCGTGTTATCGAAACTATCACCGATCCACACGCCCACTGCCCCCGGGTAAACGAGCCCCAGATCATGCATTTCGTTATCGGCAATGACATTGCTTTCACTGCGTTTAGATGCCGATTTCGCCGCAACGCTTTCCCCGATCTTGATTCCACCCGCCCCTATGTCACTAAACTTATTCGCCACGATGCGGTTACGTTTGGAACCGCGCCCAAACCAGATTGCATACCCCCCTAATTGCGTGAACGCGCAGTTTTCAATTGCGATCTCTTCGGCACCAGTCGCTTCAAACGCAGAGGGCGCATCAATAGCTGCCTGAGTATCCGCATATCCATTATCTGGAAATTTCCAGGCGCTGTGCCGGAAACTCAAACCTTGGAAGCTAATGTTATGCACTGTCTCGCCAGCTTCAGGCCTACCCTCTAACCTCACGAGCTCGGGCAGAACAGGGGCAATCACTTCCTCTTTCTTCAGGTCCTCGCCGCTCAAAGGTAGATACGCGAGAACACCGGTCGAGGGATCTTGATACCACTCCCCGGGCGCGTCAAGCGAATCCGGCGCATTCTCAACCCAATATCGTGCGTCTGCTTCCTGGTTTGACGCACGCGGATCACCCGTCAAGATTGCGAGGTGTCGGTCTTGATCGACGGCGGTGATTCGCATGCGAATTTCAGCCCACGCGAGCAGCGCAATCACTTCAGCTCCGGA
Organism: Bryobacteraceae bacterium; assembly: GCA_051004875.1. Lineage (GTDB taxonomy): Bacteria > Acidobacteriota > Terriglobia > Bryobacterales > Bryobacteraceae > Bog-105. Next base: position 22,252 of record JBPCJX010000143.1, read on the forward strand.
GTGAGCCCAGGATTTTGGAATGTCCGTCCCGCGATAGTGCAGCGAAAATGGCTTGGTCTGGGAACTCGGACCGTCAATCCGAAAAAAGCCATGTTTGGGCGTACGTGCTCGTTTCGCGCGCCGACCTTGGATAAAGAGTTGCGTTATTTTGGCGGCACTACTCGCTTTCCAAGTCCTGCCTTCAGCGCTCCAAACATTTACTTTGCTTCCGCCGCTGATCACTGGAAGTTCGTGTGGATAAGCAGAGTAGACAATGGGAGCTTCACGCGTGCCTGAATCCTCCGGTCCGAAAACGAGCGGCTCGTCGAGGAAGTAAGTGCCTCCTCGCACCAGCACTTTGACCGCTCGCGCATCGTGGCGACGTCTTCGCAATCGGATCGCATCACGAGCGGAACTCAGTGAAGGTAAAGGTCCGTCCGTGCGTTGAACATTTGGTTTTGAAATTGTGCCAGACCAGTTATTTCGCCCTTCCTTTGAAACGTAAACCGTGTCAGCGAACGCCAGGTTTCCCAGCAAGAACAACGGCAGACTCGCCCGCCACAGTTTTATGTTTCGTGTAAGAATCCGACCTTGACGTTCCCTCAGCACGCGTCGACTCAAGGCAGCCTAATATTGTGAGAAGCCATAACATTACCGTCGGTCTCTGGAGCGGGAAGTCGACCAGACTGTGTACGAGCACACTCACTATGCCGATGCCCCACGGCGCTCGCCGGCATAACCATAGGGCGCGAAGTGCAACCAGTCCCATCAATGCCGCAAATGGAATTCCTCCATCGCCCGCCCATTCAGCCCAGTCATTGTGGGCGTGATTGACGAAAGCAAGTTCATCATACTCTGAATACGCCGGATAAATGGTAGGCCAAGTACCCAATCCGAATCCAGTCCACGGATGCGCTTGTATGATTCGCACGGCGACGAACAGTGTCCGCCTTCGAAACGCTAGCGGATCATTCTCCGCGAAACGATTGAGCAAGATGCTCGATCCCACAACGAGAGTTGCAATAACAAGTAATCCAGCGGCGATGATCGCAAATGTTACTCTGCTGCGCGCGTTCGTGGTTTTGTAACGAAGAATAATCCACAGTAGGACCAGGACTTCGAGCGTGGCCAATGCTGACCCGGCCCGTGACGTGGATGCAATTACGCTGCCGTAAAGCACGGCGGCTGCACCAAGCCAAACGACGGCACGCTGACGATCTTTCCACGCACTCCAAAGTGCGAGGGGAAGTAGTAGCTCAACGAACGCCGCATAGTGGTCGTAATTGAGGAAGGGGCCCATCACAGCTTCAGGACGCCGTGCTGAAATGAGCCACAGCACTTTGCCATTCGATGCAAACTTCTGAAGGGTGGCTTCCACCGCGACTGCGACTGCAAAGCCTACAGCGGCCGCCCGGAACTTGCGCGCGATATCGGCGTTGACGAAAACGTGAAGCGCGATCCAAAGCGCCCCTGCATAACTGGCCCATGCAAGTGTAGCCGTCCTAGTGGCGTATTTATAAATAGAAACTCCTAACCAGATCTGGACCGGACCCCAGGAAGCGGCTGCTAAGAACGGAACTAGAATCCATCGGAACGTTGCATTGAGTTTTCCCGCGAGGACGAGGACAGAAATCGCGGTAACAAGCAGGAAAATTGCCGCTTGAGCCAGATTCCATGGCCACTGATCTGAGCTCCAAACGCTCGCGACTAACCAGGCCAAAATGAAACCAAGCCCGACGGCCGGCCATCGCGCAGAGATAAGGGAATCAGTTTTCATTTCTCGGCGGCTATGTCGACGAAAATTAATCGCAGGCTGCCTTCAATGCGGTTTGTGCCTGGCCTGCGGTTGTAAAGTAATCGAAGCAGTCCCCATCTTAAGTACGGCGGGACAATGAATTTTGCCTGCGCCTGCTCACTGTTGGCAGATGGTAACTCCACTGCAGCGTTCTCTACCTCTCTGCCGGTAAAAGGATTGAGAAGACGCCATCTCAAACCAGCTCCTGGAGCAATGCCCTCGCTTTGATATCTCGTATTGAAAACATATCGAGTTTCCGGAGTTAAATGAACGTACTGGGACAAAATCACGCTTTCATCGCCTTGCTTGCCAGAGAATTCTATTCGCAAGCCCTCTGAACCCGCGCTGTCGATCAACACTCCTTCAGGAGCGCTCGATTTCCAGTCGAAGCCGCGTCCCGTGAGTGCCGCGTGAAAATCGCGATTACGGATAGTATGTGCCAAGTTACCGCCAATTCCTGACTGCGGTATGAGGCCGCGCCGGCTTAATGCGTTCCACACTGTAGCCGCTTGGTCCGGATGAGCTGCGGTAAGAGCTCGGTCACAGTAATCTAGAAGCGCTCCGGTTTGATCAGGACTGGCTATCCCCACCAATCTCATTGCGATTGCGGTTGACTCCTCAAAGCGATTAGTTGAGAAAAGAAAGTTCAGGTATTGCCCCAGAACTCCAGGACGATTCGGCATGGCCTCGCGCAAGATCTGGCCGGGATCTCCGGTCGCCTGCCAGCACAGGCGAAATACCGCTGTGAAATCGCCTTCTGCTATGGACAGTGACTTCCTTATCCAACGCAGTGTATTGGATGAATCGTCGCGGCGAAAATAAAAGTTTGCGAGTGTCCATCGCGGCTCAAATGACTGATCAACGCTCGCGGCCTTCAGCAAGTCTCGTTCGGCTTCCTGGTATCGGCCACTACGTTCAGCATGAAAACCCAGCTGCATCCAGTCGTTTGCAGCAAAGGGATCGACAGCCGCTGCCCGCCTGTAGTAAGCGGTTCCGTCTCCGCCGGCTTCCTCGGTAAGTTCGCCAGCTCGTCGCAAGTATTCCTCATCTCCAGATACAAGCGCAATTGCATGTGCCGAAGCACTTAGATTTGAACGCGCTTCAAACCCGTCCGCAATCGCAAAACGCAGGCTCCAATAAATACCCAACCCAGCCACGCCGAGTACGCCTAGCATCAAAGCAAAAACGTGTTTAGTACCGTCTTCCGCAATTACAGTTTGCATTTTCTATATATTGCTCTTGCTAATACATCTGTCTTCACCCACAATACAACTGACTTACTAAGAAAGGTCTTGGACTTATATGATTCGTGCATCTTTTATCTCTCTTGTAACTGCTTGCGGGTTAGTTGCCGGTAACACTCCGATCGGCATTGCTACTGTGGTTGGCTCTCTACGCGTCGACAACGCTGACGTGCGCGGCAATGCAACCATCCTCAATGGTGCGTCAGTGGAAACTAACATCAACCCGTTGCAAATTGCTTTAAGGAATGGCAATCGGCTTGAATTAGCAGCTGATTCCGCCGGCAAGGTCTATACGGATCGGCTGTTACTTGATAAAGGGTTTGCTCAGCTGCACGCCTCATCTAAGTATGCGGTTCTCGCCGGTTCACTACAAATCGTTCCGAAAAAGGCTTCGACGCTCCGCATTGGGCACCTGAACGGTAACACGATTCAGGTCTCCGTACTCAACGGTGAAGCACAGGTTCTGAATAGGGGCGGCCTTTTGCTGGCGTCTGTGTTTCCAAGCCGGGCGCTTGAGTTTACTCCGGGAGAAAGCGGCGCCGCAACGGAATCGAACGTCACGGGTCAGCTAACAAAGAGTAACGATCATTACTACATAACGGACAAGACGACCCATGTCACGTTTGAATTGGAAGGTGACAACCTGGACGCAGCGGTTGGGAGCTATATCAATGTTACTGGGCCTACCGACACGGCGAATGTCGCCCAAGGAGCTACCGAAAGGATTCACGTTACAAGTTATCGGGCAAGTAATTCTTTGGTACAGACTGGTGCCTCCGTTGAACGGATACCTAGCGGTAACAAGCCCGCTATTATCGCCGGAGCTGCGGGAGCCGTTCTTATCCTGACCGTGACCCCTCTCGCGATGGCTGGCGCATTTTCTGGTGGAAGCTCCAACCCGGTCAGCCCGCAATAGCTAGAAGATTGCGAACGAATAACTCAGGATCCGAATTATCAGCAAAGTGCCGCGCTGTTGCGGGATCAAACCCGCTCAGCCGGCCAGTTGACAGAAATGTTTCGATGCAGGCTGCAAGAGCTCTCGCATCTCCTACGTCGATCGCCTTCCCAAGTCCATGCCGTTGCACAAAATATCCCAGAAGTCCTTCGTCTGTTGAGATCACGGGTCGTCCGAAGTGCGCGGCGCGAATTAGAATTCCGCTGCTCCCTTTGAATCCCCGATAAGCAGTCAGCACCGCGTCCGATCTCTCAATATATGCATCGAGTTCATCGTCCGTGACGAGTCTGAGGTCATCCACTACGTTTCCTCCGCTTTCCTCGAGTTGCCTCAGACTTTCCGAGACGTAGCTGGCATCGCGCTTGTCGACCTCTCCGACCACAACGAGAATTACACGCCGGCGTATGTTTTCGGGGCTATACAACAGTGCCTGGACAACCTCCCGGATTCCCTTACGCGCAGACAAAACTCCCGCGATCAACAGAGTCAGAGACCGACAAGGATCCCCACCTGCCGTTCCCACCGGGCGCGGCATTCCCCCTTCGGGGCCGAAAGGATCCGGAATCGCTTGAAATTTTTGGCAATTCCAACGCGAGCGGGCGTGTTCCTGTGCGAGAGGATCTAACGTAAGAACACGAGAGATCCCGGGGCGCTTTGCGCAAGCATACGCCGCCACCCATTTGATCAGAAACACAGCCCGGCTCCGCGCTCCTCCAACCAGCATTCCCTTTCGGGAGTAGTAAAAAGTCGGTCGAAACATCAGGCCTGACACATTGAATCGCGGCAATGGAGAAAGGGCGACCTGATAGAACACGGTTTCAAAAAACAAAAAGAAAAGGGTACATGTCCGGCCCTCGAAGAAGTTAAGGTACTCGACAAACAAGCAGCGTGCTAGGTTATCGCGCCTGATCCATCTTTTGATTTGCCGCCATGCGCGATCGTCCTCAAGGATCCGCACACGTTTAAGAAAGGGTACGGTCTCAGCTGGTGAAAGTTGAGTTAGAACTCTGTCGCACAGTTCGCGCGGAATCAGAAGCGTAAAAACGTTTTCGTTACGATTCAGCCCAAACCGAACCAAATGCCGGATATATAAGGCATGATGCCCGCGTGCAACAAAGTCGACCATCAGCAACGGCTTGCTCATGCTAGTCACTGGGTTGCCGACATCGTGGATCCGGAATCGACTGAAGTGCTGTCAGAATGTTCTCTGGTCATGTAGTTCAAAAACACGAAGAAGACCAGGAGCGCCGCGCCAAAAAGAGCTACTTGAATCAACTTTCCACGACCGCCCCTGCCCAACCAACGCCTTCGGAACCGTACGGCTTTCTTCCAATGTCTCGAGGGTCTTACGTTTCTGCTGCCACACCTAGTGCAGTTCATCGCCTAATACGCTCCCCTAGGGATTAGAACTGTTCTTACCGTGCAAAGGAGAATGTAAATATCCAGCCACAGCGACCAGTTACGGATGTAGTAAGTGTCCTCCGCTTCCTGATTCATAAGATCGCCATCACTGCGCTCCGAAACCTGCCATAAACCTGTAAGTCCGGGCGTAACGCTGGTGCGAAGATTTCTAAAACTGTTCGAAAAGCTGTTTAAATGATAATAGGGGAACGGTCGCGGCCCTACAAGGCTCATGTCGCCACGGATAATGTTCCAGAGTTGGGGGAGTTCATCAAGACTTGAATGCCGGAGGAACCATCCAACGCCGGCTACTACGCGCGGATCCTTCTTCAATTTGTAATGCCGCAGCCAGTTCAGCTTTTCGTCGGGATTGGCTTCAAGATAATCGGCAAGCACGCCCTCTGCGTCCGGATACATTGTTCTCAGCTTCCAGACCGTGATGCGTTTCCCATCTGCACCCTCACGCTCTTGGCGGAACAGCACAGGGCCCCGGCTTGTCGCTTTAATCCATAATGCGCAGACGGCGATCAGCGGCGCGCAAATCAGAAACGCGGGTCCTGCGATCGCGCAATCGAGCATGCGCTTCAGGAAACGATTTTTAGGAACAAGCAGGTTTTTTTCAGCTCTAGCCCAAGCACCCCACCCAAATCGCGCGACGTGATCCAGAGCGTCTGTAGCCCCGTCAAGTTTGGGACAACGATCACGCTCGCGAATGAAAGGTGCTGGACAAGATCCGCCAGGCGCTCGCGATCCATCTCGGGTATTGCGATCACGGCTATCTTCGCGATGCTTTCGTATTCAGTAATGGAAGAGAGTGGGCCGGACACTGGAACGCCATGAATGAAGGTTCCCCATTTGTGACGGTCGTCGTCTAAAATTCTGATCGGACACAGGCCAAGGTCTTGGTCCTTTTTGAGCTTCTTTGCTACCAGAGTCCCCGTCTTGCCGGCCCCTAGTATCACAACCGGCATCCCGCATACGCCATACCGGATGAGTGTCTTTCGTGAAAAAGATTGCAGCAATGGAGGCAGAACGACAGCAAACAACGCCGTGCAGAGCAGCACGCCACGCGACCACTGTCGATCTTCGAACGCGTAATTCCACCCCAAGAGAACCAGGAAGACCAGGAACGTTGTGTAGACGCGGCCTCGAAGGCGTTGCACCGCGCCCATGCCGTAACCGGGATACAGCCCAGCTGCAGCGTAGGCAAGCGGAAGCGTAAGTACGCCTATTGCGAGGCCAACGTACTGAGCCGACCCAAGCCTGATAGGAAACAGAGCTTTAAATGTCAAACGACACAAACAGCCGAGCAACAGCGCCAACTCGAGACCAAGCGCGTCGATCAGCACAATCGCTAAGCTTCCGCAAGGGCTTTGTTTAATTCTGGGAGACGTTATGATGCTTTGCGCGACGGCGGCACTCATGGAATAAAGTGACTTTTTGGTCTTTGCCAGTGCAAACTTAGTAAGTCTGTAAGATGTCAGGTTAGTAAACCCGAATGAATGACAGAGTATTTAGCATCGACTCAGGGGTCGCGGTATTGCGGTGAGAAGAACGACTTATAACCTCGTCGAAAATCTCCATTGATTTCACGTAATTGATTTCCGCCGTGTACTTCTTCTCAAATTCGCGGCGTGCCTCGCGCCGCATGGAGAGGAGGAGCTGCTCATGTGTAAGTATGTTGTCCACAACCGCTGCGAGGGCTTCGGCATCGCCCGGCGGGAAATACCAGCCGGTTCTGCCGTGCTCTACCATCTCTGAAAGAGCGCCGATATCCGAGAGCAGTACGGGGGTACCTTTGGCAAATGCCTCGATGGCAACTCTACCGAACGTTTCGTAACATTCTGACGGGAATACCAGAAATTTGGCGTTGCCCATCAGTTGATAGACTTCCTCTATTGGTCGTCTCCCCAGCCATTCGACGCACGCTGATTCGCGGCATTGCTGTACGACATGTTCGTCCATAGGCCCCTCTCCAATTATCTTGAGGGCCAGCCGACACCCCAGTAAGTTCCACGCCCGCATCAGCGTTTCTAGGCCTTTTTCACGAGAAAGTCGTCCGACAAATAGCGCGAAGCCGCCCGAGCCGTCCCCACTTCCTGGATCAGGATAAACGAAATTTGGCTTAACGCGAAGCTTGTCCGCGGGAAGCCCCACTTGAATGAATTTATTACGGCAAAACTCCGTCAGCGTAATGTACATGCTCACTCGGTCTCGCCAGGTATTTAGCAGTCGGTGCAGGCCAATCATGGCTGCAACAGTTGCAGATCCAAGCGCGCTATTGCGGTAGCATTTGTGCTGGATTCCGGGATAAGGGAACGCCTTTGTAAGGCAATCCTCGCAGGGCTTTCCATCTCTGAAAAAAAAACCGCCTGGGCACATCAGTCGATAATTGTGCAGCGTCTGAACGATGGGTACACCTTCCGCCTCGCAGGCATAATAGGCCGATGGAGAAATGAGCGGGAAGAAGTTATGTAAGTCCACAAGGTGGGGCCGCAGGGTACGAAGCAGCTGCCGGGTGTGATGATAGGCTTTACCGTTGTAAATGGTTCTTCCCGCAATTTGGACCAGATTAGTAGAACGAATTACGGCATTATCCTGTTCATAACGAAAAATGACATGCCCATGACTGCGAAGGAGTCTGTCTTCGGTTTCAGAGGACTCATCCTCGCCTCCTCGGATTTTGTATTTGTTATGAAGAGTTAGGATTCGCATTGTGTTACGGCTTCAACATGACTGGAGGGTGCTCGGCTCAGCCGCAACTCTGCATATTCCTCCGCAAGGCGGGACACGAGTCGCTCCCAGGTATGCAGGGTCGCGAAGCGTCTCGCCGCTAGGCTCATATTAAGACGCAGTTCTTTAGAATCGTGGAGTGTTTCGATGGCGCACGCGAATCGTCTTACGGTCTCTCGTGGACTCAGCGGCGGCACCTTGATAGCAGCTTCAGAGGGACAGAAAGTCCCGACTCCTCCAACATCCAGAGTTAGTACCGGCAGCCCGTATGAGGTGGCTTCCAGGACTACTGATGCATTCGAATCGCGTAAGCTAGTAAAGAAAAATACGTCACCTTCGACAAACAGCGAAGGCATTCGCTTCCAGTCGACTTCTCCGCGGAACTCGACTCGGGGTCTAATCTGTAGTTCAGAGGCTAATTTTTTACAGCGGGCAAGATCGCTGCCATCCCCAGCCACAATCAGCTTGACGCAATATTCCCGACTGACAGCAGCGACGCTTCGAAGAGCTAACTCCAGGCATCTTAATGGAATGACACAGCCTGCCCAGACCAACGTTAGCCCGTTGCGAGAAAATCTGGGTGGAATTCCAACTGGGAGATACGCTTCCCCGACAGCATTGTCCGGCAAAAGTTCCACCCTGCGTGCACCGGCGGATCTGAGCACCTCTGCTGTTTCGCGATTTGTTGCAAGCAACAACGAAGCCTTTGCAACGGACCTTCGGAGCGACGGCAGGAATTTTAAACTCGCTACACGCGCAGTTCTCAGCCGTTCAAGTAACTTTCCTCCACCATATAAGCTGAGCAATTCTTTTGGGGTAACTTGGCCACCGCCGAGCGGCCCCCATACGAACGGAATCCCTAGTTTCCAGAACGGCGATGGGATGCTTACGTTTCCCCAACCCACGTGGTGGACGACGTCAAACTTTATGGTTCGGTGAAGACCGCGTGCAAACTGGAACGCTCGGCGAAGCCAGATGATGTAGTGTGATTTGATGCCAGGGTTTCCCGTCGGTTCCCACGGATCGATTTTTGATGGAACGGTTACCCAATGCAAGTGAAGGTTGGGGTTCGGATGATCTCGAAGGGATTTCTCGACTGCCTCCCGTCTATGCGGATGCGCGATTAGATGCACAATATGTGTCTTGGCCAGGTGATATGCCAGATTCCACGTCTTACCCGGTTCCGATCCGGTGTTCGGATCACATCCATGTCCAATGACGAGTACCTTCATAGCTGGTGATAGGTTGGCGGGTGCAAAACGCGGGGAAGCAGACTTATCGAGCCAAGTTCAACTATTTTGGGGAATTAGTGCTTAGCCGAACTGTGTGACGAGGCGCGTCGGAGGCGCGGTTGCCCGAGCGAAAGCCGTGCGCCGTCTCGGGATTCGAAGAGCAGCCGTAGCTAGAGCGACGATGACCACTGGAGCTGTGACTTCCGCTATACCAGAACTAGTGACGCTAAAAATCAGGACATAGCCAAGTAGACCTGCTACTTGCCCGGCCAACTCTCGCAATTCCGTGCGGCGCCTGACCGCGAGCCACATCGCATACGTGGCGACGAATATATGGACAGATGCAATGAGCAGAAGTGCCGCTCCTACCAAGCCAAGATCTGTCAAAACACGAGATACCGAATCGTGTGCGGCTCCGATTCCAAGGCCGGCCTGTTGTTGAAAGTGAAGGAGCAGATATCGGTTGCCAGCGCCATATCCGAATCCTAACCAGGGGGATTCCTTCCAGCCATTAATTAGAAAATGAAACGCCTGTGCCCGCCCAGTAAGCGATTCGAGATCCGCACGGCTTTCACCCCGAGCAGCAAATTTGATGATTTGTTCTAACCCGCCGCTCAGCATGATTGCCGACGCGATAAGGAGAGTTGCACATGTAAGAAGAATCCGTGATCGTGTTCGATAGCGTGCGGCTACAGCCAAACACATCATCACGGCTGCGCAAATCATTGTTCCGCGCGTAAGACTCAATAGAACAAAACCCCACGAAAGCGCGTACGCAGCAAATGCCCACCACCGCCTTCGGCCCGGAGACCGCAATCCGACAACAAGGAAAAACAGACCTGAGAAAGCTGCAGCCCTACCATAGTCACCGAATGATCCACCGTGCAACCGATATCCCACTTTTGGATCGATGCCACCAACGAGTTCTGGAGCAATGACGAACAGCACTGCTATAACTGCCCATTGCAGGATGTTGACCGTGTAGAACAGACGAAGGCATGCCGCGATCCCGCGAGATCCGCCACCGTAACTTCCTGACACTAGTGCCGAGCAGAGCAAGAGCAGCAGGATTTTACTCGCTGAGTATATAGTGAAACCTGTGTTCACGGAGTATATTGCGGACCCCATAGCAAACACAGAATAGATAAGAAATAAAAGGCTCGCTCCTTTGAACAGTGTTGATGGCAGTGCGCTTAATCCCTGACCGATCCTTGAACCGCACGCAATTACGACTACAGCCGCGCTGAAAATACATGTGCCAACCTGAAGCCAAGCAGTTAAATCCAAACCGCCGAGCCCGCTGAATGCCGCCTCCACACTTCTGGGTGTGAATCTTACGCTCGGCAACCCCCACATAAGCAGGCCTGTAACAAGCACAAGAATCTTGTGGCCGATGCTCGAACTGGCTTTATGAACGAGGTAAGACAAGTTTTACTCGACTGCTTTGAACAACCAAAAATATCGTTGAGCACAACATCGCGATCGTCGTTACACTTAAGACAACTGACACAGATAAGTTATGGAAAAGAAAAAGATAGATACCGATCAACACGATGTTAGAGACTGATTGGATGATATTCCCGACCAGAAGAGTTCTCAGCCTTCCGAGAGCAGCAAGAATATAGAATCCAGGTGTTCCAACGAGGCTGAAGAACGTGCCAACGAGAATAATTCGCGTTGCCAGGGCCAGTTCCGGGTCGTAGCGTGAGCCCAGCCAGAATTTCAGTGCAGGCGCAGCAGACACGAACGCACTGACATAGACCGGTAACACCCAGGCAAACGCACGGACGATGCGCGATCCCAATTTTATGGCTCGAGCGTAGGCGGCGGCGGGGGATGTGCCCGCCACTCTGCCGATCTCGGGGATTAGCGCTCGCTGTCCGGACTCAAAGATATTACGAAGACGCATGCAACTGCTGAACGCAATGTCATACACCGGCACGCTACTGACGCCCGCGTATCGAGCGATTACAAGCCTGTTGAAGGGGCTGAAGAGGAGAGTAAAGATGGAGTTACTTGCAAGCCCACTTCCGTATGATATTAACGCCCGCAACCGCTTCAGTGAGAAAGAACGGAAAGAGATAAATAAGCTTCTAGTTAGATGCCTGGTCATCAACACTCCGAGTGCGGCAAGGCAAATGGTGGCTACCGCGTTTCCAATTAGTAGGGAATTTAATCCGAGTCCCGATCTCAACAGGAGAATCGAGAGAGAAACCCCTACGCCCTGTGTCGCGCATTGGGCGTAGTTGTAGAGATCCATGCGTCCCAGCCCACAGCTTGCCGCAGAGATAACTTCGGCCATCATGGCGCAGGCAGATACGACGCCGATCCACGGCAACAGCGGAGTAACTGATGTGATCTGGGACGAGTGCAACCGAAACACAACCAAAAGACTGCGGCATCCGAAGGAGAAGAATAAAATGATTACCAATCCGATGCAGATTATGGCCGTCAGCGCCGTCGTGATGCATGATGTGACGGCCCCCATGTTATTTGCGCCTACCTCTTCGGATACTTGCCGGGAAAGTGCTGGAGCGATTCCCAAATTGCCCAGTTGTGCGAACGTCGTGATGGTGTTCAACAGTAACCAGATTCCGTACAACTGGTATCCGAGCGACTTCAAATACGCCGGATAAGCGATGAGCATCAGAATGCATCCAATGGAGGAGGCGATTGTCCCCGAAAGCATGTTTCGCCTGAGTTGAGAGCCAAACAGCGAACGAACGGCGTTCTTTCCTACCGACCGAAGGGGTAGGGCATGAGTAATGCTTGCCATGTGTGGGAACTTCTCTCTACGAAGCCAGATTGCTCAATCGAAAACAGCGCGTCTTAAGCCACTGAATTCCCCAGCGCGGAAGGAACCAGGGTGTGATGAGAAGGTAGCGTTTCCACAAGCGTTTCGGCTCGTGGAACAAACGGAACAGCCATTCCAGTCCCGAGTGTTGAATCCACTCCGGCGCTTGCGTGACGCAACCGGCGTGGAAATCGAAGGCCGCGCCAACGCCCAGCATTACGACTCCGGGGAAGGCAATCAGATGGTCCGCCATCCAGCGATTTTGTTTTGGCTCGCCGATACCGACGAACAACAGATCGCAGTTGCTTCCGAGAATGGTTTTTCGAATCGCACCGTCCTCTTCGTGGCTCGCTGTATGGAATGCATCCGGGTACGACCCCACGATGTTCAGTTGAGGGTATCGAGCCCGCAGATTTTGCTCGAGCAGATGCAACGTCTTGGCCCGGCTGCCATATAAGAAGATACGGTGACCAGCTTCGGCCGCACGCCGGCACAAGGCGAGCATCAGATCAGGACCGTACACACGTTGCTGATCCTTTCGGCCAAAAGATCGCAACGCCCAAACGATTGGCATTCCGTCGGGCGTTGCGAGGTTGGCGTGATTCATAATAGACCGCAACGTGGAATCGCGTTGGGCCATCATGACGCCGTGCACGGAAGTTACACAGATGTATTTTGCGGTACTGCAGCACTTATTTAGATGGCGCTCGTTGATCCATTCGCTGCACCTGTCGACAACTGCGTCGTAAGATGTTGCGTTGATACCTACGCCGAGCACTGAGTATTTACGCAGAGCGGGTGAGCTTGCTTCGTCCATTGATTGTCGCCGGGCTACACAGCTGCATTCTTCGCGGAATAGTAGTCGCGATAGTAGCCGTAGTACTAATATCCATTACTGCTGTTCTTATTGACCTCGTTCAACACGAGACCAATTACATTCCCGCGAAGATGATCGAGCGTTGCCAACAGAGTGGCTACGGCTTTGCGACTGGTCTGCCCGGCGCGCGTGAGCACAACCACTCCGTCGACCGAGGTTGCGATCTGCATGGCTTCAGCGAACCCAAGCAGTGGCGGAGCGTCAACCAGGATCAGATCGTATTCCTTCGACGCTTCATCCAGAATGTCTATCATCATGGACCCGATCAGGTCAGAGGCGCGGCGTGAAGCGGTACCGGCCGGGAGTACGTGCAAGTCAGGCCAATGCTCCGTCTTAAGTAGCGCGTGCTTCCATTCAATATCGCCGAGCAGCACGTTCGAGAGACCAGTGACTCCGCTCAACCCTAATTTCTTATGTATGGACGGCCGGCGCAGGTCTGCGTCGATAATCAAGGTCTTCTTACCTTGTTCGGCGTGGGCGATTGCGAGATGAATCGCTGTGGTTGACTTTCCTTCACCGGGCGCTGCGCTCGTGATCAAAATAGATTTGATTCGGCGGGCGAAATCTGGAAGCAGAATCGAATTACGCAGTGTTCGAATTGACTCTTCATACGAGGAGATGCCCTTGTAACCGTAGCTATTTAAGCTTTTAGTATCCCCATGAAGTGCGCTGTTCGGGAGGTGATCTGCAGAGCCGCGACCGTCGCCCTTGTGGCGGATGATACCCGAGCCGTTCCCCGCCGTCTTGGCCGTAACGATAGCGGGTGATACTGCCAATTTCTGTGTTGCTGGGCCGATCAAACGCTTCATCTCCTTGACGGTCGGCAGTGTTCCGATGACGGCCGTATTCAAAGCGCGAGCTACCTGTTCGGGATCCCGAACCGTATCGTCGAGGACATCCGTCAAGATCGCGGCGCCTATCGCGATAATGGTTGAGAATACGAACGCAAGGAGCAGATTCAAACCAGTTTTCGGAAACACTGGTTTGTAGGGCGGCCGGGCGAGATCGGCGATGCGGATAGAATTATGCTGGAAACCGGAGTTAATCCCGGCTTCCTTAATCCGACGTTCCAGGTCGCCGTAGAGTCCCCTGTAAGCTTCTGCCTGCGTTTGAGCTGCTGGTATTCGAAAGATCGCGCGTTTAGCTGATCGTACTCCGCTTTGGTCTCCTTAACAGATGCTCGAAGCATCTGCTCACGATTCATCGATTGGCGGTAATCCGTCTCGATGCGCTGTGCGACGTTCCGTCGTGTGTCTTCAAGCTCACGCTGCACCTCGGCGAGCGCGTTGGCGGCTTTGCGGTACTCGGAGTGGTTCGCTCCATAAGTCGTCGACACCTCGGCAAAATGCTGCTTTGCTGTGTTTAAGCGCTCATATAAGTCGCTCAACGCTTCGCCCTGGCTCGACACCTGGGCGGCGGCCATGGAGCCGTTTTTCATAGAATTGAAAGCGGCTTCTTTGCGCACACGGTCGGCTTGAGCGTTTGTGTATTCCGTATTCAATTGGAGTAGACGTGAAGAAAGTATGTTGGTTTTTTCTTCGGGATTGATCACGTTGAGCTCTCGCTCGAAATGAGCCAACGCCATGCTGGAGCGCTCCATTTTCGCCTTGAGCTCGTCGAGCTGCCCTTCCATAAACCTCGATAGTGCGGCGGAGGTTCTGACGCGGATGTTGAAGGTGTGCTCGAGATACGACTGCGCAATCGCGTTTGCGACATCCGCCGCAATGTGTGGATCGGGCGAGCGATAGCTGATTCGCAAAACGTAGGTATTGGCGGGACGGGTGATCTTCAGCTTTTTCAGCAGAACCGGCGAGTTCATTTTGCGTTGGATTTTATCCGTATCCAGGTTCTCTAGCTGGCGCTCACGTTCGAGCAGGTTATAACGGGCTGCTACAGGACGCAGCACGGCGTCGGACTGGATGAGCTCAATCTGTGTCGCCAGAAACTGGTCGGAATCATTGAGCTGCGAGAGCTGACTCGCTTCCTGTCCAAAGATTCCCGACGGAGCGTGCCGATCGATGTCGACCTCGGCAGTGCCTTGATACATGGGGCGAATGCGCAGGGAGACGATCAACGTGGCAATCATGCAAGCGACGATGAATCCGAGGATCCGCCATTTATGCCTGCTGATGATCCACAGATAGTGGGAAGGCGGAACGGAGCGTTCATCGGCCTCAAGGTCCGGGTATAAAGACGGAACATATTGAGGCCGACGGACGCTCTCCCCCAACTCAGACTGAACTCTTTCGATTTGCTTCATCTAAAGCTCCCTGTTCTTTTGAGAATTATGTTTGGCTGATTAGTGCTGCCAGATCACCAATCCCGATGCGGTCGCGCTTCCGAATCCGACGATTCGATCGAGGGCGGTCATGGTCATCCTGCGATGCTTGTTGTCCGGGATATAGAGCACGTCATTCGCTTTCAACGGAACGTCCGGTGACTTGCGATCGATAATGCGACCGAGCTCAATCGGGATTTCGGTTTGACTTTTGCTACCGGATTCGCGCCGGTAGATATAGGCTTGTTTGGTTGCGAACGGAAGCAGCCCTTCGGAGAGAGCAAGGACCTTCAACACTGTGGTCTCGGTTCCATCGTGAACGGCGAAGGCGCCCGGCTGCTTGACGTTGCCGACCACGTAAACTTTCCCAGCCTCGGGGACACGGATCTCCTCGCCGCCGTATAACTTCATGTTCAGAGACGGATCGGCTGCATCAATCAGCCCCTTAACCGGAATGCGCTGTACTAACTCTGTCGAAACGCCGTTCTGCTCCGAACGTGCTCTGCTGACCAGAATTTCAGGGCCGGCATCGGGGCTGAGACCTTGCGCCTGAGTCAGTGCGTCGAGCAATGTTACATTTCCGAGCGCTTGGAAAGTAATTGGATAACGCACGGCACCCATCACGCTGACCGGGCGACTACGATATTCAACCACAGAGGCGGACACGACGGGACGCACAAGCACCTCCTCGGCGATCAGCGCATCGGTGATCTCCTTTTCGATCTCAGTCGGGTACTTACCATTGGCTGCGATCGACTGTTCGAGAAGGGGCAGCGGCAATGTGCCGTTTGCGGCAACGCGGAATGTACGCGTAAGCTCTGGGCAATCGACGACGGAAACGGAGATGAGGTCATCCACACCTATTTTTTGGGTGGGCAAGTTACTCTCGACTGTGTAAGTCGCTGGCTGCGCCGGCATTTTAGGTGTCTGTGCCCGCGCAAGTGGTAAGAGTAAGAACGCAAGTAGAGTGAGACGGTTCATGTTCGTTCAGCTCCCTCAAATCCTAAGTACTCGGATGTAGCGGTGTGGGGAAGCGAGCCGTTGGAGGGAGGCGCGAAACTCGCGGCGATTCTCTGAATCTCCGAAGTGAGAAACTCCAGCCGCAACCGGATCTCAGTCATTTCCGCATCGCGAGGGATGCAGGCGTTTGGAGAAGATTCAAAGGCCAGAAGCGCGGAGCGGGCGTATAGTGACATGCTTCTGAAACCTTGCGTGCGGCAGGTGTTCACCGCAGCCTGGTATTCGGCTGATGAAAGGCGAAAACTGACCATTCTGGACTTTCGATCTAATACGGGCATTTTGGGATCCTTTTAGTAAGAGAGATTTGAGCTCTGTGTCGCAGAGAGAACGTGTTAGATGGGGCGGACCTGATGTTCATCGATTTGAAGGGCCACGGACCGTTGGAGGAGATCGATGGAGATAATGAGCCGGCCGGTGCTTGCATCACGAGCGAGGACGCCTTCGACATCTGCGAGGGCCCCGTATTCAACCCGCACGCGCTGACCGATTCTGAAATAGGGCGCCGGGCGAGCGCCAACTTCAAGGGCGCGGCGAATGCTTGCGATCTGTTGATCAGGTATTGGCTCGGGCATTCCGCGCGTGCCGACGATGTACTCGATTGCAGGACTGCTTATGACCGGGATTTTTTTGTGGGGATCGAAGCGGCAGAACAAGTAACCTGGAAAAGCCACATTTTTGATAACCTTCATCCGATCCGAGTACCGGCGACGTTCAGGGTATGTCGGACAGAACGGCTCGTAGCCTTTGTTCCGCAGTGCCTCTACGGCCAAAAACTCAGAGCGCGTTCTCACCTTCAAGGCGTACCAGGAGAATTCACCAGACGACGAATTCGTTGTGTTAATGTCACCGACCATGACATTCAGAAATTGACTAACGTACTAGCTCTTTATGGAAAACCCTGGAGGGCAGGCTTCGCCCATTTTCGACACACGCTAAAGCGGGTCGATAAAGCGACACATCTGTCCGGGTGGGAGCAAACGCAATCACCACGTGCGCCTGCTGTATAGTTACAAAGAAGCATTAACGGGCAATCGCGACTCAACGGCCCACAAGGCTTCAGGAGCCTTACGCTGTTCGCGATCCCAATGCAATGTTACTTCCGAGTTGTTTCTGTGGAAACTGTACCAGTACGGTCTACAAGTGTCGACTGGCCACAACCCTAGCTAGTACTGGCAATAAGCGCTTGTTTGCTTGTAAGCTGCGGTTGTGCGATGAGTTTAGCTCCCAGTACTTTTACCATTTACTCTTAAAGAGTATTCGTAGTTAGTGGGTCAGTTATATCTAAAGTGCAAGGTAAGCGTGACGCAACTTACTATTTTGAAAATCCTCTGTTATTCCTCTGTTATATAGATTCCATTCCCTGTTCTGATCGCGTCCCGGTGATGTAACTGGCTCGGGAACGCAGGCGTAAACAGTAGAAACGTGAGTAATCGCACACTTCGGGTACGGATGGCGAGGCTTGGGGCGAATTAGGCGGCTTGTTGGGCTGTGATGCGTGTGTTTTCGTCCTCTTCTTGCTGCTCTTTTTCGCAGGCCGCGACCGTGTCATCGACGCGGAGCATGATGTTCTGCATTAATTGGTTATCCAGTTTGGCTTCCGCGAGCAAAACGTTCCAGCGATGCAGCTCTTGCTTTCGATTTTCGGACGATTCGCATCGGGTTTGATCGGCTTGTTTCTGCGCCTGCGATTCGAACCCATTTTCCTGCCTGCGCTTTTCGGCTCTTAGCTTTAGAAGATCGTTCAGACACTTATGGAACGCGCGCTCGTTGGTGATTTGGTAGCGCAGGTAGAGTGCGAGCTGCTTTTGATCGTCGCAGGCTGGCAGCTCTTGATTAAAGGTGACGTGCTGCAACATGAGCGCGCGCTTGCTGAGCCAGATTGCCTGCGCCATTTTGTCGACCAGAATGGTTTCGGTGAGGCCGGAAGGTTTGTGTTCGTCGCGCAAGCTGCCGAGTAGCATGTCGAATTCGTTTTGATCTTCCCAGGGAAGAACCGTGAATGCGCCTGAGCAGCCGTGCTTGAAATTGTTGCGAGCGGATATCGCTTTGCCTTGCATTGTTTTCGGACCCGTAGAGTGTTGAGCGTTCGCCCGATTCGCTGCAACTTGTGCGGAGGTTGTCATTATGAAGTACTCCAGAAAATGAAAAACGCCGGAGAGGCAATGGCCCTCATCCGGCGTTCTTCGAAGATATTAGGAGCGCAGCGGCTTCCTGGAAAGAGTATACAGCATGGTTCCAAATGATTTCTTGTAAGTTACTGAATTAAGGGCAAATCGAGCTTGTGATGATATATGTGCATGAAGGCTAAATTGCCTGGAACAGTCGAAAAAGACCGTGAAGCGGGTGAGCCATTGAGTGCAAGCCGCCTGGTTGGATTCAGCGACGGCGTCTTCGCAGTGGTCATTACGCTGTTGGTGCTGAACATCCAAGTGCCAAGCGAAGCGATATCGCTACGCACTTTGATTGGCCAGCAGTTTCCGAATTATGTCATCTTTATCGCGACGTTCGCGATGGTGGGCATCAAATGGCTGAACCACCATCGCCTGTTTGCGCTGATTCGCCGCGTGGACACAACGCTAAACATCTTGAATCTACTATTGCTGCTTGGAATTTGCGCCGTACCGTTCACCGCGGCAATGATTGCGAAATACATGACGACTTCGGATGCCGCCTTCGCCTCGATGATTTACGGGATGGTCTGGACGATTAATGGGTTCCTCTACACGGCGATTCTTTTCTACGCCCGAAAGAAGGGATTCGTGGAATCGATCCCAGGCACGGGGAAGATGGCGGCCTTATACGTGATCGGTCCTCTAGGCTATCTGGTTGCGATCGGGGTTTCGTTTTGGAATATTTATGCGGGCATAGCGCTCTATCTCGCGATCGTATTGCTGTACATCCCGCCGCAGCGGCTGCCGGAATCTTGGCCGGATTAGTGGGGCAAGATGTTCGGACTTCCTATTCCTTACCAAATCGTGTTTGCGTAATGAGCACGGATAGAGCGATCTGAGCTAATCAGCGGGGCTTCATTGTTCGCAATCGCATTGGCGACAATCAGACGATCACCCGGCTCCCGTGTCCACTTGATTGCAAGAGAGCTTGCAACGATTGTCGACATAGGGAGGTCGCAAATCTTGAGTCCAATTTTCCCTGCAAACTCTGTCACGAGATATTTCGCGCCTACCCGGAGCTTGCCGATTTCGTACAACATCTCCAATTCCAAGAGAACCATTGCGGAGATCAGAAGATCGGTCCTTTCCATCTGCTGACGCGCTCTCTCAGAAATCACTCCCGATTCCCCACCCAGGGTCAGGCGATATACAACATTCGTGTCAAGATACGAAATCACTCCTGTTGTGCGGCTTCCCAAGTGGCTTGAGTTTCACTCGAAAGTCTACTTAGAGCCTCGTCCAACTCTTCGGGGGTGCCGACGATGACATTCATGTTCTGTAATCTTGAAAGTTTCGAGGTTGGCTTTTCCGGCACGAGACGAACTGTTCTCCCGCGATGAGACACTTCCACCAATTCTCCGGCGAGAGCTTTTTCAACCAGCTGAAACATGTTCTTTCGAAATTCCGTGGCGGTGACTTTCATGTTCCCAATAGGCAGCGTACCACAGTAATGTGCATCATGTACATAATGTATGTACATGTATTCGGCAATTCAGTCTCAGGGTCTCTCAGTTTAATAGGATCTAAGGAGAGGCGATCAATACGGGCGGTTTTTACGTTACTGCTCGTGCCTTTTGGAATCTGCTTGGCGGCCGGGCAGGTTGCAGGGCTTCCGGCATCGTCGACAATGCCCTGAGTACTGATGCGGAGATCCGAACCTTTAAAGGATCCCGTTTGCCGCGCCTTGTGGAGTGCGCTTCGCAGGGCGGACTCGACGCGGCCCGATATCCGATCGAGGTTACGGGGAGTGCAACCAGCCACTTCGAATACGGAAAGATTGAGCAACGGAGGCTTGTCGCCCCAAAGCTCTCGTCATGTAGACTTGGGCGGTTGCGATTCGGTAAGTCCTTTGGCAAATGGAGAAGATGAGATGAAATACATGATCAGCTGGTTCGAACGCCCCCAAGGTTCGCCTATGGAGTACGAGAATGCCCAGAAGCGGATCCTTGAGGTGTTCCGTCAATGGAAGGCGCCCGCCAATTTCAAGATTGAAGTGTTTGTAGTGCGGGTGGGTGAGTGGGGTGGGCATATGCTGGTGGACTGTGACGATCCGCTGACCGTTCACAAGTTTTGCTCGATGTTGCCTGCATTTGTATTCGAGGCGCGCCCCGTAGTTGCGGTCGAAGACGCAGTTCGGGTCGAGCTAGAGGTAATCGAGTGGCGCAACGGACTGAAAGCCAAGTGAGCTGCCTGCCCAACGCCTGAGTTGTCGGCGATTCGGAAGTTGGACTCCTGAGACTCGGTCAGAACATCGGCTGGACAACGTCTTTGGGGATGTTACAGGTGCTGTGGTGAGATCTTTAAAGTAATGCGAATGACACGGGCGGTTCTTACATTGCTGCTAGTCCCTTTTGGAATCTGCCTGGCGGCCGAGCAGGTTCGCACGGCATCCGGCATGGTTGAGGGTGCGGTGAGTGCTGATGCGAAGATCCGAACTTTTAAAGGAATTCCATTTGCAGCGCCTCCCGTGGGTAGCCTACGGTGGCGGCCCCCACAGCCTGCACCGTCATGGACTGGAGTTCGGAAAGCGACCGAGTTCGGGGCTCGCTGCATGCAGGGACGGATTTACGAGGACATGGTCTTCCGCGACCCTGGTCCAAGCGAAGATTGCCTCTATCTGAATGTTTGGACGCCAGCGACTTCCGCCGAGGGACGTTTGCCAGTGATGGTCTGGATTTATGGAGGCGGCTTTCAGGCCGGCAGCGCTTCCGAGCCACGGCAGGATGGCGAGAATCTCGCAAAGAAGGGCGTGGTTGTCGTGAGTCTTAATTACCGCCTCGGCATTTTTGGTTTCTTCTCGCATCCGGAGCTGACAAAAGAATCGCCACATTACGCCTCCGGCAATTATGGCCTGCTTGATCAAGTTGCGGCGCTCGAATGGGTGCACAAGAATATTGCGGGATTCGGCGGTGATCCAGAGAACGTCACAATTTTTGGCGAGTCGGCTGGATCGATTTCCGTCAGTGCTCAAATGGCCTCGCCGCTTTCAAGAGGCTTGCTCAAACAGGCGATCGGCCAGAGCGGTGGGGTGTTCATGTTGACGCCGCGGCTGCCGTCTGTTTCAGAGACGCAACAAACAGGCGACCGGTTCGCCAGGTCCTTGGGCGCAAGCACGCTCAAGGCCTTGCGCGCGATGCCGGCTGACGAACTTCTTAACGGTGTTCTGAAAGATAGGTCGCATCTATACCGCTTTTGGCCGAATGTCGATGGCTACTTCTTCCCTGAAAGTCCTTCGGCGATCTACGTGGCTGGAAAACAGGCTCATGTTCCACTTCTGGCAGGGTGGAATGCCGACGAACAGGATTACACCGGATTTCTCAAAAAAGCACAGGCGATCAGAGAGAACTACGCCGCCAAGGTCCGAACAGAATATGGGAGACATGCCGATGAGATTTTGAAGCTGTATTCCGGAAACAGCGAGAAACAGGTGAAGGAGTGCGCACGCGATTTGGCGAGCGACCAGTTCATCGCATATTCCACTTGGAAATGGCTTGATATGCAAGTGCAAACGGGGAAGTCTCCGGTGTATCGTTATCGCTTCGAACAGGCTCCTCCGACGTCCACGGGTGAGCCTAATCGCGGCGCGTACCATTCGGCTGACATCGAGTATGTTTTCGAGACGCTCGATTGGAAGCATCTGCCTTGGACGGCGGATGACCGGAAGCTTTCCGATATGATCTCGTCGTATTGGACAAATTTTGCTAAGACTGGGAATCCGAATGGCCCAGGACTGCCCGAATGGCGAGGTTACAACAAGGCGGACCGTTACGCGGTGATGCACTTACATACGGCTAGTATCAACAAGGACGAACAATCTGATGTATCACACCGAATGCCATATGCGTCGGCAGACGCGCTGCGATCCCGTTACGAACTGCTGGATCTCATCGCTCACGAACGGGCAGAGAAAGCAAGACCGCACTGACCTGAAGCGCTGAGCACTCGCGCAACATCGAGAAGATATGGGTTTACTGCTTCACTACTTGAAAAAGCATTGGCCGCTTGTGTTTCTGGCGCTTCTGCTTGCGGCGGTGAACCAGATCTTTTCTTTGCTGGACCCTTGGATTTTCCGCCATATCATCGACCGGTACGCAACGAAGTTCCATCAATACACGATTTCGCAATTCGTTCGAGGTGTGAGCTTGTTGCTGGGCGCTGCAGTTGGGGTGGCGTTTATCTCGCGCGTGGCTAAAAATTTCCAAGATTATTACGTGAACGTGGTAACGCAACGAACAGGCGCGGAACTGTACGCGGATGGTGTAGAGCGCTCGCTGTCGCTGCCATACGCGGTTTTCGAGGATCAGCGCAGCGGGGAGACGCTGGGCAAGCTACAGAAGGTCCGCACGGATGTAGAACGGTTCATCGCTGCTTTTGTGAACATTCTGTTCACGGCGACGGTGGGAGTCATCTTTGTCACAATTTATGCTCTGTCGATCGATTGGGTCATCGCGCCGGCTTTCTTGTTAACTGTTCCGCTACTCGGCGGCATCAGCTCCGTTTTGAGCCGGAAGATCAAGTCGATTCAGAAAACGATTGTGGCCGAAACGGCTGCGCTCGCTGGAGCAACGACCGAATCGCTTCGCAATATCGAACTGGTAAAGACGTTGGGACTGGCGCGTCAGGAAGTGAATCGCCTGAATACCACGACGGACAAGATCCTGAAGCTGGAGCTTAAGAAGGTGCGCTATCTGCGCAGCCTGAGTTTTCTGCAAGGGACGATGGTCAATCTCTTGCGTACGAGCATTCTGTTCCTGATGCTGTATCTCATTTTCACTCAGCGCATCACGGTGGGACAGTTCTTCTCGCTGTTCATATACTCGTTCTTCATCTTTGGGCCGTTGCAGGAACTGGGCAACATTATCAACATTTATCGCGAGACCGAAGCATCTCTGAACAACTTACAAGAGATACTCCTGATTCCGCCCGAACCAAAGCCAAAGAACCCGGCGCGCTTAGGAAATTTGGGCTCGCTCGAGTTTGAGAAGGTCACGTTTCAACATCGAACAGCGAACCGGCCGGCGGTTTGTGACGTGACGTTTCGGATCTCGCGAGGTGAGACGGTGGCGTTTGTCGGACCATCCGGGGCAGGTAAGACAACGCTGGTGAAATTGTTGGTGGGTCTGTATAAGCCGGAGAAAGGTGTGGTTCGCTACAACGGGCTGGATGCGGCGGAGATCGATCCGGATGAGCTGCGGGCGCAAATTGGATTCGTCACGCAAGACACGCAGCTGTTCTCCGGCACGATTCGAGAGAACCTTCTTTTTGTGCGGCCGGATGCGTCGGACGCCGAGTGCTTGGACGTGTTGCATCGCGCAGCGGCAGACTCATTGCTGGCGCGGGCGGATCAAGGGCTCGACACGTTAATTGGAGAAGGCGGCGTAAAAGTATCGGGAGGCGAAAAACAACGGCTGTCCATCGCACGAGCGTTGCTGCGCAGGCCACGGCTGTTGGTGTTCGATGAGGCTACATCTTCGCTGGACTCGATTACCGAAGAGGAGATCACCCGCACCATTCGGGAAGTGGGAGAGCGCGCGGACGTGATAACGATTCTGATCGCGCACCGGCTTTCGACGGTACTACATGCCGAGCGCATTTATGTACTCGAGAGAGGGAAGATCATCGAGCAAGGGACCCATTCGGAGCTGGTAGCCGAGACCGGACTTTACTATGCGTTGTGGAGGCAGCAAATCGGAGAGCGCGCGGCAGAGACTTCACCTGTCGTCGTCGGATAAGGCGGCGAAGGCAGTGGCGTTACTGCATTGGTGAGCAGCACGGTTTCTGGGCGGGTTTGAATTCCATTAGCTCGGCGCGCGTGTAGTTGTGGTCGTACAGGTTCAGCTGCCACTTACCATCACGGCCAATTTTAGGCGGCTCCGGCGGGTTGACGCCGCGCGCAAGAACTGCTTTGTAAGCCGGCTGAATGGCGGGGACGCCAAGTGCAAGATGATGCATGACCCCGAGGGCCTTCGGGGATGGATTGTGCACCCGCAGCATGTATTCCAGCCAGTCAGCGCCGTCGGGCACCCGCATGTCAACCCAATCTATTTGGTCATCTTTCATGCCGCCGTACCACGTCATGTGAAACCCGAGAACATCCTTATAGAGAGCGTCGGCAGCAGCACGATCGCGGACGCTTACACCGACGTGAATCATGCGGTTGGAGATACGCGAATCGGGCAGAAGCTTACCGAAATTTCTGCTGTGAAGCGACCCCGGCATGTACTGCACGAACTCTACGTTATGCCCATCAGGGTCTTTGATCATAAAACTCAAATTGCCGTCCAGACCAGGCTTGAGCGTCTGCGGCACTTTTACAGCGCGGCTGGCGAGGTAATCGCGAAGTTGCCTGGCGTTGGTGGTTTCAAACGCAATGTGCGAGAGGCGATCTTGCGTCTCGGTCTTTAGATCAGGAAAGATTTCGATGTACTGGTGGTCGTTGACTTTGAAGTAGGTCAACATGAGGCCGCCGGTTGGTTTGTCGAGACTGAAATCGGCAAATCCGAGTTGTTCACCATAAAACTTGTGAGCTGCCTGCATGTCATTGGTCTCGAGGCCAATATGAGCGACGCCTAGAATCGGCGGACGTTCGACAGGATTGTCCAGAGTTGCCGAACCGGGTGATTGGGCTCTATTAGCTAGCGGGAACGGGAGATAGGCAGTAAAGCCCGTGAGGAGGATGCAAGCAAGTCTGTAGGCACTGGGCATTGATCCAGTATCACTCGGTCCGAGGCATCGGAAAAAAGCAGGCTCCTAATAGCGTGTAGCGTCGTCTAAGTAATAGGACAAGTTTATGAACATGGTTAAGACAGTTCTGCTATTGGGAGTTCTGAGCGGGCTGCTTTTGCTGGGCGGAGAGTTCTTTGGCGGCCGCAACGGGCTTTACATCGGCCTGATTTTGGCGGTTGGGATGAACTTCGTCAGCTACTTCTTTTCGGACAAGATGGCGCTGGCGATGTACAGGGCTCAACCCTTGACTCCGGAGGAGAATCCGCAAATTTATCGGCGTGTCGCTCCGATCGTGGAGAGCCTGGCGCAGCGCATGAGCATTCCCATGCCCAAGCTTTGGCTGATTCCGGAAGAGTCACCGAATGCGTTTGCGACTGGCCGGAACCCGCAGCATGCTTCAGTTGCGTTTACGGCCGGAATTCTGAAGTTCATGGCGGACGATGAAATTGAAGGAGTGGTGGCCCATGAGTTGGGTCACGTATTACACCGCGACATTTTGATCAGCTCGGTTGCGGCGACCATCGCGACGGCCATTACGTTCCTGTCGAGAATGGCCTTCTTTTTCGGAGGGCGGACACGCGATGACGAGAGAGAAGGCGGGGGATTCGGCGGGCTTTTCATGCTAATTCTTGCGCCCATTGCGGCGGCGTTGATTCAAATGGCGATCTCGCGGACTCGGGAGTATGATGCGGATGCCGCGTCGGCGAAATACACCGGCAATCCGCGCGAGTTGGTGTCTGCGCTGCAGAAACTGGAGGCATATTCAAAACGCTTGCCGATGGACGCAACGCCCTCGACGGCGCACCTGTTCATCATCAAGCCATTCACGGGCGAGTCGCTGATGCGACTATTCTCGACGCATCCGTCCACGGCCGATCGGATAGCCCGGCTACAGAGAATGGAACAGCAATTTGGCAGCTAACGCTGCTTATGCAAAGGGCGCGTAGTTTTTTCTACGCAGTGTCGATCTCTTCAGCTGCGCGATGTGCAGACTCGAGCGCCGCTTCCTGTCCCCAGTTCATTTGAGCCGCGTAGGCTCCGGCAAAATGGATACGGCCGCATGGGCGAGTGGCTTCGGGCCAGAAGCGGTGGAGTTCGCCCACTCGGTAGGGGATGCGCTCGCACATGCCAGCCCAGGGCTCCTTCGACCAATCGTGGACGATGGCTTGCTCAATGTCCGCCGACTTGCCAGGGTAGAGCTTCGAAAATGTCGCCAGCGCAGCCGAAGCCGTGACACCTGCCTGAGCTCCGCCGAGAAGAATGCCGCGTGGCGTGCTTACGTCCTCCGCCATGGACCACAACTCATTGAGTCGCGGGTCAGGAGGCAACCAGTTGGGACTGATTCCATCGGTCTTCCAAAAGCGCGTTCGTGACTGGAAGACAATTCGAGTGCGCGTGTAGTAAGGCATTTCGTTTATCACAAAGGCCTTGGCTTCGGGCCATGCTGGAGTGACGGGCAGTTGCCTGAGCATGACCGCCGAAATGCAGGTGACGAGGTAGTCGGTATCGCGTTTGCGTTGGTGGCCGAATTCGCGATAGGTCACAGTAGCGCCCGAGGAGCCATGCTCGATGGCCGTTACTGGACACCCTAGATGGACGCGCTGTCCCAGTCGCGCGGCGAACGCGTCTGTCATTAATTGGTTCCCGCCTTTCAGCCTGAGCAATTTTTTGCTCTCGAGATCGCTTCCGCGCAACTTCTTGATCGAGGCGGCCCAGATCCATTGCAAAGCTGAGCCGGAACCGCCGAAGAACTCGATAGCGGCGGAAGAGGCGCCGTCTTGCCGCAATAGTTCTGCGAGGGTGATCGTGTCGAGGTGATCCAAGCGTGCGACAAACGGGTTTGTTTCGTCCCGAACCTTGTCTACATACCGTTGAAAGTATAGGAGCGGCAACTCAGACCAGGGACGCTCGGTAAGGAAACTTATCTCGCGCTGGTTGAACCCGAGCTGTTGGAGAGCAAATTGCGAATGAAGATCCTCTTCCGTAAATCTTTTTCCCTTGATGAATCGGAGCATGTTGTCGCGGCGCGGGTAGTGTATGGGCGTGAGGTTGAACTCATGCACATATCGCCAGTAGAGCGTGTAGCCGGGAAAGTAGAAGTGCTCCGCTCCGAGGTCGGCATACAAACCGTCTGCGAACGGATCATGCAGCGTGCGGACGTGACCGCCCGGACGGCCGGTTGCTTCAAGCACTGTAACATCGTGCCCACGCCTAACCAGCTCATATGCGCAGGAGAGACCGGCGATTCCAGCACCGATGACGATGATGCTCTTTTTCCCGCCAGTACTCGAAGTTACTGAGGAAAGCTTGAGTGCTTCGGCCGCGGGGGGAGCGAGCACACCGGCAGTTAGCTTCAAAACATCACGGCGATTCAAGTTGTTGATCACGCGATCGAGACTAGTTTCCGTGCATCGAAGGTGAGCTGTCAAGGACGAGAGTTACTTTGCGTGTATATAATTCCTGCATGTCACATTCGGGTCCGTTGCGTGAATTTCCGTGTGGGAACGCGAAAGTCGAGATCTATGCATCGCCGAGCGCGTTGGGTAGAGCTGCGGCCGACATGGCTGCACAAGTGATCAGGAGGGCAATTAAAGAACGCGGGCGAGCGCGGGTGATCGTGGCAACCGGAAATTCACAAATTCCGCTGATCGAAGAGTTGGTTCAGCAGGAGCTTGACTGGAACCGTGTGGAGATATTTCACATGGATGAATATGCCGATATGGCGGCGGATCATCCTGCGAGCTTCCGGCGCTGGATCAGGACACGCGTCGAAGAAAAGGTAAGGCCGGGCAAGGCGAATTACCTGGCGGGTGATGCTCCGGATCTCGAAGCCGAGATGGACCGCTATTCGCAGCTTCTCAACGAAGCGCCCATAGACCTAGCTTTCGTCGGATGCGGGGAGAACGGCCACATAGCGTTTAACGATCCGCACCTAGCGGATTTCAATGATCCATTAACCGTGAAGCAAATTACACTGGACGAGCCGTGCCGCAGGCAGCAGGCTGGCGAAGGGCATTTCAAAGAGGTGGACTTGGTGCCGCGTGACGCCGTTACGGTCACATGCACGGGTCTTTTTCGAGCTAACACGTGGATCTGTTGCGTACCAGAAGCTCGTAAAGCAGAAGCCGTACGGAATGCCTTGGAGGGTCCGATTTCGGAAGCCTGTCCGGCGTCAATTGTTCGGAGACATCCGAACGCGCATGTCTATTTGGATCAGGAGTCATCGTCTCTACTGTCTTTTCCGGCAGCCGTTTCAGCTACTCGATGAACATCAATGAAAAGCGGCAAGCGGCCCAGAGTTCCTCTGGCGGGATCATCAGGGATCGACGGCGTTGGTGGATCGTGTGGACTCTTTTCTTCTCGACAGCGATTAACTACGTAAACCGTCAAACACTGTCTGTTCTGGCCCCAGTGATTACGCGGGAATTTCATTTAAGCCACAGTGAATTATCGACCATCTTCAGCGCATTCCAGATTGCGTATGCGGGAACGTGGCTGGTTGGCGGTATTTTCCTCGACATCGTCGGGACGCGCCTCGGTCTTTCGATCGCTGTTATCTGGTGGTCCGTTGTCAGTTGCCTGACAAGCTTCGTCAACTCGCCATTTACGCTGGGTGTGCTGCGGTTTTTCCTGGGAATTGGGGAGGGTTTCAACTGGCCTGGGGCGAGCAAAGCAGTGGCCGAGTTTTTTCCCGCCGAGGAACGCAGCCTTGCAGTGGCAATCTTTGACAGCGGCTCAAGCATTGGCGGGGCGGTGGCGGCTTTGAGTATTCCTTGGATCGCCCTGCGCTTTGGTTGGCGATCGGCATTTGCATTTTCGGGCGTGCTGGGATTCTTTTGGCTGGCGCTGTGGCTAACCGTTTATCGATCCTCAACCCGGCCGTCGTATGCAGCGCAAGAAGGCACGCGACTGTCCATGCGGGACGCTCTGCCGATACTGAGGCAGCGGGAGACTTGGGCGATTGTTCTGGGGCGATCGTTGACTGATCCGATCTGGTGGTTCTACGTTTTCTGGCTACCACAATATTTAAGTGATACTCGCGGATTCAGCCTGAAGCAGATTGCAATGTTCGCCTGGCTTCCATTCATTGCTGCGGATCTCGGCAACTTCGCGGGTGGGATCGCCTCTGGAGCGCTCGTTAAGAGAGGCATGCCCGTCATACGCGCCCGGAAATGGGTTTGTATTGTCAGCTGCATCCCTGTGCTTGCTGGGATCCCAGCGGTGCTGGCCTCAAGTCCGTTTTCTTGTCTGGCATTGATTTGCTTCGCGCTATTCGGATACGCGAGCTGGTCAACCATGGGCCTAACGCTTCCTTCAGATTTGTTTCCTCCTCAGGTAGTCGGGTCCGTGACAGGGTTGAGCGGACTTGCCGCTGGGTTGACAAGTACGTTGTTTACGTTGTTGGTGGGAACGCTTGTCGACCACTTCTCCTATTTCCCGGCGTTCGTGCTTGCAGCTACGGCTCCACTGCTCGCGACCGTAAGTGTCGTTTTCCTTATCCGGAGATCGGCTGAGCCGGCAAGATTGCCGGTTTGAAGTTCTCGTTCATGGACACCTTATCGAGACGCCAATTACTCGCGCTAGCCAGTGCGTGTGCACTAAGTCCGCGGCTGAGGGCCGCAGATCTGCCGGGATTTTACTATCGCGATTACTCGAAATGTTTGCCGGACCACCTGTCCGCGCTGGCACGGGCTGCGTACGAAAAGCGCAACCGCGAGCTTTCGCGATTGACAAACCCAAGCGCAATCAGCGTGCGGCAGCGCTGGGTTCGACAGACTTTCTGGGAAATCGTAGGAGGACGACCGGAACGTACACCGCTCAACGCTCGGGTGACGGGTAAATTCGAGCGCGCCGGATTCAGCGTGGAGAAAGTCGTCTACGAGAGCCAGCCCGGCATCATCGTGAGTGCGAATCTTTATGTGCCGAGCAGCGGAAAGCCTCCCCATCCAGGCGTTCTCTTTCAGATGGGCCATTCGCCAGAGGGGAAAGCGGCAGTAAGTTATCAGAAGTGCTGCCAAAGCTTGGCGCGGCTCGGCTATGTTGTGCTGGCATTCGATCCAATGGGTCAGGGGGAGCGGATTGCGTATCCAAATGAGTCCGGGAGCAACACGCGGCTCGCTTCGGTGGATGAAGAGCATAGCGTCCCAGGGAAGCAGTTGCTGCTGCTCGGCGACACGGCGTCGCGGTATCAAGTGTGGGATGCCGTCCGGAGTCTGGACTATCTCGCATCACATTCGTTGGTGGATCCGCAGCGGCTAGCGTCAACCGGGCAATCTGGCGGCGCCACACTAACGATGCTGCTCGCCTGCGTTGATGAACGACTGAGTGCAGTGGCTGTGTCTTCCGGTAACACGGAGAACGTTGCGTGCGCCGACTTCAATCCGCCAGGCTCGACCGATGATGCGGAGCAGGATCTGATTGGCTCCGGGCCGCTGGGGTTCGATCGATGGGACCTGCTTTATCCGCTCGCTCCAAAGCCTTTGCTGGTGCTTGTGAGCGCACACGATTTTTTCGGCACGTATTCCCCGCGTTACCTGAGCAGCGGCCGCGAGGAGTATGAGAAATTGGCGAACGTCTATGGGATTCTCGGCCATCGAGATCACCTGGATTGGCGTGATACGCCGTTACCGCACGGCTTGACATATTCACTGCGGCTCGAGATTTACAACTGGTTGGAGCGTTGGCTGAAGAACTCGGACCGGCGGATTGAGGCAGAGCCGAGTGTCGCGACTGAAGCGGCGAGGACGCTTTGGACTGGCGCTACGGGCAGTGTAGTTAGAGATTTTGGCAGCTTGCGCCCATTCAATCTGATTAAAAAACGTGCGACTACGCAGGGCACGACGTCTTCAATATCGGTAAGCGAACTGCTCCGGATTAAGTTCCCTTCCCGAGATCTTAAATTGCAAACGCTCGCGCCTACGCAGACGGAAGGTGCTCGGATCGAAGCGATTGAAGTTCATTCGGCACCCCAGGTCTGGGTTCCGGCGTGGCTATTCATTCCGGACGACACACACGCGAAGGGTTCGGCGCTGCTTGTGCTCGATGACAACGGTCGTAATGCGGGCGCGCGCGAGGACGGTATGTATCACCAGCTGGCGCGTGGAGGGCGAGTGGTTTGCGCGGCTGACATCCGCGGAATCGGGGACATGCGACCCGAGGTTGGACGCGGCGATCCGGCGTACACAGTGCCACATGATTCAGAGGAGGATTTTGCGTGGGCGTCATTGATCCTCGGCAACTCTCTACTGGCACAGCGGGTACAGGACATTCTTGCGGTGCTGCAGGCGATGAGAAACGAACCGCGGACGACCGGGCGGCGCATCGTCATCGCTGCGCGTGAGCGTCTTACAGTTCCGGCGCTCTTCGCTTTCGCTATGTCTCCGCTTGCCAATTCGCTTTACCTTGCGGGCGGTTTGGTCTCGTATCAGAATCTGCTCGAAACCGAGAACTATCGAGAACCTCTCGCAAGTTTTGCATGGGATCTGTTTCGCCGAACTGATTTGCCGTTGCTCACCGCGCAAGCAGCGCCTCGTCGCGTTCATCTGGCGGGCCCAGTTGACGGCGCGGGAAACCGGATGGATTTAAGCTTGGTCCGGCGAATGTATTCGAGTGGGAATATCCAAGTCTCGGCTGTGCCCGCCTGGGATGAAGCGGCGTTGGGCGCATTGTGAGGCGAGGTTCAGACTTCTTCGGGCACGACAAAGGGAGCACGATAGCCGCGGTCGCCGTCGCGAAGTAGTGTGGCCGCCTCTTCGTCGCCTATCACCTGCTGTGTCTCAGGATTGAAGTGAATCGTACGGCCTAAGCGGTAGGACGCGTTAGCGAGATGGACCATGCCGGCGGAAATATGTCCCTCTTCAATGGGCGCGTTCAGATCCGCTTTGTTGCGGCTCGCTACGCAATCAATAAAATTTTGGAAATGAGCGCGTTCATTTCCACCGTGAACGGGCGGCTGCTGTTCCTGATCGCGGCCCAACCAAGCTACGTAGGTCGCGGCGTCTTCGTCACCGGTCGCCAGATATCCGTTCGACCCGTAGAAGATGGCGCCGATGGTGTTGTGAGATCCAGCGCCAGGGCCTAATTTCGGGCCACCGGGCTTCCGTTTGACCTCTGGCGTCCCAAGTTCCGGCGTACCGATGCCGGCTTCATGATTCGCCATCCAGTGCCTTACCTCAAACGTGATCATGCGACGTTTGCCGTCCGACAGATCAAACTCGAAAGCACAGTTCAGGTCATTGGGCGTTTCCTGATCATCGTCGAACATGAAGTGCCCTCCGATGGCGCTGATCTTGTTCGGAAATCCCACTCCCAATCCCCAACGCGCGACGTCCACCTGATGCACGCCTTGGTTTCCGAGGTCGCCATTGCCGTAATACCAGAACCAGTGCCAATCATAATGAAAGCGATTCTTGGTGAACTCATGCAGAGGAGCGGGGCCAGTCCACAAGTCGTAATTAACACCGGCAGGTACCGGCTGTACCGGAGTGCGGCCTATGGTGTCACGCCATTTATAGCAGAGCCCTCGCGCCATATACATGTCGCCGATATATCCATTTCGAAGTTTTTGCACGGCTTCGCGAACGGCAGTGTCCGACCGGGATTGAGTGCCGTGCTGCACGACGCGGTTGTAACGCTTCGCCGCCGCGACCAATTGCTTCCCTTCCCATAAATTGTGGGAGCACGGTTTCTCGACGTAGACGTCCTTGCCGGCCTGGCAAGCCCAGATCGCCATCAGAGAGTGCCAGTGGTTCGGCGTCGCTATTGATACGGCGTCAATCGACTTGTCTTCCAAGAGCTTTCGCACGTCGCCGTAGGTCACCGGTTTCGGCAACCCCATTTTTTCCATCTCGCCGAGGGTCTTACGCAGCACGTTCTCGTCGATATCGCAGAGAGCAGCGACTTGCGCATTGTGGATCTGGGAATAGTTCTTCAGGTGATCCATTCCTCGCCCGTGCAGGCCGCAAATGGCTACTCTGACTCGTTCATTTGCGCCTTTCACGCCTTGTGTCTGAGCGAGAGAGTTGATTCCTCCGAGCGCTATCAGTCCCGCCGCGCCGGTGCCGAGGAAATCGCGACGATTCAGTTCTTTATCGTTTGACATACGTCCTCCTTACATGTACCGCAGTGACTCTTGGACCAGTGTTTCGGTGCCAGGGAAAGGAGCCCCGGCACCAGTGTCGAATTCCATTGAGAAATAACCCCGGTACGAGTTCTCGCGTGCGATGGCAAACATTTTTCTGAGGTCCACAGTGGCTCGTTTGCCGTCATCGCCTTGGACAGTATCCTTCACATGACACATGTTGTATACATATTTGAACATCGCGCGCACGCCCTTTTCGTTGTATTCCGGATCATGGTCAATCAATGAATTCCCGAAGTCCGGTAAGGCACGCAGAAAGGGACTATTCACTTTCTGAATGATGCTTACCAAAAAGAACGGATCCTCAGCGACAGGATTATCGTTTTCGAGGTTCACGATAATGCCTCGCTTCGAGCCATAGTCCGCGAGTTCTCCAAGGCTCTCGGCAGCCAGAGCCACGTCGGGCTTCGAGTCTGTAGACCCGGCAAGATGTTGGCGAACGCTGGGAGATCCGATGACACGTGCAATATCGATCCATTTGCGGCCAAAATCGACGCCAGCTTTGCGCGTAGCAGGGTCAGGGGCGTAGAAATGCCCGCCGGGCAAACCGAGGTCAACGATATGCGAATGTGCCTTCTCGACTGCACGCCGAAACGCGTCAAGATAGGCAGAATCGGAAGAGCGGAAATGATCGCTCAAGGGATTGATGTTGTAGACTCCAAATTTCGTACCGACCAGCGCCGGAAACTCGGTCAGGTCCATGCCCGGCTTGCTGCGATCCCGGCCGTGATTGGTGGGACTTTCGATATAAGCTCGAAAGGGCCAGGATGTTACAGCCAGCCTGTCGCGGGGTTTGACGGGGAAATGAAGCTCGGGCTGATGCTGTGATTCTTGGGCGGTGATGAGAAGCGAAGTGCTGACCGCGAAGAGGGGCGGACATGTCAAGAAATGGCGGCGAGTTAGATTCATGTTATGAGTAGCCCGGTGCTGCTTTCAAAATACTCGATTGGAGTTGGGGATAGATTTGCGCATCAAGCAAGGGCGCAACTGCAGGCGTGCATGAAAGCGGCCGAAGCGGGCGTGGATGTTGTTCCGGTCCGGAACAAGTCGAATCGCGAACACACGATTATCGGCTCTGATCCGACTCGCACGCAAGCGACGGCAGACGAAGCAGTGCGAAGTCTGGGGTGGAAGAAACCGTACCATGTCGATGCCGACCACATTAACCTTGAAAGTGTCAATAAGTTCATTGATTCAAGCGACTTTTTTACGATCGATGTGGCGGACTGGATTGGAACGCCACCTGATCCTGAGAGAGTGCAGACGTTTTTGGATGCTCATCCGGAATTGATCGGCGATCTGCACATACCCGGAATCGAGGAGCATTTCCGCATCGGACGCGATTTCGTGCTCCGGGTGGCGAACAAATATTTTCTGGCAGTGCAGCAAGCGGGACGGGTCTACCGGCACATCGAGCGGAAGAAGGGCCCGGCGCAGTTTATCCCGGAAGTGTCGATGGATGAAACTGATTCTCCCCAGAAGCCTGTAGAACTGCTCATCATTCTTGCTGCGCTGGCAGACGAAGAGGTTCCTATCCAAACGATCGCTCCCAAATTTACCGGACGGTTCAACAAGGGAGTGGACTATGTAGGCGATCTGGCAAAGTTTAGTGAGGAATTTTCGAACGATGTCGCGGTCGTCGCATTTGCGATCGAGCGATATGGGATGCCCGGCAACTTGAAACTAAGCGTACATTCGGGCAGTGACAAGTTTTCGATTTACGGTCCCATTCACGAGATCTTGAAAAAGTTCGATGCGGGTGTGCATTTAAAAACCGCAGGCACGAACTGGTTGGAGGAGCTGATCGGTCTGGCGGAAGGCGGCGGCGAGGGATTGGCATTGGCCAAGGAAATTTATGCACAGGCTTATTCTCACCGCGAGGAACTGTGCGGGCCGTACGCCGCGGTGATCGATATCGATCCAGGTGAGCTGCCTAGTCCCGAGGCAATGAATCAATGGTCATCGGACCAGTTTGTATCCGCCCTGCGTCATGACCCACAATCTCCGGCTTACAACAGCAGCCTTCGTCAACTTCTACATATAGGCTTCAAAGTTGCAGCGAAAATGGGAGGCCGCTATCTCGACCTTCTATCCGCAATGGAAAGTAGCGTCGCGAAGAACGTGACGGACAACTTGTTCAACCGTCACATCCGTCCGCTGTTCATCGGGAACGGGTGGTAGCTACATCGTCATTGACAACACGACCCATCGCTTCACCCCGGGCTCCGAATCCGCCGGCTCGCGCTACACGGAACCGATTATTGCTCTTTGCGGCCGCGTTTCTCTTCTCCACCGGAGGCATCAGATCCCCGCGCAGCAGGCCCGTGATCGTCTTGCCGCCTTCTCGTGCGATCGGCGCATACAAGCGCAGCGCATCTTGGCCGGTTGCGTCCCATTGCCAGCCGAGAGTTACGACGGTGTAGCCTTGCCGCAGCAGCCACGCATCCCCGGCATCGTTCGCCACGTCCGAATCGCCGCCGTCGACGAGCGCGATAATCCGCCCTACTCCGGGGTTCGGTACTTCGAGCAGCAAGGACCGATTGCTCATCTGAGTGTCCTTCGGACGGATCGCGATGAAGTCTGAGGAGAACTCCACCTTGCCATTTGTCAGGTTCACCGCATTTTCGAGATCGACAATGCGGCGATTATGCGGATTCGCAACCCGGGACGGAAAAATAGACGCGTCCAGTGATCCGCTCATATGCCCCAACCTCACCGAACCGCTTCCCCTTAAAGGACAGCCTCGCGCGAAGCGATCTCGATACGCAGGACCCGAGCCTCGAGCAGCGAGGCGGCGCACATAAGGCACAGCAGCAGTAAGCTAACGCGGAATCGCATGCGCGAATTGTAACCAATGTGACTGCGGACCTGTCTGCCCCGCCCGTTCGTTCGTACAGAGAATCAAGAGCTTACAAGTGGCCGCCCTCAACCCGCTTCGGCTCGTACTTGGGTTCGTTTCGCAACAGCGCCGCCGGGTACGGGCAATTGGCTTCGTTTTTTCAACCGCCCAACCGGGGATTGGGTTCGTTTCGTAATCCGACGAAAGTTGTGTTTGTCAAATTCTGCAAATTCGAGTGGGTCAGACAGGAC
>JBPCJX010000144.1:0-5761 GCA_051004875.1 Bryobacteraceae bacterium
TTCGCACCCAGTAAAGAGCGCCCCAGCCCCAGATAAGCATCCGCGAAGCTGGCATCCAGCTTGGTCGCTTTCGAAAAATACTCGATCGCTTGCTGCCAATTTTCCGCCTGCCGTGCGAGCTCACCCAAAACGAAGTTCGCTCCGGCGTTCGATGGGTCGACTTTCAGTTCCTCTTCAAATTCGCGGCGAGCGTCATCCTTCACCGTTGGCGGCGGATTGGGCTGCGAAAGCAGCAACCGGCCCAGCCGATAGTGGATACCGGGCATCTGCCGATCTTTAGCGAGAACAGCGCGATATTCCTCGGCAGCCTCCTTCCACTTCCCCATCGTCTCGAGCGCTTCGGCATTCAGCTCGCGAACTCGTGGCGATGCCGGAGCAGTCGCGAGTAGCTCGTTCGAAGCGCGGAGCGACAGATCGGAATACACATGCGACGAAAGGTACAGAATTTCGGCGTCGTGCGGAAATTCGCGATTCAGCCAACCAGGAACGACACCGCGCGGCTGGTATCATGCGCAGCCATGCTGCACTTCACGCCAGCCACCCCGACTTTACGTTTCAGATCGTTATCCTGAACGTGCCCGATCGCTTTGCTCAGTTGTGGAAGAGCTTCCTGGCACTGTCCCGTATCCGCAACCGATACGGCATGCTGGACTGGAGCTTGAGGGCTTGCTGCGCGTGTTGTTTGTGCGTTGCAGACGCCTGAGATAACCAAAGGGACGAGCGAACTCGCGAGGAGAGCGGACTTCACTGTCCAACCGAGCTTGTGCATGCACTTCTAGCGTAACTTCTCGGGAGCCGCGGCATTACGGGGCTCCCGATTTACTTGCCGGGAATCAGAACAGGTATTTCAAGGCAAACTGAACATTCCTGGCGCCCTGCGAACTTTGCAGCAGGCCCAAATTACTGCCCAGCCCAGCGTTAGGCGAGTTCAGGATGGGAGTATTCGTCAAGTTGATGGCCTCGGCTCTAAACTCAAGCTTTTGCCGTTCAGTGAACTCGAAGAATTTCGCCAAGCTGAAGTCCAGATTATGCAAGCCCGGACCTCGAACTGTGCCGACGCCGCAGCTTCCAAAAGTTCCCGGAGCGGCCGGCTCAAATACAGGATTTGTAGCTGAACCAGGATCGAACCACTGATAGCCACCAGATGGCGAATTCTGCCTGCCTAGGATGTGCACTGGGGCGATGCAGTCCGCACGCGCTCCGCGAGAATTCGTGCCTGAAGCATCGGAGCCTGAGATCGTCAGCGGGAATCCGGTATGCAGGCTGAGAATGGCGTTGGCCTGCCAACCCCCGACCACGGCGTTGACCACTTTGTTCATATCCTTCCCAAATCTCCGGCCGCGTCCGATTGGAAGATCGTAAGTCGCATAGCTGGTCAGGACGTGTTCGGCGTCGTAATAGCACGGCCCCCATTCTGATTTTTTGTCGTATAGATTTTGCCAATATGGCGATGTCGGCGTGGTCTGACCTCCCCACGATCCGTAATAACCGCTCGAATCGGTCATGCACTTCGAATAGGTATAGGCGACTGAGTACTCCAGGCCGTTGCTGAGGCGTTTCTGCAGCACGGCCTGCAACGCGTTGTAACTTTGATTGCCGTTAGTCGCGGTTCCGGAAACCTGGTCGATTTCGCTCTGCAGGGTTGGATTGCCCGCCAGATAAGGGCTGTTCGCGACCGCGCCGCCTGGCAGAAGCTGTTTCTGGAGATACGGCATAGGAACTGCCAGATGTGTCGTGCGCTGGCCGACATAACCGGCCTGCAGCGTCGTCCCGTTGCCGAACTGTTGCTGCACCGTGAAGTTCCACTGATTGGAAACCGCTGGGCGGACATTAGGGTCCCAGACACGCAGCAACGCGCTGGCGAAAGGATCACCGGGATTTTGCAGGAATGGCAAGAAGCCATCACTCAGCGTGGAACCTGGGAAGGGGAGCGACGTGTAACTCGCATTATGTTCGTGCTGGAATGGGGGATTGATCGTCAGGCGCAGGTTCGTTCCCGTCCCTTCGAGATAAGAGGATAAAGTGTAAGCGGCACGAATGACAGTATTCCTCCTGGGGTTCCATGCCACTCCGATACGAGGCTGGTAGTTCGTGATTCCGTTGTACTGGTTGTAAAGGGCCCGGCTGTTCCCATTCTGCCCCGCGATCTGGACTTCCCCTGAGAACAGCCCGAAATTCGACTGCCGGTCCTTCACCTCTACCCAGGGCGTGTGAAGCTCATAGCGCAAGCCGAGGTTAATCGTCAGCGAGGGGGAAAGATGCCAGTCGTCCTGGAAGAAAGCAGCGAAGATATTGGCGCGCTGTCCCCACGTGCCCCCGTTCACGCCTCCTCCGACGTTGGCTGGCAAACCAAGAATGAAATCTGCCTCTCCCTGGCCGCTACCACCTCCCGCAACAGCCAGAGGATCGGGGCCCGCAGTGTAGCGCCCGTCGAAGGTGAACGTGCCCGCGCGACCATTATTACCGGAATAAAAGCTATTGATGCGCTGCCGCCAGCCCTGGAAACCCAAATGCAACGTGTGCTCGCCTTTGCTGATGTTCATGGTGTCTTCGTACTGAATCACCGTGTCTGCAAAGAGCTGGTATATGTCCGCGTTGCCAATAGTTGCGGCGTTGCCATTGAAGGTCATCGCCGGTAAAATGCTTGATGGAATTCCAGGAAGGCCGACCGTCTGCGGGAAATTGCCGGTTCCGTTTGCCGCAGCGCCGTTATTCACAAGCACATAATTCACTCCGATGCGAGCATCGTTGATCACAGTGGGGCTGAACGTATGCACCCAGTCGAGTACGCCGTTCCAGGTGGGGTAAGTGGCGAACGAATTATAGAACAATGGCATGGCGTTCGTGCCCGGGTTCTCGATCAGACTTCGCGAAAAACGGCCGAACAGTCGATTTTTCTCCGAGGCATTCCAGTCGATCTTCGCGTCTCCCTGATCACCATTGATCGCGCTGTGAGACATGTAGAGGAAATTGTTGATCAGCCCGGGACTCGTCGGCAACGGGTAGACGGATGAATTGACGATATTCTGCGCCACCGGGTCGAGCAGGTTGGCGGGTATGATATTTCCGACAAATGGCACACGCTGTCCGCCCCTCAATACAAACGGGTTGTAGAGCTGGATGGGCTTCGGACCCTGCAGAAGTTGGGAGAAATCTCCGCGTCGTTCCGCTGCCGTGAAGACGCTAGTGGCGCTTGTGCTCGTGGGAAAATCAAAACGCTGTCCCTGGTAGTCGACAAAAAAGAAGAGCTTGTCACGAACGATCGGCCCGCCTAACACTCCGCCGAATTCGTTCCAGCGCAGCTTCTGTTTTGGCGCATTGGTGAAATTGTTCGACCATGAATTCGCATTCAGTATGTCGTTGCGGAAAAATTCGAAGACGTCGCCATGGATCGCATTAGTCCCCGACTTGATCTGAGTGCTGATGATCGCCCCCATAAAGTTGCCAAATTCCGCCGGGGCATTCTGCGTGATCTCATTGAACTCCTGAATAGCATCCACGCTCGGCGCATAGCCGACCAAGT
Organism: Bryobacteraceae bacterium; assembly: GCA_051004875.1. GTDB lineage: Bacteria > Acidobacteriota > Terriglobia > Bryobacterales > Bryobacteraceae > Bog-105. The sequence goes on from JBPCJX010000144.1 coordinate 3,524, forward strand.
TATCCGAGACTTGGTTGTTGTCCATGCCGTCCAGAATGAAATTGTTCGCTTGCTCGCGATTTCCGTTGACATACGGGCGTCCGCTGTTGGCCGTCGTTTGGCCGTTCGTAAAACTGGATGGATCGGGATGAACGCTTCCTGGCGCCAGCAGGGTCAATTGTACGTAGTTCCGCGTCGCCAGAGGCAATGTCGTGTTCGTTCGCGCGTCGATCACCTGCCCCAGTTGCGTCGATTCTGTCTGCAACACGGGTGCGGCGCTCGTTACTTCAATCGACGTCGCGACGTTACCGATTTGCAGCGAGAAGTCCAGCTTGGCAATTTGGTTCAGTTGGAGCGTGATGTTAGACTGCGTTGCGCTCTGAAATCCCTGGTTCTCCACCTTGACGTTGTAGGTGCCGACCAGAATGTTGGAGATGGTATACCGGCCGTCTGAGTTCGTCTGCGCAGCGTATTGCGTCCCGCGCTGTGTGTCAGTTGCCGTAACTTTCGCCGCGGCCATGGCCGCTCCGCTTGGATCGGTCACTTGCCCGGTTATAGTCGCCGTAACTTGCTGTGCCGCACTTGGCATCGTCCCCACGAAGCAGGCGAGGAGGGCCCATATTACCGTGAGCGCGACCCGACTGTGTCTCGTTTGCATAAGCCTCCGATTGAGGACGTCGGTCCTAACTTTGCTGGCTTTTTGGAACTTCCTCATAAGCTGTCAACTCCCCCTTGCCGACCTGTGGAATGGTCGCACGAGCTTTGACGAAATTGTAACCGGGACAAAAGGGCGTTGTCAAGCGAAAGAAATTAAACGAAAGTAAATCGCCAGCAGTCACTATTAGTGTTACGTTGCGGTAGCTTTCATTAGTGCAAAGGAAGGAAAGCACGGAAAAAAGGATCCGTCAGGCAAGATACACTTCGACGCCCTGCAAGCGCAGCTTCTCAACATCTGCAGCTGGTGCCGCAGTGTCCGTAATGACGCGTTGGATGGAACGAAAATCCGAGATCAGGGAGAGGCTTCGGTGACCGAATTTGCTCGAATCGGCCAGCACCGTCACTTGACGGGCGGCTTGGATCATCCGCCGATTGAGCTGAGCCTCCATGATATCCAGAGTGGTCAGGCCCACCTCCACATCGAGACCCACCGTACTCATGAAACAATGGTCCGCATGGAGCGATTCCATCATCTGCTCCGCCTGCGGTCCGACGAAGGCGCTGGACTCCCGGCGCAGTATGCCTCCCACCATTACGAGCGATAGCCCGATCCTCTCGGACAGAGCGGATGCTATGTTGAGCGCATAGGTGATGATTGTAAGACTGTCGGGTGCACTGTCCCGAATTTGGGCCGCAAGCTCGGCTGAGGTGGATCCCGTGCAAAGAATCACGGTCTGCGAATGGCAAATTAATTGAGCGGCGGCATGAGCAATACGCGTCTTTTCTTCGTGGTGGATTCCTTGGCGAACTCTGAGCGGGTGCTCGGGAGGGGCAGCTAAGGGCCGAATACCTCCGCCGTGAGAACGTACCAGCACTCCCTTTTGAGAAAGAGTGTCGAGGTCGCCTCGAGCCGTAACAGCGGATACCCCGAATCGCCGGACCACTTCCTCGACAGTGATTCTGCCGTTCTGTCCCAAGACAGCTAGAATCTCTCGCCGCCGCTCTTCTGCGAGCAGCCGGTCGGGCTTCGGTCCAGTCATTCGGAACGGTCACTCCGGTCGTCAAGCAAGCTGAAATAGCTATTCACTGGGCGGTTGTGGTGCGCTAATCTTAACATTACTTTCCACGGATAGGAAAGTCCTTCTTTACGAATTGTATCGTTTGCATACGGGATCTTATCTTTGAAGATAAGCGTCACATAACCTGGAAGCTTCCTACATCAATGATCCCGCTCCGATTGCGACCGGCTTTCGTTCGAATCCGTCCTTTAAGTGGTCCGGGCGGCTGATGTCAAGGATTAGGATATCGGTTCGAAGCTTCCATGAATTGCATGGTCATTGTATGTCGGCGGTCGTAGTGTCCGAAAAACGGATAACATTAACAACGCAGTACTTTCTTCGAAGCCTCGGGACTGAAATCCGACGTTCTGGCCTCGTTTTGATCGATCTAACATTGATTCGGTGTCATCGAGGAAGGTCAGCTGGCCTAGCCACCGGAACCCGCCACGACGTCCGAACAAACGTCCGAAACGGTAAGGTACCTTGATGCGAACGATGCGTTGGCCGCCGCGGGTGTCGAATATCATCGCGTGGAACGTGTGGA
>JBPCJX010000145.1:0-7662 GCA_051004875.1 Bryobacteraceae bacterium
CCAAGGAACTGAATCTGAGCTCTGCGGATGCTAAGCAGGCTGTAGCCGCTATGCAACTGCAGGGTTACGTTGAGCCGCTCGGCAAATCACAGAAGTGGCGAACGACAGAGCAGGGGCAAACGGTTTCCGGTGCCAAGACTCCGCGATTTAAACGCGAGGCGGTTGAGAAAGCCCTTTCCGCCCTGAGCGAGCGCATTCGCGCAAGCAATGACGACGCGAGTTCACCTTACACCCTCTCTGAAGCCGTGGCGTTTGGAGACTTTCTATCGGACCAGCCGCGTGTTCAGGCTGTCGATGTGGCCATTCAGCTCACACGGCGAACTGCCAGCTCGGAAGATTCAGGAACAGCGGTGGAACACAAAGCCGAACAAGCCTTCCTGAAGCAGCTCCGCGGGAAGAGCGCTGCGCTTCACATCCATCCCTATGAAGACTGGATGAGCGCACGTTCCCACCGCAAGCTGCTCTAAGCATCACGCAGCACCCCGATTCCTCATGTTGTTTTACGTTGTCCTACGTTGCGTATTGAATCGTTTTGGCCGGGTGGTTACCCTACGGTCGGTCGCGGCGATTGATCGTGCAACGTAGAAACGCGAAATTGTTTGCCGATTGTGCATGCACCTGTCAAACGCGCCACAGCGCAAACGGCAACGTGATGACATCGACTACGACTGATGGAACGGTGAGACGCGTGCGCCTCGTGAAAGCAGCCAGCGTAATTGAGTCCGAGCGGCCCTCGCCTGCTAGGAGTCGTCGTACCGACGGAGGCGCGATGTCTCCGACTGTCTAGTCAATCACAAAATATACAAGGGCATTCTTGCGTATAGTTTTGAGCAACTTACGCCCTCAGCGCGCAGCGAGTGCATCTTTGCAGGCTAAGCTCAGACCGATGTAATTCTGACAAGGGTGCGCGTGCGTTCTCCACATTTTCATTCATAATCGTACGCGCACTCGGAGCATCGAGTTCATCAATCGAGATGATTACGGCCCGCGGCCTGCGATGGTTTCCGATTTCGGGCGGCCTCGCGGGACGTATCGAAAGGATCCTCATGAACACTCGACAAGTATGGTCCGATCTCCCTCTGCGTGGCAAAGGTGTTGTGGTCGGGGCGATTCCGTTTTTCGCCCTTTTGCTGGCGACGTTTGTCACGTACACGATTGAGCGGCAAAGAGCCAATTCCGAAGCCTGGATCTCGCATACGCTTGAAGTGCGCTCAAACTTGCAGCAGGTTTTTACGCTGGAACTCGATGCGCAGTCAGCCATACGAGGCTATCGCGCCACGCACGACGAGCTGCTTTTAGGCCCATACCACAAAGCGGTAGCGAGTCTTCCGGCAGTGCTCGGGAAAACAGTTCAGCTGGTCACCGACAATCCCTCTCAGAAAACGCGTGCGTTCGCCATGGTGCATCTTGCCATGGCTCGGTTGAATGAGCTAACGGAGCTGTATCACCGCGCTCAGAAGGAGAGGGCGGAAAAAGTTCCGCTGAACCAGGCTATCGAATGGACGGCCATCGACCCGCTGCGTGTGCAGCTGGAATCCATGCTCGCGATCGAAGATCAGTTACTCGACATGCGGCGCGTCTGGAACCAGAAGACCGATCTTCAGATGCGGTTCATGCTGCTTGTGAGCGTGGCGCTGGGGCTGGTGGGTGGTCTGATTGTGAATCTTCTGTTTACATCGGGCATCGGCCGGCGGATCTCTCTAATTGAGAAAAACGCTCAGCGCCTGGCGACCGGAGATCCCATGTTGCATGTGGCGCCCGCCAAAGATGAGATCGGTCGCCTGCATGTTTCGCTCCAAAAGGCCGCCGAGCTGCTGGCACGGAAGAGCCGAGGCTTGAAGCTGGCCATGGCAAGCGCGCGCTTGGCCTTGTGGGAGCTCGATGTGGCGAGCGGACAGCTCCGGTATGAATTCACCGACGGTATAGAACGCTATCCCACGACCGTTTTAGAGTGGCAGGCTACGCTCGATGCGCCGAATCTGCTGCTATTCCAATCCGGCCTGCAGACGATGGAAAACACAATGGAAGCTTGTGAGTTCAACTTCTCTGTGACGAAGCCGGATGGAAATAGAGCCTATTATCTGATACGCGGCCAGGTGCGCGAGAACGGGTTTAGCAGCATCGAAAAGCACGGCCAAAAGCTGCTCGGCGTTTTGATGGACGTGACGCACGCGAAGGTCCGGGAGCAAATCGAAATTGAGCTGCGTCAGACCACGGATCTGCTGCGGCTGCTCGTTGAAAGTGTCAAAGATTACGCTATCTTTCTGCTCGATCCTAATGGTGTAATTCTCACCTGGAGTTCGGGTGCCGAAAGGCTCAAAGGCTGGACGGCGGAAGAAATCATCGGCAAGCCATTTTTTAGTCTCTATCCGCCTGAAGATCTCGCCAATGGCAAAACAGAGCTCGAGCTCATCGTGGCTGCGAAAGAAGGCCGCTACGAAGACTATGGCTGGCGCGTCCGCAAGGACGGCTCCCGATTCTGGGCCAATGTCATCATCACCAGCTTGCGCGACAAGGATGGTGCTCTTCGTGGCTTCGGCAAGGTTACGCGCGACCTGACGGAACGAAGGCGCGCAGAACAACTGCTTGAGTCTGCCAAGCAGGAGGCTGACGCATCGAACCAGGCGAAAAATGAATTTCTCTCGCGCATGAGTCACGAGCTGCGGACACCGTTGAACTCAATTTTCGGCTTTGCACAAGTGCTGCGAATGGGAACCTTATCCAGCGGCCAACTCGATTGCGTTGAACACATTCTCAAAGCTTCGAAACACTTGCTTGCACTCATCGACGAACTCCTCGATATTTCGCGCATCGAGGCAGGCACACTGCACATTTCAGTGGAGGCACTCGATATCGCACAGTCAGTCCGTCAAGCTCTGGACATGATGCGTCCAATCGCCGTGTCCTCCGGCATCCAGATATGTGATGCACCTAAACTGGATTCCAACCAGTACGTCAAGGCGGACCGACAGCGCCTGCAGCAGGTTTTGCTAAACCTCTTATCAAATGCGATCAAATACAACCGCCCGGCCGGTAAAGTCGAAGTCTGTTCTGAGAACATGGCCTCGTGTAGAGTGCGGATAAAAATCAGTGACACTGGGCTCGGAATCCCACCCGAGTTTCAAAATCGCGTGTTTGTGCCGTTTGACCGCCTTAATGCCCATCAAACCGATGTACAAGGAACCGGCCTGGGATTGGCGCTCTCAAGAAAACTTGTCGAATTGATGGGCGGTTGCATTGGCGTTGAGAGCGAGCCGGGGTCGGGCAGTGCGTTCTGGATCGACTTGCCTTCAACTGAAGGTCCATCCAAGCGAATCGAGTCTGAAGGCGTCCCATCCAAAGCTGTTCCACAGTCCTGGGCGGTTACGACCGTCTTATGCGTGGACGACAACACTGCGAACCAGCATTTGATGGAACGTATCTTCGAGCACAGACCACAAACACATCTTCTGTTCGCCATGCAGGGCAGCTTAGCGCTGGAGTTAGCCATGCAGCACGCTCCCGATTTGATTTTTCTCGACCTTCACCTCCCCGATTTGAATGGTGACATTGTGTTGCAGCGATTGCGGGCTCACCCGGTCACAAAGAACATCCCAATAGTTATGCTTAGCGCAGACGGCACGCCTGGTCAGATCCAAAAACTCATAGACCTTGGTGCCAGCGACTATGTCACCAAACCCCTCGACATCCCGATGCTTCTGGCAGTGGTAGATAGGTACGCTAAGAACCCTAAGACACCCTAAGCCGCGCGGCCGAATTGCCATAGTCCGGTTGGCGCGCGTTGCCTTTAGCGGCCACTCGAACACCGCCCATTTACACAACTACACCGAAATTGAGAGCTTCGTCGCAAGTGAAACCGCTTGCATGTGCCTTAGTCGCGGTTTCGGCTCTTCTTCCCGGCATTCTTCTTCGCCGTTGCCTTCTTGCTGCGCACCTCGGCACTCTTAGCTGCCGCCTTCCGGGCGATCTCTGACCGCTGCTCTGGAGTCAGCTTTGTCATGCGGGCCTTGCCGCTCGCTTTCCCGCCCTTCCGGCCCCACTCCCGCATCACGTCGCTGATCGCTTTTTTGTCCACCAAAGGTATTTTACACAAACTGAACCAGCTTTAGCTATTGACAAGCTGAAGCAGCTTCAGCTAATATCGCCTGTCACGTAGGTTGTGACAATCACCCATCAGAAAAGGAGGCTGAAGCAACAACATCGAAGCGATTACGCAGTAACCGCGACAAATCGACTCGACCAACCAAGGCAGTCGACCAACCCACCCCTAAGCAGAAAACCCTTCATCAACTCCGCAGAGAAACCAAGGGCTTACGACACCCCGAATGGCAACCTCCATTTGCAGAGGCGTTCGATGATCGGAATATTCCAGAACGCGAAAAAGCGCTTCTCACCGTGTTCCAACGCCTTGTGAGAGAGGCACGGAGCTGCGATACGCCGATTGAGACGTTCATCACAAACCTCGTTCTGTATAGCGCGTGGCACGCATTGACCCTCGACGACATTCGTAAAGAGGTTGAAGAGCTCGAAGAGAATTGGCACGATGCGGTTGCCATTACGCGGAAGTTTTGCAGGGAGCATTCAGATCTGATTCCTCAAGGAGGTGATGTAAACCATGCCACGGTCACAAACTAACGAGCGGCCAACTCTGCGGCTTGTCGCGAATCCCGAGCGCGTCCAAGAGGGCGCACGGCAAATTCTGGAGTCGAGTGTTGAGAACTTTACGGAAAGCTTCGTCGAAAGCGCTTCCTTCGAAGATCTGACAACCTGGGACGCCATTCTGACCTTCTGGAATGAGAGCCCCGATGACGGCCTAATGGGCGCGATTTCCAAGGTGGCCTACGCGGACGATGCGCGGTAGCATCGGTACTTCACGGGCAAAGCAAGGAGGCGCATAGCCATGGCAGCCCAAACCGCTAAACCTCCGTGGGTCGAGTTCGATAAAGACCCGTTTCCGCCCGCTTACCGTGACGAGAGCGGTAACGCACAGGGCCGAATCGAGGAATCCGGCCCTGGTTCCGAGATCCTGCGCCGGGTCGCTGTTCAACTTCTACGCTCACACATGGAGGCGTTCTACGAAACGGCCAGCACGGTCGATGTGCTGGCGTTGTTGCAGGTCTTCGAGCTGCAGGATCACGGCTTTGAGTTGGGGCCGCTGCGTACACCAGGACAGTCCACTTTCATTGAGGCATTCCTGGCGATGCTCGGGCTTGATCCCGAGTTCATCCTTCGGCACAACATTCAGCGGATGCCGATCCGATGAGCACGCGCATAGCACCGCCCCGCGAAGTGCCCGATTGGGTGAGCGAAAGCCCAAGCGGATACGTTTCGAATCCCACGGCCTGGCATCACACCCTGGCGATGTACGATTCCAGCGCAGAAAATATTCAGCTCATCAAACTGACCCGCAGCGAGTACGAAGCACTCAAGCGCCATCTCGCTGCGGAACGGGGATACATCCCGGCGCGCGATTGAGTTCGCCTGAGAACTCTTATGGCTGCTGCAACTGCACTTGTCCCACTCTCTATTCCGTCCGCGGTCTGTGTCCCGGCAGACCGTGTGCGGCTCTATCTCGAAAGCGCCAGGGCTCGGAACACGATCATCGGATACCGTTCGAGCTTTGGTCAGTTCGAGGAGTGGTGTCAGGCTCACGGCCTGTGCTCCATGCCCGCTGATGCGGAGACGATTGCGCTCTACTTGGCGGCGCAAGCCGGCCGACTGAAGGCAGCGACGCTCTCTCAACACCTCGCGGCCATCGCAAAGGCTCACAAATCCGCTGGATTCGCATCGCCGATCAAAGACAACCAGCTCGTTGCTGAAACGCTGAAAGGTATTAAGCGGACCCACGGAACAGCGTCGAAACAAAAGGCGCCCGTTCTCACCGAAGATCTTCGGATGATGCTGCGCATGCTGCCGTCCAACTTGCTCGGTCTTCGCGATCGCGCACTGCTGCTCATGGGCTTCGCAGGTGCATTTAGACGCTCCGAGCTCGTCGCCCTTGACGTTGCAGATCTACAGTTCACGGCGGAAGGGCTGCTCATCACGCTACGGCGCTCCAAGGGCGATCAGGAAGGCGCGGGTCGACAAGTCGCCATTCCCCACGGCACACACGCAGAGACGTGCAGTGTACGCGCTGTGCGCGCATGGCTCGAAGCAGCGAGCATTACCGAAGGCCCGATCTTCCGGGCAGTGGATCGGCACGGCCGCATCTCTCCAAAACGACTGAGCGCACACGCCGTCGCGCTGATCGTAAAGCGCTATACGGAAGCGGTCGGCTTGGATGCGAAGCTGTTCTCGGGCCACTCTCTACGTGCCGGATTCGTCACCAGCGCTGCTCGAGCTGGTGAACCGGAGAGGCGCATCATGCGACAGACCGGCCACAAGAGCATCGAGATGGTGCTGAAGTACGTGCGCCAGGCGAACGCGTTCACCGACAATGCGGCGTTGGCCTTGGGGCTGTGAACCGCATAACCGCTTGGATTAGCCCAAGCCCACTTCCTGCCCCGAGATTCTACCAGGAGCGGCGCAATACAATTTTTGGACCGTGGGCCCAGTTTGTGAAACGTGCCGCCTTGTCTTAAATCGTCTTAAAGAGTGCACGGATCGGCTGGACGAAGCTACGTTACGGATGCGTTCGCTTATCGGTAAGAAGAAACCGGACGAGTTTGCTCAGGCCTTGCGTGCGGTGGAAAGCTTGCGGATGGAGTGCGGAACGATCAGAGCTGAAGCGGATCGCCACAGAGCAGAGCACTTTACAACGTAAGAAAAGGCACACCGTGCTTAGCCTTAGACGGAGTATGAGTACTGGGCTTGGCATGGTACAGATCCTAGAGAGACTCTTCGTTTGCGTGGTGAACTTCGCTTATCAGGAGAAACCATACTATGAGCGCAACGGCGGCGTCGACCTCTATCGTTGAACCAAAGAGTGAACCGAGTTTCGGTCGGGAGTGGCTGAATGCAGCGCTGATTCGCTGGAACGTGAGTGACGAGTTCGTGAGATATCTCGATTCGGAACTGCTGCCGACCGAGCATCCTTTGCGCGAAGTCATAGGCCAGGATTTTCCGAAGGTAATGCGGGAGCTTGTACGTTTGCGGCCGGATTTAATCTAAGTACGGCAAATCGAACTCCCGACTCGCGAGGCCACGCGTGATCGTACGTGTTCCTGAGATATTGAAGCGCACTGTAAAGAGACGCGTTCGGCGCGCCTCTGCCTCTCCAGTGCTATCGCTCCTCCGGTCAAACACAACGGCACACCGCATGACCGTGCACCGAAATTGTGGTGGTGAATCGTCCATGTTCTCAAGCCTCCGATGTTAGCGTTGGGGGGGCCTGCGGACCACCGCTTTTGGAGTTCGACAATTCCGGTTATCGAACGTCAAACCTCACTTGCACGCGCTATCGTCTGAAATCATCACCGACCTTGTTCTAGCATTTCTTGAGATTCGATATGTCCTCGGCTGTGGCCTTCCAGTGTTGGTCGCATCTCACGCAATATAGGTCGATGTCCCCGATCTCCAACGCCTGTTCGAGCTTGACCCGCTCATTCCCAGGCAATCGGGCACAACCGCCTGTGTGCGGAAGTGATGGTGACTGGAGCAGATCCATGACGACTGCGAAGGCTGTCATCACCATGTGCTCAACGTAGTCCGATGAAGGGCGTG
>JBPCJX010000146.1:0-16173 GCA_051004875.1 Bryobacteraceae bacterium
AGCGCTGCTTCCGGGCAGGCATTCCACACGACCTTAGCGGAGCGGGGACGCTCGGGCTGAATCGGTTCCATGCGGCTCGGGAACAGATACGTACGAGGTTTGTTCTTACACCACCGCCAATACTCGCGAAAATCCTCCAGCAGCTTCGGCGTGAGTGGCAGATCGCGGTTGCGCGAGCCCTTTCCCTGATGCACATGGATCAGCATGAGTGCCGTGTCGATGTTGCTACTCTTCAGTGCACGGCTTCGGCTCTCCTCAGTCCGGTCGCATAAAGCAACCTCAGGATCGTGCGGTGCCGCAGGCTTAGAGCAGCTTCGATGAGCCCCACCGACCTCCTCTTGGCTCAAGACAACTGGCAACTTCTTAGGCGCTCTCACCAGCGGCAAGTCGTCAATGTCGATGTCACGCCGGCGCAAAGTCTTTTCTGTACAGGAACCGAAGTGTTCCCATGCGAAGCGCAACCGTACCGAGGGCCAGCTTCTTCTCGCGGATCATGTACAATTGAAACTCGCGTACTTCGTCGGCACCCATCAGTTCGGGAGACTTGCCGAAGTACTGGCGAACTCCTTGATGGCGCGAATGTAGCCACGGATCGTGTCGGTGGTGTAGTTACGGCGCTGGAGCTCGTCCAGCATCCGTTGACGTAGTGGGGTCACAGAACTCCTTTCTGTGACCACCGAAAGTACCGCTACCCCCGCTTCAAACCACCACGCATCCGCCTCCCCCGCCCAGCGGCTTCGTTCTCTCGGTCAATTCGGAAATTGCGTCTCCGCTGACGGCGTAAAAATTCCAATTGGCGTAACCTCGGCATGTTGGAAAAGTACCCTTCCAAGACAAGCCCGCCGTTTTACGCACAGGAATCTGGGAGTTGTACGTAAAGGGTGGACCTGCATGCGTGATCTCCTCCTGATCTTTCTCGACAAGAGTCTCAAGTGTTGAATCGGCCATTCGACTCGCTCCAGCAGGGTTGCTTCGGGCCATTTCTCAGGCTTACTTGCCCTTGATCAATCTCACCGCACCGCTCTCCTGGCCGCGGCGCGATGGACTGGCGTGGGGCGCCAGACGGTATGACGGTAAGGGGGAAATCAGGATCTACGAGAAAGTAAGACAATCCCAATGAGCTGGCGTCAGCTCGTCAATCTCCAAGGTGTGCAGTGCTCAAGACGTCGCCCCGAAAGCCCTGGACGTAGTCAATCCGGTACCCAATATAATTCGCAGATGTGGTCGTCGCTTTGACCGTTAGTGAGGGCCTGCACGTAAACGACATGCTGCGTAGCTAGGGGAAAGTTTGGATCTACATTGAACATATATCCATTCGGATCGGTGTAAGGCTTTGGCGCAGCTGCAGCGGCGGTCAGTTCGTTATAGTGCCAGCTGTTGCTGTCCCACCAGAGCTCGCCTACACCGTTATAGACGCCAGCGCCGTCCGTTCCGTACACGACGTGCTGTGTACCTTGGGCCTTGAACATGTACCCAGACAGCAGGCCGCCGCCACTCAGTTCAGGCGCACCCGCCGCGGTGGTCGTCCCACCAAAGCTCATGGATGTGGCCATCGGTCCCCCCATAGACAACATGCTGTGTATTTTGGGCGTCAAATGCATAGCCCATTGGCAGGCCGTCCGGCACTGGTGCGCCGGTTGCGGCGGTCAGGTCGTTATGGTGCCATCCTTTGCAGTCCCACCAAAGCTCGTGTATGCGGCCGCGTATGGTGCCCTGCCCGGGTATATCGATGGCCCTAAGTAGATGACATGCTGGGTACGCTGAGCTTCAAATACGTAGCCTTTCGGAGTTGCTGAGTTTACTGCTAACGGCGCGCCGGCGGCCGCAGTCAGATCGTTTACATGCCAGCCCACAAAACCTTAGCCTCCAGATGAGGTCAAAATATAACCCTTGTCCTAAGCTTGGCGCGAAGCAGGGCCACGATCCGGTCCCAGCACCGACGCCTCACGGGGAACTCGCCGAGTACGGGTCGGCGGATCTCTTCGAGAACAAGGGCAAAGCTCGTGAAACCAAATGCCCTAAATCTAGCGGCTCGGGATCGGCAATCATTCAGGACGTACTTGGCCGTATAACGCGCTGGTTGGACAAGTTAGTCCGGAGAGTTTCCCCACGCTTTACGCACTGGCCAACGAATGGATGACGCAACCCACGCACAATTTTGGTACTGTCCTAACTTGCCTATCTCACGATTGAGCGCGGCATCAAATCGTGCTACGCACTCACTCCGAAATCCGCCATCCGCGAAGTGCTGAATGCGGTGCGGGCGTCACGGACGCATGCAAAGGGATGGGCAATTCGACGGCACGTTGGGTGTCCAGCCTATAAGCGCATGAATTCACCACGCGGGGCAAGCGAGCGATGGCATCGCTAAAATCCGCACTTTCGACGTCCGATCGCTTCTTCTTTGACGTATAAAGAACAGCAGCTCCCTATTTGTATGAAGATAATACTCACTCTACTCGCCTTGTCCGGTGCGATGTTCGCCCAAACAGATCGTCCGCTATCGGGCCTACAGAATCGTTATACGCTGGCCGAACTCAAGGGGATGAAAACGGATGATCGGATCTCTTTCCTTGAGAGCAAACTGAAAAAGCAACCGAGTGATGCACAGCTCGAGGGATTGCTGGCCGCGGCTTTTCTTCAGAAGCTTCGGGAGACGATTGATCCCATTTATCTTCAACATGCGGCAAGTGTCGTTGACAAGATGCTGTCTGCCGATCCCAAGAGTCACTCGGCACTGAGGCTCCAGAACGAGATCGACATGCAGCGCCACGATTTTCCGAAAGTGGCGGCTCGCGCGCGCGAGTTGCTGGATCGGAACCCGAGCGATTCCGGCACTGTTGGCCTGCTCGGGGACGCCCTGATGGAAATGGGCAAGTACGACGAGGCGGGCGAGGCGTACAGACGGATGCTCGAGCTTTCGCCGAATTTATTTAGCTACAACCGTGTGGCGTATCACCGTTTTGTTACCGGTAATGCTCAGGAGGCTTTTTCTTGGATGAACCAGGCCGTACACGCGGGCAGCGATTCGCCGGAAAACGAAGCGTGGTGCCTCGTAGAATTTGGCGATTTGTTGTTTAAGACGGGCCACATCAAGGACGCTCGAGCCGCATACACACAGGCGTTGTCAACCTTTTCTGGATATCACCGGGCGCATGCCGCTTTTGGGCGATTACTCGCGGCGGAGGGCGACTACTCAAACGCCATTGACCACCTGAAGAAGGCTCAGGCCACCGTGCCACTCCCCGATTACGCCGCTATCCTCGAAGCGCTGTACCGACGCGTGGGGAATCGTCGAGAAGCGGACCGGCAGATTGAGCTGATCGACACCATCGACAAGCTCATGAAGGTGAACCGTGAGACGATGAATCGGAATCTCGCCGTCTTCTTTGCCGATGAAGACCGCAAGCTCGATCGGGCGTTAGAGCTCGCTCAGGCCGAATTTACTGTGAGAAACGATGTTTTCACTTACGATGCTTTGGCATGGGTGCAATACCGGCGGAAAAGCTACAAAGAAGCAGCCGCCGCGGCTGAGAAGGCACTTCAAGAGAAAACGCCGGACCCGATGCTTTACTTCCACGCCGGCATGATCGAATTTGCTATGAACCGGATGGACGCGGCAAGGCGAGATCTCGAGCGCGCTTTATCTTTGAATCCCAAGTTTGACTTCCGCTTTGCGGCTGAAGCACAGCGGACGCTGCAGTTGGTAGGCAATCACTAGATCAGATCCCAAACCGGCTCGGCTGTACCCAACCCAGCGAAACAGCGGTCATTCCTAGGCCGAGGCAAACCACGATGACTGCGGAAAACACCGGCACCAACCGGAAGAACGGGTGAGAGGTTAAACCCGGCCGATATGGAATCAGCTGCTTTGCGTAGATCACGAGAATACCGATTCCCATCAGGACGAGCGCCAAGCCGCAGCTAAAACCTATGAGGAGCATCAAGCCTAAACCGGCGTGCCCGAGCGCAATAGCACTCAGCATGAGAACTAAGGCTGAGGGACACGGCACCAAACCGCCGCTTACCCCCAGAGCGATCAGACTTCCGAGAGTAATTTTCCCCACTGGCACATGACTGTGTGGCCGCCCGCCATGAGTGTGTACATGCGAAGCGTGCGAATGTTCGTGATCATGTTCCGGAACGTGCCCGTGCGAATGGCCGTGTTCATGCGCGTCAGCGTGTTCATGCGCGTCAGCGTGTTCATGCGCGTGATCGTGCGGATGCGCGTGCTCGTGTGGATGCGCGTGCTCGTGCGGATGCGCGTGCTCGTGTGGATGCGCGTGCTCGTGTGGATGCGCGTGCTCGCGTGGATGCTCATGGCCGTGGCCGTGTTCACCTGCACCGGGTAACAACGCCTTCGTACGTTGATACAGCAATAGAACTCCGATCGAGACGATGGAAAGACCGGAAAGAGCTCCCAGCCATGGAATGATTCTGTCCGGAACGATGTACCGCTCAAAGCAGAGTACTCCGATACCTAACAGGAAGACGCTGATAGTGTGTGTCAGAGTCACTGTCGAGCCGAGGAATATCGCATGCCTGAGGGTTCCTCTGCTTCCAACCAGGTAAGCCGCCACAATCGTCTTTCCGTGGCCAGGCGAGAGCGCGTGCACCGCGCCGAGGCCGAAAGCAACAGCAATGCCGATCAAAATCAATCCAAAGCCAAGCTCGCGAGTTTGCAGCAACCGCGAGAGGAAATCTCCCTTCACAACACTGCCAGGCGCGGTAGGTTGCTGGATGGCGAAGGGCTTAGGAGCCGATTGCATTATCGCCGGGACTTTCGGTGCCAGTTCCTTGATGGGTCCTTGAACTCGGGGAGCCACTAACTGCGGTTGCAGTTTTAAATCGAGCGAAGCCTTGAGTTGCTGCGGCGGCACTATTGAAGCGTCAAGTGGATACCTGGTGAGTTCGCCGCTTAGGTCGTGATCGTCTTGCGAAGCATTAATGACTTCCACCCCGGTACCACGATGAATGACAATCTCCTTCCATCCGGTTCGCCCGGGATAGTTGCGATCCTCGTATCCGACTCTTCCGGATTGCAACGGCAAAGTTGAGACGGTTACGACGCGCAGAATTGGCATCCCTCCCGCGCCATCCTGGACATTGACACGGACAGTCTTGAGGACCGGGTAAATGGGACGTTGGTTGTCGTCTATGACGAGATTTTTAAGCCAGTCTCTAGCCTCGCCTCTCGCCGTTATTCTCACTGCGTTTGTATTTTTTGCATCGACGGTCCATCGTTGCAGCAACTCGAAGGTGGGGATCTCGGCGAAGTCGAGTACGTAGGTAAGAGTACATCCGTCCCGGGACAGATCGATTCGTGCGTAATGATTCACACTGAAGTTGCCCATTGGATGGGCACACGTCAAGACTGCACACGAGAGCGACAGGAGAAAGAGGCGAATTTTCGACATGACAGTTTGTTCCCGGTCTCAGGAATCAAAGTTGCAACTGTTAGCTGCGACCGGGAACTTGCAGGTTAGTCTACGGGACAGATCCCGCCGGGCTGCGGGGTGCAACCGGGTTGGCCTGGTCCTAAGTGTTGGCTGTTGCGTCCACTGTAAGCAGCAGGGACAAACGGAAAGACGGCAAGTGAAGGTTCCGCTGCGACGTTCACGCCATCGCCGATGCGTGTGCCAAACTTCGCTGGATCCTTCAAAATGCCAGCTACGGCTCGTGCCGAGATGTCGACTACATCATCGATCAACCGCCGGCCATTCGGGTAACCGGCCGAATCGCCCGCGACGAAACCGAGACGCAGCTGCAGGCCAGCTTGAGTCGGTGGAATACCGGTATTGAGGCGAAGAAGATCGGCGATCGGACCAGCATCATTGGGACCGCAGCCTGGACAGATTGGAGCTGTATAGACTACCAACGGAAGTAGGTCGGTACGAGGCCCTGGAGGCACCGGAATTCCGATTGAGGCAAAGATGTCGGCGAGCAGCGGATGCAGGTCGAAGTTAGCGAACTGCGCGTCGTTCCTCGGCTCCGCTTGGCTCCAACGGTCTTTGTAACCGGTACCGATAATCAGCTCGTTAATAAGGGCATTGCCCATTCGCTGTATCTGGGTCCAGCCGCCGTAGCTCTTGCCGGCAAAGGCAGTCTCAGTGGCCAACAGATGCTCGTTTTGGCGAGAAGTAGTGGCCCAGGTTCCGATCACCGCCTGTTTTTCTGAGGCTTGATGCAGAGCACCGTCAGCCGTCAAAGTCGTAATCGGTACTTCGAGAACAATACTGTTTACGTTGAATCCGGAAAGGGCGTTCGGCGCATAATTGTTTTGGTTATCCGCATCTTGGGCTGGACTCAGCACACCCCCGCCTGCGCTCGGTCGAAAATTCAGGGAATCGAAAGCGGCACCGAGGTCAATGAAGAACGGATCGGCTACTGTTCCGGCAAAAACGCGAATTCCATTGCCAAGCTCGTAGGTACCTTCTTGACGGAGGGCCTCATAGTCGGGCATCGTACGCGGGCCGACGTTGCTTGGGACGGCAAACAGCTTTCGCCCCGCGCAGAGGTCATGTCGCGTGCCGTTCTTAATCATTGTCACGGTATAGGTCTGGCGCAAGCTCAACCCTTCAGAACCGGGACCGTCAAGCTTTGTAATAGGAGGAATCCCGGCAAGCCCACCTACAAAACCTGTGAACACGGTTGGCAGCCGGATTTCGGTTTTGAAGCGGAACTCGAAGATGACATCAGGTAAAGCATTGCGGTCGTTGTCGATCAGCATCGCATAGCGGATACCAGGGTCGAAAGGAAAGTAATTCGGGCCGTTCGACGGCTCGAGGAATGGATCGACATTGAGGATCAGAACCGCCTTGTCGGGGTGCTGGGGGCTAACAAAGGCGAACCAGTCCGTGATGTCTGCTTTCTGGTCGAGAGCGGTTATAGGCGCTTCACGATGGCTAGCAGCGAAATTGGATTGAGGGACAGACAGTGAGAGGAAAAGCAATGGAAGCAGTGCTGATCCTCGGAATCTAAACATTCGTATCTCCTTGTTGAACTAACTACGTTAAGATATACGACAACGTTGGCCTGATCGGATTTCGGAAATGCATGAGTTTGGAAGCAATCGGCAGTTTGCTAGTACTATAAGAGGTTTAGAAATCCTGCTGGGTCTACAAACGATTACGGCGGAAATGGTACGTAAAAGAAGCTGTGACGTAAGAGCGAAGGGGGAATCCGGTTACTCGCTCGAATGGAACACCTTCCCCGGGTAATGCCAACGTCTCTAGAGTCTGGCCGCCATATCCGCTGGCAATAAAGAAATTGAGCCCAATATCAAAACCCTTGCTCTCGAAGGGACGGACCAAGGCCCCGCGAAACTCCCGAACCGGTATGGAGTTGAATCCGTCTCCTAGGGGTTTGATACCGACGTGCTCGTATTCAGCCCGCCCTACCAGGTGAAAAGGAAGGTTGTCAAAAGTACCCAGGACACCCCAGATGAGCCTCGGCGCCTCCGGACTCGGCAACCCTGTCAGACGATCCTTTGCATCAGCACGGGCATATAACACCTGGATGAAACCTCGAGAAAAATTCCGGCGAGCGGTCACGGCGAGCGACTTGATCAAACCAGGACCTTCATCTTGCTGTAGCCCAGTGTCGTTAGAAATTCTTGCGAGTTGCTGCGCTGTAGTGACGTGAGAGAGAGTTACACGAAACTCGGTCTTCGCAATCGTCTTGAGTATCACGAGCTGATACGCCCGCGCTTTACTGACAATTGTTCCCCCTTCAACCGCAGTCGTGCCGATTCTAGGGTCGTTGATGTGAAACGCCTGGCCATAGCTCAGCGCCACGGTCGGCAGGAAAGAGATACGGTCCGGAGGAAAGAGAGTGATCGTGCCCTTTGGCGAATTGATGGTCGCATGACGGTGAAATGAGAGTTCCGGACGGTATAGGTCCTGGTTATCGAAGCCCACTTCATCTCGTCTGTAGCCGACGTTGTAGTGAACAAAATGATGGAGCGTTCCATCCGCAGCCAGGAATGGGCTGTAGAAGTTGAGCAGAAGATTATTGGCGGTGACGGGCTGAAAAACGCCTGCATTATCAACTCGATCAAGGTCGAGAGCGCTCGGAGCCTCGCGTCTGAAATTAACTCCGGCCAGCAGTGAAAACGCTTGGTTGTATTGGTCCGCGTACAGTATGTCTTCCGAGTTCGTGTTGCGATGCTCGCTTTGCCGAATCCACCCATCCCCGAAGTTCGGCCGTACGTCAAGCGTGTAATAGCGGTAAAAACCGGAGAACTGAAACTGACGATGAGGCGTGACCTGCCAAATATCGTTGAGGATCAGCGCACCGTTCGAAGTTTCTTCACCCTGTCGCGCGTCATAGGTATCGTCGGGCACGTAGGTGTTAATGGGAATCAACCCCGGTTGAAGGGCGAATCCGTAATAGCCGATTCCGTACACGGTGAGCTGGTTCTTGCTGAAGTTGAAGACCTTCGAAACATTGCCTTTGTACTGCTTGCGATGCTCGAGCCGTTTCAGGAAGCCGTTTCCGTAGGAGACTTCAAGGCCCACCCAGGACTTGTCTGCCGGATCTTTCGGACTCCAGGTAGTGACCAGGTTCAGGTCGCGAGAATCGGCGGTCAGCCGAATCATAGGCTCCATGCGGTCGCGCAGGCTAAAAATGATGGCGGCATTAACGGCGTTATTGCCTTCCCGGACGTTAAAAGCTGCTCCATCAGTTTGGATATCCTCAATCGCAATCGGAATGATCACGTTCGGATCGGCGTACCCGTTTCCGTGCGCATTTGCCGGCAGGTTATTGGGAAAGAGAAAACCGCCGACCTGAAAGAACATGGCAATGGGCTCGCCGTGGTCGCCCGCCACGCCGGGCACGAAATACTGGGGCGGCTTCACGCCACCGGCGGGAGACTCGACGGGCATCCCCGGAATCGAGACCGGCATGCCGGGCCGCCCGGGGTTGGCATCCAGTGTTTCGTCCCGCACCATGATTCGCTGGGCCGGATCGGGGGCAAACAAACCTGCGTCGGAGACATCAGCCGACACAGTGATGGATTGGTTTTGCGAAATCACAGCCGAGAACTGCAGATCCGCGGTCTGCGCCGAGTCTGCCCGAACAGAGATGGTTCGATTGAGAATCGGAAAACCTGCTGCCTCGGCCGCGAGCTGATATTCTCCTGCGTTCAACGTCTGGAACGCGAAACGCCCTTGATCATCACTCCTTGTCTCGCGCTGAGAAGAGTCGGCGCGACGGAGAAGACGAAGAGTAGCTCCTGGAACAGCGAGACCCTGCGGGTCCGTGACCGTGCCGGCAAGTACGGCCACCGCAGCCTCAACCCGCGCCACTGCAATCAGGTTATAAAGCGCCAACCCCACAACACCGAGGCGCAGCAATACAGAGGTTGTCTTGGCGAACGGCAAGTTTGGCTACTTCCGAAATTCGACAGGTATCGTTGATTTCATTGCCAGGTTCCCTTCTTGTATGTAGCAAGATATTAGGCTTCGTAACACTATCACTCAGTAGCACGATTGTAAATTCAGTACTACTACCCCCAAAGCTCATCATTGCGATTTGTGTTACCACGGTCCATAGATACATACGACTCTGGCCATTCGTATGGATTGAAATCCCCGGGGTCTTGCAATGCGTTCCGAACCCGAAACTCCAATCGGGAAATGCTGCGAGAACGGCTATAGTGTTACGAGTAACGGTTTGAACGCCTAAATGTTATGAAATCGATTCTTTATGTCTGATTTGCGGCGCTTTGGTGTGGCGATCGAAGGGGAACTGCTGGACCAATTCGACCAGCTGATGGGTAAAAGAGGCTATACGAATCGGTCGGAGGCCTTTCGGGACCTGGCGCGAGCCGAACTCGTCAAGGAGTCCGCAGCAAAGCCAAACGCCAATGTGGTCGGAACGGTGACAATAGTCTACGATCACCACGTGCGGTTATTAAGCGAAAAGCTCACCGACCTTCAGCACCAGCACCACAAATCCGTAGTGTCGGCATTGCATGTCCATCTCGATCACGACAACTGCCTGGAAGTGGTGGTTCTGCGGGGCAAGGCCCGAGACGTGCAAGAAACTGCCGATTCACTGATCAGCACGAAAGGCGTTAAGCACGGTCGCTTGATCGTGGCCGTGGCCAAGTCTGCCCACACGGGCTAATCCGTATTAATGACAGCAGACCGGCCAGTTCCGTCCGCGCAGATGCTTGTTCGCGAATTCTCTGCGTAGTGCTAACTGTTCCCTCCGGCATATTCACAAGCTTGTAACCATACGAGTTTCTGAATGTTCATTGGCCCCGCTTACTCTGTATTGTGGCGATGCAAGTGGGGGTGTGGGTAGTTGGTCTCCTCATCGTGAACGTGGTGGTGGGCCCGTATCAATCTTGTTTGTTCCAGGAGGGTAACGTCATGCAGCACCTTCAGTGGTGTACCCTCGCCCGCAATCCGGCCTCGTTCGAACACGTAGCAGCGGTCAGCAATATCCTCGAGCGAATCCAAATCATGCGTTGCGGTGATGACAGTTTTTGAGCCGTTTCCCCATGAGACAAGCAGATCGACGATCTGAGACTGGCTGCCGGGATCGAGGGCTGAGCTCGGTTCATCAAGAAGGAGCACCTCCGGGTCCATGATCAGGACGGAGGCGAGAGCGACGCGCTTCTTTTCGCCCCCCGACAGCCGGTGCGGTGCGCGATCTCTCAGATGGGCAATTCCCATCGATTCGAGCGCTTCCTCAACGCGCTCGCGAATGTGGGCCTTTGCCCACCGCAACTGAAGCGGTCCAAACGCAACTTCATCGAATACGCTCGGATTGAAAAGCTGTATATCCGGATTCTGAAAGACGAGTCCCACTCGCCGGCGGAAAGTAAAAAAGAACGCCTCGTCTTGCAATCGCCGTTCGGTAAGGCTCTCTCCAAAAAATGAAATATTGCCCTGCTCTGGAAAATACAAGCCAGCGAGCAAACGAAGCAGAGTGGATTTACCCGATCCATTGGCGCCCAGCAACGCGACGCGTTCGCCCCGTGCCACCTCTATCGACAGGGCACTCAATGCGAGCACCTGGTTGTAGCGATACGACACGTCACGAACACTGAATGCTGCTTCAGCCTCGTGTCTCACCGGCCCAACCATATGGCAGCGGAAGCAACTCCGAAAAAGGCGGCAAGTCGCAGCCAGTCATTCGGACGCATTGTTGCATCGTCGAGCAGGTGGACATCGCCACGGAAGCCCCGCGCTTGCATAGCCATGTGCACTTCGCCACTCAAGTGCATGCTCTTGCCGAGTAGCACGCCCGCACTCGCAGCCGCCAGACGGCGCCGGTCTGCGGGTTCCAGGGTACCAATCAGGCGCGCCTCGCGAGCGCCGAACATTTCTTGGGCGGTTTGCAAAAACAGGAAAATATAACGGTATGTCATCCCGACTATCACCACCAGGATCGCGGGTACGCGAAAGAACCGAATTGCTCGCAGCAGGTGCGTCCAGAGTGTACAAAGAATGAGCAGTACCGAAAATGTGGCGGCTGTTTCTGCGCGCAGAATAAGGAACGCGGCACTACGCACGCCTTGATACGACACTGCCCATTCGAGCACGGGCACGCGCCAGACGGTCACGCCTGGCGTCAAGAAAATTGCCGGCAATGCGATGGCGCCCGTAAAGGCGAGAACCCCAATCCAAACCCTCGTAACGAGAACACGAATCGGAATGCGAGAGATGAAAGCAAGAAGAGCGCCTGCAATAAATAAGGCGAACAGCGTGGAAATTCGATGCACAGCAACAGCAGCAATGATGAGGGTTCCAATTCCAACCAATTTCACTCGAGCGTCCAGGCGCTGCAAGAAACCATCGACTTGCGCCATTTCCTCCGCAAAAAGCGCGTGCTCTAATGTGTGCAACAAACCACGTGTTGTCTTTTCGACGAAGCTCTTGCGGCGGCGTCGGCCTGGGACAACCCGGATTTCGTTCGAGGAATCATTGGTACTCGGCGGGCGTCTTCTTCCCAAAAACCATTGCAGAAGCAAATTCAAAATGAGAATGAGTCCAACTCCCACCATCGCGGATACCAGGTACCCGAATGAAGTGCTGCGAATAAATGACGGCGCGTATCGAGAGAGCGGAGCTGTCCACACGGAGGACAGCCGTTCCAGACCACGAGGAGCGTGATGGGGCGGGGCGTGATGGCCGGACCCGGCTGTAATCTGGTTGCGTAAGTGCGGATTTGAAAAATCATGTGCGCTCCATTCTCCCCAGGCACTCCCGACTGCAAGGATGCCGACGGGGGTCAAAACCAGAAGAATGGCAATGCCGAGCCAGAGCTTCCGCGCGGTCGGCCAGACTGGGCGATCACCTTGAGACGGGATGGAGTTATCGACATCCGGGGCATTGGGTGCGGTCAGACGGAGCAACTCCGGATCAACCTTCTGCATCCAAGCAACGATGCCCGATGAAATCACGAGTTCGGCGATCCCGGCAAACGTTAGATGTCCGATCATCATGGCGGGAATCGCAACACTTAGAGAGTAAGGCGCATAGAGCGGTGCGCCGGAAGCATCGTGAAAAAAAACGGGCTGAATACCGAATTCAATGGCTGCGCAAAGGGCGGCTACGTTGATACCGACGTAGCCTGCGATTCCCGCCCCAACGACCCGCCGCGTGGAACAGATCGCGGCCCGGCCGGATAGGGTTCGGTAGACTGCGTACGCTACCAGCGAGCCGACGATTGCCATGTTGAAGCAGTTTGCGCCAATGGCGGTGATCCCCCCATCTCCGAAAAAAACCGCTTGGATCAACAAAGCGACCGAAATAGCCACGATGGAAGCCCACGGGCCCAGCACAATGCTGGCGACGCCCATGCCTACGGCGTGCCCCGTCGTCCCACCTGGCAGTGGCAGATTAAACATCATGATCACAAAGGAAAACGCTGAAAAAACCGACAGAAGGGGAATCATCCGCGTGCTCAGAGTTCTCTTTACGCGGTTCAGAGCCGCAAACCAGAAAGGTGCGGCCGCCCCACACAGAGTTATGCACGTGGAAGGACTAAGGTATCCATCGGGGATATGCATTGCAGATCGAACAGGAGCGCGTACTGACGCAGCTTGCCGTCCCAGGGGCAGCTTAGCACGATCCTTCGATTCGTGCGAAACGCCCAGGCCAGTCCCACGAACACGATCCGGCCAAAGTTCCCACGTCGCTCAGTACGCGTCCGAGCGCAACGAACACGGGCAAACGAAGAATATCGTTACGATCGCGGCCAGCGCCGAAGCAAGCGCAAAG
The DNA here is from genome assembly GCA_051004875.1 of Bryobacteraceae bacterium. GTDB lineage: Bacteria > Acidobacteriota > Terriglobia > Bryobacterales > Bryobacteraceae > Bog-105. Next base: position 13,242 of record JBPCJX010000146.1, read on the forward strand.
CCCAAACGCAGAGAGCTGCGGAGGCAATGGTCAGGAGAATGTACCAGGGCTGCTTCGCCAGTTGCGGCTCTTCCTCAATGGCGCGCCAGATATCGCCAGAGTGAGCAGACCGAAGATTACCGCAGTGGTAACGACATAGGCCTTCATGTAATAGCTCTCACAATACCTCAACGTGCCGCTCTCCAAATTATTATTCAGGGCTCTGCGTAAAAAGCCTACGCGCTCCGAAGCACCAACGTTCGACCCCGTATATGGCTTCTGTACAATAAACGGCGACAAAGGAGGAGTCACATGGAACTTCCAGTCGGGTTTCAGCAATTGAAGACCGTATGCGTAGCACGTGGATGGCTGGCGATTTTGGTCGGATCGCACACTACTCGACCAAAATTGCTGAAGAGTTCGTGGGCCGGCTGAGTATCCTGCCCGGAATGAACGTACTCGATGTCGCTTGCGGTACTGGAAACAGCGCCATTCCGGCAGCCCGCAAGGGCGCTCACGTCACAGGCATAGACATTGCACCGAATCTGCTCCACCAAGCGCGCGAACGAGCATTGGCCGAAGGTCTTACAGCCAGCTTTGATGAGGGCGACGCTGAGAACCTGCCGTATCCAGATGCGCGCTACGATCTCGTGATGAGCATGTTCGGAGCCATGTTCGCTCCACGTCCGGAACAGGTGGCAGCCGAACTCGCAAGGGTCTGTCGGCCCGGAGGTCTCATTGCGATGGCAAACTGGACTCCCCAGGGATTTTCGGGCAAGATGTTCGCATTGACTGCCCGGCATATTCCACCGCCTGAAGGAATCCCGGCGCCCGTGCTTTGGGGCGACGAAGATGTGGTTCGAAAACGGCTGGCAGCCGTAGCCTCCCCAATCGACACCGCCCGTCGAACTATCGACATGGAGTTCCCGTTTCCGCCGCGCGAGGTCGTCCAACTATTTCGCGACTACTTTGGACCGACCCAAGTTGCTTTTTCGCGACTCGATCCATCGCAGCAGGCAGCCTATGCCGCCGACCTTGAGAATCTGTGGAGCGAGCACAACCAGTCGGGTAGCGGGACAACCGTGGTTCGGAATGAGTACCTCGAAGTGATCGCCACGCGAGTGTAGCAAGGCATTCAAAAGAAGTTATGAGCGCCTCGCGAGTGACGTCGGAATCGCGCACGAATAAGGTCATCCAGTGGCTCCTCAATGGAGACCCGGCCATTCGTTGGCAGGTTTTGCGGGATTTGGTCGGGGCTGCAGAACGCACCGTCGCGCATGAGTGGCGAAAAGTAGCGCGCGATGGCTGGGGCGCGCGTCTGCTCGCTAAACAGGACCCCGAAGGCACCTGGGCGAGAGGCTTGGCGTCGGACGGCGGGCTCTACTCGCCAAAGTGGATCTCAACCACCTACACGATGCTGCTGCTCCGTGACTTCGGCTTGCCAGCCAATAACCGGCAAGCGCGAAACGCCTGTAGGCTCCTTCTCGACCGAGGGCTCCAGCGTGACGGCGGTATCAACTACGGCATCTGGGCAAAATGGACACGCCGCAGCGAGACGTGCGTCACAGGGATGGTGCTTTCCATCCTCTCGTGCTTCGAGTATGAAGACTCCCGTCTCGACACCATTGCCGGCCACCTGCTCGAGCAACAGATGCCCGACGGCGGGTGGAATTGCCGGCGCCCGCATGGTGCAACCCACGCTTCCGTCCACACGACCATCAGCGTACTCGAGGGCTTGCGGTTCTACGAATTGCACCGTGGACTCAAACTCCGGCAAGTGCGAGCTGCACAGCGCCGTGGCCGCGAGTTCCTGCTGATACATCGGCTCTTTCGCTCCCATCGTACCGGCGAAATCATCCAAGCCTGTATTCACGCGCTTCTCTTTTCCGCCCAGATGGCACTACGACATCCTCCGCGCTCGATTACTTTCAAGCCGTCAATGCGCCTTGCGACCCGCGCTTAGCCGAGGCAATCGGTATCGTCCGTAGCAGCCAGCGCAAGGACGGACGCTGGTCGCTGCAACACTTGTACAAAGGGAAGACGTATTTCGAGCTTGAACGCCTCGGTGCTCCGAGCCGCTGGAATACTCTGCGCGCGCTGCGGGTGCTGACCTGGTGGGATCGGCGGAGCGGCACGCGAGAAGCGTGAAGCACATTCGAGCTGACTTAGCCGGCTAACAGGGCGTTAAAGGAGATATCCCCGTGGCTGTGCTCCGGCCAGGCAGCTTAACGCGATAGTAGTGGACTCGGCAGGTCCATGTTGTAGCCAAGCTATCGAAGAGCTTGCTGGCCCAGATCCCCAAACCGAAGTAGGACGGAACTGCACAGGATACTACCCGAACTTGGGATAGTGTCTTACCAACCTTGGACACTGCCGAAGTTGGATCACCGCATGGTAGTGTCTCAGTTGGAATTCATCTTGTGTTTCGTGACTTTCTTGAGTTCATCCAAAAGGTCCTTCTCAGGGCGCACATTGATGGTTTGCCCCACGGACGTGTGGAGTTGAGCGAAAAGTGTCTTCAGGGATTTGTCCGAAAGATCTTGAACAAAATCGGTGGCAAAATCCGCCACCCAATTCTTCGTCACGTCGAATGAAACCAGGAAATCCGCAGTCTTGCCGTGGGCAAGTTCGACGGGATACTGTCGCGTGTGCGGACCAGATACCGTCTGAAGCGCGTACCGCTTCTTTTTGCCTTTACCGATCACCCAGCCGACGCTGTTGACTGTGACCGGGCGCTCTCCGAGATTGGTAGCAGAAATTGCCAGATGCCTTTGAAACGGGCTGCCATCGCCGAGAATAACCACTCTAAGCCCAGCGTGGGCGTTCAATCGGACCTTTTCTACGCGTCTCCTCAGATACAACGCGGTCACAACAGCAGTTAAAGCCCCGATGCCGGACACCCAAGCGCAGATTACGCACCAAACTTGAATCTCTTGATCGAGCGTCATTGCGT
>JBPCJX010000147.1:0-33749 GCA_051004875.1 Bryobacteraceae bacterium
ATGTTCTCAACCACTGCAAAACCTGATTTCGACTTGCATCAAATACCGGCGTGACGAGCGGCCGCTCGTGCGAGTCGAAGCGAAACGGGACGGTAGTGATTGGATTTTCTCCATTGCAGATAATGGACAGGGCTTTGAGCAAGAGTACGCTGAACGAATCTTTGCACTATTCCAGCGTCTCCATAGCCGTGACGTGGAGGGGACTGGAATGGGTCTCTCGATCTCGCGAAAGATCGTAGAACGCCACGGCGGCCGTATCTGGGCTGAGTCAACTCCAGGGGTGGGGTCAACCTTCCTTTTCAGTCTGCCAGTCAGTCTTGAACTGCCGCGCCACGATGCCAGTCCTGAAGCTATTAAAGCGCTTGGGCATACGCACTAAGGCGTTTCTCAAAAGAAATACTGCGGTAAGATCGAGCGGAACCGTCGGATGCCACAGATTGATCCTAGTATCGCGTTATCTCAGTTCGGTTGTTCTGGCGTGGCTGCAATCCAATGCAAGAATCAGCGATTGCCCGCGCGCGGTTCGGTAAGCGTATGGACGATTTCGCTAAACGTATGGACGATCTGCGGGAGCTCATCCGGGCGGAAGGGCAAGCCACCCGGGCTGAGCTTCGCGCCGAGCTGCGACGCGTTGAGGAAGTTATGGACGCTTGGCTGAAGCATCTCGAAGAAAATCCATAGAGCTGCTTCGGTTACTGCAGCGGCAACTCCCCGTTCTTTACCGTCTCTTCGTCAGATTCCGGAATAACCGAGGCTGCGGCAACTTGATCGGCCTCCTCCAAGCGAACCAGCCGAACTCCTTGCGTCGAGCGGCCCGCCTGCCGGATCAAGCCAGATTCCAGACGAATGATCTTGCCGTCTTTCGTGATGATCATGAGATCGGTGCTCTCTTTAACGGAGAGCACAGCGACGACCTTGCCGACCTTCGGCGTCGTCTTCATATTGATCACTCCCTTGCGGCCGCGAGCAGTCAAACGATAATCCTGAAGCGGTGTTCGTTTTCCGAATCCATTCTCAGAAATAGAGAGAATTAGGCCTTCCTTCTCAACTACCAGGAGACCGATCAGATAGTCGCCTTCCTGCAGGTCCATTGCCCGTACGCCCCGCGCTTGCCGGCCCATCGCGCGAACCTCGTCTTCGTTGAAGCGGCTTGCCATGCCTTTGTGCGATCCGAGGAAGATAAAGCTGTTGCCATTCGTAATGGTCGCGCCTAACAACTCGTCACTGTCATCCAACGCGAGTGCGATAATGCCGCGTGAAAGCGGGTTATCGAACTCGGTGAGCTCGCATTTCTTGATCACGCCTTGACGAGTCACCATGACGATGAATTTGCCCGGGACGAATTCCTTTACGGGCAAGAACGCCTTTACAGCTTCATCAGGCTGCAAGCTGATCAAGCCAGAGACGTGCTTACCTTTACCCGTTGTGGCAGCATCGGGAATCTCATAGATTTTCAGCCAATAGACCCGGCCTTTATTGGTGAAAATCAGCAAATAGGCGTGCGTTGACGCGATGACTAGATGCTCGACAACATCTTCTGACCGGGTTCCCATCCCGATCCGACCCTTGCCGCCTCTGGACTGGCGCCGGTAAGTATCCACTGAAGTGCGTTTCAGATAGCCGCCGCGCGATACGGTCACTGCGACGTCTTCCATTTGGACGAGGTCTTCGAGCCGGATTTCGCCGGTATCTTCTATGATTTGCGTGCGCCGCTCGTCTCCGAAGTCCTTTTGAACTTCTTTAAGCTCTTTGATGATCAGCGCTTTCACTATTTTCTCCGAACCGAGTATTTCCAGATACTCAGCGATCTGCCGCTGAATGTCCGCCAGCTCATCCAGGATCTTCTGCTGCTCCATTCCAGTGAGGCGCTGGAGTTGCAACTCGATAATGGCCTGTGACTGCCGCTCCGTGAATTCAAAGCGCGATACCAGACCTTCGCGGGCGTCCCTCGGTGTTTTGGCCGCGCGAATCAGAGCGATCAGGGCGTCAAGGTTGTCGAGCGCCCTTTGAAAGCCGAGCAGCAAGTGTTCCCGGTCTCTGGCCTTTCGCAACAAATAATCCGTGCGGCGTCGCACCACATCGGTGCGGTGATCGATGAAGCGCTTGATGACATCAATCAGGCCGAGCTCGCGGGGCTGCCCGTTGACTATGGACAGCATGATCACGCCGAAGTTGATCTGCATTTGCGTCTGCTTATACAGATTGTTCAGCACGACTTCGGCATTTTCGCCGCGTTTGAGCTCGAAAACGATCCGCATACCGTCGCGATCGCTCTCGTCGCGAGGATCTGAAATGCCCTCCAGCTTCTTGTCTGAAATGAGCGAAGCAACATGCTCGATGAGCCGGGCCTTGTTTACCTGGAACGGAATCTCGGTGACGACAATTGCCTCGCGATCCTTGCCGATCTTCTCAATCGCAGCCTTCGCCCGCAACTTCAGGCTCCCTCGGCCCCTCATGTAGTAGTCGAGAATACCTTGGCGGCCCAAAAGGAATCCGCCCGTAGGAAAATCCGGTCCAGGGACCATTTCCAGAACCTTCGCCAGCGGCGTGCTCGGCGCATTGATCAACGCAATCGTCGCATCGATAATTTCTTTTAAATTATGGGGCGGAATATTGGTCGCCATTCCCACCGCAATTCCGGAAGAGCCATTGATAAGCAGATTCGGCACACGGGTGGGCAGGATTTCCGGCTCAACTTCGCTGTCGTCATAATTCGGGCGAAAATCGACGGTTTCTTTGTCGATGTCTTCGAGCAGAGTGCCCGCGATCCTCGACAGCCGTGCCTCCGTATACCGCATGGCCGCAGGCGGGTCGCCATCGACGGATCCAAAATTGCCTTGGCCGTCGATTAGCGGGTAACGCATCGAAAACGTTTGCGCCATCCGTACCAGCGAGTCATACACGGGTGCATCGCCGTGCGGGTGATATTTCCCGAGGACTTCGCCGACGATCTTGGCGCACTTGCGCGTCGGCCTGTTGAAATGCAGGCCCATCTCGTGCAGCCCGTACAAAATGCGGCGATGCACGGGTTTCAACCCGTCGCGGATGTCGGGTAGCGCTCGACCTATGATTACGCTCATTGCGTAATCGAGATACGAGCGTTTCATCTCATCTTCGATGTTGGTCGGGATCAGGCTTTTGTTATCGCCGGGCGGAAACAGACCACCGCTACTCGATCCATCTTGATTGGCCAAATTAAACTCCTAGAATGAGAACAAGACCCCGGCAAACTGTTGTAAAAACAGAGCTTAGGGATATCTGTGCTGTAATCACATTTTAGCAGTTTTGGCACGCGCCTGCAGCCTGTATGAGCCTTCCTAAGGAAAGGGGAAGGACCCACTATTTGTGGGAACTTGCTTGATCCAAATTCGCATGTCGAAACGCCGCCGCGCTCAAACAACAATGCTCGGGGTCACTCTCATCAGGTCGCGAATTTATTGAGTCAATTGCATTTTATCGAGCTGCTCGTAGAGATCACGCCGGACGATGTGGAGTCGCGACTTTTGCGCGAGCATAAACTGGTCCGACTGAATCGCCTCATCAAACGTCAGCTTCTTTTCGCGCATGAGCAGAACCGTCGCTCCGAATGTATCGGGGCTTCGCTGCGGAATCCCTATCGATCCGAGAACCTTTTCGGCGTGCTTCTGGAAAACGTTCATCTGATCAAATGTTTTGCCGTCGCGCGCCACCGGGCCGAAATACTCATTGATCCACACGACCACGTTGCGATCCGGCGTACTCCTGGCCAAGGTGTCGAAACCCAAGAGGCTATCGCTCAACATTTCACCGCCGCTCACGACGCAATGGACGTATAACTTGCGGCCAGTCTCGCGGAGCACCCGAATCACTTCAGTCTCAACGATGTAACTCCAGAAAGGTAGGAACGCCGTGGACCCGCTGTCCACAACGAACAGTCCGTCTTCAGTAGCGAACCGTTCCAGTAGGGCGTCATAACGTGTGCGAACGATAAGCCCTTCTTCATTGATCAAATCTAGCTTCTCGGCATTGAGGGATTTGTACTGAGCGAGCGAACGATTTACCGGATCGCCGTCAATGCAATGCACGTTCTTGCCGCGCTTGAGAAGGTATTCGGCGAGCCAGCTCGCCATCACGCTTTTCCCGATTCCACCCTTCCCTTGAAGGACGAGATCGACGACCGCGCCGGCCGCTCCGTTCCCAACTGCCCCGTTCACGTCAACTGTTGACATTTGTTCATGCATCCTTTTCGTTAAATCAAGTTGCGGTCGCTCGGATCTCCATCGCTGTGAATCACTTTGACACCGAAGCGAGACTTGGAAAGCGATTTGCGCGCTTGCTCAAATGGATCCCAGGCTGCGGTGTCAATGGGCCCGTCGTCTTGCTTCGCCAGTGACGGTGATTGCTGCGTCAATTGGCAAGCAGCCTCAAGCAGCGCCAGCCCGGCGGGAGCGCTCAGCCTAGCGTTTCCGGACGGACCGCTATCATCCGAGTTGCCAAGGCAAACTTCTATACCGGGAAGAATGCTGATGATCTCCGCGCTTCGATTTCGCTCTTGGATAACATTCTCATCAGAATCCGAGATAACGAGCTCTTCCGGTGCATCGATCGCAATATCACACGCGTCATCAATCTCGGTATTGAGGGGGGCGTTGGTTGCGCCAGGGAGACCGGTCGTTTCCGTCACGGGCACTCCCGCGAGCAAGTAATGACTCAAGTCCAGGTTCCGAACTCCTCCGCCATGGAGAGAGCCAGTGAGAGACGTTGCCTCGGTTTCTGAGGTATACGCTTCAGGTGCAACATTTAGTGCAAGATCCCCGAGATTGCTCAGAATCATCTCCAGCGCAAACTCACCCTCGCCGGCGTCTGCACTCGGATTTTCACTATTCGCGCCGCGGCCAGCGATGTCACTCGCAGTACGTATCTCCTGTTCGAGGCGCTTAGGTGTGAAGGCACTGTCCTCTGGCTCGATAGAGAGGCCTTTAAGATCAGGAAGCCGGGCGCTCGAGTCCCCGGTGTTCATGCCTGAATCACGAAAGCTAGTTTCCGTCGCCGTTGCGGTGATGCCAGCGCTCCCGTTTATCTTAGCTGTGGCACATTCGGTCGGTATTTCGCAATCATTTCCCTCGGCAATGGATGCCTTGCCCTCAGGATTGAAAGCGATATCCGCGTCACTCGTATTAGCCGTCCCTGCGGCTAACTTGGATACGAGTTGCAATACCTCATCCACCGCGATCGGCTTTGAAATAAACCCATCCATTCCGGCGGCGAAGCATCTGTCCCGATCGCTAGGCAAGGCATGCGCCGTGAGCGCGTAGATGGGAACATGTAGACTTGGCGCCTCGGCGGCTCGAATTGCGCGCGTCGCTTCCAGGCCGTCGATGTTGGGCATCTCCATGTCCATGAGGATGAGATCAAACCCCTCGGTTTGGACGTTGTGCGCAGCCTCTTTCCCATTGGCGGCGCTCCAAACACGATGCCCCGCCGATTCCAGAACCTTAGTAGTCAGGCGGAGATTTACCGCGTTATCTTCCGCAACGAGAATCGAAAGCTTCCTTAACCCAACACTCTCAGGAGCATGCATGTCAGGAGAATGGATCTCCCGAGCATGGACCGGAGCGTCGAGTTCCGCCGCCGCTTTGTGTTTTTGGAATCGCACAGTGAACTCGAACGTACAGCCCGCACCTAATTGACTCTGAGCCTCCATCGTCCCGCCCATCAGATCAACGAGCCGGCTTGCAATCATAAGTCCGAGGTCTGTCCCGTCAGTTTTGAGGGCGGTGCCCGCATCTGTGTGCTCGACTGCTTCAAAAATCAACGGCGGCTTGGTTGGCGAAATCCCAACGCCTGTCTCGGTTACCGCCACGCGGATGAGAACGTCGTCTGCTGAATTCGATTCAAGTGCGGCTGAGAGGATGATGCTCCCACTCGTAGTGAATCTGACTGCATATTCCAGAAAATTAAAAATCACATGACGCAGTCGTGTCGGATCACCACAAACCACTTCCGGCATCTGCGGATCTATCTTGCAGCCTGTGACGAGCTTCTTCGCGGAGGCCTCTCGCTCCACGATTTTCATCGCAGAGAGCATGCACTCAGAAATCGAGAACGGTCCGTTATCAAGCTGCAGTTTGCCTGCCTCGATGCGGGAAAATTCAAGAACATCGTTTGCGATGTGCATGAGCCAGTCGGCCGACGTGCGTACCGCATCCAGGTGCTCACGCAGTTCAGGATCGAGATCTGTCTTCAAAGCTAAGTAGGTAAAACCGCCAATCGCGTTCATGGGCGTGCGAATCCGATGGCTCATGCCCGCTAGGAACTTCACCTTCGCCTCATTGGCAGACTCAGCCGCCCGCGTGAGGGTGACTAGTGTGGCAAGCTCTTTTCGAAACTTTCGCGTTTTGCGGCGTGCTTGGATCAGGAGTAACAAAACGCAAACCAACGTCAACAGGGCAGCACCTACGACGATCTCGGTCGCAACCAGGGCCCATCCTTGGAACCCGCCTTTCGCCCACGTCTGGGCGGCGGAAATCAAGTGCTCCAATAGCTTAAGCGCACCTTGGCCGTAGCTCTGCAGATCGGCGATAGGTAACCCAATGAAGAGAACCATTGTCGGAAGCGCACTGTTCATGGTTTCGTTAGTCCGGCTACGTTATCCTCTTCCCTTATCGGCGTTAAGAGTGATTTCGATCAGGCGATTCCACCAAATCAGCGGAAGACTGGGGCGTTCTACATTGAGCCCACAGATGAAGGATGATAAGAGTTACACATTTCAAAGGTTTGAAGACAGAATCAGAATGTCCTTTGATCTCCAACCAAGTTTGAAAGGCGAGTTCCTCGAACTCAGACCGCTTCGAGCAGAGCAATTTGACGACCTTTACGCCGTAGCTGCCGATCCCCTCATTTGGGAACAGCATCCAATCAAAGATCGTTACAAACAAAAGGTTTTCACGGTGTTTTTTCGCGAGGCTTTAGACTCCGGTGGAGCGTTGCTAGCTGTTGATTCCAAAGATGGCCAGGTCATCGGGTCGTCGCGATTCCACGGCTACGACAAAGAGAAAAGCGAGATCGAGATCGGTTGGACGTTTTTGGCCAGGTCGTATTGGGGCGGCATCTACAACAGGGAGATGAAACAGCTTATGCTACGGCACGCCTTCAGATTCGTTACCAGCGTCATCTTTCTTATTGGTCCGCAAAATTTGCGTTCGCAGAGAGCCGTGGAAAAAATAGGCGGACTTCGTGTAGGATCAAGGCCCGATGGAACTGGCCGAGAAAGTTTTGTCTACCAAATCACTGCTTCAACTTTCGCGTAAGAGGGCGTACCTGAAAGGGTAATCGCGGAACGTACTCTAGGGAGCAGCGAATCCCATGGCCGCCCGATCATACCCGTTTGGCGAACCCTTAGCGATCGCGAGCAGGCACGCTGCAGCAACCGTGGCACCCAGCGAGGTACCTCGACAAAGTCGCAATTCTCCAGGCCTAATGTATTCGAGATCGTCTAAGCGGTCAACGTAAATTTATGCTTTGAATTACTGGGAACGGACTCCGGACGCCCACATTTGGTCCGTTACACTGGAGGGAATCGCGATGCTCTCTATTGTTATCCCCATTCACAATGAAGAGCCGGCCATTTTGCCGTTATATGATCGCCTCACGGTAGTGCTCGAGAAGCTTCATACTGCCTACGAGATTCTCTTTATCGATGACGCGTCCACCGACCGCAGCTTCGATCTTCTTGCGAACCTGGCCGAGACGGACTGTCGCCTGAAGGTTATCCGTTTGCGGCGCAACTTCGGACAAACAGCCGCTCTGGCGGCTGGCTTTGATGAGGCACAGGGTGACGTGATCGTCTCGATGGATGGCGACCTGCAACACGATCCTGAAGACATCCCGTTACTTCTCGAAAAAATCGAGCAAGGCTACGATATGGCCAGCGGATGGCGGAAATATCGCGTCGATAATACCGTCACTCGCAAGTTTCCTTCCCGTGTCGCAAACTGGATGATGAAAAAAGCGTCCGGCGTCGTGCTCCACGATTTCGGCACCACGTTTAAGGCATATCGCTCCGAAATTTTGAAGGATATCAATCTGTACGGCGAACTGCACCGGTTCATTCCAGCCCTGGCAAGTTTCTACGGGGCTCGAATAGCCGAGGTACCCATCAAGAGCGTCCATCGGCCGAGCGGCGCCTCACATTACGGTCTTGGCCGCACGTTTCGCGTGTTCTTCGACATTCTCACAATTCAATTCATGCTCCGGTATCTGACGCGCCCTATGCATTTCTTCGGGAAGTTCGGCTTGACTGGGATCGTGTTGGGCACGTCGGTTTTGGCGTACATTCTTATCGACAAGCTCGCTGGAAAAGACATCCTCGCGGAGCACGGGCCTTTGCTCGTTGCGGGCGCTATGCTCTGGTTCGCTGGGCTGATGTTGTTCAGTACCGGTTTGATCGGCGAAGTCTTGATGCGTACCTATTTTGAGAGCCAAGGCCGGCGCATTTATGCAATTCGCGAAGTTCGCTGCCGCCGTGAACAGGTTACCGATGGCTCTCGTTAGTTCCTACGATGGCTTTATGTTCGATTACGGCGGCGTTATGGTTCACCACCAAAGTGATGGCGATCAGGCGAAGCTGGCGCAGATAGCCGGTATTCCGAAGGACGTGTTTACCGAACTATATTGGTCGGAGCGCTGTGACTATGACAAGGACGTAATTTCCGGAATCGAATATTGGCAGATTGTTGCCCAGCGCGGCGGCGCACCTCTCACCGAACAGGTTATTGAGGAATTGATCGATTTCGATAACCACAGCTGGATGCAATTTGATTCTGTGATGTGGGAGTGGATCGACCAACTCCGCGCCGCGGGCAAGCGTGTGGGCCTCATATCAAATATGCCCCGAGACTTAGGTGAAGCTCTCAAATCGCATACGCAAAAGCTGAGTAACTTCGATCAAGTTACGCTGTCCTATGAAATTCATGCGGTGAAGCCGGAGCCGGCCGTCTACGAGCATTGCCTGGAAGGCTTGAACACCCCTCCCGAACAGACACTGCTCTTAGACGATCGGATCGAGAACGTGCAGGGAGCCGAGTTGCTTGGGATTCGTGCCATTCAATTTACAAGCCGCGATGACGTCATGCTGCGGCTCCGTAGTTAGCTCGGACATGCCTTCAGGCGGCCCCGCGACCATTGTTCAACGAACCCGTGAACAGCTGAAACGCGAGCCCGCCTCTGTTGCCGATCCAGAACGCGCCAAGAGTTCGGCCTGGTTTTTGAAACCGGTAAAGGTGAGTATGGCGAAGGCGAATCGAACACCTGCCACTCCAACAACACAAGCAAATACTTGACCGGAGATTCGGCTGACAGCACTGCGCTGCAACCTTACTACGCCGCCGTAAATTCGAAATACTCACTGGGTGGCGTACAAATCAGCATAAGGCTGTTGCCCGAATCGCTTGCGAGATCGAATTCGTGATATACGGTCAACACCTCCGCAAACGCCGTCTTGATGCCGATCACCACGTCCTTCCCCAATTGCCAAGGGCAAAGACCGCGCAGTTCTTTGAGTAGGTCGCCGAATGTCATCACCTTGGCCGCCGAATACCGCGGATGGCAATCCAAAGTCAGAACTACCGTTCCGTCCTCTGCCCAGTCATAGCGCAACACTTTGACGCCATGAACGTTCTCCTGAAAGAAGGCTTGAACAGCCATCGTGAGCTCAACGGGAGCCCGACGGCTGAGGTCGTTGACCAGGTTTAGATAGGTTATTTGGAGACAGTATACCCGCTCCGGGCCAAACAGACAAGAAATATCAAAAATGTTTTAGGCCGATCTCGCGCCCTTCCGATCGTTAGCCCGTTTTGTTGAGATCGTCCGATCGGTTTTTCAATATGCTCTCAGAGCTGGAGCGAACTTTTCGCTTGGGGCTCGATGCGTCGGGCGGCCTAGCGGCATCTCTCCGCCGAATCAAGGTTTCCGGAGCCCCGCGATTGGCCGCTGTGTCACGCTCAATTTCTGGATCGACTGTCGACACCGCGTTCCCTGCTTCGTCTAGACGCTCGACTTCGGCCTTTTCTTGGTTCACTCTGACAGTTTCCTGCACCGTGTCGCGCTCTTCGATCTGGGTGAGATGGATCTCCTCAGTTACCACCCATCGTTTTTCAAAATGCAACATCTCCGATACTACTGGCACCACTAGCGTGTTACCGACACGCTGAACAGGCTGGGGACCGTCGACCACGCGGTCTGTCTTCACTCTTCTGATTTCGACACGGCCCTTTCGAAGCTCCTGCTCTAGAACTTCATCGTAGCCTTCAATACGCTTTGTGACACGGACGCCACCCGTTTGTACCGGGATGGCGTCCGCATGTAGTTCCTCAGTAACGACAGGAACAACTACGTCGTTATCTTGGCGATGCATAGTTCAACGCGAACTGCTGGCTGAACTAGACCGTCCGGTTACTTTGTCCCAGCCGTAGCGAACCGAGTCCTTAATCTTCTCCCATGTGGAGGTCGGATAACGGCGCGCGTAGTCTGTCCGAAGGTCTGATTCTACTTCGTTGAAGTCTCGCCCTTGGTAGCGCGGATCGCTGGCACTGTCATATCCATAGCGGTAAGCCGGCGCGTAATTTTCATAGGTATCGCCGGTCGTCCCGTAATAGTTGGTAAAGTGACTGCGGAAATCGTCATCAATGTTGCTGCGGGAGCTTTTCGCGCCCTGTTCGCCCAGATTTTCCACTTTCACTTCCGTCCGGCGCACATTGTCTTTGACGGTCTCTTTCCTTTGCGTGGCTTCTTTATTGACGCGCACCTCTTCGACAACCCGAGCTTCTTTTGAGATAACGGGTTCTTCGGCGTATTCCTGCACTTCGATTACCTCGTCCCGGCCCGTCCGGAAATCGGACTCCTTGACCGGCCGATTGACGGGTTGCCGCTCCACCCGCACTCGCTCTTCCTGGAGATTGACAGTCTCTTCAACTGGCTGGTCCATTACCCGTGAGTACACCCGGACACCCCCTTTCAGGACCGTACGCTTTCCCACCCGGAGTTCTTCTTCCACCACTGGAATAGCTCTGCTTTCGTCGGTTGTGCCGGTTCGGGCGGTTGTAGCATCTGAAGCCCTTGTATCGGCGTTGGTTATGGCCCCAGGCCCACTGCCCTCACCTTCCCGGTGCACGTCAAGCGGGGAGTAGCGGTTCAAAATATCCGCCGCGGTATCTAGGTTCTCCACATTGGTATCCACGCTGAGCACAGCGTGCCCGCTGCTCACGGCGTTCTCATAATAAGGCCGGTCGCTTTCATCGTCACTTCCGAACATTCGCTTGAACCAGCCGGCGATTCCACTCTCATGATTGCTCGTTGCTTCATCTCTCGCGATCTCCGTGCGATCGCCAGAATTGATATAGATTTCACCTTTATTGAATCCGCTCGCTTCTAGCTCCTCTGCGGCAGCTTGTGCATCAGAGGCGTCGCGAAAGACCGCCACTACAGTCGATTGTGTTCTCGTTGCCATTTATGTTCCTCCTTCAATGATCCGACTCTTCTATGTCTGGACGACATCGAAAGCAATTTGATACAGAAAAAGGTGTGGCTTAATTTGCCGCCTTCTTTCGCGTAGCTAGTGTGCCGCGGCAGTTCGGCCCGGCTTCGTTCTTTTCATAAAAAATACGAGCGGTATTAGCGCTGCGAAAGCGATGCCCATGACCCAAAAACAGTCGATGTAGGAGAGGGTGTTGGCCTGTCGTTGTAAAACTCGCAGCAGTAAAGCGTACGGCCCGTTGCCGCTGCTCCCCGGCCCGAAGACGTGCGTCACTGAATCGACCGCCTGATTAAAGTTCGGGTTTAATAGGTTGGTGTTCTCGGCTAGCCGAAGCTGATGAAACTGAGCGCGCCGGGCCAGCAGTGTAGTCACCGCAGAAATACCTACGCTGCCGCCGATGTTGCGGGCAAGATTAATCAGACCTGAAGCTGCATTGTTCTTATTAGGTGGCACAAATGCATAAGCAGCAGTGTTGATCGGTACGAACAGGAACGCTAATCCAGCGGCTTGGAAGCAGCGCGCCAGAACGGCATCCTTGAAATCCATCCCTGTGCTGAAAGTGGTCATGTGAATCAACGCCAGAGACGTAATTGCAAGACCCACGGCGATCATCCAGCGTGCTTCCACCTTTCCAAGCATGTAGCCGACAACGGGAAGTAGGCACATGACCAGCAATCCGCCCGGCGAAATTGCCATGCCGGCCTGCGTGGCCGTGTAGCCCATCACAAGCTGCAAATATTGTGGAATGAGGACAGTGCTGCCGAGCAGAATGACGCCAACCATGAACATAAGGAACGCCGAAACGCCGAAGTTGCGATCTTTCAGCAATGTGAGATCCACAACCGGATTCTTGCGTGTCAGTTCCCAGTAAACTGCCATCACCAGACCCGCGAAGGAGATCAGAATACAGCCGCGAATGAAATTAGAGGCCAGCCAGTCGTCGCGCTCACCTTTGTCTAGAACAACTTGCAAGAAACCCAGGCCGATGGCGACAAAAATGATTCCCCAATAATCGATCTCCAGCTTTGATTTCAGCTTTTCTTTCCGTTCCTTCAAGAAGTACGGCGGATCCTCCAAGATGAAACTCGTTAGAAATAGCGACAGAATGCCAACGGGAATATTAATGAAGAATATCCAGCGCCAGGTGAAATTGTCTGTGATCCACCCGCCGAAGGTCGGGCCAATGGCAGGCGCAGTGACTACAGCGATGCCGTAGACGGCGAACGCCATCCCGCGTTGCCTGGGTAGAAACGTGTCGGCAAGAATAGCCTGTTCGCTGGGCTGCAGACCGCCGCCTCCGATGCCTTGCAGCACGCGAAAAAAAACGAGCAGGTCCAAACTGGGAGCAATACCGCACGCGAACGAACTGAGCGTGAAAACCGCAACGCAGGTCATATAGAAACGTTTTCGGCCCAGCAGGAGGGATAGCCATCCACTCAGCGGAAGAATAATGGCGTTTGAAACCAGATACGAAGTCAGCACCCACGTGCTTTCGTCCTGGCTAGCCGACATGCCTCCGGCGATGTGCGGCAGAGCTACATTGGCGATGCTCGTATCGAGGACCTCCATGAAACTCGCCAAGGTTACGGTCAGCGCCACGATCCATGGATTGAACTTCGGTCTCCATTGAGGCTGCGCTTCGTGACCTGCTGTGCTCGAGCCAGCCGTTCCGTTCGCCATTATGGCCTGGGCAGCTGCTTTTTTATGGCCCGGTATTCAGGAGTACTGTCGGAGTGACGGACATGCCGGGCAGAAGGCGATGGTCGCGGTTCTCCCCTGGTTCGAGAACGATCTTCACCGGCACACGTTGGACAACCTTCACATAATTACCGGTCGCGTTTTCCGGCGGTAGAAGGCTGAACTTCGCACCCGAGGCCGGCGCAATGCTATCGATATGGCTGTTGTACTTGCGGCTGCTTCCGTACGTATCTATTTCGATCTCCACATGCTGGCCGACGCGCATCTTTTTGAGCTGAGTCTCTTTGAAATTCGCCGTGACCCAGACATCGTCTAACGGGACAAGTGCTGTAATTTGCTGCCCAGGCGAGACTTGCATTCCCGGTTCAGCATTCTTGCGGCTGATAACTCCGTCCAAAGGTGCTCTGATACTCGTATAACCAAGGTTCAGCTTCGCTTGATCGAGGTCTGCCTGGCCCTGCTTCAGTTGCGCGAGCGCTGCCTTATGCCGCGCTTCGCTGACTGCTACCTGCTTCGGGCTGACCTGTTGGCTCAACCGTCTCTGCACCGTCGCGGTGGCAACCCTTGCCCGGGCCTGCTCCACTTCCGCCACGGCTTGATCGAGGTTGCGCTCAGCTTCCACGATGTCTGCTTTCGCGGAATTTACCTCGGCTTCGCCGCTTTCCGCTGCCGCGACCGCAGCATCGTAGTCTTGTTTCGAGACCTCGTCCTTTTCAACCAGGCTTTTCATGCGCGCAAGATCCCTCTGTACTTTGACGTAGTTGGCTTGCCGCCCCGCAAGAGACGCGCGCGCAGAATTTAACCTTGCGCGCGCAGCATTAACCGCCTGCTGTGCCGCAGTAACTCCAGCCAGATATTGATCCACCTGAGTGATGCTCGTGCGCACCTGGCCTCGGGTATTGATCGAGGTCAGAGGAAGATTCACGGTCGATTCCGTAAGGCTTGCCTCTGCGTTCGCCAATCGAGCTTCGGCTTGCGCATAGGCAACCTGGTAATCTGCCGGATCGAGCTTTACCAGTTCCTGGCCAGCCTTTACCGGCTGATTGTCCTCTACCAGAACCGCGATAATGGTGCCGCTGATTCGTGGACTGATCGGCACGATGTGGCCATCGACCTGAGCGTCGTCCGTTGATTCGCGCACGGAGTAGTAGGTGTAAATCGGAATGGCTGCAATCAGCGCAACCACCAGGAATGCCAATACAATGAACCTGATCGTTCTCTTGCGCCTGGGATTTGCCCGCTTTCTATCCGAATCACCTTCATGGCGGCTTCCCTCACCGGTCTCATCTTGTTGCCGGGCCCGCTGTTCTCGCTCTTCTTGTACGTGGTCTGCCATATCTTCCCGGGCTCACTCTCTCATGCTCCCGCGCACCTGCTCATTGCGTAGAGTCGTCGAATTGGCCATCAAACTGGCGCGCGTCTTCCTCAACAGCTTTATCAGCGTATGCTTATCGTCGTTGGTTAGGTCGTCTAACAGCCGCTTGACGTTTTGATAATGCACCGGCACGACTTCGTCCAGCAACGCCTCACCCTTTTTCGTAATTCGAGCAAAGCGCGCACGCCGGTCACGCGCGCTTATTACGCGCTTTACTAAATCCTTTCCTTCTAGATGATCGATCAGGCCGGTTATATTCGCTTTACTTACCAGAAGGAGCTCTCCAAGGTCGTGAAGTTGCATGCCCTCGGGAGACCCGTGCCGCAATAACATCAAAATGTTGAGCGTGGATTTGGACAGCCCATACGCGGCCATATAGCGCGCTGAGAGTTGATGAAAGACATCATAAGCATAGATCAGATTGAGCGTGATCTCAGCGGACAAGAGATCAAAGCCGCTGTATTCCGGCCCGGATTCCCTGATCCGTTCGTGATAAAACGCCTCTCGCCGATCTTCCACGATTTTCGTTTCAGAGTTGAAATAGTAAACTTCCTAATTATTCTCGCAAAACGCAGATGCGAGAATTGACGCGTAGAATGTACCCGCAAAGGAGGCAACGTATGCGAACAGCCCTGCCGACTGTGTGTCTATTTCTCGCCAGGGCTTGCCTCGTCCGTGGCGTGTGGACGTCCAGGGAGTTGTCATCGACCGCAACTGTGGCGAGGACATTGTGAAGCACGGGCGTCAGATCGTCTTGAAGCAGAGGCGGGACTGTTCTTTGATGAAGCATTACGTCAGAGATGGCTACGGCATCCTGACCGACGATCGAAAGTTCTACAAATTCGACGATGCAGGCAACAAGAAGGCTCTTCAGCTACTGAAGAACATTCCCGATAAAGACAATTTGAAGGTGATTGTCAGCGGTGACGTCGACGGTGACACGATCAAGGTCGGCCGCATGAGCCTGCTGTAGGGATCAGGTTATGAGCATTTAAGTTTTGACATGAATCCTTGGGTACAGCGTGGTTTAGGTAAGATCTCGGAGTGAGCGTATCAGGCACCTTTCTCTTGTGGATCGGCCGACATTCCCTTTCCATCTTCCGGGGCCACATTCTTGGCCCAGACTAAACCCTTGCCCTCTTGCTCCACAAACTCCTGAAAAACCTTGAAGTCAGAAGCGGTTGTAAGATAGAAGCGGAGCCCTCCCTTCTTCTCCGGCGCTATTTGCGGGTTCGAAAGTTTTTCGTTCCAGGTCCTCTCATCATCGCCGAATCTACCTACTTGATATACAGAGGCGCGCAGCGGCCTTGGCTCAACCATCCAGCGATTCACTCCAGCTATAGCGAGTGCCAGGGCGTCTCCCCTGCTATTTCTAGGTTGCTGCACGCGGTTCGAGAAAAACTCCTTTTCATCTGAGTTTCACATTTCTCCAGCAATTGCTCAATGCTCCTCACCTCGCCTGCAACGCGCTCCCGTCCGCGTTGAATCGCAAGCGCCTCAAGTTTCTTGTGCGGGAATACCTGGATACAATGCAAGTAATCGCGCGATCCGTCAGGATCACGAGCGAGCGTGATCTGCCAGCAACTAATGCGAATCGCATGTGCTTCGCTTAACCATTTCGCCGTAATCAGGACCTCATAATCATAGTCTTCGGCAATCAGAATGATGCGCTGTGAGTGATTAACCTCTTCAAGATCCCCGCCAATGTGTTTGTACAAATCTTCAATATTCCGTCCATGTTTTTTCACAATTGCTTTGAGCTCTTCAGGCGTCCACTCAGAGACCATTGCGGCGTAACACAGGCCTTGCGAAAGCTGCCACTTATTGCTGCCCTTTTTGATCTCAAGGATCAACGCAGTCCCATCCTGGTCGAACGCCAGTAAATCGATCCGGTCCTTGAAATTTTCGTGCGGTTCAACCTCTTGACCGACCAAGAACAGATTTTCACCAATCTCGTTCATGAATTCTGGCCAGCTGTTAAAGATGAGCTGCTGGAATTCCCGTTCTTTCTGGCCGGCATCGGCGAAAGAAACCGCACTCAGTTGGCTCATGGTCCAGCTCTTCATCGAGTTGCTATCCGTACGGTGGATCTTCAGCATGACCGTTACATCTTAGCCCGATTCAAATCACGTTACAATTGTGGCCCACACTCAAGCGGTCCACTAATGATGCTAATGAACACCTTGGACGCTCTATGCCCCTCACCCCGTAGGATCACCGTGAATCTCTACCAGCTGATCATCCGTAGTCAACGCCGGTTCGGGCAGCTTGCCGGTCCAGTTTGCCCAGCCCCAGAAAATCGCGGTGGAAGAACTAAGTAGCCCTGAAGCAGCTCCTATCATTCGGACACTGAAATGGCTCGAGGCAATTCCCGCAGCCATCATGGAGAGCATCATTGTCGACCAGGTCATGGTTTCGATCGTCGAGAACACGCGGCCTCGATATCGATCGTCGACGTGTTTCAGCAGATTTGACCAGTTCAAGACGGAACTGACCGCTACGCTCGCTCGCGAAAGCCCCATGAAAAAAAGCGCCCATCCCCAACTTCGCATTTGACTGAACACGATGTACGCGCCGCCGTGCAGAAGGTAACAGAAAAACACCGTCTTCTTATAGTTCTCGAAAGTAATCTTCTTACCTAACCAATTGGCGATGAAGCCGCCGATCAAAAGGCCAACTCCCGCCGTGCCCCACAGTTCTCCCAAGCCTCTCGCGCCTCGCTTGAAAACCAGTTCGCTAAAAAGAGTGAACAGGACCTGGGCTGCGCCTCCTCCGCTTGCCCAGCCCACTGCAATCAGGCCAATGCCGAGAATTAGGGGACTGGCAACCATATAGCGCAAACCTTCCCTGTACTCGTGCCAGGGCCGGGCTACTTTGGTCTCATTCAAGCTTCGATTCTCTGCGCGAAAGTGCCCACGCACCGAGCGAAGTTCCGCGATACAGAATGCCGAACAAAAAAATGACACGGAGTTGAAAACAAACGCGAGCTGATATCCAAATTTCGCCGCCGTCGTGCCACCAAGAAATGCTCCCACTGCAAGCGTCACCCACCCTGTCGTTTGCATCAGAGAATTTGCCGTGTGCAACTCCGCTTCGGTCGTGATGCTTGGCAGAAGCGCGGAGCGCCCGCTCGTGAAGAATGGTGAAGCCAGCATGAGCAGCGCACTGAGCAGATAAAGTACCCAGGTCTGCCGATGTCCGATCGCCAATATGAAGCCCAGTGCGATTACGCCACGGACCAGATCGCTTGCGATCATGATGCGCTGGCGATCGAAACGATCCAATAGAACTCCGGCCAAGGGACCCGCCAGTACTGCTGGAATTGCTCGCGAGAGCATAAGTGCCGCGATCACCGCTCCACTGTGCGTCTCCTCGACTGCCAGACTCAATACCGCGACATTATTGAAGTGGTCACCGGATTCGCTGACGATCTGTCCAATCCATGTGTATCGATAATTGCGGTTTCTTCGCAGTAGCTGGGCGAAGCCTGACATCAGCTCGTGTCCCGCAACATTTTGATCGTGGTGATCGCTTGTCCCAAGTGCCGCTGGGTATGCTCAGCCAAGTGAACAATCAACCCGATTACCGTCGTGGGCAGTGCTTTGCGTCCCACGGCGCGCGCCTCATATAAAGTCGCGGGATCAACTTGCTTCAGCTGCTCTTCAGACCTGTGCAGAGTGGCATCCATCAGCCGCAGCAACTCGTCCAGCGCGGCGTCGGCTTTGTCTTCTTCTCGCATGAACTGCATCTGCGTTTCATTCAGTTGGCCGCCCGCGAGATATGTGGTTAATCGATCGACGCTGCCGGCTATGTGCTTGATGTGAAATCCAAGTGATGCCGCCCCGTGCAGATTTCGCGAAATTTCTTCACGAGTGAGCCCTTCAGTGTGTTTTCCTAGGGCTTCACGGACCTGAGCAAACGTGAAGAACACGGGCATCACTACGGGATGAACGCCTTCCAACGGCCCGCGTAGCCATGCTTCGGGAATCGCTTGTGCCACTTCGCTTCTCGCTCTTTCCTGCTAGCGAATATTGCCCGTATGTCCGAGCGAGTATCGGCCGGGCTGCGGATAAACACACAGGCCGTGCGGACCCTCGCCTACCCTGATACGTGCCCGCAAATTCCCATTTGCTGTGTCCAAAACGTAGACTTCGCTGTTGTAGCGACCCGAAAGCCAAAGAGATTTACCATCCGCCGAAACCCCGCCCATATCGGGACTTCCGCCACCCGGAATCGTCCACTTTTTGACAGCTTCCCGCGTCGCGACATCAATCAACGACACTGAGCCTTCACCGCGATTAGTCACGTACATATACTTTGAGTCACGAGTGAAGTAGAGACCGTGTGCGCCCTTCCCAGTTTTTACGAAGCCGATCTGTTTGAACGCATCACCGTCGATCAGATGCACACCGTCCGCCTCCATGTTGGCAACGTAAAAAACCTTTCCGTCGGGCGACACCCTGCAATCTTGCGGCATGCCTTTGGGTGTAAGTTTCAGGTGCGCCAACACCTTCTGTTGCGCCACATCCACTTTGATGAGTTCGCTCGAAAACTCGCACGTAGCGATCATGAAGCGGCCATCGATTGAGAAGTCTGCGTGATTGACGCCTTCGCATGCCACCGGGACCTTGTTTACGACTTTCATGGTCTGTGCATCGCGGAAATCGATACGCCTCTCACGCTCTGCCATAACGATCGCGTATTTGCCGTCAGGGGTGTAGTACATGTTGTAAGGATCGTCAACTTGAATCGTTTCACCCTGTTTCGCGGTACCGGGATCGATCAACGTGAGCTGGTCTCCGAGGTCTTGCGCAACCCACAGTTTTTTCAAGTCCCAGGACGGTATAACGTGCTGAGGCTCTAAGTGGCCCTTCGGGTGCTGCGGATGTTTCGGAAGCGAGAAGTGCCCGACGATCTTATAAGTCGACGGATCGATGATGTCCACTGAATCGCTCTTCGAGTTTGGAACGTAAACTCGAGACGGAAAATTTTCCACGACAGGACTCAACATGCCCGCGCGATCAGCTGAATAAAGATTGTTTGTATCGAAAACCGGTGGCATCCCGGGCAAAAGGCTCAACCTCGGAGCCATATCACTTGCGGCGTGTATGGCTCCGGCACGATTCCCGCCGGTCTCGAAATTCATCACAAACCAGCCGGCGATCAGCACGCACACAGCGGCAAACGCCAGTTTAAATCGAAAATACATCTTGTATGTAAGGGTAACTTGAACCGGTCAAAGTAAATGTAATTTTAATCAGCGCAAATCTCAAGTACAATTCTAAATAGAAATGTTGCGAACCAACGACAGCGAAACGGAGATATTGCTCGGCAACAAGCAACTCCTCGGCATCTTTTTTGTGGTTGCGATTCTTCTAGGAATTGCCTTCACGGGAGGCTACATGGTCGGCCGTGGCTCTCTGGATAAGGCTGCCGGCGCGAACACCCCCGCAGCCCGCACGAGCGCCACCGAAACCCATGCAGTTCCACCGGATTCCTCGCCCAACGATAGTGTCGGTTCTGCACCAATCAGCCCGTCGCAAAACACAGAAACCACGGCAGCGAAGCGTGTAGGGTCAAATGCGCGGCCGCTGGGATCGCCGCCAGCGACCCGTTCGAATACAGTGCCACTGGCCGCCGGCGATACTTTCACTCCCGAGAGGGGGCAGACGTTTCTTCAAGTGGCAGCTGTAGGGCGTGACGAGGCTGTAGGAATCGCCGACGTGCTGCACAAGAAAGGTTTTCGCGCCCACGCCGTCCCCAAACCTGGAAGTCCGAAGTTCTATCGCGTGCTCATCGGTCCCATTCGTGACACGGCCGATCTTTCCTCTACGCGTGATTCACTCCGCAAAACTGGTTTCCGCGAAGTGATCGTCCAGAAATATCAATAACTCACCACTCGACAGGCTGGCCCGGTTTCAAGGTCCAGACTTCTATCGCGTCACCTTTCAATTTGTCCGCCAGCGCTTCCGGCGTCCCGGTGAGCGCGGGAAATGTGCCGAAGTGCATTGGAATTACTTTCTTGACCTTCAGCAGTCGCGCCGCGTGGGCAGCCTCATGCGGATCCATTGTGAAGTGATCGCCGATCGGAAGAAATGCAAGCTCGGGCTGGTATATCTGTTGAATCAAGGCCATATCCGAGAACACAGCCGTGTCCCCGGCGAAGTAAGCGCGCCGTCCGTCCTTCTGCGTGAGGACGTATCCTGCAGCCTCACCGCCGTAGATCATATCCGATCCATCTTTGATACCGCTGCTATGAACGGCATGGGTCATCGTAACCTTTACAAAACCAAAGTCTACCGTGCCGCCCTTATTCATGCCGATTGTGTTTTTGATGCCCTTCTTTTCAAACCAGGCAGATGTCTCAACAATGGCGACCACCTTCGCATTAAATTTGTTCGCGATCGGCACCACATCGTCGATGTGATCGAAGTGGGCGTGGGAAACCGCAATCGCATCCGCCCGCTGAATCTGATATCCCTTCGGGTAGGCAGGATTCCCCTCCGTCCAGGGATCCATCAGCAACACTTCGCCGGAATCGAGACGAAGCTGAAACGTAGCATGTCCAAGCCATGTAATTTGTGTCATTGCGCTCCGTTAGACGCCATCTTGGCCTTAGCCGGTACATCCAGACCGTCGCCGATCTTAGCGAGTCCGGGAATCGAGACGGGCATTTTGCCTGTAATCGGGATCTCGCCCAAAATTGCCTTTGCGGCAGCGATCTCTGAGCTACTCGACGTACTAAATGTTGCCGCGTATGAGCGGACATCTGGAAAATCACGTAGGAGATACGGACTGCCGAGCGAAATCAAAGCCACGGGAACCGGGCCATGCGCAAGCGTGTTCATAAATGAGTTCAGTCCACCTTGCAGCGCGACACTACCGCGGTACGCAGCTACCGTAACAAACGCCGCAACGTAAATGGCCTTACAAGTTGAAGTGTCGCTTGCGATGGCTGTGAGCACCGGACCCGGTATTCCGGGATTCGTGACGTAACTCCTCAACTCCGGGACGCCTTGCCGCAACTCCGTCGCCAGCGTTTGTCCGCGCGAAGAAAATTCCCCTTCATCCATTACGATTAAACAAGACCCAACTGTGCCGGTCAGCGGAAATAAGCGCTGGTCGTCCTTCACCAGCGTGAAGGCACGGTCCGCCACATTCTGCGCCATCCGCTCAAAGCTCGGATTTTCCAAATCGTCGCTAATCGAATCAAGATTCACTAGCCGGCTACGGAAGAGGCCGACCTCCTGCTTTGCAGCCATAACTTTTGCGGCACTCATGTCGATCCGCTGCCGTGAAATGCGGCCGCTCTTTACCGCAGCCACAAGGGCCCGAATACAGGCTTCGGGATCCGAAGGCATTAGCAGGACGTCCCCTCCCGCTTCAATCACCCGCACCGCAGCTTCACCTTGCGAATACAGCGACGTCAGCCCCTGCATATCCATAGCATCCGTAACAATCAGGCCTCTGAACCCAATCTCATTTCGCAGCAGAGCCGTAAGCACGCTTTCTGAAACCGTCGCAGGGATTTGCTGCTGCTCGAAGGCAGGAACAGCCATGTGCGCCGTCATAATTGAATCGACGCCGTGCCCCACAGCCGCGCGGAATGGAACCAATTCAACCGATTCGATCCGCTCTCTTGGCTGATCGAGCTTGGCCATTTGCATGTGGCTGTCCTCTGCCGTATCACCGTGCCCCGGAAAATGTTTAGCACTCAACAGAACGTAATTGAGTGGATCCGAATGTGCGCCTTCGATGAACGCTGAGACGCCGGCAGCCACTGCCTGTGGATCTTCGCCGTAAGACCGCACGTTGATGATCGGATTATCTGGATTATTATTTACATCCGCGTCGGGAGCGAACACCCATCGGATTCCGAGCGAGCGGGCCTCACGTGCCGTTATTGCTCCAAGCTGCCTTGTCGCTGCAAGATCGTGCGCCGCTCCGTAGGCCATGAAGTAAGGGAACTTGGCCGTTTTTGCTACGCGCATCGACGCACCGCGTTCAAAATCTGAGGCGATGAGCAGCGGTGTCTTCGCCATCCGCTGCATGTGGTTGATGAAAGCTGCCATCTCAAATGGCTGAGCATTAATAACGGCGCCATTGTGAATCCGGTTCGCAACAATGAAGCCGCCGATGTGATCCTGTCGAATCAGACGCAGTAGAGTCTTGTATTCCGGATCGTCGGTACGCAGGTAATCGCCGTACGCACGAACAATGACAAGCTGTGCAATACGATCATGCAGTGATAGCGAACGCAATAGTGCAGAGCGGCCTGCTGCAACTTTGGGCGAACTGATCTTCCGCGGGTTTTTTGTGGAAACACCCGGTGACACGGCTGGCGCGGCCAACGCAACGGCGAGTGCGCACGCAAACAGAGTTAAGGCCTTACGAATAGCCATTCTCCTCACTATAGTGGTAGGAAACGCAGAGGCGTTTGGCGCCTGCCTGCTGGTGAAGCCCGGCTTTCGCGCTAATCGCACTACGCCGTTAGCTTAAGAGCCGGTTTCACGCTCGTGTTTTCTCGGTCTGTGCGACCCTGCCGGTTTTTTGGGGGGCATTAACAGGCGTTTTGTACAACGTAGGAGCTGCGCAATTTCATTCGCGCTCTTCTGAATTACGGCATCGGCCCCGCTAGTTTCCTCACGAAATCCCAGACTCTCGGTAAACCCACTCAACAGGATGACGGGTATTCGGACGCCTCGCTGCCGCAAAGTAGCGATGAACTCCAGGCCGTTAATCGGCGACATCTTGTAATCAGTTATTACCAGATCGAACTTCTGCTGTTCCAGAGTTTTCAGCCCGTCATAGCCGGAGCTGGCTGAGACCACTTTGTATCCAAGTTCCTCGAGTACCGAGCGGCGTGCAACAACGCCGTCTACGTTATCGTCAACCAAAAGAATCGACGCGGGAGCTTGAGCGCGATGTGAAGGAGCAGTCCGCATACTGACCAAGTGAAAATTAACAGAGCTCCGCGAAAGTGTCAACCACTCTCTATCAACTTCAAACTGAAACACATTGAGTGCTTGACAGCAGGGTCGCACGTGAGCGTTGCGTTCCGCAGTTCTCAACACCGCAATATCAAACTTAAAATGGACTGTGGACAGCGTGACCAGTTGCGAACGCCAAGAAAGTTGCTGACCATCAAATGGAATAAGGACTAAAGCAAATGCCTGACAGCAATGGGGATTACGACTGGCGTGAGCGAATGGCATGCCTAGAAGCGTCAGTTGAGAAAAAAGTGGGCGGATCACGAGCGAAGAAATCGGAACATCGAGGGACTGCACGCGAGTATGACGGCTCAGAAAGAGAACGTCGATAAGCTTCTCGTCGCGTTGCGTGAGTTGATCGGCCGCATTCCGCCCCAGAACCTGCGATCTTAGCCGCTTATTAATCGACTTGGCGCGGAGCCTTATACCCGGCCTTCGCAAGAATCTGGTACTTGATGTTTTTCCCATTTTCGACGACGCGCAATGGCTCATTGGTGGATGGATTCACCAGCTCCACCTTAATGCGGCGAAACTTTCCATCTTTCGCAGTATTGGTTGGATGGTAAGCCAGCGAATACTGATTCCTGAGCGAATCCTCGATAGCGCGGAAAACAGTGGGGTACTCCCCGGGAAACCTGGGAAAGAATGCCTGCCCGCCAGTTTCCTTCGCGAACGTCCTCATCTCATTATCGGCTTGGAGAAAGTCCATCTCCTGAATGGGCCCCATTCCCCTCGATTCCGCCATGATTCGCGCAATCTGAAGAATGCTGACGGAATAAATCGGCACACCCGATTCTTGCAGCGACTTTCTGCACTGATCGAAAGTAATTTTGCTGAAAGTATCGAGGCCGCTAGCGATCACGACAATCGCTTTGCGGCCCTCTATACTCGACATGCGATCCGCCATATCCGTCATGGCATCGAAAATGTTCGATTCGCTGAAGCCTGGAATACGCAGCCGGGACATCGCCTCCTCCGCTCTGCGCTTATCGGGCGAGAAATCGGCAAGAATGGTCGGCCGCATATCAAAAGCCACCACGGCTACATTGTCGTCGGGCTTCAGCGTCTCGAGAAATCCATAGGACGCCTGAAGTGTTTCGTACCAGCCGTAGCTCCAGAACGCTTGAAAACGCCCGCTGAACTCGATCAGCATGCAAATCGTCATGGGCGCTTCACTATGCCCAAATTGTGATATCTGCTGCGGCACGCCATCTTCGAGCACACGAAACTTGTCCTGAGGAATATTGGGAATAAAACGCCCTTTGTTGTCGAGCACAGAAACGTCTACCGACACGGTGGTCGCATTCGCTTCGAAAGTCGGCGTGTTCGGCGGCGCTTCCTTCTGCTTCTTGTACTCCGAAGGAATCTGCTTCTGATCTGGTTCAGGGATATCGCCAGGCTTCTTCTTGGGCTTTGCGACCGAGTCGCTGTTCTGCGACTGCGGGCTGTCCTGAGACAGCAGGTCTGATGGGAGCAGACCCGCCAAAATCAAACCTAAACCGGCGAGACCGGCTGACATAAAACGAAACTTCATGGCTATCTACCTTGTGGCTGGCTGAACCAAAGAGTTAATGAACCCAGCGATCACGATTGGAGTTTTGTTTTCGCAGGTATACTTCAAACTTCTTCTTGGCGCGCCGCAGCTTCCATTCCTTATATCCCGACGCAACCGGCTGCACCACTTGCGAGCGCAGTCTTCTTCCGCGCAGCAGGAGATACCCGCCGGCTAGACCCCCTAAGTGGGCCACCACGGCAACCGTGCTTCCCCTGCCTCCAACCGTCGCCATGTACGACTGAAGAAAAACTATTCCACCGATGATCATGACAAAATACTTCGATTTCATCGGAATGAGGAAACCGAACAAAATGGTCTGATCCGGGAACATAAGGCCGTAAGCGACCAATATGCCGTAGATCGCTCCCGAGGATCCTACTGTTCTGACATTAGTCCCGCTAAAAATGTAAGCGCAGACGATAACTGTAAGGGCCGCGAAAATGCCGCACGCAAAGTAAAACCGCAAAAACCTCTGAGTACCCCACAAGCGTTCGATCTGGGCGCCGAACATCCACAACGCCAGCATGTTCCAGAGAATGTGGCTGAAACCTACATGAATAAACATGTAGGTCACCAGTTGCCAAACCGCGAACGTCCGGACCACCTGGGAGGGAACCAGCGCAAAATTATCGAACAGCGGGCCGATTTGGCGCTCGGCCAGAATCGAAATGACGAAAATAACCGTATTTACGATCAGCAGCCATTTCAGGCCGACAGGAAAACGGTTCGACGGGATGTGCCGATTCACGTACGAGCGCGAACTGAAGGGCATGTCGGGGGAAGGATTTCCTTACTTGAGAATAACAGAGGAGAAGGGACGTTCAGCCGTCCCCGATCGAACGAAAACCTACTAGGCCTACTTCTCAGACTGGGTATGCCGTTTTAGGACGCCTGAAGCCAAATTGACCAGGATTGCGATTGCGAGCCACACTAACCAGTTGGATAACGGCCCCGTAGAGAACACGAACGTGTCCGTCCAACCTAAATTGGATGCCAGACTCCATACGGCCAATGCATAGACCGATACTACTGCCGGACCCATAAGGGCCGATACCAGGGCCCCAAACTTCTGGGCAGTATCCCCCGCCCAGTCCAGACCGTGCGAAACTGTATTCCCGGTAGCTTGCAGAGCGCTTACAGTCCAGACGCGTGCCGGCTCTGTCAATTCGGCGATGGCGGTGGTTCGGGATTCAGACATGTCATTTAGCCGTGGCTGCAATTCTTGATGCACGTGAAGTTCCGAAAGTTGCGGAGTGCCAAACGTTGTTGCTCACGCATACCTATCGGGTGCGCGACGTTCAAAGTTCACAGTACCTGTAGATCACAACTACTGCTTTTTGTATTTAGAAGCTTTGGCGTATGGAATTCAGGACTGCATCTCGTGATACCCATCGCTGTAATCCTTCTGTAAACAGCCATGCGCTCGATCGGCACATGTCATTTCGAAATACGCGTGTACCTTCTTCATATCACCGTATAAGCATCCGGTATACTCAGCACGATTCGCTATATACTGCGATTCGTTTAGATTCCGCCAAATCCGAAACCCGCCAGAGGAGACAAACTTTCGATGCAAAAGATCAAAACCGCGATCGTCGGTACAGGTTTCATGGGCAAAGTGCACGCTGAGAACGTGCGCCGTTTGGGGAATGTCGAAGTGGCGGCCGTCGTCGGTAGCCGCCCGGAAAGGGCTCAAAAGTTTGCAGAGAGCGCTGGCATCGACTTCGCGACAAGCAAGCTAAAAGATGTTCTGGACAAAAAGGAGATCGCGGCAGTTCACATATGCACCCCTAACGTGGATCACTTCCCGATGTCGCTTGCGGCCATCGAAGCAGGCAAGGCGGTTCTGTGTGAGAAGCCGCTCACAATGTCAGCCGATGAAGCTAAACGGCTCGTCGATGCTGCAAAAACTCGAAATGCTGTGAACTGTGTTCAGCACAATCTGAGGTACTACCCCGTGGTGCAGCAAATTCGTCAGATGATCTTGGCAGGCGATCTCGGTGACATCATGATCGTGCAAGGAACGTATTCGCAAGACTGGCTGCTCTATGAAACCGACTGGAACTGGCGGCTTGACGCGAAATCAAATGGCAAGTTGCGAGTCATGGGTGATATCGGATCTCACTGGATGGACATGATCCAGTACCTGACGCGATTGCAAATTACGGCTGTCTGCGCCGACCTCGCCACTTTTCATAAAAAACGCAAACGTCCCAAGCGATCGGTCGAGACATTTTCCGGCAAGAAGTTTGAGCCAAGCGACTACGAAGAGGTTCCTATCGACACTGACGATTTTGGCGTGGTGATGCTTCGTCTTGGCGAACGGGCGCGCGGTGCATTCACCGTGAGCCAGGTCTCTGCCGGACGCAAAAATCGTTTTGCCTTCGAAATCTTCGGCAGCAAGGCCGGGGTTGCCTGGGACCAGGAACAGCCGGACACTCTGTGGATCGGGCACCGCAATGAACCGAACCAAGTGATCGTCAAAGACGGTTCATTGTTTTATCCGGCTGCAGCCACTTTCGCCGATTTGCCGGGTGGTCACAGCGAAGGCTACGACGATTCTCATAAGCAACTGTTCAAGCGATTTTACGCCCGGGTCGCCGATCCTTCAGCTCCCATCGACTATCCGACCTTCGAAGACGGTCTACGCGGAATGATTCTTCTCGAGAAAGTCGCGGAGAGTGCGGCAAAGCAGGCCTGGGTCGAAGTCTGAACCATGACCGTGAGGGAGTGGGCCCTGCAGAACCCTGAGCGTTAGGGGGTGGTCGTGACAGCTTTTCTGAACCATCACCGATTCCGCCTGTCGCTTCCTCTTTTTGTGTCAAAGCAGGCTCAACGCCTGCACCACGATATCGGCAGTAGCCGAGGTGTCTGGTCGAAGGGTGAGGACGTTCCTGTTCGCGTCAGCTAAGTGCATATTCCTGACGTGGACATTTGAGGCTGCGTCGTCAGATGGGCTGAGCCAGACGCAGTTCGCCTTGAAGGTCCGCTCCGCCAGCCACACTACGCAATTGAGAGCAGGGACGTGTACGTCCCGACGCGCCAGCACGTGTGTTGCTGCCCGTGATCGCAAAACATCCGGAAAGCGTTGAGGACGTTTTGAAAGGGCCTCCGATGAAATGCGGACACTATGGCCGATACTATGGCTACCCCGTGCAGCTTTTAATGCTCTCTGTTGCTCGCCTTAATGAGCAGTTGTGCGCTAATTCTTCCATATGAAAACTTAAGCGGATCAGTGAGTAACTCATATTAATCTCGCTAACCCTTTTGACCCTTCGTTGTTCTCTGGTTCGGGGGACCAGTAGGTCGGTGGTTCTAATCCACTCGCCCGATCAACGTTCAATAATTTACAAGCCAGTGACATTCGATGTCGGTTGCAGCGAACCAGGAGTTCGTCATCGGCGTGGATAGGTAGATTCTGTAAGTAACTTCAAACAGAGGCAGGCTCCCATTCGATGAAGCGAAAGCTAGCCGTAGTATCGGCCATACCCTGTAGGGCGTTGGTGATAGAGTCATAAACTTTTGCTTCTGGACAGTTTCAATTCGATTTCGCTTGCTTCGACTTAGATCCTAGCGGGGCGGGTGCTTACGCGACAGCTCAAGGTCGAGAATGTATGCGATCATAACGGCTGCACTGAAGGCGTGGGTGCGCGTGCCGTGCGCGAAATGCCGTTTTTGTTGAAATTCTTCGACACAAAGACTTCTTGGCTCAGGTTTCAGCTCGGCTTATCCACTCTTGTAATCCTAACGTTGCACAGAACACGAAAGAGTTCTGTGCGGGAACTCAACGAGGCGACGCGTACGCGGGTTGAGCGATCTAGTCGGCATGCACATGCTACGCCTCACCAACGATCAAGCCAAGCGGAACGACTTTGCCAACAGACTCGAGATCGCTGGATGCAAGGTAGATCGGCACGGTTCGCATTGGCTGACTACAGGCGATTTCGCGGCCTATGATGGCCTATAGCGCTTCGAGCACGCCCGTCGCCACCAAATTGAAAGCATTGTTGTCGATGGCGAAGCAGCGGTTTCCTTGTGGCGTGAGTTGGTGTTGACGATGCCGCTGAGTGCCATCAAGGACTCCCGGTGCTTCCAAACATTTGCTTCCTACCGAAGGGAATACCGTGACAGCTTTTCTGAACCATGACCGAAGGGAGTGGTCACGACGAAGCTCGACTACCCTAATTCGTACTGCCCGGCGGGCATAATCTCGCTGCACCGCCGAACCTCCCATGGTTCGAATACTTCCCTCCCGTTCCCAGCGAAGTTCCACCGTAAACCATGAGAACTACGCCAGTTCCTGGAGGTGATATGTGAAGCCGTTCGGCATGCTGACCGTCGGTATCGACGTGCCGCTAAACGGGTCGCCGTCTTCGAAGTTAGCTTGGCAGCCGCTTACCTGCCCTATGTTTCCCCATGCCGGCGTTCGATTTGCAGTATTCGGGTCGTTCACCCATCCGTTGATCTCATGCGATGCAGCCGTTACATCTGAGACACCACCGAACACGGTTTGATTGCGCCCCTCAAACTCCGCGATTCCGTATGTCTGCCCGGGGTTACCAGTGCGATATAACGGCCCAACACACAGCACGCATTCAGATTGTTGGCTCCCCTACTGACATCACCGCGTTATAGGTGACAAAGAATGGGAACTGTGACGCATTCAGGCCATTCGCGCTGATCTAATTTTGAAGCAGAGCGTCGATTGTGTTGATGTTGGCAACTAGCAAGCTTGCCATGCGGGTTTGTGAGCCTGTTCGTGCCGCATTGCGCACCGCTCACGGTATAAACTTCGGCCGTGATGTTGCCTCCAGTACCCGCATTCACGGTGATCGTCAACGCCGATGCCGTCGATAGGCTCAGCCGTAGATGGTAAGGGCTCGAAGCAGATCCCAAATATTTCCAAAACTCGCCTCTCAGGACTGAAGGCGTTCAACGAGCCCAGGCACCCCGAATCGGTCGAACTTGGAAAGGTGTAACTAACGCCGCCCTGTGTAATTTTGAGAACGACCGGAATCAGCACGACCGGAACGGTGGTGGTTGTCTTGATACTACTCGTGAGGCTCTGGCCTACGATCAGTCCGGTATATCTGGTTCTGTTTTCTGCGGCCGTGACCTGATACGTCCACACCGGGAGAGCGCTGGTTGCGGCGTTGATCGGAGATCCAGCGTTGCCAAGGGTGGCCTTTACAACCACAGCTTCCCTAGCCGATTGCTCGCTCAAGACGTGAAGTTGTTCCGGATCGATGGTCTTCATGGATCGATCCTCCTGCCCGAACGCTACCGGTATTGCGACGGACACCATGAGCGCGCCTATGATTAGGCCCGAAGGCTTACGTTTCATGACCAGCAAAAATAACACAAAACATAGCTTGACTTCAGATTTGCCTCAGTGCGCGGATTAGGCGTTACGGGACCCGTTCTTCCTCGTCCAAGATATACTTCGAGAAACAAATCCCAACGACCTTACGTTCTTTAGATTCAGAGGTAGTCAACCTTTAATGAAATTTTTACTCAGTCTGTGTTTATGCGCTGGCAGCCTCGTGGCGGGTTCCGCAAAGATAGACATCCCAATTGAAAAATACAAGCTCGATAATGGCCTTCGCGTGATTCTTTCGCAAGACAACGCGATTCCAGTCGTCGCGGTCTACATCGTCTATGACGTCGGTGCACGGGCTGAAGAGAAAGGGCGCACTGGATTCGCCCACCTCTTCGAACACATGATGTTCGAAGGCTCAGCCAACGTCAAAAAGGGCGAGCACATGAGATATGTCGAATCGAATGGCGGAACTATGAACGGCTCGACGCATCCTGATTACACGAACTATTTTGAGAGCCTTCCTTCGAACAAACTCGCGGTCGCGTTGTGGCTGGAGTCGGATCGCATGCGTAGCCTGGCGGTCACTCCCGAGAACTTAGCAAATCAAAAGGAAGCGGTGAAGCAAGAGCGGCGTCTCAGTTTCGACAATCGGCCTTACGCCACCGCGATCGTCGACAAATGGCCGCAGTTGGCTTTCCAGAACTGGCAAAGTTCTCACTCGCTCATTGGATCGTTCGAAGACCTGAACGCCGCAAGCATCGAAGACGTTTCTAAGTTCTTTAAAACCCATTACGCCCCGGACAACGCCGTGTTAACAATCGTCGGCGACTTTCAAGTCCCCGAGGCGAAGAAACTCGTCCAAAGTTATTTCGGGGATATTCCCGCGCAGGCTCGGCCCAAGCGCCCTGATTTAGCGGAGCCAACTGCCGTTACTGCGAAGAGCGAAGTTTACAAAGACCCCTTGGCGAAAGTTCCTGGCGTGGTCGTTGGATACCCGGGTCCCGTGCGCGGCTCAGAAGATTTTTATGCCATGACCGTATTGGACGCGATTCTTACGGGAGGTGAAAGTTCACGCCTTCAGCAGAATTTAGTGAAAGGCAAGAAATCTGTTGTTCAATATCAGGGCGACCTGGGCTGGCCTTTCGCGTCTGCCGATGACTATCAGAGTCCCGGCAACTATACGACTTTCCTGATTTACAACCCAAGCTTCCAATCAAATCAGATTGTCGGTCAATATCAGGATGAGATCGCCAAGATACAAACCGAGGGTGTTACGGCAGCGGAGCTTCATCGGGTGCAGATGCTCTTGCTCTCATCCAAGCTGAATGAACTTCAAACGTCTCTCGGGCGAGCCAAACTGTTGGGAAATTTTGAAGTTCTCGATGGAAAGCCCGAAGCCATCAATACGCTGCTAGATCGATACGCAGCAGTCACTCCCGCGCAAGTCCAAAACATCGCAAAACAATATCTAACCGCGAATCGGCGAATTGTGCTAGCTATTCAACCGGACCCTGGGGCCGGCGCAAAGCCTGCTAAGGAGTCCGATACTTCGAAATCGAAGGGAAGTCAATAAATGCGTATTTACCCCACGCTGCTCTTCGCTCTAGTCTCTGCAACCACCTTATCCGCCGCCAATCTGGACCTTACAAAACCGCCCGACACTCCGCCCATCCCGAACGTGAAACTTCCCAAGATCGAGCGGTTTCAGCTCCCGAACGGGCTGCGTGTCATCGCGGCGCAAGATCCGCGCTTCCCGTTAACCACGTTCCGTATTGCGTTTCACGCCGGCTCCAAATACGATCCGAAAGAGTTACCCGGATTGTCCGACAGTGTGGCGGCCTTGCTAAATCAAGGGACCGCATCGCGAACGGCGCGGCAAATCGCCGAGCAAGCAGCTGATCTCGGAGGCGAGATTGTAGCTACGTCGTCACCGGACACACTTACCCTCTCTGGAGCCTGCCTTTCGCAAAACGCACCTCAATTCCTGGCGCTTCTGGCCGATGTGGCGCGGAACGCCTCTTTTCCCGAAGACGAAGTGCAATTGCAGAAACAGAATCGGTTGCAAAAGCTCCGTGCGGACCGCTCAGACGCAGACTATCTAGGGCGCGAAGCCTTGAGCGATGCCCTTTTTGGCGGCCATCCTTACTCTAATTTCGGTCCTACCGAACAGGCGCTCGGTCTTCTGAACAAGAAGGTAGTTGAAACTTTCCGTGATACTTACCTTGTCCCCAACAACGCGTATCTGATTCTGGTTGGGCAGTTGCCTGAAACACAGGATTTGCGAAACATGATCACTGAGCAGTTCGGTTCCTGGCAGAAAAAGACCGTGCCGGCATACCAGCCTTCGGCGATTCCAAGAAACGCGAAAAAGCTCATCCTGGTGGACCGGCCAGGATCCGTTCAGGCCAACATCTTCTCCGCTCACATCGCGCCTACTTACGGGTCTTCCGACTTTTTTCCGTTAGCGGTTGGCGAAATGGTGTTAGGCGGCGGAACGAACTCGCGGCTTTTTTTGGATATCCGTGAAAAGCGAGGCTTCGCTTACGATGCCCACACGGAAATTGACCCCTTGAAGGAGACGGGAGTCGCAAGTGCCGTTACTGAAGTCCGAAACGAAGTCGCAGAGCCGGCGGTTCAGGCGCTGAACGAGGATCTGCAGGCCATCGGAAAACAAAATGTCGCGCCTGTGGAACTCACCGATGCCAAAAACTCTTTCGGCGGCAGGTTCATTCTCCGGCTAGAACGCCAATCCGGACTGGCGGACCAGCTAGTGAGGGTTGAAACCATGGGCCTCCCTCCAGACTATCTGGAGATGTTCACCACGCGCGTGCGGTCCGTTGAACCCGATCAGATCCGCCAAACCGGAAATTACTGGAATCCGGAAGACGCGACGCTAGTGGTAGTCGGCGACGCGCATAAGGTTCAAAAATCGTTGGAAAAATACGGCACCGTGCAAGTATCAAAACCGAAGCCGTAGCGCGTTGCGGCGAAACTACCCCAACGCCTGATCCAGATCCCAAATCAAATCCTCCACATCCTCCAAACCGACCGAGAGCCGAACCAGCTCGGGAGGTCACACCGGCCGCTTGTTGTTCGGCCCTCCCGAGCTGCTGGTGCGTCGTCGAAGCATGGAGCAGGTCGCGGCACAGCGGCAGAAGTGATCTGCGGCTGAGGTTGGCGAAGAAGCCGTAGTAGCGGATGCGCGGAAAGCCGGTCGGCAAAACGTGTTGGAAGAAGCGGCGCAAGAACTCTTTCGTGAGTAAGCGTCATCGAGCGCGACTTAGTAGGATGCGCATAGT
>JBPCJX010000148.1:0-65616 GCA_051004875.1 Bryobacteraceae bacterium
TTGCAGATTCTGCAAGATTTGCAGCAAGAGTTGCTAAAAAGATGAGAATAGCAGGTATCATGAGCGGGACTTCGCTCGACGGAATCGATGTAGCGATCATCGACATCACCGGTTCCGGCTTCAAGGCAAAAGTGAACGTCTTGACGAGCCACTCGGTCCCTTATCCTAAGAACATCCGTGAGGCGCTTATCGCGATTTCAAACGCGAACGCCCAAACGGGAGATATTTCGCGCCTGAATTTCCTCCTCGGCGAATTATACGTCGAGGCGTTGGAAGAGACGGCTGAGCGAGGCGGCGTTCCGCTTGACTCCATCAAGCTGATCGGCTGCCACGGCCAAACCATTTTCCACGAAGGACAAGGCTCGCAGTACTTGGGCAAGAAAGTTGCAAGTACATTTCAGATTGGCGAATCGAGTGTTATCACGGAGCGGACGGGCATCGATGTAATCTCGAACTTCCGTGAACGCGATATGGCGGCAGGCGGCAAGGGCGCGCCTCTCATTCCGTATCTCGACTACATGTTGATTCGGCATCGGGGACGCGGGCGCGTGGCCGTGAACATCGGCGGTATCGCGAACTTAACTGCGATTCCTCCGAACACGAATACCGATCGCGTCATTGCGTTCGATACAGGTCCGGGCAACCTGGTCATTGACCAGCTCGTCGCCCGAATCACGCTGGGACGACAGACGTTTGATCGCGACGGCGTGATTGCGGCGACTGGCGAGATCGATCAGAAGTTGCTCGCGAAGTTGCTTCGAGACAAATACTTCCGCCAAAGGCCGCCGAAGACTGCCGGCCGTGAGCAATATGGGTCCGAATTTGTCAGTAAGCTGCTCGATACGGAGCTCAGCAGTGAGGATCTCATCGCGACGGCCACCGCGTTAACCGCCGAAAGTATCGCGCTAGGAGTGCGGAACTTTGTGTTGCCCGAGATGCGCGTTGATGAAATCTTCGTATCCGGCGGTGGCACTCACAACCCAACACTAATGGGCATGCTGCGCAAGGCTATGGATAGGGTCCCGGTGATGGAAACGACGGAAGTGGGTCTGGACGTGGACGCGAAGGAAGCCATAGCGTTCGCGGTCATGGCCTACGAGACCTCACACTCGCGGCCTTCGAACGTTCCCATGGCAACCGGCGCAAGGCGCTCGGTCGTGCTTGGAAAGGTGACGCCCAACGGTCCGCCTCGCAATGGGACGAACGGGACTGCAAACGGAACCACTAGCGCAGCTCGCAATGGTTCCAGCACCGCCGTTCACAAAGCCAAAGCGACTCACTCCACGAAGGTGACTCGCCCGGCCGTCGCCGCAAAGGCTAAAGCCGCAGCGCGGTAGTACTAACTTAACGAAGTTCCCGTAAATCACTCCCTGACGGTCGTGGCTCGGAAGTCGCTACTGAACCGCGCGCGCAAGCAAGCGGTTTGGTTTTCGGCACGGTCGCTGATTTCTGCGAGCAAGTTGATACTGGCAAATCCGATAAGCGTAGGCGTCCTCGGGTGTAGGCGAATATTTCGATCCCAACGTCCGAGAACTGCTGCCTCACGCTCTCGAAGTGCGCATGGGAGTGTTCAAGCGCCATTGCCGCAGCTTCTCCCTGTACTCCTTTGCTTCCGGACTGTTCATGGCAGCCATGTATTTCGCCCTTCCCTCCTCCATGGACGGCATCTTGCCGTCAGGTCCCGGCGTCGTCAGCTCGTGCAGTACGTGACCAAGCGCAACGTTCTCCGGTTCGAGCTGCGGACTGAACAGCTCGCATACGCGGGCGTTACACTCCGTCATGGCGCGAATCACGGGTCCGATCGCGTCGCCGTTCACTCGAGGGATCTCCCGGAAGCTGGAAGTGCAAACGCCCAGTTGCACCTGCCCCTGCTTCGACGGAGACTGTGCGAATACAATCACAGGGACCGCGGTTGCAGCTAACTTGCCCAAATCGCGTCTCGTGATCTTCATCTCGCGTGCGTTCATCCTTTGCATTGTTCAGCTCGACGTCAGACCCTAGCGGATATCTTGCGCCGCGCCGTTTGTTTTCGGAGTCGTGAAGGCATACACAATATCGCCCGCGCCCACAACAATGTATTGCCGTCCGTCGAGCTCGTACGTCATGGGTCCGTTGCTGACCGAAGATGTGAGTCCCGCGTGCCACAAGATCTTGCCATTCTCCGGATTCAAGGCGACGAAATTCGCCGACGGATCCCCTGTGAATAACACCCCTCCGGCTGTGGTGAGAATGCCCGACAAGGAGCCTCCCTCGCCGGGGAACACATGCCTCCACCGGATCTTGCCGGTTTTGTAGTCGAGCGCAACCAGAGCAGATTCAGACCAGACGCCGCTATCGCGGCCACCGTATCCTTC
The DNA here is from genome assembly GCA_051004875.1 of Bryobacteraceae bacterium. Classification (GTDB taxonomy): domain Bacteria; phylum Acidobacteriota; class Terriglobia; order Bryobacterales; family Bryobacteraceae; genus Bog-105. Next base: position 2,355 of record JBPCJX010000148.1, read on the forward strand.
CGGATGTTCGCTGGTATCTGTCAAATAGTAAACGCTGTACGAAGGACTACAACTGACATAGAAGAGGCCGGTCTGCGGATCAAAACTTGGAGGCGGCCAGTTCGTGGCGCCGCCTGAAGCGGGGATGACCAGAGTCCCATTGGTCTTCGGCTCTTTGGCCCCGTTGGGAATGGGCTGACCCTCCTCATTCACACCCTTGGACCAGTTCAGGTCAATGAACGGCGCAGTGACGATATGCTTGCCATTCGTCCGATCGAGCACGAAGAAGTAGCCGTTGCGCGCCGCCTGTGCGAGCAGCTTCCGGGGCTGCCTGTCGATCTCGCCATCGAACAGAACCGGTTCTTCTACGTTGTCCCAATCATGCGTGTCGTGCGGCGAAGCCTGGAAGTACCAGACAAGTTTGCCTGTATCCGGATTCAGCGCCACGATCGAGCACGTCCAAAGATTGTCCCCTTTCCGGCTCTGCGGGGCGTGAACCGGATTTGGATTACCCGTGCCCCAGTACAACAGGTTAAGCTCCGGATCGTAGGTGCCAGTGAGCCAGGTCATGCCTCCCCCGTGCTCCATGGCTTGCGCGTTCGGCCATGTCTCGCTTCCGGGTTCCCCAGGACGTGGCTCCGTGTTGAATCGCCATTGCACAGCGCCTGTCTCCGGGTCGCGTGCCTCCAAATAGCCGGGCACGTCCAGTGAATCACCACCAACACCAACGATGATGTGGTTTCTAATTACTAGCGGAGCCGGAGTCGAGAAATACTCCAGCGCAAGATCGGCGATCTCGACAGCCCAACGGAACTTGCCCGTGTTCTTATTCAGCGAGATCAAGTGATTGTCCGGCGTCTCGAAGAACAGCCAGTCGTGATAGATTGCTACGCCGCGGTTGCCGGTGTGGATGCCGCCCTTGCTCTCCCACTTGTAGTGCCAGATCTCACGGCCCGTGCGGGCGTCAATCGCCCAGGCATGATCAGGCACCGTGAAGTAGAGGACGCCATCCACTTCGAGCGGCGTCGATTTCACTTCCGTACCGAATGGGCTCCCGACGGCACCCGTGTTGGCGTGGTACAGCCATGCGAGCTGCAGATCCTTGACGTTGCTCTGGTTGATGCGCTTGAGCGGACTGAACCTGCGCCCCGAATAGTCGCCGTTGTAGGTCGGCCATGAGCCCCGAACAGGATTCAGAATCGCGGAAGGATCAATTCCCTGCGCCACCGCGTATGCCGGCAGCAGCGCGACGATCAGACTGGCGGCTATGAACTTCACTTGAGAGTCTCCAGATAAGCAAGAACGTTGTGCATATCGGCGTCCGTGTATTGGCGCAGCATCTTCGCATGAGCCTCCAGCGGATCGTGCACGTCGACTCGAACCCCTTTCACATCGTCGTAGATCCACGATCGATACACGCCCGAGTCCTCACGCAGAGCAACACTGAAATCATCGATCCGAACGAGCACGCCGGAGTACGTTGCGCCCGACGGCAAGCTGATTGTGATCTGTTTGAGCGCCCTTGGATTCGGCGGAGGCCCCTGACCAAACGGATTCGAATCCTGCGGATACAGGAAGCGGCTCTGCAAAGCGACGGGATCATACTTCTTGGCTATGTGGGCAAGATCCCCCGTCGGCGAGTGGCAGGTGGCACAATGCGCCTGAAAATACGCCTCGCCTGCCTTGGGGTCGCCGGTAACGATGTTTTGGATGGTGTACTGCATCCGGTTCGCCGCGGCTTGCGTCCTGCTGAGCAGAAAAGCGGCGATTTCTCGTATCTGCGCATCGGTGAAGTTGGGAAATGCGGGCATGCCTTTCGCCGTGCGGCCGGTATGAATGACCGGGCCGATCTCTTTGCCTGTGCCTTTGTCGTGCAATACGAGCGTAGAGCGCACGAGGCTCGGCCCGCCCGCGCCTCCAGTCGCATTCGTACCGTGGCAGAAGCCGCAAGTGGGAACGAAAATTACCTGGCCACGCTTGACGGCTTCCGGGTCTGGAGGAGCTCCGATTGCGAGGAAATTCCTCGCGGCCTCCTGCATAGCCGCCGCGTTCGGCGCGTTGCCTTGGGTTGGCTCAGTGGTCCTTTGTTGACCGGGAGCAGGTTCATTCAACGGCGGCCCAACCTTAGCCCCCTTCGGCCCGGCCGGCTGGGTACGCTGGTCGGCTGCCGGAGGATTCTGCTGCTGCCCCAAGCCGACACCCATGGCGGCGGTCAGTGTTATTAAAAGCAGCGAAAAACGCATCTTCCTTGAAGTGTCGTCATTCATAGCAGTGCATAAGCGTGTTCCTTACCGCGAAATGCCGAGTCCCAGATCGCGTCTACGATCCTGTTGTGGAAGGCCTGGTCAGTTTGTGTAAGCAACAGACGCGTCACCAGCGATTGCAACCCGTGATCGAATCGTCAGTTAGCTTATCAGGGATGTTTCCGGGCGTTGTCGAATCACCGCGGTAGCCGGAAACTATTCAGCCGCGCATGAGCGGCTTAGTCGCGAAAAACGCCTTTGGCAGTGCAGTAATCGTGAGTTTCGGGGAGTGTGGTGAAAGAGGTTCCGAGCCGATGCGATCAGGCGAGTCACTTCTTCCGTGCTCAACACGGTCAGGAACTGCGCGCTTTCCACGAAGAGCCAGAGGAGAAACAAGAGCACCCGTGCGGATCGTTGCCAGGGCGCATAGCAACATAAATTCCTTATGCGCTTGCCTTACTTCTTGTCTGTAATCGTCGCAGCCTGGATCGAGCTACTGGGGAGCCAGAACCAAGCCAACAGAAGAGCAGCGAGTGGAACAAGTCCCGATATCAGGTTCATTGTCTGTAAGGCGTGCGCCATGACGTACTCTGAGCCTGCCACGGTTCGATGTGCGCCTTCAGGGTCGATCGGAGACACTCTTCTCAGGTGGCCTTCACTTGGTCCCGGCACGATTCGCAGTGCCGCTCGCGCGGTGCCTTCCGAGATACCCTGCTCAAACAACTTGTCTCTGGCCTGAGTGACAAAAATACTCATGATTACAAGCGCATACACAGTCGGCCCCAGCGCGTAAAATGTCTGTCCGATGCCTGACCTCGCCGCCGAGACCGAGCCTGCTAACTCGGGCGACGCGTAGCTCATCATGATGTCGGACTGAGGTGTCTGAGCAAGTCCCCAGCCGACCGCCAGCAACGATAGCCATCCCGCGGCGACGATCAGGGATCCTGTGATCCCGAGTGCTGCCAATCCCAAGCAGCTGACGACGATAATCGCCAGGCGGCTTATCATGATTGAGCGTGCGGTAAACCTCGACATCAGCCAACCCCCAAGTACCGACGCACCGGCTTGGACCGCGGCCGCTGGGATGAGAATCAGCCCGACCACGTGGAAGGTTCGCCTTTCACTAATGTGATCCAGTAGCTGATAGCGACGACGATTCCGCCCATTGAGAAATTGATCACCGCACCGGCTATCACCGCTGCATTGAACGGGCGAAATCGAAACAGCCGAAGATCCAGCGCCGGATGGGGCGTGCGCAGCTCCCACCAGATGAAGAGCGCACCAGCGATGAGCCCGATAAGACACGGCACGATGACACGAGCAGTCTGCCGGTTCTGCATTTGCGAGATGCCATATACAAGCCCCAGCAGCATCACTGCGGCTAACAGCATGCCCACAACATCCAGCCCTCGGCTCTCCGTCCTCGGACTTTCCGGCATATACCGTAACGCAATCGGCAGAGAGATCAGCGCGACCACTGGCGAAACACTGAACATGGCACGCCACCCAATCGTGTTTGCCAGCCAGTCGCCAATCATAGGAAGAGGCATATGCGCCAGCGCAGTCGCGCCCAAGAAGAGGCCGATCGCTTTCGCCCGCTGTTTGTGTGCCACGGCCGAGGAGATGATCGCCAGCGCCAAGCCGAACAGGAGTGCGAAGCTCACGCCCATGATCGCCCGCGCCGCCATCAACACTGCAGCGGACGGCGAGGCCATCGACACCACGTCGCACGCGATCGCACCCAGCAGACCAATCACAAAGAGCCGCTTGCTGCCGAACAGATCGCCCAATGTTCCAGCGCCCAGTGTCGCTGCCGCGGAGGTCAGAGTTGCCAGGCCCGCAATGAAGCTCGCCGTGTCAACCGTGACATTCAGGCCCGAGACAATTTTGCCCAGGTTCCCTGCCAAAATGGTGGGATCCCCTGCCGTGATAGCCACGGCGATGCCGACCGCAAGGACAGTGAGTCGCGCGGCAGAGTCAAGCGCTTCCGGCTGGGCCGTGGGAGCAGTCTGCGGCGCGCTCTCCGTCATCTCCCCGAAGTTCCGTTGTGCGTATCCGCCCCCATAGCGCCCGCTGCAGCTGGTGCCGCATGCACTATTAACGGTAATCCATGCGGCTGAGAACTGACCAGAACGGGCTTCTGGCAAATAGATCTTCCAGGGCCTCAGCTTCCTCGAACAGCATTACCCGAAAAAGTCGCGCACCTTTTCAAACACGCTCTTCTCGTGCGGCGCATTGTCGACAGGCAGCACACCGAGCAACTCTTCAAACATTCTGCGCTGCTCCCGCGTCAGCTTCTTCGGCACTTGCACGTCCACATGAACGTACAGATCCCCCCGAGCACGGCTGTTCAGATGCGGCACACCAAGATTTCGCAGCTTGAACTGAGCCCCGGATTGCGTCCCTTCAGGAATGCGGATGGCTTGCGGCCCATCGAACGTCTCGATCGCAATCTCTGTCCCAAGAGCTGCCTGGGCAACGTTGACCGGCAGAGTACAGTAAAGATCCGTTTCCCGCCGCTCGAAGATGGGGTGCTCCGCAACCTTGATCACCACGTACAGATCACCGGAGTGGCCGCCCGGCGGTGCAGGATTTCCTTCTCCTGTTAGCCGAAGCCGCGTGCCCGTATCCACGCCCGCCGGTATGTTGACCTTCAACTTCTTGTCTACGCGATTGAACCGTTCGCCCCTGCATTGCGAACAGACCTGTCGAATGACCTGGCCTCGGCCGCCGCAGCTTGGGCAAGTCTTGCGAATCGACAAGAAACTCTGCTGATACACCACTTCGCCGCGACCGTTGCACACCGAGCAGGTCACCATTCCGCCATTCGGCTCAGCACCCGCTCCGTGGCACTTGGTGCAAGGCTCCATCCGCGGTACTTGCAAATCGGCGGACAAGCCACGCATGGAATCCTCGAAGCTGATCTCAAGGTCGTAGCGAATATCGTCGCCGCGCTGGACTCGAGTACTGCGGCGGCTCCGCTGGCCGCCCCCAAAAAAGTCGAATCCGAAAAGGTCGCCGAGAATGTCTCCAAAATCGGCGAACGCTGTCTCGTCAAAACCCTGGCCGCCAGCTCCATTAAACGCCTGATGACCATAGCGATCATACGCCGCCCGTTTCTGCGGATCGCTCAGCACCGCGTAGGCTTCGGCCGCCTCTTTGAACTTGTCCTCAGCCCCGTGATCGTCCGGATTTCGGTCAGGATGGTGTTGCAGCGCCAGCTTACGGTAGGCGCTCTTCAGCGTCTGCTCGTCGCAATCGCGCGAGACACTTAAAATCTCGTAATAATCTCGTTTGGCGACACTCATCGTGTGTTGAGCCGTCCTGACAAAGCGATCACCGGTTGACCGCTACTTTTAACATCGCGGGCCGGACCAGCCGTCCTTTGAAGTTGTACCCGCGCTGATACTCTTCTAATATCGTTTGATCTGGATGCTCTTTTGTGTCCACCATCTCCACTGCGTGATGAACGTGTGGGTTGAACAGCTCGCCTTCCGTCGAGATTGGCTCCAGCCCCATCTTCTTCAAGGCTTCGAACAGCCGCTGGTAGATCAGTTCCATTCCGCGGGCATATTCTTTGTCCGCATGTTCTACTTTCAGCCCTCGCTCAAAATCATCCAGGATGGGCAGCAGCATTTTAATGCTGTCCATCGTCGCAAACTCAAACAATTCACTGCGCTCGCGCTCCACGCGCCTGCGAAAATTCTCAAACTCCGCCTGTCGGCGCTGGAGCAGCTCTTGCAACTCGTTCTTCTCTTTAGCCAGACGGTCGCGTTCGGCAATCAGGTCTGCCGTCGAGACAGACGTTTCGCGTTGTTCGGAAATCTCAGACTCCCGTTCCGCGACCGGCTGAGCGTCTTCCGTGGCAACGCCATTAGGTGTATTTACAGGTTCCATTTTGGGATACAGTAAGCGGGTCGGTGGTCTCCGACCCTCTGCATTTTTAGCGTAACAAAAATGCCGCGCGCCGTCTAATGGCGGCCTAGATTGCTGATACTAAAACTCATACCGCAGCGCGTTCTTCGGAAATGAATCAGAAGCTGAAGTGAAGCGCGAGTTGCAAGATGCGGGCTGGATACGTCTTCGAAATCTGGCCGAAAGTGCTGCTGTTTATCGTGGTTGCTGTGTCGGGATTCTGAAATTCCGTATGGTTGAGCACGTTAAAGGCATCCATGCGCAATTCCAAATCCTTCGTGCCTTCCGCGAAGCGGAAGTGCTTGGAAATGGCTACATCGAAATTGGTCTGGCTAGGGCCGCGTAGGGCGTTCCGGGGGAAGGTCCCATAGGTAAAGTACGGGAGCGTTGAGGCGTCGGTCTGCGCAGTTGCGTCCAAGGCCACCAAATTCTCGGTGCTAAAGGCCGCCGGGTTGAAATAGTAATTCCCGCTTTGCGTCGTACCTGAGTTTGGGTTTGTAAAAGTCTGGAAGACCTTTGGATTCATGGTCACTACCTGACTCCCACAAGATCGGCGCGGACACTACTGGCATCACCTGCCCCGGATGGACCGGGGTCGCTTCCTGTTACGTTCAGGTTTGCGAACACATCAAGCGGAAAACCGGTACGCCAGGTGAGAATCGGATACAGGCTCCAGCCTGACGTAAGAAGCTTCGGTCCGCTCCGCCACAAATGATCGAAGGGCAGTTCCCAGCCTCCGGCAAACGTGAAAATCTGACGAACATCCGTATCACCAGAGGCCCGAAACGCATTGTGATTATAGTAGGGAATACGGTCGTTTCGCTGCCGGAAACCAGATACGTTGTCGATCTCGTGCGACCAAGTGTAGCCGAGCGTGAAGAAGGCGCTGCCCCAGGAACCCATAGAGCCTTGGCGCCGTAACTTCACCTCCGCACCGTTGTAATTGGCTCTCGCAATGTTCTGGAATTCGGCAATGTAGCTGAACATTGGGTCCGAGAACGGCGCATTGTAGATTCGTGTGTTGGTGCCGAGGGTGAAGGGGTTTACATCGACAAGACCCGTAAGTCCGTGCGCCGAGGAGCCTAGATAGCCTAATTCGAGCATGGTGTTGGAGGCAAGCTGCTGCTGGACTGAAAGATTGTACTGGAAAACATACGGCGTGCGGAGTTTGGGGTCGACGAAGTACACCCCACCACCGCCAAAGGGAATATAACCGGCGGCATTGAAGTCAAGATTCTTGCTCGGAGGCTTTGATGGAAAGGGATTGACCGCTCCCGCAGCGGCAAACGGATCCTCCAAGCCGCTGGGCGAGATGGCAGCTGCCGGAGAAATGTCGGCAAACCCAAAGAAGGGAGCCTGCCCGTTGAACTGCAGATTGTCTTCGCCCTTCAGGATGTCATAGAAAACACCGAATCCGCCCCGTAAACTGGTCTTTGCGTTCCCAAAGACGTCATAAGCAAAGCCGAAGCGCGGCGCCCAGTCATTCTTATCCGGGAAATTAGCACCCTTTGGAGCGCCGGGATCTCCGGGAAAGACTATTCCTGGAGGAGCGTTCACGAAGCGTTGGGACTGCAGACCGGGAATGAAGGAAAACGAGCGTCCCTGTGTGTCGAACTTCGGTTCAGAATATTCGTAGCGCAGGCCGAGCGTCAGGGTCAGTCGTTTGCTGATTTTCCAGGAGTCCTGACCAAAAGCGGAATAGTGATGCGCGCGAATATTCGACGGCGCTCTCCCGAACTGAAAAAATTCGTCCGGCAGACCCATCAGAAAATCAGCCAGATCCAGACCAGAGCCGACCCCGGTACTCGCACCGTAGAACAGGTAATCTCCATTTACATAGAAATCGTAAACAGTGTTGTTTTGATAAGGCGAGAAATAGAATCCGAATTTCCAATTGTGATTGCCTTTGGTCCAGGAGAGATTGTCGTAGAAAGTATAGGTGTTGTCGACCTCGTGTGTAGGGCCTTGCGGGCTGAATCCGAGAAGAAGGTTCGATCCAAGCAGTTCCACCCGGGGCGGCCCGGTCGGGTCGTCCGAAGGCACGTTGGCTCCCAACTGCGCCGCGGTGGCTAACTTTTTTCCGGGGATGGCTTGGCCATGATTCAGACGCTGGGCGGTAGCCCGGAACTCATTCAATAGGCTTGGTGCGAACGTATGAATGTAACCGACCGATCCGAAATAGGTTACGTCGGAATAGTTGACAGGAAAACCGACCGTGTTGTTGTTAGCTGAGGGAACATCGAAGTTTGTCCCGGTGTAATCGAACGGATAAAGAACCGGATTGTCGCGAGTAGTGAAGGTTCCGCTGATTACATCCTTTGACGTGAGGTTATAGTCAAAGCGACCTAAGTATTCGTTGTAGTTGTTGGTCGCAGCCGCCTGCGGGAAGAGGATGCCGGTGGGCGAGATCGGGATGAAGCCGTTGGCGAAGTAGGCCTTCGCGACGGGATCTATAGCGGCAGGATTGATAATGCCCCGCGCTGCGAGCGCCGGATTCGCCTGGTATTGCGGATTCCCGAGCAGAAACGCCGCAACGGTTGACGCCTGGTCGGATTGGGAAAAATCCCCATTCGCTTCAGCAGGAGTGTACGTAGTGATTCTTCCCGGAGTCGTATCGAGCGCCGTTTCACGTTGGCCCTCATACGAGAAAAAGAAGAACAACTTATCTTTTAGAATCGGCCCTCCGACAGTGCCGCCGAACTGATTCCGCTTCAGAACGGGAACCGGCAGATTTTGCTCGTTGTTGAAAAAGTTATTTGCATCGAAGAAATTGTTTCGGAGGTAATCGTACGCCGTCCCATGAAAGCTATTTGTCCCGCTCTTGGTCACAACACTGACGATGCCGCCCGCATTACGGCCATATTCCGCGCTGTAATTGCTCTCTAGAACTCTGAATTCCGCTACAGCGTCGGGATTGGGATTGGCAACGACACCGTTGCCTAGGAGATCATTATTATTCCCCCCGTCAAGCAGGTAGGTGACGGAATCCGTCCGTTGACCGCCTATACTGTAATTTCCCGCAGCGCCCGAATCGGGATTGGTCGGCGTGACGCCCGGCTGGGTCTTGAGCAGGTCAAGCGTGCTGCGGCCGTTGAGAGGCAATTCGAAGATGGCCTGACCGGTTACGGTAGAACCGACCGTCTGGTTCTCGGTTTCGACCATTGACATATTGCTTTGCACTTCGATGGCACTGCTGACTTGCCCAATCTCCAGCTTGACGTCGATTCGCAGCGTCTGGTTTATCTCGAGTGGCGTTTTCGAATTGACCGCTACGGTTTTGAAGCCTGACGCGACAGCCGTCACACTATAGAGACCGATCGGCAACTGCAGCACCTGGTAGGTGCCGGACTGATCAGTCGTCGTGGCGTGGCTGATGCCAGTCGCGGTATGCGTGACAGTCACCTTCACGTCAGGTACTACACTCCCCGAGGGATCGGTAATGGTTCCCGTTATCTTACCGGTTGTATCCTGCGCCTCGATTTGCGTAGCGCAAAAGAAAAAAGCAAGTGTAATCGCAATTGCCTTGACGCTTTGCATATTACTCACCCCTGAATGAACGTGCGCACTAAGAGGCCGGAGTGCAGGGTCCGTCAGTACACACTAATTTTTTGTAGGCTACCACAACCTTGTCGGTGAGCAGTACGGTGACCACGCTCCTGGGGCGGGGGGGTGTGTACGAGATGAACAGGAGCCGGGAGTAGGCGAAACTCTAGCGGCCGCGCCCCGCGACGGTCTGCTTCGCCGCGTCGATGGGCGTGGGATTGGGCGAAGCTGCTTCGCCTTCCGGGCTCTTCGTGAGCCCTAGCGTCCTGCGTAGTTCCGTGTCGATATTAGCTCGAATATCAGGATTGTCCTTCAAAAACTGACGAACGTTTTCACGCCCCTGGCCAATCCGGTCGCCCTTATAGCTGAACCATGACCCGCTCTTCTCAACAATGTTATTCACGACACCGAGATCGAGCAGATCGCCTTCGCGCGAAATCCCTTCACCATAGATAATGTCGAACTCCGCCTCCCGGAACGGCGGGGCCACTTTATTCTTCACTACCTTTACCTTGGTGCGGTTCCCCGTTACGGTATCGCCATCCTTGATCGCAGCCACGCGCCTGATATCTACCCTTATCGAAGAGTAGAATTTAAGCGCCCGGCCGCCGGTCGTGGTCTCCGGATTCCCAAACATCACGCCGATTTTCTCTCGGATCTGGTTGATGAAGATCAAGCACGTATTCGATTTCGACACAATGCCCGTCAGCTTCCGCATGGCCTGCGACATCAGCCGCGCTTGCATGCCCATGTGCGAATCGCCCATTTCTCCATCCAGCTCTGCCTTGGGAACCAAAGCAGCCACCGAATCGACCACCAGCACATCGATCGACCCCGAACTGATGAGCGCGCTAGTAATCTCGAGCGCCTGTTCTGCAAAGTCCGGCTGAGAGACGAGTAGATTGTCCGTGTCTACACCGAGCTGCTTCGCATAGGCTGGATCGAGCGCGTGCTCGACATCAATAAAAGCAGCCATCCCGCCCACTTTCTGAGCCTCCGCAATCACCTGTAAAGCAATCGTCGTTTTGCCCGACGATTCAGGACCGAAGATCTCGCAAATGCGCCCGCGCGGAAATCCGCCCACTCCGAGCGCGTAATCTACTGAAATTGATCCGCTCGAAATGGCAGCAACCGGGACAACCGCATCTTTAGCACCCAGCCGGAGGATAGAGCCCTTCCCGAATTGCTTTTCTATTTGCCCCAATGTCAGGGTTAAAGTACGATTGCGCTCTTTGTCGTCCATGAAAGTCCTTCCCCGTTAGTATAGCCAAACATAACGGCCTGGTTTTGTTTTAATACCGTTCAGCTTACGTCGCCGCCGCTCTGCGTGCGTAATAACCCCTGCGCGCCCGTACCAGTAGATCCTTTCGGCCTCTTATCTTGATCTCTACGGGATGATACTGGCCATCCGTTTTCAGCGGCTCCGGACGATAAAACAGGTTGTATTGGTGGCGCAGCTCATTCGCAATATTTTCGAATGATTGATTCAGATCCTTTGCCTGAAACGGGAAGAATGCCACCCCTCCGGTCTGTTGTGCGAAATAGCGCATCACCTTGTCGCCGTCTGTCTCAATGTGGCTGATGTTCGTCGATATTGTGTAGATCACTGTGTCGGCACGCTGCGCCATCTCGAGCGCTTGATCGCGACTACGCCGGCTTTCATTGTCCTCGCCGTCGCTTAAAATGACCATGGCACGCCGGAATTTATACAGCGGCTGGTCTTGCATAAGCTTGTCTTTGCAAGAAAAATAGATTGCATCATAAAGCGACGTCCCCCCGCCCGGCCGCAGATTGCGAACCGCTTTCTCCAGTTTGTTCGTGTCATTCGTAAGATCGGCCACCAGTTCGGCCGCCGTGTCGAAGCTGACCACAATCGCCTTGTCCTCTGGACGCATCACGCTGCCGATAAAATTGGTGGCCGCCTCCTGTTGAAACTTGAATCGATCTCGAATGCTGTTGCTCGTGTCGATCAATATCGCAAGCCGTAACGGCAAGTCGGTTTCCGATGTGAACTCGAGAATCGTTTGCGGCTTCTTGCTCTCGAAAACCTGAAAATCATTCTTATTTAAATCGGTAACGAAGCGACCCCTTCTATCGGTCACCGTGAACAGCATGTTCACTCGCGTGACCTCGGAAACAATCGCGCCTGGTTCGTGGCGCTGCTCTGGCTGATAGGGTCGCGGTTCCGACTGATTTTGTCGAGCGTGAATCGGGCTCAGACAGATGGCGGCAAAGCCGACTAGCGCCGCCAGGGTTACTGCTACAGACTTCATTGAGATCACTTTATTCTAGCTGCGTTTGCCCTCACCGACTCCAAGAAAGTAGAAAGCTCCGGAGGCAGCGGGCTTTCGATACTGATCAATTCGTCGCTGGATGGTGAGGTGAAGCAAAGCCTGTGCGCATGCAAGAAGAACCTGCCCAGACTCGGTAAATCAGGCAAAGCAACCGCCGCCCCGTACAGTCGATCTCCGACAACCGGATGCCCAATGCTTGAAAGGTGCACCCGGATCTGATGGGTGCGGCCGGTCTTAATTCGCACTTCGAGAAAACTGAATTGAGGCCATTGCTCGATCACGCTGTATTCACTAAATGCCGCACGGCCGGATCCTAGGCGGGCAGTCATCCGGGTTCGACGCACGGGGTCGCGCGTGATCGCCGCCGTAATGCGCCCTTGCGGCTGTTTCATTCCGCCGTGGACCAAAGCCAAATATGTTTTCTCAACCCTACGATCGTGGAACTGCCGAGCGAGCGCCTGATGCGCGCGGTCCGTACGAGCAACCACGAGAACACCGCTCGTATCACGATCGAGACGATGTACGATGCCCGGACGCAGATCGCCGTTCACAGAGGACAACGGCCCGAAATGATGCAAGAGAGCATTGACCAGGGTCCCTCGCCTGTGTCCTGCGCCCGCGTGCACCACCATGCCCGCCGGCTTATCGACCACGATGACATCCGAGTCTTCGTAGAGAACTTTTAGCGGTAGTTCTTCCGGCTCGGCCTTCAGCGGCGTCAGATCGGCAGGCGTGACCGAGACATTCTCGCCGCCCCGGACTATATAGGATGCGCGCACACCCTTCCCGTCCAGCAGAACCCGACCTTCTTTGATCCACGACTGCAGGCGTGACCGGCTAAACTCAGGCAGTCGCTTGTGGAGAAACGCATCGAGACGTTTGCCGCTGTCCTCTGAATCGGTGGTTAGAACCACGATCCCATCTTAGAGAAATTCCGGAGAACGACCGTGCTACTCCGGATGCCCTTTGCCGTACCGCATTTCGCCCGCTTCGATCGGCGCAGCAATCGTATTCTCCTTCGGCGGCAGCGGGCAAGTTGCGTACGGCGTAAAAGTGCAAGGCGGATTATAAGACTTGTTGAAATCTAAGTCGACGATTCCGTTTACCGGCAGCGCCGTATTCAGCATCCGCCCGGCCGGATACGTTTGCGTCTTGTTGGTCGGATCTTTGAACAGAAAGAACAGTGTCTTGCCTTCGTAAATTGGCCGGAGGTGATACAGCTGACCTCGATACATAAACTCCACGATGCCCGGGCTTTCCTCTAAATCAGTCTGACCTAAAACACTCAAGATCGGGATCTTCTTGACGTGGGGAATGATCTTTGCCTGGAATCGAAATTCCGGTCTGACCGGGAAGAACTTCAAGCCCTGGAAATTTTTGCGAACTGAGCTTGCGCTATCTTTCGCGCGAATGCCCAGCCGATCTCCGCGCTTGATCACAAAAAGAGATATAGATCCTGCACGGACGACATCCGGTTTCTCTTCGTCATAGGACAAAGCGCGCGAGGATCCATCAACGCTGGTGAAAATGACCCGCTCACCGCTCAGCCTCAGCCGTCCGATCTGTGCCGGCGCAGAACCTTTTGGCAACACGAAGTCGTTCGAATCAGCAGAGCCGATCGTGTTGTCTCCTGGTTTCAACCAAAACAGGCCAGCTAACGTAAGCCAACCATCTTCGGACCGTAGCGCAGCATCCCGTTGCTTCTGCCATTCACGAATGGACTCGAAATAATTCGCCGAAACGCTGCTATTTGCGCCCAAAATCGCCACTGTCAGTAGCGCCAGCCCTATGAACAACCGGAACACAACCGGAATCTTAGCAAGTTAGGTCAGACTAGAGTGACCTATCTCAGCCCCGGACCTGACATTCTCTACGGTCCACCTCTCCACGTTCCGGACCTCGTGAAGTATGAACATTCGTGTTGCGGCAATCTCAATTCCAATACTCAATCCGGTATTGGACGAAGGACGGGGCACGCACGACAGGAGAAGCAACGCACCCACCAGCCGCCTGACATCTGAGGTTTTCGGGATGACGATGCCAGCTTCGTCTAATTGCCGCAAAGCCCGGTCGACCGTATTGTGAAGCTTTATCCGTCGTTCACAGAGCAATGACAGCAAGCGCGTCATCTCTTCGCGGTCTCCCGGCTGCAGCCATTCCACCGGAACCTCCGTCTCGAGAGACAATAAGCTCGTTTCCGGTACTTGTTGAATGCGCTCTACTGCAGCATGGCACGCGCCCTCCATAGCGGGATCGTCGTAAACCGATCGGTCGTGATACAACCCGTTGAGCGCTCCGTCGCCCAATTCCCAACGCGAGCCGCCGAAACTGAGTCCATGGTCAATCAAGTATGCACGGAACTTCGCCGTTTTCCCCGCAGCGCGCTCCCGAATGAAGATCGCCTGTCTGCTGTCGGTCTGGTTGACCCACTTGTCAAAAGTAAAGGCGAGAATGAGATCGGGCAAATTCACGACATTGTGCAACAAACGCCTGGGCAGCAGATCAAAAATTGCCTTGCGTGCAGGATCCACAGGGCAAACGGAGCCGAGATGCACGCCCGGCTCAATCGGAATCTTTTGGTTTCCGACCTGGAACTCCAGTAAGCTGTCGCCTGGAATACCGCGCTCGATTCGAAGGGTATGCACTGCTGGAGTCGACAGCCGTAGGTGCTTCAAGAGGCGGCTAACCATCCATTCGTTAATTAAGGTTCGAGTGCCCTGGGGGTTCCCCACGCATTTGGCGACATAGGCATTGCCGAGCCCGTCTCGAACGAGGAGAGCTTGCGCACCGCCGCGCATTCGCCGCTCGATACTTCGTATGGGAATCGGGATCGTCGCCATCTCTGCTATAAGACGCACTTGGCACGCTGTGGCATCGCTCAGGCTTTCCTGTACTTACGAACAACTAGTAGTCGCGCTTTTCTGGAATCGACCTGCCAGTTTTGCCCAAAATGCGAAGCGCACCCAGATCGTTCACAACACTCTCAAATTCACTAAAAACCGCGATTTAACTTGAATTCAGTACTTTAAAACGAATCGCCTTCGCGGCAGCGTTCCCAGTGAGCACGTTAGGCGCTACTGTTAACTCGCCTTAACGGTGCTGTAAAAGGAGCAAGCATGTCTTGGTTAAGAAAATTGGTTAGATCATTACGTAAGGTTTTTAGGGACGCGCCACCGCCTCACCAGCCTAGCTAAAGGGAAATCGCTAGGACGGCTTTTCGCGCCCGAGAATCTTCTGAGCCGCAGCCTACTGACACTGCGTGGACCTGTCCCTTCCTGATCGGGTTCTTTGGCTGGCGTCGGCCGCTTTGGCCGCTGTGCTCATTGCACGGATATTTCAACAACGTCTATTTACACTACCCTTCAACAGTTTCGCCTGCATGCTGGGCGTAGTGGTCGTGCGCGACGTGTTGCTGTCGATTCCTCACTTCAAGACGCACGCCTATGCGGCGACCTGGGAGTGGAGTCTTCCTGCTCTGCTTGTAGCTCAGATGTGGGCCGGCCTAGACACTCTAAGGGCCGTCGCACGGCTTTACCCTGAAATCGGCAAGTTGGCAGTTCGAATCTTTCTCTCTTGTCTGGCAACTACAATCACCATCTGCTGTCTGAGCCTGCCCTTTGAGCTACACCACCTCGCAGGCGAGGAGACGCTGTTGCGGTCACTCTTCCTTTTGCACCGCTGTGTGGATGGCTGGATCGCTGGCACTCTCATCCTCGTAGCCGCCTTCTTTGCGCGGTTTCCCGCGCCCGTAAAACAACCCCCGCGCAACCTGGTGATCCATACTGTTCTGCTGAGCGTCTACTTCAGCGGATATGCCGTTCTGTTCATTGCCGAGAATCTAGCTCCCCTCGGAGCGGTAGCTTCCGTCGAGCGGATTCAGTTGCTCCTGGTTGTTGTCTTGTACACCATATGGGCGATTTGTCTGTCTAAAAAAGGGGAACGGAGTGAACCCTGGCCTCAAATCGACGTTATCCTCCTCAAAAAAACTCTAGGGCAGTTGAACTGAGCGCGATTCCTCACTATCACCGAAGTTCGCTTCTGGCCGACGCCGCCTGATTCAGCTTGCGATAGGCTTTCACTTTTGACCCTTAAACAAACCAAGCGAATGATTACGGTAGGCATCGCACTGGGTGCCTGTCTTCTGAGTCGGCCTGATTACCCGGTTCCGCCTCCGGGCAGCCGTGTTGTAGTCGATGCGCACAACTGCTATCCCTATAACGGCCGCTGGGGGGACCGTATCGAGCGCGCTCTCTCTATCGGCTTCCCGGTCGCAATTGAGCAAGACCTTTTCTGGTATACCGACCCGAGAAGCGGTCGGAGCTGGTCCATCGTTTCACACGGAGAGCCGGTGGACGGCACCGAACCCATAATGCGCGACTATTTCTTCGAACGCATCCGCCCCATCATGGAACAGGCCCTTCGTGACGGTAATAAGGGTGATTGGCCGCTGATCACTCTGAACCTCGACTTCAAGTCGGACGAAGCCGCACACCACGCCGCGATTTGGAGACTACTCGGCGATTACGAGTCCTGGCTCTGCACTGCCGAGCGAAGTGCCGATCCGTCCCTGGTAATGCCGCTTCATGCCGGACCGCTCCTGGTTCTCACCGGCGAGGCTGATTCTCAGGAGCGCGATTTTTTCAGCCCTACTTCCGCCAGCGAACGCCTCCGCGTTTTCGGCGCGATTCATAACGTCGAAGCCGATCCGTCCATACCGCCCGACAAAGTCATCAGCGGACACGCTACAAATTATCGGCGCTGGTGGAACAATCCCTGGAGCGTAGTGGAAAAAGGCGGCCAGCGGCGTGCCGGCAAATGGACTTCGCAGGACGCTCAGCGCCTTCAGTCGCTGGTCGCATATGCGCACAACCAAAATCTCTGGATTCGTTTTTATACCCTGAACGGCCATCCTCACGAGCTGCTCGCCAGGAATGGATGGGATCTAGGCTACGATTTTGGATCGCGCCAAGCCGTCGAGCTCCGTTGGCGTGCGGCAATTGCAGCCGGGGTGGATTACCTCGCTACTGACCAATACGAAGAACTGGCCGAGTTCCGGCAAGCCCTCATGATTCACCGCTGAGTCGGCCGCCTGGCAGTCGCATAACCTAGTAAAGAGGTAATACCGCATGAAACGTCGTGAATTCCTGAAGAGTGCAGCGGCCTCTGGATTAGCCACGCAAGCACTGCTGGGCGCAGAAGACCAATTACCTAAACGGCCTTATAAAGATAATGTCAGCCTTTCAACAATTGGATTCGGCGGCATCATCATGATGGGCCAGGAACAGCCGAAAGCCAACCAGATTGTCGCCGAAGCGATTGACCGTGGCTTGAACTATTTTGACGTTGCGCCATCTTACGGCGACGGTGAAGCGGAAGAGAAACTCGGGATTGCACTCCGGCCTCACCGCAAGGATGTTTTTCTGGCATGTAAGGCGGAAAAGCGTGATGCCCAGGGCGCGCGTGAGCAGCTGGAAACTTCTCTGAAGCGGCTCAAAACGGATCACTTCGATCTGTATCAATTTCATGCCGTGAAAACACCGCAAGAAGCGAAACAGATCATGGCTCCCGGCGGTGCGGCGGAAACATTCATCAAAGCCAAAAAAGAAGGAATGACCCGCTACATCGGCTTCTCTGCGCACGGTATAGAAGCCGCCAAAATATTGATGGACGGTATGCAGCTGGACTCGGTTTTGTTCCCGGTAAATTACGTCAACTATGCCGAGGGTGATTTCGGGCCGCAGATTCTGGCTGAAGCGAAACGACGCGGACTCGCTCGCCTGGCACTAAAATCCTTGGCGCAAACTACCTGGAAACCAGGTGAGCGGAAAACCTATGCTAACTGCTGGTATCGGCCCATTGAAGACCCAGCGACAGCGGAAAAGGCCTTGCGGTTTACGCTTTCAGAGGATGTCACCGCCGCGATCCCGCCAGGTTACGAAAAGTTTCTACGCATGGCGATGGACTTCGCCTCACAGTTCAAGCCGTTGGGTTCCACAGAAAGACAGGAGCTTTTGGCTAGTGCGAAAGGGGTGACTCCGATTTTTACCGAAGCCACTGGACCCGCAGCGTAGCGATTTTTTGGCGGCGCACTATTCGCGTAGTTCCACAATTGTTGCGCCAGCACCGCCCTCCGATTGCGGCGCTGGATAGAACCGGCTGACGTGCGGGTTCGTGCCGAGAAATCCTCCCACAGCTCGTTTCAGCACTCCCATTCCGTGACCGTGAATGATCCGCACGCGATTCACCGAAGCGAGCGCAGCAGAATCCAAAAACTTATCAACCTGCTCGATCGCCTCCTCCGCGTGCTGTCCGATGATGTTCAACTCCCGGTAAGAAACGTCCCAGCGAGGGCCAGTCTCCAGGCGAACGTTCTTCGGCAAACGGCGTTCTTCCGTTGCCGGCACTACCTCCACAACCTCTTCGCGCGGCACTTGCATTTTGAGGAATCCGGCTTCCACCTCCAGCATCCCGTTCTTCAAAAGGCGCCGCACAGTAGCCACTTCACGCACGTCCTTCAACCTCACTCTTGCACCTTCTTCGATCGGCAGCCGCTCTGGCAGTTTCGCTGTTGTCGATGGAGAGCTCATCGCAGCAGAAGCCTCCTCGCGGAACTCGCGCTTCGTCTTCGCGATCACGCGTTGCGCCTGCTCTGACGCCTTACGCTGTTCGGCCGCTTCTGCAAGCCTTTCCATCGCCACCTGAGCTCGAGCCTCGAAATCCGCGATAAGCGATTCCGACCTTTTCTCCCAGTCGCGCTGCCGTTGCTGCTCCCGGCGAACCGCATCGTTTTCAAGCTCAACTTCACGCTTCGCAAGCCTCTCGGTAGCTTCCTCCATCTCTTTTGCGCGCCGTGCGTTGTCTTCCACCTGGCGGTGCAGCTCAGCCAAAAGATCTTGAAAATCCGCTTGCATCCGTGGCATCACTGCACGCGCATGCGATAAAACCGATTGCGGCATATCGAGCCGCGTCGCGATATCCAGTCCTGCTGATTTTCCCGGCACTCCCAGCCGCAGTTCGTAAGTAGGCTGCAAAGTCGCCTCATTGAAGCCCATCGAACCGTTCAGCACGCCTACAGTCCTCGCCCCGTACAGCTTCAACGGCAGCAAATGCGTAGATGCCAGGCAGAACGCGCCCGATTGGCGGAACTCATCAAGTATCGCGACCCCCAGCGCTCCGCCTTCCTCGGGATCAGTCGCGCGGCCTAGCTCATCGAGCAGCACCAGACTATCTGGCGTTACCTGCTCGAACATTTCTTTTACATGCAGCAGGTGTCCGGAAAAGCTGCTCAGACTTTCGGCGATCGATTGCGTATCGCCTATGTCGGCGAGCACATCATCGAGCATCGGAAACTCCGCTTCGGCACAAGGCACCGGGATCGCCGCATGCGCCATCAGCGCCAATAGCCCCGTTGTTTTCAGAGTGACGGTTTTGCCCCCCGTATTCGGGCCGCTGATTAGCAGACACCGACGTTCTTCATCGAGCTCGAACGAAATCGGGATGATCGGCCTTCCTTGCTTCCGTAAAACGGCTTCGAGTAATGGATGCCTCGCCTCGCGCAGCACGAGTCTGCGCGGTTCGCCGCTGAACTTCGGAATCGCGGCATGGTAGTCCAGCGCAAACGCCGCCTTCGCAAAAACGCAGTCGAATTGAGCTAGCGCTTCTGCCGTGGCTGCTATTTCTGCGCTATGTTCCCGAAGCGCGTCCGTAATTTCAGCAAGAATGCGTTCGATCTCGCGATGTTCGTCTTCGCGAAGGCGCACCAGCTGATTATTCAGGTCAATCGTTTCAAGCGGTTCAATGAAAAGCGTGCGCCCCGTGCTGCTTGAACCGTGAATAACGCCGTCAACCCGGCCCTTTTGCCCGGCAACAATCGGCACTACGTAGCGATCTTCCCGAATGGTGATGAAGTCTTCTTGAAGCGTACCGTCATCGCGATGCTTGCGCATGAAACGACCAAGTGAGTCCTGTATCTGCCTCTGCTGACGCTCGATGTCGCGCCGGATCCGACCCAGAGCAACACTCGCTTCATCGGCCAGACTCGCATTCGGCAAAAACGCCCGCTTGTAGCGGCGTGCAATGGCGCGCAGATCAGCCAAATTTCCCGAGCGATGTGCCAAACGCGGATAACGCGTCGCCACAGCAGCCAGCAGACCGCGATATTCACCGGCCAGCGAAAGCGTGTGAAACAGGTCTAAGATTTCGCGACCCTCCAGCGCCGCGCCTTCGACACGCAGCGTGCGGACAGCTACATCGACGTCTCGCACCTGATCGAAGCGCAGCCTGATGGCGGCTCCCCGCGCCGTTTCCTGGGCACCCGAAACTCCCCGCAAGTACCCGATCGCCTCGCCTGCTTCTGCCAGATCCGCTTCGAGAGCGAAGCGATCATTGTGCGGTGTCAACGCAAAAACGAGCGCCCGTCCGGCGACGCTGCCCGCATACTTAGCCAGCAACTCTTTCAGTTCATCGAATTGAAGTAGAGAGGCACTGCTAAACGGCATAACGGCGGCTTACGGGCGCGTTACCTGCGAGTAGGTCGCACGTCGAGTACAGCAACTTTCAATCACCTCGCGTGTGCCTTCCGTCATATGAATGGTTCCCAGCAAATCGATGTCAAACCAGTCGACGCGCCGCGAATCATCACCCGCGCGAAGCTCCCCACCTTGAATCGCGCAAAAAAAATCGACGAGCACGTAGTGATACTCACACTTTCCTCCCGCGTCCTCGATGATCCGTTCGAACACCGTGGCGATGAGGCTCGTCGTTACGCGCAGGCCGGTCTCTTCGAATACCTCGCGCACCACCGCATCTTCGAGCCGCTCCCCTGCTTCAACCGCGCCGCCCGGCAGTGACCAGCATCCCGCCAGCGGCTCATTGCCGCGCTCCACCAGCAGCACCCGCCCGCTATCCAAGATCACGGCCCCCACGCCTAGCACGGGACGCGGCGGATAGCGGCGGCTCTCACTCACACATCTAGCTTACGGCGGCTTAGGCCTGCTCCCGGTACACTGTCCGCAGGGAGTTAGCAATGAAATTCAAATGCGTGTGGCTCGCTGGACTGTTAACAATCATCCCGATCGCAGCACGACCACTCACTGCCGCCGATAATTCCATCGCGACTTGGAAAGATTTGCTGCGAGATCGCATTCCCGAATACGGTCATCGCAACTGGATTGTCATTGCCGATTCCGCATACCCCACCCAAACCAGCCCTGGAATCGAGACAATCGTCGCAAATGCTGATCACTTTCAGGTGCTCCAAACCGTGTTTGACGCCCTTAGCAAATCCAAGCATGTCAGGCCCATTGTCTACACAGACCGCGAATTGCAATTTGTCCAAGAGAGCGACGCCCCCGGCATTTCCGTTTATCGAGAGCAGCTATCCGATTTTTTGAGCAACACCCCGCCCGCAGTTCTTCCACACGAGCAGATCATTTCAAAGCTCGACCAAGTCAGCCAGAGCTTCCGCGTTTTGATCATCAAAACAAACATGACGCTGCCGTACACATCGGTATTTCTGCAGCTCGATTGCGCCTATTGGGGCCCAGAAGCCGAACGCAAGCTTCGCGCGGCGATGGCAAAGCATCCTGCAAAGTAGGGAATTATGAAAAAATTCATTTCATTGTTCGTTCCTGGGCTTACGCTGCTGATTAGCGGGTTTGTCACCGCCACATTCCTGCGCAGTTCTGCCCATACCCCGCCGCTTTCCGCGCCCGAGCTGGATGCCTTTACCGCAATCCGGCCCATCGATACGCATGCCCACGCTTTCAGGCCGGATTCAAGTTTCTATGCCATGATGGACCGTCTCCATCTGCATATTCTCGATATCTGTGTCGCGAACAGAAACGATCCGAGTTTCCCGAACTTGTCTTTGAAAATCAACGCCGCCAAAGCATTTGTGAAGGGCAGCAATGGCCATGCAGTCTTGTGCACCACGTTCGACCCGTTCAAGTTTTCTGACGCCGCATTCGCAAGACAGGCCATTCAGCAACTGAACGCAGATTTCGCCGACGGTGCCGTTGCAGTAAAAATCTGGAAGAACATCGGCATGGAGCTAAAAAACTCGAAGGGTGCATTCGTCCTGCCCGACGACCCTCGTTTGGAACCGATTTATCAGGATATCGCCGATCATGGCAAAACACTCGTCGCGCATTTGGCGGAACCGGATTCGTGCTGGCAGCCTCCCAACAAAAATTCGCCGGACTATAGCTACTATCAGAAGCACCCGGAATGGTACATGTACACGAAGCCCGACCATCCTTCGAAGCAGGCCATTCTTCAAGCCCGTGACCACTTACTCGAGAAAAATCCGCAGCTCCGCGTTGTGGGCGCTCACCTCGGAAGCATGGAAACAAGCCTGGATGAGATTGGCCGCCATCTGGATCGCTATCCCAATTTCGCGGTCGACATGGCCGCTCGCGTGATTTACTTGGCCTCGCAGCCTCGCGACAAAGTACGGCAATTCCTAATCAAATACCAGGACCGCATTTTGTACGCTACGGATCTCGAATTTTATCCACGCCAGAAAACCGAGCAGAGCATCGCGGACTGGCAGACGAGATACATGACCGATTGGAAATTCTTCTCAACCGACGCCATGGTGGATTACCAAGGCCACAAAGTCCGTGGACTGCGCCTGCCCGAACAGGTTCTCCGCAAGATTTTTCACGAAAACGCGCTTCGGTGGGTTCCCGGAATCGCGCCGCAGTAACCGCGCGCTTAGCCTATACTGCCGTCGCTTCCACCAGCGTGTATGGACTGGGGGTCGGGATCACTCGTTTAAGCCGGAAGCCAGCAGAAACCAGGAGCGCCTCGTGTTCCGCAGCTGTCCGCTCGCGTCCGCCGGTCATCACAAGCATATTGATATCCAGCGCTTTCGCCAGGTGCGGGCCGGGCGTGTCCGGGATCACCGTTTCAATAACCAGAACTGTCGCGCCAGATGCTGCGCCTCGGCGAATGGCAGTGAGGATTCGCGCAGCATCCGTGTCGTTCCAATCGTGGAGTATGTCCATCAGCAGATATGCATCCGCCGCGGGCAGGCGATCGTGAAAGAAATCACCGGCCTGTCGCTCCAACCGGGTTTCTGTCTGCGGCGTCTCCGCAATAACGTGCGGCTGATCGAATACGACACCACTCGCCCCTGGCGCAGTCTTCAAAATTGAAAGCAACAAATGACCGCGACCGCCCCCAATGTCGGCGATGCGCTTGAAACTTGAGAAGTCGTACGCCTCCAGCACTGCTGGAATCTCACGATGTGCCTTAGCTGCCATGCCGGCGTTGAAGATACGACTTTCTTCCGGGTGCTTCGCCAGGTACGCGAATGCGCCTTCCGCATCAAGCTTGGTTACTCCAGGTTCACCTGTACGCAGCGAATGCTCCATCTGAGCCCAGCTCTGCCAAATAAATGGCAGTCCCATCAGTCGCAAGAACGCCCGAACCGATTGAGGGTGGTCGTCGCGGAGCAATTGCGAAGCTGCCGTGTGTGTCCACGCGCCATCTTTCGATTCAAAAATTCCATGGGCCGCCAGCAGACGGAGCACGCGATCAAGTGCGACGGGATCTGCTCCTGTCGCCTGTGCCAGTTGCTCAGCTGTCAGAGGCGATTCGCCGAGGGCATCGGCAACACCGAGTTCAGCGATCGCGTGCAAGCTGCGAGAGGCCCAAAAGGCAGTCGCAAGTGCTAATAGCTTTTCGTGAAGAGCGGTTTCAGCCATCGTGGGCGCGATGATAACAAAGTTGGAGACTTAGTCACAAGCCCGATAGCATTAGTTCAGCACTTGCCCCCTCAAGGTTTCGAGTTTCAATCAACGCTGACACCCTGCCGATTTCACGAACTATTCGCCGTCAATGCATTAAAACGTGATCCCCACCAGCAGGTTGGCTTCGTTCGCCCGCATCTGACCCAACGGATCCGCTTGCCATCTGGTATACCGAACGGCCGGACCAATGTTCAGTGCACCCAAGTGCGCCGATACTCCAGCACCCGCCGTGAACCCGAAGTGCGTCACTGAACCCGAAATGCGAAACGAAGGTCCTGCTTCGACAAACGGTCTTAGCATATTGCCCATAAACGGCAACGGCAGCTTGTACTTCGCCACCATGGGGAACTGCCACGTGACAAAGGAAACATCACCTGATTGTGTATGCGGCTGGCCCAACGACACTCCAGTGGACGTATAGTGTTCCCGAACCGGCCGGTATATGGCGTCCGCCTCTAGCGAAAAATCGCCGGTTAGTCGAAACTCCACTGCCGGTCCCATTAGAAAGCTCCGCCGACCTGATCGCGACGAAAACGTCGTCTGAGTTCCGCTGAGGAGATCAGTTGAAGTGGACGAGGTCGCATTGTAATCACCTAAGAGATTGCTACCCAGGACAGCGCCCACCGACAGTCGCTCCCCAAAAGGGCGTGCGTCTGAACCTGAGGAATGGCTGAAGCCCACCAATAACTCGATCTGGTCCGGTCGCGAACGGATCCCGTACGGGCTGGAGTCTCCGGCCCACCGCGTGTACCGCAGCGTAGGTGCAATGTTGAGCTGCCGAAGTCGCAAATCGAGCCCGCCTCCAGCTGAGATTCCTGCGTGTGACGGATTCGCATTCAAATTGCCGGTTGTTCGGAACGACGGACCAGCCTCCACAAAAGGCCGCAACGAGGACCTCACCGCCCCATAGGAAAACAATCGATACTTTGCCAGGATGGGGAACTCCCACGTGACGGTCGGGTTATGCGGGCCCGCAAAAGCATCCTCAAAACGCAGTTCTCGAAACAGCCCATCGGCTTCAAACGAGAAACGCTGCGAGAAGTTCCACTCAACCATCGGGCCAACGATCACGCCCTTACCGCCGGACTTCTCGATGGTGGCCAACCCTTGGCTAAAAGGAAGATAGAAGGAATTGAAGTCGTCCGTAAGCGCCGTCCCCGCAACCACGCCGTAAGAGAAACGTTGACCGAATGCCCCAGTGGTCGACAACAGGACCACCGCAGACACGACCCACCGTCGTATGCACATCGCACCCTTCGACGCAGAGCCCTGCCCAGGAGTTCCTCGCGGCACAACCAAGCACGACAAGCCGGCGCTTGTCAGAGATGAATAGAATCCGCGATGGTCCCGAAGCCCGGTCACAACCTAAAGTTGGCTTATTTTGAATGACTTGCAAGGAATCGCTTGGAAGCGTGCTGTATACTGCTTCCAGAAGCCGCTGCGCTTCTAATCTCTCGAAAAACGCCGGATGAGGGCCATTGCCTGTCCGGCGTTTTTCATTTCAGGAGTACCCAATGACGACCTCCGTACAAGTTGCAGCCAATCAAGCGAACGCTCAACACTCGACCGGCCCGAAAACACCCGAAGGCAAAGCGGTCTCCGCTCGCAACAATTT
Organism: Bryobacteraceae bacterium; assembly: GCA_051004875.1. GTDB lineage: Bacteria > Acidobacteriota > Terriglobia > Bryobacterales > Bryobacteraceae > Bog-105. The sequence continues at coordinate 27,700 of JBPCJX010000148.1, forward strand.
TCGCCACGGCTGCTCAGGCGCCTTCACTGTTCTTCCCTGGGAAAGCCAAGCGGAGTTCGATCTGTTGCTCGGCAGCCTGCGCGACGAGCACAAACCTTCAGGCCTCACCGAAACCATCCTGGTCGACAAAATGGCGCAAGCGATCTGGCTCAGTAAGCGCGCACTCATGTTGCAGCATGTCACGTTCAATCAAGAGCTGCCGACCTGCGACGACCCAAAGCAGCTCGCTCTCTATCTGCGCTACCAAACCACCAACGAGCGCGCCTTCCACAAGTGCCTGAACGATCTTCTAAGCCTAAGATCCGAAAAGCGCAAACAGGAAATTGGGTTCGAATCGCAGCAGCATAAAGAGGCCGATCACACGCGCCGCGAAGCAGCCGAAACCCGCAAGCAATGCCTGCACAAATGGGATGTTTTGTTGGCTCAGGCGAAGGTCGATAACCAGGAATTGCAGAACATGCGGCTCGAAACTCCCGAACATCGAATTCACGGACGTATTGAGCGCATCATCGCAGCCGAAAACGCCGCCTAAGGGTTAGCTCACAGCGGCGAAAACTTCTTCCGCGTGGCCTTCGACCTTGACTTTGGGGAAGACCTTCTTGATCACGCCCGTAGTGTCAATCACAAACGTGGTCCGCTCGACACCCATATATTTCTTGCCGTACATGCTCTTCTCCTTCCACACGCCATACGCTGCAGCCGCCTTGTGGTCCACGTCGGCGAGCAGCACGAACGGCAAGTCGAACTTCTGCTTGAACTTCGCTTGCGCCCCCGCAGGATCGGGCGAAACGCCGACGATTACCGTATTCGCCTTTGTAAATTTCTGGGAGGCGTCCCGGAATTCGCAGGATTCCTTGGTGCAGCCCGGGGTGTCCGCCTTCGGAAAGAAATAAAGCACCACGTTCTTGCCCCTAAGTGATTGCAGGTCAAAAGGATTCTCCGGAATCAGCAGGAAGCGAAATAGTGGGCGCTGGGGCGCCTTCTTGAGGAATCGGCACAGAAAAAGGACGCGAGGCGGATTTTTCTGTAACGACTAACCATCGGTCAAACTAACATGAGCAGCAGGTCATAATACTACTTGACAACGTAACGCGCATATTTTATATTGGAGTTGTAATCCAAGTGATTCATAGGAGAAACCCAAGATGCCACTCATGAGATACAACCCATAAAACCATCGAATGCCTATTCGGTGCTTTCTCACGAAGCCATGGTCTTATCCGAGAAGTAGTGCGAAAGCGAGCCTGTGGAAAACCTTTTCACGCAGAGCTTTGACCGTTCTACATCGCAGTATCGTGCGGCCGTCAGCGTCGCCCAACTCAATGCCTTGCATCTTGAAAACAAGAACTATGACGTGGGTGTCATCACTCCAGCCGGTGTTTACAGGCTTGACGACGATACGTATGCCTACTGGTTGAACCTGCTCGCGCAGAAAAGCTTCGGAACCCTTACGGCGCCAATTAGCGATGATTTGCTGAGCTATTACAGCGACCTAAATGCTCCGCTACACACGAAGAAACGTCCCACCGATTGGAAACGTCTGCTGACCCAGTTAGACGAACTGAAGAGCCATACACAGAGAGCCTACGCAACCGGAGGCGCAAGTTCCGGCTCCCATCCGACCGGTGCGGCCGCAGCAGCCTCACTCACACCTTAAGGCGACCATCGGATCCGCCTCCGTTGCTCTTCTCGCCGGAACATAGCACGCGAGCACCGCTATAGTGATCGCACCTAGTGAAACGGCCGCGAACGTAATTGGATCCGCTGGGCTCACCTCGTACAACAGGCTGCCCAGAATCCGCGCGAGTGCCAGCGCGCATACTACTCCCAGCCCCACGCCCAAAGCGGCGAGCTTCACTCCTTGCGCTAGAACCAGCCGCAGAACATCCCAAGATTGTGCACCGAGGGCTATCCGCATTCCAAACTCATGTGTTCTCTGGTTTACCGAATACGAAATCACGCCGTAAATTCCGATTGCGGCGAGCGTCAGTGCCAGTGTTGCGAACAGACCAACCAGAAAAAGTCCGAAGCGCGGCGTGGCGACGGAGGCGTCTGCGATCTGATCCATCAGGCGGATATCCGCAACCGCCAGTGCCGGATCGAGTCGCCGTACTGCGAGCCGTAGCTGGCTGACAAGTAGCGCCGGATCGGAGTCGCCGCGAATCACCACAGAAAGATCCGAACTCGGCTGCTGTTGGAGGAATGGCCACCAGAACGCGTTTTCCGCCGCTTTGCTGTTGGGCGCGTCTTTCACGTCCCCGACGATACCGACGATAGTGATCCAGTCCTTCTCTTTGGGCGTATCGCTGAACGTGATCCGCTTTCCTACTGCATCCTCATGCGGCCAGTACCGCTTTGCCATGCTCGCGTTGATGATTAAAACTTGCGGCGCGATTTTGTTATCCCGCTGAGTAAAAAATCGTCCGCGAATGAGCGGAATCCCGAGCGCGCGAAAATAATCCGGCGTGGCGGCGTGATATCGGCCATGGAACTCTTCATTGGGCGGCGGCTTCTTGCCTTCAATCGTCCACCCACCCGTGTTCTCGTCGTAGCCCGTCCACGGCAGGTCGGTGCCCGCACCCGCCGCTTGTACACCGCGGATCGAGCTTAAATTCTGCATAAGCTGGTCGCTGAAGTGAGCGACAGCGTCACCGGCCTTATACTGCGCACTCGGCAGTGAGACACTGGCCGTCAGAACATGCTGAGTTCGGAAGCCTGGATCCGTTTGCAATAAGTTCACAAAGCTGCGCAACATCAAGCCCGCGCCAATCAGCAATATGCAGGCAAGGCTCACCTCGCTCACAACCAGAACATTGCGTAATCGAACATGGCTGCCGCTACTACTGGAACCTCGTCCGCCCTCACGGAGGCCCTGTTGCAGATCGGTTCGTGATGCCTGTAAAGCCGGAGCAAGTCCGAAAAGGAGTCCGGTCGCAAGTGCCACCAGCAAGGTGAAAAGGAAAACAACAGCATTGACGTGGATGGCGTTCGCACGGGGGAAATCGGAAGGCAACAACGAGACCAGGCTCCTGACGCCCACGACTGCAATTGCCGCAGCAACGGCCCCGCCCAAAAGAGCAATAAGTAGGCTTTCAGCGAGCATCTGGCGAATCAAGCGAGATCTCCCTGCACCCAGCGCCGACCTGACCGCGATTTCGCGCTGCCTGGCTGTGGCTCTCGCCAAGAGCAGATTCGCCGCATTCGCGCACGCGATGAGTAGCACCAAAGCCACTGCCCCTAGCAATACGAGAAGCATGCGCTGGGTCGGCCCGACAATTTCGCGGTAAAGGGGGGTCACCAGCACGCGCCAGCCTGTGTAGACTTTGGGGTGCTCGTGCTCGAGTTGTGAGACGAGCAAATTCATCTCCGCCTGTGCCTGGCTGGGAGTGACGCCCTTCTTGAGCCGGCCGATGCCTTCGAGGAAGTGTGATCCGCGATTGGCAGGATTGCCCTCGAATGTGAAAGGCCACCACACATCGACGGTGTCGCCATAGGCTACCGCGTGGTAAGCGTTACCTGGATGATCTACTCCTTGCGGCATCACGCCCGCGACCGTGAAGGGCTGCGAGTCGAGAATAATCTTGCTGCCTACGATCTTGGGATCAGCGGCAAATCGGCTGCGCCAAACTCTATCGCTCAGAATCACTACTTGCCCATTTCCGGGCAGCTCGTCTTTCGTATTGAACTCACGTCCGCGAGCCGGCCGCAAGCCGAGCACGCGAAAATATCCGGCCGTCACTCGAAAACCTGCAAGGCGCACCGGTTGGCCTGAGCCGGAAAGCTGCAAATCGCCCCGCGTAAACGCCGCTATGGAGTCGAAAGAGCGATTACGATGCCTAAAATCCAGGAAATCGAATGGATTTAGCGGGAATTTTGGATAGGTGGCACTGCTGAAGAATGTTCGGATGATTCGATCCGCTTGCGGATACGGAAGCGGCTTGAGTAAGACACCATTGATGACGCTGAAGATGGCACTGTTGGCTCCGATACTAAGCGCCAGCGTGAGCACAATCACCACGGCGAATCCAGGGCTCTTCGAAAACGTCCTCAGTGTGTACCGCAGATCGTGCCACAGGTTCTCGAGGTAATCCGTACGGCGCATTTCGCGACATTCCTCCTCAACTTGCGTGATGCCACCAAGCCTGCGTAGCGCGGCGAAGCGTGCCTCCACGGGCGGCATGCCGAGTGCAATGTTCTCTTCAATCTGTTGCTCGAGATGGAAACGCAGCTCTTTATCGAGTTCGTGCTCGGCCTGGCTCCTGCGCATCAATGACCGGAGCCGTAATTTAAAAATGCTCCAGCAACGTCGAACCTGCAACTTCCGCCTCCGTTATGCCATCCGTACTACCAGGCTCACTGCATTCGACAGGCGCTCCCATTGAGCGACTTCTTTTTCGAGTTGGGAGCGGCCAGCTTTGGTCAGCGTATAAAATTTTGCTTCGCGGCCGCTTTCGGCTGTACGCCATTCAGAGCGGATCCAGCCCTGCTGTTCTAAACGATGCAGCGCGGGATAGAGCGCACCTTGCGTGACCTGCAGTACGTCGTCGCTGACCTGCTGTATGCGTTTTGCTATGGCCCAGCCGTGTTTCGGCTCGAGTGAGATCGTCGTGAGGATCAGCAGGTCTAGCGTGCCTTGGATCAAGTCAGACGGTTTACTCATACCTAAGTCGTCGACAACTGAAGCCTAAGTTATTTACAATACGCCGTTGTGGCGAGAGAGTCAAGTCGGCTTCAGTCGGTGCTCGCTGCGGATGCTACTTCTTATTCAAATCGAGGGAAACCGTCGTGTGCTGGTATTTCCCCGTGATTTTGAAAGGCACGATCTTCGCCGATGCTCTCCTTTTGAAGAGTGGAGTAACGACCTTAATCAAAGCTGCTTTCAGGCCCGATGTCGCGTCGCTCACCTTTCCGGTCGTTATCAGCGTGCCGTGCAGGTCGACATTGTGATCAAGCAGACTGAAAGTTCCATGCATCTGCGCGTGAGCTCCGGGTACGCTGAACGATAGGTTTGAGAGCGTTGCGATTCCGTCTTGCGCGACGACGTGGCCTTTCAGGTTGGATACTACAGTCGCAGGATCTTCCGGATGGTCCCATTTCTCAGCTTTTTGAGCGCTCTCGCTCAATTTGCCAATGCCGCCCTGGGTGTGCGGATTCATGAATTTTCCGCCGCCGATCCCGAAATCTCCCACAAGCTTCAGCTTCTTGATGAATGATTCTGATTCCGGCGGCAATTCTACGTGGGCACGGAATCTCACGCCCCCGGTCATTGGCGGGCGCTTGTCCTTGATGAATAAGTTCAGAAGATCCTCAATGCGTCCATCGGTGCCGAACAGATCGACGGATGTGAGCTTGCCCTTCTCACCCGTAACGCTGCCCGTAGCCGCCACGGTGGTTCGATCGAAATGCCCGATCACGTTCTCGAGGAACGTGTCTCCTCCTGTAGCGTCAAGGGCGGCGTGGAATTCGGTCGTCAATCGCCTCGTGTGGCTGGTGTTAAATACTTGAAAGTTTGGAGTATCGGTAGTACCTGCAACCTCTATGTGATCGAGTATTCCGCTAAACTTTCCCTTCGAATACAGGGTTCCGCTAATGGCTTTGAAAAATGCCAGATTTGCATTTCGGAAAGTATAGGAGCCAGTCACAGCCGTACGCCTGGGATCGACTGGATTCCAAGGGCCGAATCGGCCGGTAGATTGGATTTCGCCCGGCGGGTTAGAGTTGAAAATGGTTGCACGGTAGGAAATCGGCTGATTCTTTCCCAGGTCATCGAGCGCCAGCTTATGAATCATCAGGTGAAGGGGCGGTTTGCCCGGACCACTGGGAAGAAAATCAAGAACTGTGCCATCGGCAATGACCGTCCCAATCTCCGTCGATCGTTTAGATTTGGTCTGGGTCACCGGCATCACTCGAGTGGACCTCCCATCAGGGCTTTTAGGAGGAACAGTCACGCGCATTCCCTCGACACGCACCAGCGGAAGATGCCTCTGAAACGTGAATATTCGGGCATAACTTCCCTGAATCGTGAGCTTCTGGATAGTGATTAACGGCGGCTCATCTTTATTTTTTCCGTGCAGGAACCTGATACCTTCGCTTACGCATCCAGGCGGGAAATATGTTCTGTAGAAGCGATCGAGCCTGACGGATTGCGCCGAGCTTTCCTGTAGCGCATCAATGACCGTCTGTTTTTTAAACGGCCAGTTGACCGCGACGAGAATGGCGCCCACGATGACAAGGAGTACAGAACCAATCAACGTGGGAACCAGCGCGCCGCCTGCTGAACGCTGCCTGCGCCTAGCTGTCGGATGTACTGGTTTGAAACCTGTATCGGGGGGTCGCATTGCAAAAACTCGGCGCGTCACGCCGTCCCGCTAGAGTGACCCGGCTCATGGAAAAAATGTTTCTAGCTCGCCCGAAGGGTTAGTAATTTTCCCTAAGCGTCAGACGCGCAAATCGAAGCCCATCTCCCGCATGCCTTGAAGCATGCGGTTGCGGATCTGAGTCACTTCTTCGGCAGTCATGGTGTGATCGAGGGCACCCACCTCGACATGGTAAGAGACGCTTTTTTGACCTTCGAGCAAAGGAGGCCCGGCATATTGCCGAACAAAGTCGATGGCGGCCAAATCCGGGCCAGCGAGTTTCGAGAGCTCATTTTGAATCCGGTCGACAGGCGTTTTCAAGTCGGCAATGACAGATAGATCAAAGCCGCTGGTCGGATACTTTCTTAAGGGCGTGTACCGGAGCGCTCGGCTCTCCGCGAGCCTCTGGGCGGATTCCAAATCGACATTAAACAACATCGCGCGGCCTTCGATGCCCTCTTCTTGCAGCAGTGCCGGATGGAGCTCGAAAATTCGTCCGATGACGCAGTCGTGCCAACGAATTTCCGCGGTTCGCGTTTGATGCTCGTAGGCACGCGCCTCTACGGCATCCAACAGGCACGATGGAAACAAGCACTCGGCAACTCGCTTCAGTTCGAAGAAATCTTCTTCATCGCCGTGTGCGTTGTAAAGAGCAGCTACTACATGCGTGATTTCGGCTGGCAGTCCTTCACCGGGCTGAGGATGAATTTCTTTGCCGATCTCAAAAAGCCGGAACTCCCGAAAATTCCTGACATTGTGGACAACGTTCTTAAAGATACCCAACAAAAGACTGCGGCGGAGGTGCGTGAGCTCAGAAGCGATCGGATTTTCTATCGCGATGTGATCTATGCCTTCGAGTGAAAAGCGCTTGACCTCGGCCTCATTGACGAACGAGTAATTGTGAACTTCCGTGAATCCCTGCGCTGTCAACTTCGCGCGAACCTGTCGCAAATAAGCCCGCATCGGGTCTGAGGGTGGAGCGACACAGGCTACCAGCGGCGCCGCCGGCGTAATCTCTTCATAACCGACCATGCGTCCGATCTCTTCGACTAGATCATCGCTGACGGAAATGTCTTTAGTTGCGCGCCAGCTTGGAACGGTGACGGTGAGTAAATTAGGCGCAGTCTCGCTCACACTAAATCCGAGGGCCATCAAGATTTGACGAATGGCTCCCTCGCTAATCTCTTTGCCGAGTTTGCGACTGACGAAGCCGACCGGCAACAAAATTGGTTTGCTAAGAGGTAATGGGCCGAGATTATCCGTGGGGCCTCCGAGTACACGAATACCGGGGCAAACCTCAGAAAAGAGCTCGACGGCTCGAGCTAAACCGCGCCGTGTATTCTCCGGATCGAGCGACTTCTCGAACCGCATCGAAGCATCGGTCCGCAACTTGTGCCGGGCTGCGGTAAGGCGAACGCTCGATCCCAAAAAGTTTGCACTCTCGAGAACTACACGCGTCGTTGTCTCGGAGACCGCCGTATCGGAGCCACCGATTACTCCGGCGAGGGCGACCGGACCTGCGGCATCGGCGATCACCAGATCGGCTCCGTCCAGCTTGTATGTTTCACCGTTTAATGCGTGAAGCTTTTCCCCTTCACGTGCGGTCCGAACGAATATTGTGTTGCCCGTGAGCTTGTCGGCATCAAACGCGTGCATCGGCTGCGGCAGTTCGGCCAGTGTGTAATTTGTCACATCAACGATGTTGTTAATCGGATTCAGCCCAAGACTCTCGAGGCGCCCTTGCAGCCACAGCGGGGAGGGCCCGACTTTCACATTTTCAAAAAACAACGAGCTGTACCGGGGACACAGCGCGTAATCGGTAATGTCCACCTTGATCATCGGCTCGCCAAACGGTAACAGTTCCAGGTGAACTGGGTCTTTCAGCAAGCGATCTGTTACCGCCGCCACTTCGCGGGCCATGCCGTAGTGACCCCAGAGGTCGGGCCGGTGCGTAAGACTCTTGTTGTCGATTTCGATGATCCAATCAGGAGCCAGCTTGTCCAGATGCTCACCGGGCTCAATGCCTTCCAGTTCGAGAATGCCAGAATGATCGCGATTGAGCCCCAGTTCGGGGGCGCTCGCGAGCATACCTTCGCTTTCGACGCCTTCTATGACGGCTCGACGGATAGTCTTCTCGCCAAGGATCGTGCCCGGCGGGACCCACAGCGCGACGAGTCCCACGCGAACATTTGAAGCGCCACAAACCACGCGGGCTGTTTTGCCGTTTCCGATTTCAATCGTGACGAGTGTATTCTTTCCCTTTGCCAGTGGCTCGATACGGACGATGCGTGCCGCAACCACGTTATTGAAATGGGCGCCAACCAGCTCGATGCCTTCGCATTCGGCCGTCTTCATGGTGATGAGCCGCTGCAGTTCCGCGGGTGCAGTGGTTAACCCCGGCACGAGCTCACGCAGCCACTGATAAGAAAGCTTCAACTCACATCCCTTTGCGATGAGTTAATCAAAATTGCGTGAGGAAGCGCAGGTCTCCGCCCATTAAATGGCGTATGTCATCGATGCCGTAACGCATCATCGCGAGGCGGGTGAGCCCCAGGCCGAACGCAAATCCGCCCCACTCTTCCGGGTCGATGTTGCTCATGCGAAGCACATTTGGGTGTATTAAACCGCAGGGCAACAGCTCTACCCAGCCGCTTTGCTTGCAAACCGGGCATCCCGCAGCATCACAAATCAGGCAGTGAATATCGAGCTCAAAGCCGGGCTCAACGAACGGAAAGTAACCGGGCCGCAGACGCACGGCACCATCGCGTTTGAAGATGGAGCTGAGCAGCGTTTTCATGAAGTAGATCAGGTTTGCGACGGAAACCTCCCGGTCCACCATCATTCCCTCGAGTTGATAAAACGTGTGTTCGTGTGAGGCGTCTACTTCCTCATTTCGGAACACGCGTCCAGGGGCGATCATCCGCAGTGGCGGGCCAAACTTTCTCATCCCGCGTATCTGCACGGGCGAAGTGTGGGTGCGTAGCAAGTGCCCAGTCGAGAGCCAAAACGTATCCTGCATGTCGCGGGCAGGATGAGTGGGCGGGATATTCAGCGCATCGAAGTTATGCTCTTCTGTTTCCACCTCCGGGCCATCGAGCACGGCGAACCCAAGCGACGTGAAGAGATCCTCAATTTCATTTTGAAGCTGCGTAATAGGATGCAGGCTGCCGGGGCGCACGCCAGGAGCCGGCAGTGTTACGTCAATCCATTCTTTGGCGAGACGGCCAGCCAGCTCAGCTTGCTCAAAGCGGCGCTTCTTCTCCTCGTACTCGCTTTCAAGATCCTGTTTAACCGAGTTCAGCAGCTTACCCACTCGCGCACGCTCGCCCGACGGAAGTTTCCCGAACTCCTTGGTAATTTGGGCAAGCGTCCCCTTGCGGCCAAGCGCCTCTACTCTCGTTTCTTCTAATTCCTCAACCGACACTGCCGCGGCAAAAGCGGCGAGAGTAGCGCGGCGGAGCTCTTCGAGTTGTCCGTCCAACATCATTCGTGCTATTGCAATTTTGCGCCTAGCTCTTCGAGCAGCCGAGCGATCTCCTGATGCCCTTTCATTAGAGCTAGATCTAGCGCAGCCTGATTGTTTTCGGCGCGAGCGTTCACGTGCGCTCCGTGGGCCAGCAATAGCTCGACCATTTCACGATTACCGCTCTGTGCTGCCGCGTGCAAAGCTGTCCAGCCGCCCTCTTGGACTGCACTGGCGTCCGCTCCCCGCTCGAGCAGCAAACGCATCAACTCAACATTGCCCCCCGCTGCCGCCGCATGCAGCGGCGTGTTTTTCATCGAGTTGGTGGAGCGCGCGTTTACATCGGCACCGCAGTCAAGCAAGGCATTTGCCAGGTCAGGATATCCAAAAAATGCGGCGAGATGCAACGGCGTCCATCCATCGCCGCTATGTGCTTTGAGCAGGGATGCGTCATGATCGATTTCGTCTGTCACTGCCCGGAGCCGCCCGGCCACGCATGAACTGAAAAAATCGAGTTTCGGGTCGAGACTCAGTAAATACTCGGCGATTTCTGGCTGCCGATAATACTTTGCAAGCAGGAAAGCACTCTGACCCGATTCGTTCGATGCATCGAGCAGCGACGGATCACGCGTGAGCAACGCACGAACGCCAGCCAAATCGCCCTGCCTTACTTGGTTATGGAGGGAGTTCAAATCGCTCATGCTTAGGCGGCCGGGAGGAAGACCTGGTCCGTCTTATTTAGCTCCCAATCCAAGTGGTTGATGTAAAACAGCAGAATCTCGCGGGGATACTTTTCTGAGAACTGCTCGAAGACGCGCTGCTGCCAACCTTCCGTGAGGTACTGTTCGGGTTTCAAGTCTTTGTCGAAGAAACCATTCTCGTTAGGAATACCCAGGAAATTCAGTACGTCGACAATCATGTCGAGGTGCGGCAACAGAAAAACCTGCGACAAATCCGTAGCAAATTCCTCTTCACCCGCTTCGATTCGCGCCCAGAACTTCGGCACGGCTTTTCGCAGGGCCTCCGAATTAAGCTTTACCAGGTGCGCTCTCAGCTTGAATCGCTCGTACATCTGGTAGGTTTTGAGCTTGCCAATGGAGATGCCGCGAACTAGCTGCCCAAAAACGTCCGGGCCTAGCGCGAGAAACACGCCGCACATCTGCATTTGTGCCAAGCGTATCACAGCGTCGGATTGCAAAAGTTCGAGCAATTTTTCAATACTTGTGAGGATACGCGCTACAATTCCTTGGGCTCATACGGCCAAACTCATGAGTAATTTGATTGTGCTCGGCGCACAGTGGGGCGATGAAGGCAAGGGCAAGATCGTCGATTTGCTTTCCGAAAAATTTCATACCGTTGCGCGGTATCAAGGCGGCCACAACGCCGGACATACTGTTTTCATCGGGCAACAGAAATTCATACTGAAGCTAATACCGAGCGGTGTTCTGAGGCCAGGCATTCAGGCGGTAATAGGCAACGGCGTGGTGATCGATCCGGCGGCGCTGATCGAGGAGATTTCGGCGCTCGAGGCACTGGGCGTCGAGGTGAAGTCGCAACTCAGGATCAGCAATCGGGCACACGTCATTTTTCCGTTCCATCGCACGCTCGAAAAGATTTCGGAAGGACGTGCAGACCGCAAAGCTATCGGCACAACTTCCCGAGGCATTGGGCCTTGCTATGAGGATAAGATCGCCCGGCGCGGCGTACGCATTGCAGACTTAGTGGACGTAGATTTCGCCCAGCTCTACCGCTCGCTCGCGGAGGACAAGCAGCTTATCGCTAAGGCTTTCAAGATCAGGGAGAAAGTAGATTTTGAAGAGATCCTGGCCAGATACCAAACATTTGCAGATCAAATCCGTCCTATGGTTTGCGACACGGCACACCTGTTGAACGGCATGATCGCGGACGGGAAGAGCATTTTGTTCGAGGGTGCGCAAGGAACCATGCTGGATATAGATTTCGGCACATATCCGTTCGTCACGAGCTCGAGTGCAGCCGCTGGCGGAGCTTGCACAGGGACAGGCGTAGCTCCCACCAAGATCGACGGCATCATCGGAGTTTCGAAAGCCTACATCACGCGTGTAGGTGCGGGCCCATTTCCTTCGGAAGATCTTACGGAGATGGGCGACAAGATTCGGCAAGCTGGACACGAATTCGGTTCCGTGACGGGCAGGCCCCGGCGTTGCGGCTGGTTCGATGTGCCGTTGTTGCGCTATACGGCGGAAGTAAATGGTTTCGACAGCCTGATTATTACGAAACTCGACGTGCTTGACGACTTGGATGAAGTTCCAGTGTGCGTCGCCTATGAAGTAGATGGCAACGTGATGACACAAATGCCGGCAAGCACGCGGCGCATGGAGGCGATCAAGCCGATTTTCGAACGCCTTCCCGGATGGAAGCGGTCGACGCGCGCCTCCACCGATTTAAATGACCTACCCGAGCGAGCGAAACAATACCTGAAATTTTTGGAAGAGAAGACGGGCGTAGAGATCGGCTCAGTCTCGAATGGTCCGGAGCGGCACGAAACCATGATCGTGCCAGGATCGAAGCTGGAAAGATTGCTCAGCTAAGCTGGGGATCGCTATCCTACGGCAACTTGGCCATCTTCAATGCTGGAAAACTCGACGGAAACTCTAGGGCGCTTGCGGTTGCTGGGAAATGTCTCTTGCCCCATGAAGGATGCGAATGATATTCAAAGGCTTGACTTCGGGATCGTAAACGATGACGTAATTCGGATTAGTGGCACTGTCCAAAAGCGGACCGGCAAACTCCTTAAATCCTTCGGTACATGGCGGCAGCGGCGATTGGGCCAATGAGACGCACGCTTCGTAAATAACTGTTTCGACCCGATCTGCGGCCTTAGTATTATCGGCGGCGATGTAAGACCAGATTGCGAAAAGATCGGCCTCTGCCTTGGGAGTAAGCCGATAACGGCTCATGCCGGGCGCTGTTGTTTAGCCCAGTGCTGTTTTCGCTTCTGCATGTTCGCACCCACCTGGTCGGCATGGATCAGCTCACCCCTCTGAGCCTCATCCCAACCTTCCTGAATTTGGGTAGCGACCTGATCACAGTTTTCAGCCAACCACTCGTGTTGGTCGAAAAGCTCCAAAGCACGTTCAATTACTTCTTCAGGACTTGCGAAAGCGCCGCTTTCGAGTCGCTTCTGGATGAGGGTTTCCATCTCGGGTTTGAGCTCGACCGTCATGGAGTACGTCTTCACGTTACACGAGAAACGTTCGGAAGCGCAATCTAGAGTTACACAGTGCCCATGGAACCTGCTGACGCTTTCTTTCGGCCACGAGAGGGTTTGACAGATTTCGTATCGAGCGACCAACGGCCCAGCCGATACGTGCGGGAGTAACCGGCGGACTTATTCGCGATTGTCACGGCGATAGAACCTCCCGAATCACACTCGTACACTTCGTCGATGCGCTCGGCAGCAGCATTCGGCGAGTGCGCCACTGGGAGTGAACTCAGTTCCCCGTCGGCCGCCAAACCCGGATCAAACGGGAAGCGGATTTCGTCCCACAGCGTGATTTCCCCGGTTGGCGCGCCATCCTCTGCGCGATGGCTACATTCTAGGAACCGAAAGTGTCCGATGTTGTGGACGGGGCAATAAGCGCGATGAATCGTTAGACGCGGCTCGCCCGGCACTGGAAGAGGAGTGCCTTTTTCCAAAAGCGGGTCAAAAATAATGCGCGATCCTGAATCTGCCTCACGCCACACACCAAAAAAACGTGTGAGGCCCTCAGTCAGGCGATACGTTTCGGGTTGACCCGCCTGGATAGCCAGGCCAATTGCGGTGGCAGAACGCGCGTAGGCGGAACGGCGAACACGACGACCAAATCGCTCGCGCAAAATACGTGCAACAAGCGGGAGCTCGCTGCCTCCGCCGGTGATGTAAAGAGCTTCAAATTGACCCGCTTTATGCTTCGACAACAGCTCCTCGGCAGCATTTATGGTTTCTTCGACGAGCGGCCGGGCTCCCCTGTAGAAATCAGCGATCGGCACTTGCACGGTGCCCCAAGCCGGGTTTACCTGTTCCAGATCGATCCCGACACGCCGTGAGTTCGGATTCAACGATTCCTTTTTGATCCGGCATTCTTCCAAAAGCCGAAACCACGCGGCAGCCGAAATCTTGTCACGAGCCGCGAAGGACACTCCGGCAGCTTCGAGCGCAAGCTCTGCAAGAAGGTAATCGAAATCATCGCCCCCAATCGTCGGAATACCTTCGGACGCGATGACGTGATGTACCTTCTCGTCCAGGGTCACCAACGAGGCATCGAACGTCCCGCCCCCTAAGTCGTAAACCAGAATGGTTTCCTGGCTAGCCCTGCTTTGACGCTGCCGATGCCCGAACTCGATGCTCGCGGCGCTCGGCTCGTTCAGAACACCCAGCACATCGAAGCCGGCCGCGCGAAAGGCTTCCATGGTCAGAAATCGTTGGTTGGTGTTGGCGTGAGCCGGGACACCGAGCACGATCTGAAGAGCTTCACCGGAACGGATTCGAAGATTCGACTTCTCGCGTAAATTCAGGAATAAAGCTCTCGCGAGTCCATTCAACAGGTCGGTTACTCTCACCTGCTGTTCGCCTAGGTCGAGCAGCGTTTGTGGACCCGCGTCTTCGAGAAGACGCTTAACTGAACGGATCACTGTCCACGAATCCTCGGTCTGGGCATCCCATGCGTCCCAGCCATAACGGCGCTCATCACCGCGAATGGCGATAAGCGATGGATACCAATCAGGAGTAGCACCTTCCAGAGCTTCAAAGGAGACGAGCGGATAGTTGCCGCGGTCTGCCGCCGCAATCACGATTCGATTTGTCCCAAAATCAACGCCCAGTTTCATGCTAGTAGTTTAGCGATGATGCCCGAAAACTCCGTTACGGATGGAGAGCGTCTCCGATGGAGCTCTCATCTGCAAACCACATATCACGCCGTGTTCACGCAAAATAGCTACATCATCGTCTACGGAAACGGCGCCGTGAACACAGATTTCGCAGAGATCTGCGAATTCAACGATCCCCAGCCGATTTACGGCCATGCCGGCTTCGGCGCGTTGAATAACCCTGCTGGCTCGGGCTCCACCAGCGATCTTCAGATCTACCCGATTTCGGCAACCGCTCCAACTGCCCCCCAGCAGTCAAGTTTTACGCTGCTCCCACGCGCGTCGACTTACGCGCATTCGGATCTAGCGATCCAAACGGGCCAGGCATTCGCGAATATTGGTGGTATCGCAATGGCAGCCTCCTCGCTATAAGTCACGATGGCGGATTCACGGATGCCACCGTGCAGGCAAACACGTCATACTCCTATACCCTGTGGGCCATGGATTTCGACGGTAATTATGCCTCGGCAGGACCGTACAGCATCACTACTCCATGCACCTGTTCCCCGACCCGTGGCAGACCGGCACGCGTCCCACCGCCTCCTATTGGGGTGGAATGGGCGAGCAGATCGACACGCATCCGGGGAATCTGAACTACGATTTTTCTAGCTTGGGTGAATTTGAAAAAACGAACCCAATTGGGAGTTCGTTTGGTAAAAACGCAATAGCTCATCAAAACGAATGAGTTCCGCTGAATTGGGTTTGTTTCGTAATCGCGATCGGATGGGCAACCACGATACAAACGGCCCCCGGACAGCAGAAGGTGAGGGGCGATGCCTTCAAAACTGTTTGATCTATCTGGGCGGGTTGCAGTCGTAATGGGCGGAACTTCCGGTATTGGACGTACACTTGCCGGTCGGCTGGCTGAAGCAGGAGCAAACGTGGTCGCGACCGGAAGGCGTGAAAACTTGGTGCCCAAAGTCGCAGATGATATCGAGAAATTAGGCCGCAAGACCGCATCTCTGACCTCGTATGTCAGTTTCTTTGAAGTAGCGGCCTACGCAGTGTCGAAATCACGTCTCCTTGGATTGACTCATAGCTTTGCAATCGAATGGGCGCAAAAGGGTGTAAATGTCAACGCCATTGCGCCTGGTGTTTTTCGAACAGAGCTGAACTCGGGTCTCCTCGATGGAACCGGCGGCGGCCGCGAGTTGTTGATGCGAACTCCCATGAAGCGCTTTGGCAAAGTTTCCGAGCTCGTCGGGGCGGCGATTGTCTTGGCATCTGATGCCGCAGCTTCATTACGGGCCAGTGTGTTTCGGTTGATGGCGGGTTCCTTGCGTCAGGGGTGAACGGTTAAGCTCACCCTTGCAACGCAACGCACCTAAGCGTCGACGTGTGTACTGAAGAATCGATCCAACTCTGCTTTGCTTCTGACTGCCAACGCGCCCGAGATCTGATCCATTTCGGCCCTCGAAAGCGGCTGAAAGTTCTTCGCTAGTTGTACATTCTCGGTGATATGTTCGAGCTTTGGCATTCCCACCACGGCCGTCGCCACGGGCAGCGAAAGCGAGTAGCGCAGCAGTTTCTCCGGTTGCGCGTGCCGCTGCAAAGCATCCTGCGCAAGCACCTTCATTGCGATGACGCCCATGTCCTTTTTGGTCGCCACTGGTAATGCCGTGGTTTCGAAGCTTGTCGTCATATCCGGATTCGGAATCATGCCGCTTTGCCCGCTTTTCATTCCCGTCCGCGCTCCATTCAATGCCATCTGAGTGCAGTCGAAATCGTGCCGCTCTAATGCCGTGCGGAGCACTGCCGGATCTGTATGGCTGGTAATTCCGATAAACCGCATCAGCTTCTCGTCCCGCATTTTCATCAGTTGTTCCAGCACGCCGCCTTTTGATTCGATGGTCGCCAAGTCTTCTTCGCTTGTGAGCGAGTGGATGTGGATCAGGTCCACTTGGTCCACCTGCAACGCTCGCAGACTCTCTTCCACCACGCGCCTGCTCTCCGCCCCATTGCGATTGCTGAGTTTCGTTGCAACGAAAACTCCTCGACGTCGTCCTTTCAACACCTTTCCAATCCGTCGCTCGCTGAGATGGTCCCGCCCATAGTCGTCGGACGTGTCGATATAAGTGATCCCTGCGTCGAGCGCTTGGGTCGCAGCCTTCAGAGCTTCATCCTCATCCTTGTACATCAGAAAGCGGCTTCCCGCGCCCATCGCTAGAATCGAGACGCGCGCTTCTGTTTTGCCAAGCGTTCTGGTCGGGAGCGTAGTCGTCCCACCTTTTGCCGGCAACCCGCAAGACAGTGCAGTTGCGGTAGCTGCCATGTCCTCCAAAAATTCTCGCCGGTTTATGCCCATCTCGCCTCCTAGCTTTTTCAACCTATCAATATCCGAATATGCACACCATGCTCGGCTATCGTGTAGATGAAGACACGGCGGCCTGCAGCATCGCTCTGGCATATGCAATGTCGTACACCATTCCTGTGTATCCGCCGCCGCCCGGATATGGATTGTGAATACCTCGCTCGCGATCGACATCTAGCGCTCGTTCATGCTCGGGATAAACCAGCCGGGAATACTTCAGCTGAACCAGCTCTTTCATGATCGCGAACATGTTGTTCTCGCCCTCATCGATAAATACTTCCGTGTATTTCTCATATGGCACCCGCACCCGTACATTGCGATAGTGCACATGATTAATACGATCCCTCGTTCCGAAGTAACGGCAGACCTCGACGGGATCGTGCCCCATTTCTCTTGTTACTCCACAATCGAACGTGATCCCGTTCGAGGGGCTATTCACGATCTCGATCAGCTGCTTCCAGCCTTCCACAGTCCCCATAATTTGCCGCGAGCCGCGGCTAATCGGCGCAGGCGGGTCATTCGGATGCAAAGCCAAACGCACGTTGGATTCTTGGGCGACTGGAATGACAGCCTTCAAAAAATACGTGATGTTCGCCCACATCTCGTCCAGAGCATGGGCTCCTTCCTCGGGAAGCGGAGGTAGCCCCTTCACGCGGTCGTAGTCAAATGCGGTCAGTCCCGCGCCCGCTCGCCCTATTTCCTCGTAATAGCCTTCTATCGCGCGATGTGCATAGAAGTTGTATTCCACTATAGGGAGCCCCACGTTGCCAGCCGCCCGGATAGATTTTCTGATGTTGTCAAGTTCCTCGTCGCGTCCAGGTTTCCCAAAAATCGTGTTTGGAAACCCTTCAATCATCATGTTGCCCAACGTGAGGCCGCCTGCCTCGAGCTTGGACTTGAACGAGCGTAGTTCACCTTCGTTCCACGGTATGCCTGGTCCGCCCGTCAGTACGTAATTGACACCGATCTGTTTGACGAGCCGGATCGCAGCTTCATCTAAATTCTCCCGCCCAATGGGTGCGCAGATCTTGGGCGTGTGCAGTCCCTCAGCGCGCATTCCAGGGTCAGCGGCACCGGGCATCAGTGACGGCAGTACCGTCGTTGAAATTAGTCCTTTAAAGAGGGCTCTACGCGAACATTCTGAACTCACAACTATTTTCTGTCGCAAAATGACGCGAGCCTCCCTGACCGAAAATGCGCAATGATGAACTAATTGTGACCAATTACATCAGAGTCTTGCTGTCGGTCATAGTATCCCTAGCATTATTTGCCAGAGCGGAAGCGCCCCTTTATCCTAAGGTCGTCACTAGTCCTTCTGTGGATTGCTCGAGTGTGCAATCCATCGTGCACGACGTGGTTAAGCCTGGCATGAGCGATCAAGAGGAGCTTTTCGCTCTTTATTACTGGTTCCGGCGCACAATCCATCACTACCGTATGATGGGCGGCGACCGGCGGGATGTGCTGCGCCTGATCAATAGCTATGGCTCTGGCTTATGTGGCTCGCAAGCCGTTGTTTTCCGTCAGCTGTGCAACGCCGCAAGTCTGCAAGCTCGAATCATTTCTGGAGACGGCGCGGAACGAGCTCGGTCATACCTTTCTCGAGGTTTGGTATGGCGGACGCCGGCACGTTCTGGATACGATGACTTCGTTCTACGTGCTCTCGCGTGATGCAACTCCGGTGCTTGCGAACATCGCTGAGCTCTCTTCCGACTCCACTCTGGTCACCAAGCCTGGACTCTGTTCGCCATCGCGCCTGACGAGAACGGTAATCCCAGGACATCCATACGTTTTGGATCAAGAGTCCAAAGCATCCGAGTTACATGGGTCCACAAGATGCCTATGGTGCGCGCTATGAGCCGGGGCTCTTCGGTATCAGACTGAAACCGAATGAGGAATACATGAGGCTCTGGGAAAACATCGGGCGCTGGATGACCAACGGTAATTTCGATGCCGTAGGCCCGTACCATACTCGTGGATGCAGCGATGAATTCGACCCCGTGAACTTCAAGTTCTACGAGCCTTATCGGAAAGGCAACATTGATTATGCAAAATATGCCTACCGCTACTTCGCCAACGGCTGGTTGGATTGTCAATCGAAACAGGACCAGATCCTGCTTGGATCACGTCGTCAAATCTGTCACTCGACAAAACAAGCGGCATCTTTCGCCCCGGGAAAAAATAGCATCACGATCTCGGCGCAGGCGAGCGTCTTGAAAGATGCGAAGCTCTTCGTCAATTATCAGTAGGCTGATGGCCCTCGATGGCAAACACCCAGGAGTGACACTCGCGCAATCACGTCGTTCCCCTCGCCCTATCCGTAAATGTTGCGGAACGAAGATGCCCCGCATGAAACAGCTCGTAAAGGTAGTTTTGGCTGAACCAAGACCCGCCACGTTTTGAGGTGTTGCTGAAACCTTGGCGCTTCTCCGTCACCGACATCGCAACATCGGGCCGCCGTCGCCGAACTCATACGCGCCAATATCGATAATTCCGACAGGATGGCGTCTCTGACCGCACGTGGGGTGAACGTACTCATACTTCGGTATGAGAACGAATCCATGCCTGTTTGCCGCACCGGCTGCGAACCGGCGTTGATCGCGGGCGAGTACGGAGAGAGGTGATAGTCGTAGTTATTCAAATCGACAAAGTGCGGGCCACCAACGAAGTTGGTTTTGAGAATCGCATTGGTCTGGTCAGTGACAGTTCCTGGGCCGTAAAAAAAATTATTTTGAAGGAGCGCCGGTGTCTGATCCAGGATGGACGGCGGTAAACCCACCCGGACGAACGTCACGCTCGGATACTGGCTTACAAAACTGTTGTTCACCACATAAAAATCTGTTCCGGGGTTGTTCGGGTTTGATCCCTCGCCCATGTAACTCACTAGAGTGGAATTCTCCGTGCTCGGCCCCTGCGGGATGAGGTTACCAATCACGTAGGAAGTGCCGCCATTGGGCAGATCGATCTCATAACGGTCGGTCCCGTTTTCGCCCGTGAGCGTAAGGAACCCAGATGCCCTTATACTGCACGAGGTGCGGCTCACCGTTTTCCCCGGTCATCCCGGAATCATCGATATGAGGCCGGGTGCCATTCGGGCCGATCATGCCGATCAAGGAGAGATCGTTAGTCTGCCATGCGCATGAATCATTCTGGTAAAGCACCGGAGCGATCTCGATGACGTCGCCGGGTGACGCCGCGGCAATCGCTGCGCAGGGGGTCTTATAGACCTCGGTAGGTCCCACGAGTAGGATTGCTGCTGAAACGGAGGGCGCGAGCACGACCCCAAGGATCGCGCCGCTGCACAGCCTAAGTAATTTTCTTAACTCAAACCGCCGCATAATTTCCTCCTTCGCTGAATTATATTGCCTTCATACCCGGTTAACTGCGAAGCGTGAACGCCCGTTCGACCACGTGGCCTGTCATCACGTCGCGAGTTTTCAATAGCCATCGCCCGGGTGGGTCATTGTGAGCTAGGAAGACAGTCGCAGTATGAGGCGTGGATTTAACCAGCACGTTTTGCGCGTAAAGTTCATAAGGCTGGCCCGCAGGCGTAACAAATTCCAGCCTGACAACTCTGAAAGCTCCCTCGGAGAGGGAAGACTCGTCGGTCAGCGTGATAGCCAGCGGAGCGCCGGCCTGAACCTGTTCCGGTGCCTCGATTCGATACTGAGGAACCTGCTGCGGTGCGCGAGTAAAGGTCAAAGGACTCCAGGGTTGCAAGATGGCCTGATGTTTGGCGGTTTCTCCGAGCTCCTGGCGGCCGCGAATATCGTAGGTATGCATTGAGCCCGACCAGGAGATCGTGATTTGGGCAGGCTCTTCGAGAAGCTTGTTGTCAATCGCTCCAGCCCATTCCCGCGCCGTCTCGGTCGGGAAGTCACCCCATCCGCCATCATCGAATTGCGGATTCCGGAAGATCGCCACATGTTCGTAGGCTCCATTTGCAAATCGAACAATTTCTGTTCCCGGCAAACGCTTCCCATTGGCATCCATCACGCGAACCCGAGGCTCAATGTGCGCGAAACCCAAAGTGCCCTCCAGAAGATCCGGCAAGCTCGTGGAGGAATGGGGCTGCAGCCGCTCATAGGCGTAACTGGCAATCTCCAGGTTGAGGAAGACAGCCTTGCCTTGACCAAAATCGTTCGCAATGACAAGCGGCACGCTCCCGCTCTGTGCAAGCGGTTTGCCGCTGGTGACGCCCACAGTTTCGTCACCCACCACCACGTGAAGCTGTTTCCCATCTAGGCGGAGCAACGCTTCGTCCGCGCGGCCTTCGGCAGTTTGCCCCCGAGTCTGGCCTGTGACATGTTGGATGCCAAAGACATCGTTCAATTGGCCTTGGCCCAGATCGCGGCCGTGCTCGTTCATAGATGCCGCACGGTAATCCGCAATTAACAGCCCTCCCGCGCTAACAAATTGCCGTATCGCCATCGCCTCGGCTGCGCTCACGGCCAGTGACTGCGGCATGATGAGGACGCGGTACTGGCCTGTATCCAGCTTTCCTTGTTCGATATGGCCGCGACCCACAAATTCGTACTGAAGCCCGAGATCTTCAATGAGCTTCGTCCAACTGTTTCGCACCCCCGTGAAATGACTGTGGCGCTCAGCCCCGCTGTGGAGCATCCATTCCCGCGCGTTTTGGACATTATCGAGCAGCCAATGGACCTGCATGGAGGCCTGCGAATAGTGAATCGCAATGCCATCGTGCAGACGACGGCTGTTGAGGAAAAGCTTTCCGATACCGTCATGAAGTTCGTTGAAAAGGCCGGAAAACGTCTCCGCCGCAGGCGTAAGCTGGCGTGTGCGCTCGTCTACAAACCGATATTCAGGCAAAAGGTCGTCCCAGATTAGCGCTCCTCTGTGGCTGTGAAACAATCCCCACCAGATAGGCCTTACTGCACGCTTCTGGGCGAGGCGGTCAACCTCCGTCATCGGCTTTTCGGGCTGGTGCTCAAAGCCGTGCGTGGAAACCATGATGACGTCGGGATTGAGAGAGCGAATGACTTCCACATTGTTGCCGATGTTGTACGGCTCGATTACGTCGACGGCCTTGACTACGTTTTCATAGTTGTACCAGCCGAAAGCAAAGGGCGCTTGGCCGCCTTCAGTCGCGCAACGTGCGTGCGGGTCCTCAGCTTTGCAGACGGCGCGAGCGCGCGCAATGGCGTCTGCAAACGTTGCGTCCATGTAGTTCCTAAAATCGCACCACGGGGAGACATTCCATCCCTCCGTCGAACGAACCTGCGAGAGCTCCTGATAGAAGCGCTTGAGAAATGCGGCCACTTGTGACCAGGAAGTGAACTTCGTAGGGCGATCCGGAGCTCCCCACCCAGTCTGGCTGCCCCACAGTTCATTTGGTTTGGCAAGCGATCCCAAGCGTTGCTCCAGGGCCGTATCGGTCAACTCGGGAATCGATCTTGTCTCCCGCACGACGGCGAGCAGCGGCGCCCACGCCTCAGCATCTTGGCCCGTAGAAGCTGGAAAATCGGTGCCCCACTCCGCGTTGAGGCGGGCAACTGAACCGTAGCGAGTGCGCAGGGCTGCGATTGCCACGGCATCGAAAGCGCGATCCGTGGTCGTATAGCTGGCCATCAAGTCTCTCCGCAACCATTCAGAGCCGTTGCGAAGGCTCTCGTCATCCCAGCGTGTCAGCTCGCCCACCGACCATTGCTCACCCACACCTCCAGGCGTACCGTACAGCTTGCGTAGATATTCGGCGAATCCGATGACGCAGTGCTCCGAGTGGCAGAAATCATTGGGACGGATCTGATCCCCTTGCCCCAATTCGTCGGCGATGTTGTAAAAAAGCGGCCGGAAGGCGTGATGGAGGCGTACATAACGCGTCAGGTGCTCGCGCACATACTCGTCGGTTTTAGGGTCGTTGATGCAGGGCTTTCGGATCCAGAGATCCAGGTTGTTTCGATCAAACTCGATTTGCGCCAGCAAGCCTCTCCAGAGAGGCTGATCCTTGTGGTAAATCGAGAACACTTCCCAGGCCATTTGCTCGACATAAAAATTAAAGTCATTACTAAGTACCGCGCTGAAATCTCCGTCGCGGTAAGCGATGGTTCCATCCACGCCTGCTTTTCGCAACAGGTCATAAAATCCATCCGGATAATTCGCCCAACTGATCACGTGAAAGTCGTCCCACGGCTCGGCTGGCGGCGAGATCAGAAATTGAGCTCCCTCGGTCTGTTCAACACCATCGACCCAAACTCGAATCCAGTTCCGGTAAGTCCAGCCTCGAGTTATCGGGAACGAAAACTTCAACGGCGCGACTCCCCACGCTGAAGGTTGTAGTTGTGCTTGATCCGCGATTCGCCCAAAACTGTCCACCCAGCGGACCACAACGGACTTTGAGGCGGGGACGTGGAAAGCGATGTCGCCAGTAAGCGTGCTGTCGAAATCGTAGAGTTCGCGATTCAGCTTGACTCGCGACACCACAGAACTCCCGGAACCTGCCGGGACAGCTTGAGCATTCAAATCCTCTCCTACAGCTGCACTCAGGACCGGTGTCGCGAGAGCAATCCGGAGAAAAGAGCGGCGCGAAGCGAAATTATGGTAATTCATCAATCAAAGATCCTTTTCGACAAACTCCGTTCCTCTGTAACGTCGATAGCTGAAAGAACGTTTACGAGGCGATTGATCTCATTTAAAACCCGCCGTCGATACCGGGGTTCAAGATTGGCAATAATCACGATCTTTGACATGCCAGGCTGATGCCGGTTCTGGCGCGGCCGTTAGTTGCTCGACGTTGACACCTTTAGCGGTCAGTATAGTTGCGACGAGCATCAGTACGCCCGGCTTATCTTCAGCCCAAACTGTGATTACTTGCTGTTCTTCGTCCATCAGCGTTACTCCAAAAAAGGAAAACCCCGGTGCGGCATTGAATCCGCCCGGGGTCATTGTCTTGAAATTTCCAGACTTGCAGACCGATTCAGGCAGAACCGGCGCTAATAATCGCCGCGGCCGTTTCGATCACGCCATTCTGGAGATACTCACGCATGTACAACTTGATACGTTTCAACATACAACAAGAGATCTACGGAATCAAGAGCGCTATTTCACCAATTCAACGTAGCCGTGGCGTTCCAGAAAACGAAAATAGCCGATGAAATCGAAGGACGTGGCGCCGGCCTCGAGCGTCGTAAGCCGGATCACTTCCGCAAGGTTGCGCTTGCCGTCGCACCAGTAAAGCGCCAAGGTCGGTACCGTGGCCCAGGCTCCTGAGGGATAGCCCTCCCATTGATCCTGCGGCAGATCGTCCAGCGGGATGCTACCGGGGCGCTTTCGCTTCACGATGATGTGGGCAGCCTCGGTTTGTTGTGGCCCACGGGCAGGAGACTGGGACTGTAGCCCAGCCGACTGCAGGCGTTCCTTTTGGAGATTTCCGAATGCCTGCAGCCGTTCGCACCATGGACGGAGCGAGTTCAGGAGAACGGTGCGACGCTCTTCCGGTGCTAGCCGAAGTACCGTCTGAATGGCTCGTTGCCCGCGTTCCACTTCGTAATCGATGCGGTCCAATCCATCGCTCGCGTTTTGGCGAGACAGTGCGCTGTCGAGTGAGCGGGACACAGCGGCACTGACCTCTTCCATGGCCCGGTCCAGCGTGATGCTTGCCAGCCAGGGGATCTGCTGCTCATCGGCAGTAGCAATGAAATAAATATAAATCGCAATCATCGAGCTCAAATTGCGCAGCGAGCGCGGATCTACGGTGTCCGGCCGGTCCGCCGTATTGTGATGAGATATCACTCCTGTTCCGCTGTACGGCCACACGGTCGGGACACCAATGGTCGGATCGCTCAGATAGGAATCGGTCCCTGGCGCGTACGGCTCCCAATGCCACGGTCGGCCTGCAAGAAGATCGGAACCGGGCTCAACGCTGGAAAGGTAAGCATTGGCGATACGGAGCACCAGCGCATCCGTGAACGAGGTAGCAACGTGCGGATTCAGATGAAAAGTATATTCGGTGCCCGCCAGATTATGGAGACCAGCCGGTGCGTCCACCGCCATTGCAGCCACTGTGTGCCGCATGCGCTCTGGATGTGTGACAACATAGTGCATCGATCCGTAGAGTTCCGGCATTGTGAGGATGCGTATGCTGCGCCTGGGCCGTCGCAGCTTACCGGCATCGATGAGCGACCGTAACGTGGTCATGGCCTCAATCATGGCGGACACGCCCGTCGCATTGTCGTTCGCACCCTGCTCCGAGCTGTGGCCCAACGTGAGTACTTCTTCCTGTGGATCGGTCCCAGGCAACACGGCGGTGACATAGGGATATCGGCCTAAATAATAGTGGCTGTCCACCTGGGCACGAACTTTCACGGACCGCCCTTCACGAAGCCACTTCCGCAATTGCTCCGCCCGGCGGGGCGTGATAGAAAACGATAGAAGCGGAGTGCTGGTCTTGGTAAAACCCCATCCGTTATCTCCCCAGGCGTTAATCCATTGGCGATCGTCCCGGAGATCGGGATTCTCGCTGAAGCCGTTGATGGCACCCAGAGCGCCGTAATGAACGAGCTCCCATTTTGATCCCGCTGAGTTTTTCTCCGTGAGCACCAGCTTGCCTTTGACCGCACTCCAGGGAGTGGAAGCAAGATCCACAAGTTCCGCTACTACACCTTGCGGGGGTGTCGGTCCGCACCACATTCCGACTGACGCTGGAACGGATTGATAATCCGCCAAAGTCATGTGCTCGGGCTCGACTACCTCCAGCCGTGCATTCTTCACATCCCAGGCAAGCGGCATGGTCCAATAGCCGAACTGGCTCTTGCCGTCAGCCGGCGCACCGAGGATTTCAACGTTTGAAAGCCCCCCTTCCGATAATCGGTGGCTGAGGTATTGCGTCGTCTGTTCGAATTTAGGAAACGTGAACCAACGGTCGGTGGCATAGATGGACCGCATGGTGGCCATGGCGCGTTCGGGTTTCACGGTGGATTGAATCGCTGACACAACGGGTGTCAGAGGGGATCGCTCCGCAGCGAAGGCGCTCAGTAAGAGCACCGAGAGGCAAAGCAACGTCACGACCGCGTTGATCATTAAAACACCTCCACTGCTGTGGTCCGCGTGACTCCGCTTAGCACATCCTTCACCCGCACATGCCAGGTTCCGACAGCATCGTTGAAGGCGACTGGAATGGACCACACAGCCCGGCCCTGCGGAGCGCGAACATTCCCTGAGTAGCCGGAGATGGCGCGCCCCGCCGGATCCGTGACCTCTACGTGCAGAACATGCACTGCCGCCGGGGTGTGGCCGAAGCTGATGCCGAGGTGGCCGGTTTCGCCGCGCGCTATCCGTGTGGGCGCTGACACCGTGAGCGCCGGCAGAGGCTCTGCTGATACCGCATAGATGACAGGCTGATACGGGTCAAGATCAAAGCGCAGCTCGCGTTGCCTACCCAACACTTTTCCTGTCCGCAGCTCGTAAACCGAAAACGCCTCCGGCAAGGTGAGCTTAAGCGAGCGCCGTTGCGCGAAATGCTCGTTGGAACGAAAATCCGGAGGCCCGAGTTCGTCCACACGCAGTGACGGATTGCTAAGCAGGCTCAGGATGGTGACATCCCCGTTGCGAAACACGTGCGTCTCGACGCCGGATATCGGCCGGCCCTGCTCATCAGTGACAGTAAACTCTGGCCGCACACCGGCGGAGTGGAACAGACGCGCCGCGAGTTCCGGTGTTTCACCGCCCTTTCCGATGATGCGCTGCTGCTGATAGTCGAGCACGTTTGCATTCAGGTAAATTGCCCTGCCATTGCCGAAGGCGTGCCCGGCCGCTTGCTCTTCATGCGCACCGGCGAACAGGTCAGCCAGTTGCGATTGCGCCAGCTTGCGGTCATGCTCATCGAACTTTCCCGGCTCACCGTCCGCGATCACCACACCGCCCTGTCCCACGAAGTCGTGAATTGCCTTCGCTTCCGCCGCTGATAGGGCACTCGAGCGTGGTACTATCAGCACGCGATATCCGCCACGCAGCAGTTCATTCTGTTCCACCTGGTTATAGGAGACGAAGTTGTACTGCAGACCTGTGTCCTCAATCAGCCGACACCACGATTCCCGCAGCCGCATGAACTCGTTTTCAGTTCGTTCCGCCTCAGGGCTGCGTATCCAGGCGTTTCCGCGCTGCCTCGTTTCCAGCAGCCACTCCACGCGCAGGCTCGGCTGCGAGTAGTGGATGGCGATCGGATCAGCCTGCCTGCGGCTATTGATCAACAGCGCCCAAGCCCGTTCCGAATCTCGTTGTAATATGTCTCCGCCTCGCGGCCCCGCTCTTCCAAGTTGCCGGCTTTGTCCAAGTACTCGCTCTTGTCGTCCCACAGGATCAGCCCCCGATTGCCGTGCAGCAGTTCGTACCACACTCTATGCCGCTCCCATGGCCCGTGCGCAAAACCCGTCGTTACCACCGGCATACGCGGGTTTAGCGATCGAATGATCTCGATGTTGTTGCCGATATCATATGGCTCGATCGCGGTTAGGGCCTGAGTAATGCGCGCATAGTCGTATCCGCCCCAGCCGGGCATTTGCCCGCCACCCACGCCCACGTACGCTTCCGGGTCAACAGAGTGAATTGCATCCACGCCCATTTTTAGGGCGTTCGCGTAACAGATGTCCATCCACTCTTTGAAATCGCTCCAAGCGGAGAAATTGCCGTCATTCTTTTTCATCGCCTGATCGGTGGTCAACGGCATTACCGAATTCCACGTGAGAAAGCTCGTGCCCCACTGTTGGTTCAGCGCCGCCAATGTGCCGTACTGTTGGCGCAGCCACTCGCGCATGGGCACCAGGGATTGGTCAGAGAAATCAAAGTCCCACTGCGCTTCCAGCTCCGCAATACCGGTCTCGTCTCCCAGACTGTAGAAGAACGGCCGATAAGGCGAGAAGAACGTCGCCGACTCGACTAGACGGCGATGAATCTTTTTCAGCCACTCCTGATCCGTCAAACTCGGGTGCCGCTTGAACGGCTCCAGGCTCGCCGGGTCGTTTTTGTGCGCTAGCTTGGCCTGGATGAATTCGTAGCCGTTGTCGCGATCGCCGTAGTAGCGATGGTAAGCGGAGTAGAAATCCGTGGCGATGTTCTCGGCATACCAGCGCAGGTTGTTCTTTAGGAGGAACTCGGGAACGGCATGTTGGCGCCCGCCCCATTCGCCGCCATTGATGCCAAGTGTCGTGAGTTTTGCCACCAGCTCCGGGCTGTAGTCCTGCCACATGATGACGTTGTAATCCCACCAAGTGTGAATGGGCGGTTTAGCGATGAAAGCAAGCTGCGCGTCCTGATCGCGGTGATCTATCTTGCCCTTCTTGTCGCGGCCGTTGAGCACCAAACGCCCGTGCAGCTCGTTTTGCATCGCCGCAGCACGATGCAGATCGAGGTCGAACCCAATGTCTGTTTCATCGTTCAGCTCTACCGGAATAGTTCGCCTGTCCACTACTCGCCCATACGAATCTGTCCATTCAATCGAGAGCTCACCACGACCGGTGACGAGAGGGGCAGTTCGAAAGATGGGGTGAACTAGCCCATTCCGTTCCAGCGCTGGAGAAGGGAGAATCAGTTCCGCTCCGGACCCCACAATCGTTAAAGCGACCAAGGCAGAAAGAATTTTGCACATATCGTGAATAGAGAAATATATTGGCTGCTGAAACATACCCTAATAAAAGCTATGCCCTGATGCCGCGGACGGCTGCGGCACACTGAAGAATTTCAGAATGGAAGCGGTCACGTCCGGAATCTTGGTATTGTGCGCGTTTACTTTGCTGCTGGTGAATAGAACGCCGGGAACATCCGCCGGATTGATGCAGTGGTCTCCAATCCACGCATCGTTATTGTCTTCTATCTCTTCTGCCGGAGTTTCACCGAGCCCGGTTTGCCATGAGGCGCGATAACCCGGACTGTAGCCGACAATCAGATCCGGCGCTACCGCTGCGCTCTGCGTTGTGGGCTTCACTTCGGATACAGCGTTAACGGCGTGACGGCCATTCACCGGATCACGCCACGCCAAAAGCTGCTCGCGGAGGTTCGCTACTATCGCACGGCTTTGCTCGCCCAGCGCGACGATACCATGCTGCTCGCGGTTCTTAAGATTTAGATACAACCCGTTCAGGCCGAGTGCATACGCTTCGGTAGACGACCAGTCCACGCTGCCTAAACTCGTGTCAGCCCCGGGCGGATGGTTCAGAGCGAGGAATCCGCGATGCAGCAACCAAGTGTTTAGATGGACTCCGCGGTCGAATGTAGTGAAGCCATGATCGGAGAGCACGATCAGTTCAGTCGTTGGAAATTGCTTTCTCACCTCGCCGATACATTCGTCGACCGCACGATAGACCTCAAGCAGCTCCGGTTCATGGCGGCCCCACAGTATGTGAGAGTTTTGGTCGATCGATGAAAAATAGAAGAACAGCAGCCCACCAGCGAAGTGTCCTAGTGAGTACCTGAGAAGCCTGCGTTCCTCTTCGAACACCAGCCGTGTCTGTGTCCTGAACTCCGGCAACGTGAAGACTTGCTGGCGCAAAGCCGAGGTGTCCTCCGGAGTGCCCATCGTAAAGAAGGGGCCGATGTCGTGCGCAATCGTGCGGCCCCAGCCTGAAGGAGCGGCAATGGGGAGAGCCGGTGAGATCGGATCGATATTGATGGGCGAGACGTACAGCTCAAAGCGGGGATGCAGTTGCTTCGCAAACACCCGAAAAGTGCCGCTTACGGAGGAGAGATGAGGAATAAGGGAGAAATCGGCTGCCATCCACTCAGACCACTCGCCTTCGCGGATAACTGCGAAATTGTCGCCCAACTGTAAGCGGGCAATTGGATAATCCGGGTCCACATCTACGACCAAATCGGCAGACGCGAATGAATGATCTTTGCGCAGTGCGTTGGGCGGGCCTTGCACCTGCAGCACCCCATATCCACCCTCCAGATGGACCTTGATGATGCGTCCACCTGCAACCGAGCGCGAAAGCTCCTCAGGATCGTCGGTGTAAAAGTTGAACGTGCCGAGCGTGCCACGAAGATCTGGCGTGCCCATGCCGGAAAGCGCATATCCAGCTACTACTGGCGGGTAATTGGTAGGCATTCGCATAACGGTAACCGCTACCCGATGTTCGGATAGCAATTGCCAGAACGGCGTTCCGTGGCGCAGCGAGATCACGCGAGAGCGTGACAACGGCAAAATATACGGCCCGAGCGGTAATGTCCACCGCGGCTCTTCGGTCCGCGACATGGATGAGAACGGCTGCAGTGTTTTAGGATCGCGATGAACAAAATCAAAAATGCCGTGCTCGGGCGGTTCGAGTCCGGTAATGAAAGTGGACCAGGCAACTGGGCTCTGCGGTGGTGTTGTAGTCGCCAGGTGGCTGAAATGTCCCTGATCACGAAGGCTGGCAAGATTAGGCAGGGAGTTCCAGTGACGCTCCACAAAGCCAGGATCCATCCCATCCACGCCGAGCACAATCAATTTCGGGCTCTGAGCGGTCGGGTGCAGAAACGTGCACCCGACAAGAGAAATGCTCAGGACGATTGCCGCAGCCGGTGCGACGCACCGAGGAAACATGAAACGGCGGCTTACTATTGAGACGATCCCCCCAGATAGCCGAGGCTGCGCAAGTGCTCGAGCGTTTGCTGATCGAGTTGCGATCGTCCCGAATGGCCGACGATACTTCTGACCTTATTCTGGGCTTCGATCCACTGCGCCAAGGTCGAGATCATCTCTTCCACTTCATGTGAATGCTGAGCTGAGACATCGCAACACTCGCTCCGATCAGCCATACGGTCATAGAGCTCTACCTTTTTGACGCCGGCCTTTGCGGCTTTGTTCCGGTAGATGAATTTCCATCGCGCATCTATGATGGCGAAATCGTCCACTGCATTTTCCGGGACGAGTCCTTCCAGATGAACCGCTGCAAAACGTGACGACACGACGAGTCCTCGTCGCTTGAATGCCTGGCCGCGAGCCAATGGCGCGAGGCTCTGGCCCTCCACCACAGGCGGAGTCTTGAGTCCAAGCAAGTCGAGAACTGTCGGCATGACGTCGATCAGTTGAACAGGTTCGCTGACCCGGCGCAAAGTTGGAAGTAGCGCCGGATTCCACATAAGCAGCAAGGTATGAGTGAGTTCCTGGTAAACCGTGTGGCCATGCGCGGTCCAGCCATGATCCCAGAACTCCTCGCCATGATCGGAAAGCAGAATGATCAACGTGTTATCGAGAATCCCAAGTTGCTTCAGCTTTCCGACCAGTAGTTCCAGACTGTGATCGTTATGTAAAATCTCGCCATCGTAGCGGTCCACTGCCTGTCGGATGAAGCTATCCGGATCGACACCTGCTTTCCGGCAGATTGCCGGGCTGATGACCGCGCCTCCCCCGTACTCGTGATTTGTCCGAAAACTGGAGTACTCGCGATTGAAAGCGGCGGTGCTTTGGGGGTTTGCAAACATGCCTTCAAAAGGCGGCGGAGGTTCGTAAGGCGCGTGCGGATCCATTGCATGCGCATATAGAAAGAGAGGCTCGTCGTGGTGCCGGTCGAGCCAGGGGAACACCACTCTATTCAAGGCCGCCGAGTCAGTAGCGCGATCGGTCTGCGGATTGACTTGCCTTGAAACGACCGGATATTCGAGTAGATAATCAAAGCCGCGCTCTAGCCCTGTCGCCCTGCCAACAAAGGGACTGGACACGATGCTCCCCGTTACATATCCGGCCGCGCGTAATTGCTCGGCGAGTGTGCTCGCACCGCGGGGGATTATGTCCGCGTCCGAAATTATGCCGTGCGTAAAGGAATACAGCGACGTCATCAAGGATGCAATGGATGATTTGGTCCAGGTTGCCTGAGCTTGGCAATCCTCGAAGACAACACCGGATGCGCCCAATTTTTTCAGGAACGGCGTTGTGTCCCGCGCGTATCCGTAGAGATTCGCGTGGTCTGCACGTAAAGTATCGATGGTGTAGATCAAAATGTTCGGGCGAGTCTTCTTTGCCGGAGTAGTCAGCAGCGGATTGGCCCAGAGGGCTACATCGCCTGCCTGGCTGGATTCGGTCCGGAGTTGCAGCTTGATGGTGTGCCCGCTCCAGCGTGAAAGATCTACATCGGCATCCTCCCATTGATCCGCACGATCCAGTGTCTTCGAAAAGATGTCGCCGGATGCGCCCTCGACGGACACCCGGAACTTCACAGGGCTCCCCTTGTCAGTGATTCCCATGCCTAAATGCAGATGGGCGTTCACCGGAGCCGTGAGTGGGAAAACGACCGCTGACGGCGAGTGAACATATATGGCGTTGCGATATTCGTCACGCTTGCCCAAAGCGTCTCGTCCGACGGATTTCGGAAAGTTCGCTGGTTTGGGGATTAGCTTAATGGAGTGAATTGCTACCAAATCCGCCAGGCTATCGGTTGGCATAATCCCGAGTGAACGGTTGCTCTTAGGAGTATCCACGTGCACATCGAATCGGTAAACGTTGTACTGGCCCACAGGCCCCAGCTTTTGCTTCGCTTCGAAGTCACCGATTTTTATTTTGATCTCATTGCCGCCCTGAGCGGACATCCTGATTTCAACCGTCTGATAGAGCGTCCAGTCGATCGTCGGTTGCTGTGGCGCGAAGATGACCGGAGTCGAGCCTTCACCCTTGACGATGAGGTCGCCATTGCGCACTCCGACGCGTCCACGGATGAGCTGCCAGGTTATATCGGAAGTAGAAAAAAAATTCTGCCACACAACCGGCTCGGCGGCAGCGGTCGTGCTACTGGCACTAGAAGAACTGATCTGCGCTCTAGACAATTGATCATCGAGGCGGATCACCTGTGCAGCGCCAGGAGGCAACCGGCCTGGCGAGTAACACCAGACCGGCCAAGACAGAGCAAACAGCAGTAACGCTCCGATACGACTCAAGGAGGTATTCTAGCTCCGGTCAAAACTCCAATCGTGCCCCAACTTGAATGATGCGCGGACTATTCGGCTGCGAGCTCAGATTGATAAGCCCAGTGGTTGGGTCGGGTTTATTGAGGAGCGGATGATTAAAGACATTGAAGAAATCGCCGCTCATTCGCAATTTGACGCGTTCGGTAATGGTGAAGTACTTAAAGGCAGTCGTATCCACGTCCCACGCGCTAGGCCCGAGCATATAGTTTCGCGAATTCCAGCTTAGGTTGTCGGTGATGTTCGTCTGGACCACGGATCCATCTGGAAGCGTTTGCGGCAACAAATTATCGAAACCCGGCCCGAGAGGGTGAATGTTACGCGAGCCGCGATCGACTGGAACGAGCTGTTGGAGCGACGAAAGATTGACGCCGGTCGCTTGGGTGGGATCGAAGTCGCCGGCGAACCAGAGCATTTGGTTTTGGCCGAAGATGTTCATCGTAAGCCGTTTGCCGGAGCTCAGAGAGGGGTTGCGGAACTGGTATTCGCTGGCGCTGTTACCCACCCAGAATCCGCTGGCCCAAGTGCCAATAAACGCGACCTGCCAGCCTCCAACCAGCGCATCCAGCCCACGATTGGTGTTGCCCAGGAACTTCTTGCCTCTTCCGAACGGCAGCTGGTAGATCCCGCTCCAGGTAATTCGCTGCGGAGGAACCTGGCTGGAGTTGGTGTAGAGAAACCGGAGGCGCCGGCTGTCGCTGAGATTTGGGTTGCCCAGGATCTCGTTGTTCGCCGCCACCGAACCTGAAGTGCCGCCGCCGCCACCTGCAGTGTTTGCATTAATGCTGCCCCCGCCGAATGAAAAGCCATCGGCGTCGTTCGTCGTCATGGCGTGCGAATACACATAGAACCACTGAAACTGCAGGCCATTTGAAAATCGCTTATCGAGAACGGCTTGCACCGAGTTGGTATTCGAGTAGCCGTTGTGCTCCAGCGGGCCCAAGCTGCCGGTCATGGACCAGTTGGGGTTCACCTGGCGAAGGTAGGAAAGCGAGGGGGCTTGAACCCCGGTCAGCGCCTGGTAGTTCCACCTTGAAGTCGGCGCATTGAAGTCCCAATGCTGCTGCAGATTACTGCCGTGGTTGCCGGTATAACCCAACTTCAATACCAGGTTGGACGCAAGCTGATGCTCGATCGTGAATGTCCATTCTTGGATCCGATTGTCGGCCCAATTGTGAACATCCATCGCCATGAAGCTTTGGGCGCTCGCGTCCACTGCCGAGGGGCTCACTGAAGCGACGCCTAGCTTGTCGGTTGCCGACGGAACGACGGTGAGTGCATACACGCCGTTTGTGCCATTCAAATCGTCGATGCTGTTCACATATCGCAGGTTGAGCGGAGGATTGACGCGCATCGACTGCAGAATCTGTGACAGGGGCATAGGGAAGTAGTAGATCCCATATCCGCCGCGGATCACCCATTTATCACTGAGCCGGTAGGCTACGGCGATATGGGGGGAGATGTCGTCCCAGACATTGGGAGTGAGGGCGCTCGGAAAATGAATCTGGTTCGCGGATGCCGCGGTAAGGCCGCGAGCCGTCCACGCGCTAACGATCGGGGCTGGCAGATTGGGGATGCCGCTCAGAGTCGTATTACCCGGAAGCACCACCTGCATCGAGTTCGGATCGCTCAACACCGTACTTAAATTGAGATTCAGAAGCCGGTTGTATTTCTCTTTGTAGGGTGTCCAGAACTCCCAGCGTAGCCCAAGACTGAGCGTCAGTTTCAAGCTCAGTTTCCAGGTATCCTCTCCATCTATTCCAACTTCCTTCTGCTGGAAATAGAAATATCCCCGGTTGTACTGATTTTGAAAAATAGCCGGGCAGTCCGAGCTCCAGACTGGCAAGTCCCGCCCCGGTAAATGGGGTGATGCCCTGTGCCGCCGCATCGTACAGGCCGGTCCATGCACTGGTGAAGGAATCCGACCCCTGTTGCTGCTGCAGCTCTTCGACGTTGTTAAACTCCCGCCGCCCCTTGAATCCGAATTTGAACGTGTGCTTTCCTTTAACCCAGGTGACGTTATCGTCGATCTGGTATTGCGTCAACTGCTGCTCCTTCTTGTTATCGCCGTCCCAATAGCCGTAGTAGAACATGTTGTAGTTGCTGATACCAACCGTGGGCCAGCCGGTTGCGCCGAACGGGTTCGGGAGCCCGAGTTTGTCATCCCAGTTGACGTTCAGACCGTTCGTGCCGCTTGTATCCGAGGAGCGATGTGCGGAAAGCTGTAGCTCATTCAGAAAAGTTGGGCTGAATGTGTGTGTCCAGTGCGTCACAATGGAAAACACGTTAGCCTTCTGGGCCTCAGTACCAGTTCCGTTGGTTATACCCGGCCGCGGATAGCCAAAGTGCCCGCCCGCCTCCAGCGAGTTTCGGAAACCCTGCGTGTACCGGGCCGAGAGATTGTCTTTGTCGGAGAAGACCTGATCAGCACGGCGTGTAAGCGTGTTCGTATCCATAGTATTGGGATAGAAGGTCTGGAAGTTCTTGCCGGTCCACGGATTCGCGCTTGCATTCGGGCCGCTCGGCACGGGCGAAATGCTTTCGAAGACATTGATAGCCTGTGCATTCAGCAGGTTCTGAGGAATGATGTTGCCGGGAAATGGCTGCCGCAGCCCCTGCGCGTTTGTGGTGTAGGGATTATAGATGGTGATCTTGTTTCCGCTTGTATCGGTAGCATTGCTGAAATCGCCGTTCCACATTGCTGCTGTGGGAACTGCCGTTTGAGCGAAAACCTCCTCCCGCTGCTTCAAAAGTTCCTGGTCGTAAAAAAAGAAAGTTTTGTTCTTCCTGACCGGGCCGCCGATGAACCCGCCAAATTCGTTGCGGATCAGCTTGGCAGGTGTGTTGCCGTCCTGCACCGCCCGCGCCACCAAGCCGCCGTAATTATTGCGCAATGTTTCAAACGCTGCGCCATGGAACTGGTTCGTTCCACTCCTTGTAACCAGCTCGATCGTGGCCGGGCGATCGAATGCCGCGCCCGAGCCAGCGGTTTCAATGCGGTATTCCAGAACCGTGTCCAGCCCCGGTTGCACGCGGGAAATACCACCCCCGAACCGATCCACGTAGGAAATGCCGTCCAGCAGCATCTCAGTGGAACCGACCATCATGCCGTTTGTACGAGGATTCGCGCCGTCTTGTGTACCCTGGCCGCCCTCGACACCCGGGGTCAGGGTAAACAGAAGGCTGACTTGGCGGCCGTTCAGAGGAAGGTCATGAATGGTTTGCGCGGTCTTTATGTCGCTGAGCTGCGCACCCTGAGTGGCAATCTCGGAAGCTGCGTCGTTAACCTCCACCTTGGCTTGCACGTTGCCAACGGAGAGCGAAGCATCCACCGTGACCGTTTGGCCAGCCTCAACCTGGAAATCGGTCTCCCACCTCGCAAAACCGGACGCCTCCACAGTAAGGTGGTACGGTCCGACCGGGATGCTGCCGAAATAGTACAGTCCTGCATCGTTGGTAGTCGCCGCCCGAACCACGCCCCTGGCTGTCTCGGTCAAAGAAACCATCGCTCTCGGAACGCTAGCTTTGGACGGGTCTTGGACCGTCCCGCTCACAATTCCGAGTCCGGTCTGCGCCGCGAGCGGAATTGAAAGGGCGAAGAGACTCAAGAAAAATTTCCTGAGTCCCCCGGGATAAACCGTCATTTCGCACCTTCCTCTCTTGAGAACGTGAAATTGGCGGTAGGCTATCAGAATTCGTGGGCGCATGTCAATGAATTTGCGGCAGAATTCCCAGGGCGCTCAGAGCGTTAGAGTGACCACATAATTTACGGGCACGAAGCTTGTCATTTGGGCTTTACTCAGCGTGTCAGCGTTGTTGGCTCAAGCGAAGAAAGGATTTTCATAATCACCGATGCCCGGGATCTGCCTCCAAGAACAGACAGAGCCGCGCAATTCTGAGATGCAGCAGTTACTCACTGGTGAAATCAATGCGATCGTTCAGGGCTTTTTCGAGGTGGTGCCGATGAGCTTGTCGTTGGGGGATGCCCACGCTCGGAAACGCTCTCAGCTCTCACCATCTATCCGCGCGCCAAGCTCATGAGGGGCGATCCGGGATTCACAGAGCTGCTGGAGCGGCGTTTTGCGGGCGTGGCATTCGTGGGCCGGCACGCGCGCGCAGGTTCCGCGCGGAGGGGTCATGGCACACAGTCTCAGCTCACTGGGCATCCAAACCATGCTCATGAACGGCAAGCCGGTGGGTGAAATAGAGACCCGAGCGGCGCTAGCCAGATGGCTTGATAAGCCAGTCATTTTTTTGAGCGGGGATTAACAGGCCGTGGCCGATCTACACGCTATCGTGCCGCAAGCGGAAACTGTCGTGGTGAAAGAAGATCTTTCCTATTAGTTCGATCATCGGATTTGTCGGTAAGAACGCCGAAACCAAGTTCTGCCGAAATGGCACTCCAGTCACAAAATTCTCCGTCGCAACCACAGCAGGGCAGATGGAAGGAAGAAACTCAATGAACCTCAATCAGCTGTGGTGGGACCGAAACCGCCTTGCGGTGCGCTTTTCTCAATGCACGAAAAAAGGAGGCGCAAAGCAGAACGGGCGCAAGTGCCGGGGCGCAACGGATGTCGCCTGAAGCGGTGCCAAGCACACCAGGAAGGAAAGAGGAATACGGACTGAACCGGACAGCTTGATCGATGTCCTTATGGCGAACGCGTTCACGAGAGAAGGTGAACCGAGGGGACGTCGAGGAGCGAGAGTTAACGAAAGGGACGAGCTAACGGTGGAAAGAAGTCAGCGGAATTCGACGTACTCAAGCAAGGCTTCGGTCGATGGCGGCGCTGCATTGAGACTCCATGTTTGTGCAGAGCGAGCTGACCGAACGTTCGACGCTCGGCCGGTTCCGTCGGGTGTCGGGCAAGACATCGGGTTCACGATTCGAAGTTGTGTTTGTCAAATTCTGCAAATTCGAGTGGGTCAGACAGGACCTTTGATGCCGGGATGGGGTCCAGGGCAAGGGCGGCAGCAGAGCGCCTTGCCCTGGTCAGCCCTGTAGAGACCTTCATGCC
>JBPCJX010000149.1:0-45665 GCA_051004875.1 Bryobacteraceae bacterium
CCCTTAATGTTTATCCCAATGTTGACGCTGTCGCCGAATTCAAGGTATTGACTTCGAACTACGGCGCTCAGTACGGGCGCAATGGATCGGGGACCGTTGAGGTCGTTACAAAATCGGGCACTCGCGACTTTCACGGCGACTTGTTTGAGTTCCTACGAAATGAAGACTTCAATGCGCGCAATTTCTTCCAGGACACGCGCCCGTCATACAAGAAGAACGATTACGGATACACCATCGGTGGCCCAGTTTTTGTTCCCAAGCTATTCAACACCAACAAAGACAAGACGTTTTTCTTCTTTTCTGAGGAGTGGCGCAGGGATCGCGTCCCGGGCCAGACTTTCCATCGTCTGGTTCCATCGGCCGCAGAGCGAGGCGGCAACTTCTCGGATCTTTGCCCGGCGGCAGGCAGTCCCGTGAACACAACCGGCTTCCCGGATTGCCCTGTGAACCCTGTTACCGGGGCCTACTTTCCCGGAAATCAAGTACCGGTTGATCCGAATGCGCAAACTCTGCTTGGCCTGATTCCTCCGGCCAATGCTGGCTCCGGCGCGCAATCATTTTTCAACGCCGCACCGGTGCTGCCTACTAATTGGCGTGAGGAGTTACTCCGAATCGATCAGAATTTCAGCGATAAAGTGCGATTTTTCTACAGATTCACTCACGATTCATGGAACACAATCACGCCGACACCGCTGTGGGGCACAGGCGATTTCCCAACCGTTCAGACTAGCTTTATTGGTCCCGGCGTATCCATGGTCGCCAATCTTGCAATAAGTGCCTCACCAACCCTGTTGAACGAAACCGCGTTCAGCTATACGACCGATCACATCGCGCTGGACGCGATTGGGAATGTCTCCCGGCCATCAAGCTTCACCATGCCCGGTCTGTTTGATAACGGCTTCGGGGGAATTCTGCCAAACGTGATCCTCTCAAACGGCACACCTTATGGCGGCGGTTTTGCCGCGGGTACAGGCTACTTCCCGTATAGGAATTCTAATCCGACATTTACTTATAAAGACCAAGTGACGAAGATTGTCGGTCCCCATAACCTCTATTTCGGGGCTTACTTCGTAGCGGGACAAAAGAATGAGGTGAATAGCCCCACAGTTCAGGGTGAACTAACGTTTAGCAACAGCTCGGATGTTAGTACAAAGAATGCCTTCGCCGACTTCCTGACCGGCCGCATCGCTCAATTTTCACAAGCCACCACCAGGATCAAGTACTACAACCGCTACAAGATCTTGGAACCGTATTTCCAGGACGATTGGCACGTCTCGAAGAAACTGACGTTGAATCTCGGTGTACGAGTAAGCCTTTTCGGAACTTATAGAGAGAAATATAAGCGGGCCTACAACTGGGAACCGGGCGCATATGACCCGGCCCAGGCACCCGCGCTTGACGTCACTGGGACCGTAACCGGCCAAATCGGCGCCCTAATTCCGGGCTTTGGAAATACATTTGACGGGATAGTACAATGCGGGGCGTCAGGCGTTCCTGCCGGATGTCTCGCTGGCCATCTCTTCAACCCCGCTCCCCGCGTGGGCTTCGCCTACGATCCTGTTGGCGACGGGAAGACGGCAATTCGAGGCGGCTACGGGATTTTCTTCGAGCACACAAACGGCAACGAAGGAAACACCGAATCGCTTGAGGGCAGTCCTCCGCTGGTGCTCACCTCTAGCCAGTACAACATCAACGGCTACAACGCCATTGGAGGCGGAGTACTGCCTTAACTCCTACTTCGATTCCGACAAAGGCTATCTGGCCCTACATGCAGCAGTGGCATTTCGATGTGCAACGCGAGCTTATGCCCCAGACAGTGCTGACCGTTTCATACGTGGGAAGCAAGGGCACGCACCTAACCGATCAGAGAGACTTCAACCAGCTATTTCCAGTCCCCGCGGGCCTAAACCCATTTCTTCCAGGGCAGCCCATCACTCAAGGCAACTGCGATAGTCTGACCGTGAACGGGACACCGGTGACCGGCCAGGCGGCGACTAACCTAAACGTGGCTTGCGGCACCTCACCCGATCTCTTCCGCCCCTTCCGGGGGTTCGGCCACATCACGGGACTTGAAGATCAGGCTAACTCAAGCTACAACGCGTTTCAGCTCTCGGCTCGCCACTA
Source organism: Bryobacteraceae bacterium (assembly GCA_051004875.1). GTDB lineage: Bacteria > Acidobacteriota > Terriglobia > Bryobacterales > Bryobacteraceae > Bog-105. The sequence goes on from JBPCJX010000149.1 coordinate 2,125, forward strand.
TGTCGGTCACCTGAATGTAAGCGTTGCTTACACATGGAGCCACTCAATTGACGACTCATCCGATCGCTACGACACCAATTTTGTCAACTCGTATGATCTAAGGGCGAGTCGTGCAAGTTCCAATTTCGATCAGCGACATCTGTTGAACGTCAGTTACGTATACGATCTTCCTTTATTTACACATCGGGGCTTGCTGCACTCTATCCTGGGCGCTTGGCAGCTCTCGGGCCTGGTGACATTCCAAACTGGAACACCATTCAGCATTACGAATGGCGGAAACTTCGGCGATAACGCTGGGGTTGGAAACGGTGTCGGAACCGGATCCTACGTGGACGTGATCGGCAATCTAAACACACCGCCGGTAACGAATGTGGCTGGCATACCCGGTCCGCTTCTTTACAATCCGGGCGCCTTTGCACAGCCTACTGGGCTAACCTTCGGCAACGCGGGACGAAATATCCTGAACAATCCTGCGCGTACAAATTGGGATGTGGGTTTGTTCAAGCATTTCCCAATTAAGTCGGAAACACGCGCCATCGAGTTCCGTGCGGAAGCGTTCAACGTTCTGAACCACACGCAATGGAGCGCGATCGACAACAACGCGTCATGTTACGCCGGGGCAAACAATTCGGCGGGCGACCCCAGTTGCATTACCGGTTCCACGTTCCTTCATCCCACTTCCGCGCACAATCCGCGTATCATGCAGCTTGGAATGAAGTTCCTGTTTTAATAAGCTGACGGGCCAAAGGCGATTGCAGTATCTCTTTGGCCCGGTTCTTCTCGTTTCGCTCATCGATTTCGCTGTGCAATGAGGTTCCCCCGCCGCGAATTTTTGGGCTTTCTTGTCGCCCCGCTGTTGCGCGGGCAAGGCGTTGCCTCACGTAATATTCAGGCGAGCCCACGACCCAAACCATCCGGACTCCCTTTCCTCGCTCATTTCACTGACGTCGCTGCTGAGGCCGGCCTTCGATATCCAACCATCTACGGCCCCGTAGATCACAAGGACTACATCATCGAAACAGTCGGATGTGGCTGTGCTTTTTTCGATTACGACAACGATGGCTGGATGGATCTGCTGGTTCTCAGCGGGTCGCGTGTCACGAATGTTCCGGAGGAGCCGAGTAGTCGCCTTTACCGGAATAATCGCGACGGCACGTTCACGGATGTCACCGCGAAGGCCGGTCTGCTGCGAACGCTTTGGGCTTCGGGGGTCACCGTTGGTGACTACAACAACGATGGATTCGAGGATCTGTTCATCACCGCCTACGGACAGAATGTGCTCTATCGCAACAACGGAGATGGAACCTTCACCGATGTAACCAAGGAGGCCGGGCTGCTTGACCCACGAACGCGCTGGGGCGCCGGATGCAGCTTCGTCGATTACAACCTCGATGGCTACCTCGACCTATTCGTTTCGAACTACCTCGATTTCGATCTTGCTCACGCGCCGAGACCCGGTTCCAGCGTGAACTGTACCTGGCTGGGCATTCCTGTGAATTGTGGCCCGCGCGGCCTGCCTTATTCCCACCATTCGCTCTACCGGAATAATGGGCATGGCGTGTTCACTGACGTCAGTAAAGAAGCGGGAATTACGAGCGTTCCTCCCGGATACGGCATGACCGTCGTCGCTGCCGATTTCGATAACGATGGCTGGCCTGATATCTATGTCGCGTGCGACACGAGTCCCAGCCTTTTGTTCCGCAATAAACATGACGGCACGTTTGAGGAGGTCGGACTACCCAACGGCTGCTCCGTTAGCGACGACGGCCTGGAGCAGGCGGGCATGGGGGTAGGAATCGGCGACGTTAATCTGGATGGGAATCTTGACATCTTTAAGACGCATTTCATGGAGGACACGAACGTTCTCTATCTGAATGATGGCAAGGGCTACTTCGATAATGAGACTATTCCGGCCGGGCTGGGCGTCGAGACGCGCTTCGTGAACTGGGGTGCGGGAATCGTGGACCTGGACAATGACGGCAACCCGGATCTTTTTTATGTCACAGGAAACGTCTACCCCGAAATCGAACGAAAACGTCCGCAGTATCAGCTCAAAACGCCGCGCGTCATCTTTCGCAATCTGGGTGCCGGAAAGTTCGAAGAATTAGTAGACCAGGGCGGTCCGGGCATTTCAGAAGCTCATTGCAGCCGCGGCTGCGCGTTTGGCGATTTCGATAACGACGGTGACCTCGACATTCTGATCGTCAATTTGAACGAGCCTCCGTCACTACTGCGCAACAATGTCCGAGGGAACAACCACTGGCTGAAGGTGACGCTGATCGGCACGAAATCGAATCGCAGCGCGATCGGCACGCGCGTGACGTGCCACTATGGCGGCAAGCGCCAGGTGCAGGAGCTCGTGGCGCAATCAAGCTTCTATTCTTCAAACGATCCGCGCCCTCATTTCGGGCTGGGAAGTGCTGTTACGGCCGATCTGGAGATTCGCTGGCCCAGTAGAGCTAAGCAGATGCTGAAGAACGTTAAGGCTGATCAGATCCTTACGATTCGAGAACCGTGAGAGCGGCCCGCGAGTCGAAGAGCGGAAGCTGCGCGCTGTCCACGATACGACGTTTTCTCACGTCGTCGAATACCGATCTGCCGTCGACGTGTGGCGAAATGGCATGCTCGTGTTCGATGATACGTTCGAAATTTGCCTCGGGGGAATAGCGATGTTCTACAGTTTGAACAAAATTGTTCAGCCGTTTGAACCCGTCTGTTTTTTCCGTATCGCCTAGCTTCGCCGCATCGAGAGAACGCCGAAGCACTGAAAGAGATTCATCGTACGTCTTCAGTGGCACGGGAAACGGGTGGCGATCCTTGCCGCCCAGTGCGAAAGAAAAACGCGCTGGATCGGAAAATCGCGTTGGCGCGCCGTGCACTACTTCGGCGATGAGCGCGAGAGATTGAAGCGTGCGCGGACCAAGATTCTCAAGCAACAAAAGTGAAGCAAAATCGCGCAACTGCCGCTCATAGCTGACCGCGAGCACCGCACCGAGGCGTTTCAGATCCACGTTCTCCGGGCAGACATCGTGGTGCTTGGGCAAAGAGAGGCGTTGCACTTCGCGAATTGTCTTCTCCGGGTATTCAGCCGCAATCTCGAGTAGCGCGTCCTGCGCCGGCTTCGCGCGCCGGTCGACCAGATTGAGAATCGTGCCTTCATTCTCACCAACGATGCCGGTGTGAGGCTCGCAGGTGAAATCGCGAACGGAAGCGGAATGCCAGTGATAACGCCGGGCAAAACCCGTCTGCTCATTCATGCCTTGCTGAACAACCGCCCAATCGCCGGAGGCGCTCACGACGAAGCTGTGCAGATAGATCTGGAAACCGTCGCCAATGGCATTGTTGTCGATTCTCGCTGTGAGGCGGCTGGTCTGAACGAGCGCATTTCCGTCCAAGTTTCTGTCCTCGGCGATCTCGAGCAGGTCCTCAGGGGTCTTCCGGGACTGCTTGCCGCGGCCTCCACAAATATAAATGCCAAGCTCATGCGCGCGCGGATTCAGACCGCGTTTGAGAGCACTGAGAACGGAAGTGGTGATTCCGGACGAGTGCCAGTCCATCCCCATCACGCACCCGAGCGCTTGAAACCAAAACGGATCGCTCAATCGGGAGAGGAATTCCGCCGCCCCGTAATGGTAGACAATGCTTTCGGTGACGGCCGTGCCGAGCTTCTGCATTCGCTCGGAGAGCCACGGCGGCACTCGACCACCATGCAGAGGCAAATCCGCGAATCCAGAGCGCTTCACTACTCTTACACTAAGCTACGCTTTTCGGCAGAATCTGCTGGATAGCGCGATGAGCCTCTAAAATCGAGGTCCGATGGTCCATGATTCCCGTCAGGTCGGAATTCGCGAACGCGATCCGGCCATAGGGTGTTTGCCGAAGAACATCCCCAGGGCCTGGTTTGCCATCCTTGCCGAAAAAGAAGCCTGGCTGGGGGCTGAGATAGGCATGTCCCCATCGGTTCAGAATAATACCGGCGATATCGCGATTGGAATCGAATCCCGAGCGGGCAAACATTGACGTGAACTGTTCGCGAATGCGCCGCTCGTACACGCGAAATGGAGTCGAGAGCAATTCCGTGCGGCCGCGACTCGTTTGCGCGTCGATGGGAAGTCCCGGATACGAAAATAGAATTTTCAAAGTCAATACAGTCGGCGTATCGGGATTGATGCTCGTAGGATCCGTTCCAAGCGTCGCCATTTTCCGCACCACAACGTAGTTACCGAGTCCTTCGAACCATTGGCACTCGGTGAGACCGAGCTTGTATAGAAATCTCCAGTTCCGTACGGCCACGTTTGCCATCAAACAAGGCGAGCGATAGAACTGCGCGTAAGCATCCCGGCAAACGCTGGGCAGATCGCGCACAATATGTTTCGTAGTCCAGCTTCCGCCGGCCATGACAACACCTTTCGCTCGGAGCCGATAGAGCTTGCCGCTGTTGATGTAAAGAATTTGGACGGCTGGGGACCGCTCCGGCTCTCCCTCATGTTTCACCGAGACGACGGTTGCTCCTACACGAACGCGCGTACTTTGACCCTTTCGATCGAGCGCTGCGAACTGCACCCGGCTGCGGCAGATGGCGGACATTGTTGCAGCACCTGGGATGGCATCGGGGATCAGCACTTTCAAAATCTGGCGTGCGATCCCGGCATTGCCGCCCGGAAACATTTGCGCACCCTGTTTGTAGTCCCAGGGCAGCAGCACGTCCGCAGCGTAATCGGCATAACCGGACAATACATCTGGACCGAGACCCGAGCCGCCGCCGCTGATCGGAGACAAGAACGTACGGATGGTCTCAGGACTCAATCCGTACATTTCAGTCAGATGCCGCTCAAGCGTGATGCTGTCCAGATGACGGGATGCCGCATCGCCGTGCTCCCTCGGCTGGTTGGAATGCGCTGTGAAGGGCTTTCGATCAACCTCCCGCATAGTGAGCAGTTCTCTTTTCGCCTTTTCAGAGATGGGCGCGCCCTCCAGTCTCTTGCCCCACGGATCCGTCAGCCAGAACCCATCGGGATGTCCAAACCTTGCGCCAAAAAAGAAGCCCGACGTTTTGCCGCCACTGGGATACGGCGCAGTCTCGAGCGGCACGGCTGGATCCTTTCCCGTCCATTCCTGATATTGGAATTGGCGCCAGTCTACACCGATTGAGTCGTAAAAGGTCTGAAGAAACGTGCCCGAAAGAGGCGGGAAGCAAGCGGCCGATCCCTGGTGAACCATCAAGCGCTGCCCATCAACGTTGAATTCGTTCCGTTTGGCCTCGCCGCCGAATATCGGATGGTTATCGAGCACCAGGCAGGTTCGATTCGCGCCGCCCTCGCGTTGAAAAAAGAGTGCCGCCGCCAAGCCGCTGATACCGCCCCCGACAACCACGCAGTCAAATTCTTCGCCAGTGTCGATTGCGTCCGCGGAAGCGCGCTCGTAAACGTGATCGCGAATCTTGTGACCGTCGGTCATCACCTCGTACGTGTTGCCGTTTGAGCGTGCATAGTCGCCGACGCCGCCGTATCCGGTCCAGTCTTCTTCCGCGAGAAGCTGGAATGGCGCAATGGAGCTGAGCAGCATGCTGCCCGCAGCAAGCAGCGTTGAATTCAACAGATCGCGGCGGTCGATCGGCGCATTCAGCCCGAGCGCATTATCACCTGACTCGTTCAGCTTCGAATCGGACATCAGAACTAACTCAATTTGATGGTGGGTATTCTGGCAGCTGCTTCAGGAAGAGCAGGAAAATCGGTGTATGGCTCGGACTGATACCAATATCCGACCGAGTAGAAGCAGTCGGCGCGGTCGTCGGCATGGCCATGCTCGATGGTGTGCCTGACGTAATGCTGAAAAGCCATGGGATTATCAGCGTGCCATCGATACAAGCAGTAGCGGCCGCCAATACGCTCGTGAATCGCGATATAGGGCGCGCCGTTGTATAGGTGGTGAAATGGCACAGCCGCGGAACCGCCCGCGAAATCCCAGGCTCCACAAAAATAATCTTCGGTTCCCGTACCGGTAATGGCGGGCTTCGACTCGTTATCGATGAAAACCATCTCATCACCTTCGCCAAACCAGCGCTCGCTATTTTGCAGCACACCCATGGTCACGCCCATCACCTGCCCTTTACCGCGAGCTTCCAAGAAAACGTAATTGCGTTCTCCTTGAAGATTCACTTCGTTTTGTCCCGAGGCAAATGTAACCGCCTTATTAGGAGCCGCCTGCCGGTATTGCGCGTGGAAGTACAACGCGTCTTCGGGCAGCGTGGGGACGAGTTGATAATCGATGTTCGAATAGAACGCGTTGACAGGCAGATTCCCTTCGTTCGTCACCGTAATCCGGGCCGACCGGCGGAACGGCATCGCAAAATAACAATTCAGCGCCTTTACGGAAGAGCAGTTGAGAAAAGCAGACTGATAGACGAAGTACTCGTTTAGATTCAGGCCAAAGAAATCGCCGATAGGCACTTCGACGCTAGGTTTGGCGTTACCCTCCCAATGCATACGAAGAACCAGTTCTTTAAGATGATGCGCGCTCTCACTAGCGATCGTGAACCAGATATGGGTGATGACGCCCGGCCCGGATGACTGGAACACCTCAAGTGTGGCGCCTGGTGCAATCTTACGAGAATCCTGATTGCCGCCGCTTCGGTCATATGTGGATTGCTTCAGGGTCTGGTAACTTTGCGCACGAGCATAGTTTGGAATTGCAACGCCACTCGCGCCTTGGGGCGCTTGGTCTGGTGCCGCAAGCACGCGATTCCCACTGAGCAGAGCAGCCGCACCTCCAAACGATGAGAGAAAGCGCCTTCTTCGGGATAGTTCATTCATAATGTTAATTCTTCGCTGTGCTTGCATTCTCGCGCCTGCAACAGCGCTGAAACTCTTCCACTTCGGCTCGACTACCGAACACAAGCGGCGTGCGCTGATGGATCTCGCGAGGCTGGATCTCTAGAATGCGACGCTCTCCATCAATTGCCGATCCACCGGCCTGCTCCGCAATGAACGCGAGTGGGTTGGCTTCGTAGAGAAGCCTGAGCTTTCCGCTCGGATACCCTTTCGTAGGCGGATACAAAAACACCCCGCCTTTTAGCAGCGTGCGATGGAAATCGGCGACGAGCGAGCCTACATAACGGGAACTATATTCGCGTCCTAAGGCTCCATTGCGCAGACGCCCCAGGTATTCTTGATACGCATTCGGAAAGCTGTGTGCCTGCGCCTCGTTGACAGAATACGTGCTGCCATGATCGGGCATGCGCAAATTCTGGTGGCTCAGGACGTACGCGCCGACCCCTGGGTCCAGAGTGAAACCGAACACGCCTTGACCAGTCGAGTACACGAGCATAGTCGAAGACCCGTATACGACGTAGCCTGCCGCGATTTGTTTCGAGCCTGGTTGCAACACGGCGGTATTGATATCGCTATGTGGCGGGCGGCGAAAAACGGAAAAGATTGTCCCGACGCTGACGTTTACGTCGATGTTCGACGAGCCGTCCAAAGGGTCGAAAAATACGACATACTTGCCGGTTTCGGGCGCGCGGTCAAAAGTCACGGGTTCTTCGTTTTCTTCTGAAACCAGAATCGCCACTGTATCGCGCAGGCCGAGACAGTGTAGTAGCGCCTGATTGGCATACACATCAAGCTTCTGTTGCACCTCGCCCTGAACGTTCTTCCCGCCTGCACTGCCGACAATATCGAGCAGTCCAGCGCTCCGCACTTTCGCCTGGATCATTTTGGTAGCGAGCGTAATGCCCGCTAGCAGCGACGAGAATGTACCGCCTGCATCGGGGAAGTGCGTCTGCTGCTGTCGAAGGATGTGCTGTTCCGCCGTGACGATTAGCGGCGCGCCCCTTTCGACTGCTCCGCCTGTTTCCGCTGGCTGGTTCGCTTTTGCCATGATCTCTTAGAACTCCTGCGGATGTGGCGTCAGTATATCAACCGGAATCTCGAGCGCGCTCGGCTAGCCTGAAGTCTGTTGACCTATTCTTCACAACCCAGGTCGCCAGCTCACGTATTGGCATTCGCCGGACCCGCTGCAACACTGTTCGGGATCACGATATTCGTCAGCGCGTTCCTTCTATTCTCCGTTGAACCGTTGGTTGCAAAAAGAATTCTGCCGTGGTTCGGCGGCTCCGCCGCAGTGTGGTCTACCTGCCTCGTGTTTTATCAAACCGCTCTGCTCATCGGTTATCTTTATGCGCGTTGGCTGACGCGCTACTTCGAACCGTGGGCGCAGTCTACGGTTCACATCTCGCTTCTGGCTGCCTCACTGATTCTCCTCCCGATTGGCCCAGGCGAGCGATGGAAGCCCGGTGCCTCGCAAGATCCCACGTGGCTTATTTTGGGCATGCTGACCGTAAGTATTGGCTTGCCGTTCATTGTGCTCTCCGCTACCAGTCCGTTACTGCAGCACTGGCTCGCTCGTGCCGGAGATAAGGCGCCGTACCGTCTGTTTGCGCTATCAAACCTGGCGTCCTTTGCGGCGCTTCTCAGTTATCCGTTTGCGATCGAGCCAGTCTTGGACGCCCACTCCCAAAGCGTGTACTGGTCGGTAGCGTATGTGATATTTACTCTGCTCTGCGGGATGACCGCATGGCAAAGCCGAACGAATTCTCCGGAAATTCGCAGCGAAGCAACGTTGGACAAAACGCCGCGTGTCCAGAAAGCGTACTGGTTCGCGCTCGCGGCATGCGGCTCCATGCTGTTGCTCTCAGTAACCAATCACATCACTGCGAACGTCGCGGCCGTGCCTCTCTTATGGGTATTGCCGCTCGCCATCTACCTGCTCACGTTCGTTTTGGCTTTCGGCACGAAGAAGGCATACAAACGCACCATGTGGCTGCGAGTGCTGGCGCTTGCGTTGGGAACGTTCGGATACGCGATTTGGGATATCCGCATTGTGGAAATTGTTCAAGTCGGTCTACCCACTTCCCTGCTTTCTCTCTTCGCCTGCTGCATGTTCTGTCATGGCGAGCTGAGTCGATTGCGGCCTGATGCCCGGAATCTCACCGAGTTTTACGTCGTTCTGTCGGTGGGAGGAGCGGCGGGTGCCATTTTTGTGGGGCTTGTAGCGCCGCGCATATTTGGCGGCATCTATGAACTGCCAGTCACGCTGATACTCACCGCAGCTCTTGCATTGCTGCTCACGTGGCGCGATGGGGCATGGTCGATTCGGCTCCTATGGATCGCAGTTACGGCCAGCATGGTTGTAGTTCTTGGCGCCAACGTAAAGGCATATCACGAGAATGCGCTATCAGTGCGTCGCAGCTTTTATGGATCGCTGCGCGTCGTCCAATCGCCCCATGCAGGCGATCGGCAGACGAGAACGCTATATCACGGGACTATCGAACATGGAGAACAATTCTTGTTACCTCCTTTCCGGCTTCGGCCGACCACTTACTATGGGCCTGATTCGGGAATTGGCATCGTGTTACGTGAATGTCTCAAAACCCCAAGACGCGTCGGGATCGTTGGATTAGGCGTTGGCACAATCGCCGCTTACGGCCAGCCTGGGGATACTTTCCGCTTTTACGAGATCAATCGTCAAGTAGTCGATATCGCCGAATCGCTCTTCTTTTATCTAAAAGAGACGCACGCAAACGTGCAGATTAGTGAGGGCGACGCACGGCTTTCGCTGGAGCGCGAGAATGCGCCGCCTTACGACGCGTTGGCGCTCGATGCATTCTCCGGAGACGCGATTCCCGTGCATTTACTGACAAAGGAAGCTCTGAGTCTCTATCTCAAGCATCTGAAGCCCGAGGGCGTGCTGGCTTTCCATGTGTCGAACCAATATCTTGATCTGTCACCCGTGATTCGCCAGCTTGCTGAAGCAGCTGGATATCAGGCGATGCTAGTGAAGAGCCAGGGCGATGAGGACCAGGTGGTTTTGCCGACCGATTGGGTACTGGTTACAAAGAATCACACAGTGCTGAAAAATGCGGACGCCACTCTGCACTCGGGGCCTATCGCGTCGCGCGCCGGCCTGCGCCCGTGGACCGACGATTACAACAACCTGTTTCAAATTCTAAGACCACCACACTGGCGCTGAGCGGGGACTAATCAATCGCAGCATGCCGGAAGCTGACTTTGCTCAGCTCTAAGTGCAGCCGCAGGCTCCACACCCAGACTGGACCACGGTCGTGATTGAATGCCGGATTCACAACGTGTTGAGCATCAATGCTAGTGAAGAAGCCTGGAAAGAGCCGCGCCGAGTAATAAGTTTCCCAGACGTATTCCGGTGCGTAATCGAGTCGCCCGTCACCTATGAGAAAGTCGAGACCGCCATGCGCCAGGTAAGATGCGTGCACGCCCGATAGTCCGCTAGCGATGAATGCGCTCGCAACGACGTCATCTTTTCGCCGCCATGATCGGCCGCCGACAGAAACGCCGCCACTGGCCATGCGATCGATCGCCGTAAAAGCGAAACTTTCAGTTTTCCCGTCGTTCCAGCCGAGCCGCGAAAACACACCTATATCGTGGCTCAGCTCCTGGTCCATGCTCACGCCAACGCCATACTTCAGCGTTCCGACTCGGCGACTGACAGTAACGTCCGGTCTGGTTCCGGTTTGCTCACTCTGCAGTACGGCCTTGGCGTAGTTACCAGCATCGGAATGCAACAGGAAGTCAAGCAGGCGTATAGTGCCAGGACGTTTTCCGATTTCATAACGCCTCTCGACCTCGAACATGTCTCCGCGATCAAGAAGGAGGCGACGATCAAAACGCAATCCATTCGCTACTCTTGGTTCTGCCGCGCTGCCGTATCGCAGCGACCAATTGCGCGTGTGAAATTCGTGGAACCAGCCCCAGGTGTAGCCGCGCGTGTCTGCCGGGTAGTCCCACGCACCGTTGTACATCACGCTCCAACCCATGAATTGCGTCCGCGGGTCGTGTGTATATCGGTTGTTGTCGAAGAAATCAGTAACCGTGAATCGGCCAACTGCAACGGTGTAACGTATCATCAGCCGATTCCCCGCCAGCTGATTCTCGCTGCTGTCGAAGTGCTCCGTTTCGCCACCAAACCCGAAATCGTGAGAGATGTAAAGCCTGGCTAAATACGGCTTTGGTGTCGCGCTTGCCACGCGCGGCAATTCTCCGTTCGGGAAATCAGCAATCCCGTTCACCCTGCTGAAGCCTCTTCCCCCGGCGATTTCGGGGTCGAAGTACAACTGCGTGTTCTGGCCTAGCCGCAGCCCCAGAAATAAGGTTGTCGTTAGAGAAACGTCCCGCTCTTGAATATTTTCGAGACTGTATGGACCCTGGTAGGGCGCATGGAACGTGCCATGATATTGGCCGATGGATGTAGCTTGGAAAAACAGGTTCCAGTTCTCGGTGGCGGGCTGGTCTGTCGTCGACGTGGTGGCAGGTGCTGTAGCACTTTTGGGCGAATGATCGTCAGGCGACGGTTGCTGCTGCGCGGATAACAACGAAGTCAAAGTGCATGTGATGCCCAGCGTAAAGAGCATCCCCTTCCGCAAACGCAGCGTGATTTGGCGTGAATGCCAAAACATCGTTTCAGTGTCGCTCGCGCTCATAACACCACATTGGTGTTGTATGAAGATTACGTTACAGGCCTTCTCACTTTTGAAGTCTGAAATCAAGTTGAAAGCGTTGAGGTGCACCAATTTGAATACTCTTCATCTCGGGGTGGGATGGATTCAGCAGATAATTCTTCTCGATCGGGATCACTGCCGATGGTACAGTCAGTACGGCCGTTTCGCCCCTCTGCAACCACCCATCTCCAAATCGTCGCAAGGTTGCCGGGGCAGGAAAGCGACGCCAACCTCGAGGCAGTTGGTGCTGAGTCACCTCCTGCATTTTGATACGCGGCGGGATCTCGGCCGGGATGGCGCATAAATCCTCCGGCCAATCTTCATCTGTGACATGCACGAGAACTTCGAGACTTGTCAGCGATAGGGTTGCCGACGTATAGACCATTGGTTTTCCGTCGGAGTTCCAGCGGCCAGCGTACAGTTTTGCTCCGTCGCCTGAAAATGCGCGGCGCGCGTAGCGACGCGAACAAACCCTCCAGACAGTCACTTAACTGTAAATGCCGTGTTCGATCCGCCCCAGAATCTCGCTCACTTGCTCTGTCCCGACATCGGTATCTAACAACGAGAGAGGAGCAGTACCGTCCAAAGCACGATTACCAGTACGCAGCCAATGCACGGCCTTGTCACGGGAACCGAGTACCTGTATGGCATGGGCCATCACACGAGCCACGCGGATCAGACGATCGGATTCATCTGCCGTGAGACGCGCCTGTTTTTGCCGCCGGGCGAGCGTGCGCTCCGGCATCGACAACATACGCGATAGACCCTCACGGCTGAGTTGCAAGCTCTCCTGCAGCGAGTGCAACGAAATCAGCGGCAGTCCCGCCCGTACAGCCTCCCGCAAATCCTCCGGCTTGTTCAGGCGCCCAAGCACGGCGCGACCCCCTAGAATTTCTGCGATTCCTCTCCAGGGTGCCATTTGTCTTCTATTGTACTGCCAAAAGGCGGATTTGTCTCGATTATGCCATGCCTCCGTCCCGAGTCCAGTCCGGGCGGGGTAAAGTTCCGGGGCGGGTGTATCTTGGACTAGCTTCATGACAAACGAGCACATGCCCCGCGGCGAGTATCGTGTTTCGCTGGTTGTTCCCTGCTATAACGAGGCTCTCCGATTGGATGTTCAGCGCTTTCGTCAATACTTGGCCGCCAACGGCCAGACCCGCATTTTGTTTGTCGATGACGGGAGCACCGATGACACGCGCCGTGTTCTCGAACAGGTTAGGAGCGGTCATGAACACTGCGCCGAAATCGTACGATGTGGGGCGAACAAAGGCAAGGCGCACGCCGTTCGGCTCGGGCTCACGTATGCGCTCGACAACTTTCAGCAGGAAATCGTAGGCTATTGGGATGCCGACCTTGCAACCCCGCTCGAGTCTGTCAGCCGCTTCTTAACCGTCCTTGACAGCCGGCCAGAGATTGAGATGGTCTTCGGATCGCGAGTCAAACTGTTAGGCCGTTATGTCGAGCGCCGTCCCATGCGCCATTATCTCGGCCGGGTATTCGCCACACTCGTCTCCCAAATGCTTCGCCTGCCAATCTACGACACTCAGTGCGGAGCCAAGCTGTTTCGCGTAATACCTGGAATTCGGGAGATTTTCGCAGAGCCATTCCTTTCCAGGTGGGTTTTCGATGTGGAGATAATCGCCCGTTATTTAAAGCTCTATGGACGCGACCCCAAACACTTGGAGCGGATCATCTACGAATATCCACTCGAAACATGGGTAGATATCCCGGGATCCAAAGTCCGCCCGACGGACTTCTTCATAGCACTTCAGGATCTTTTCAGAATCAAGCGCAACTATCTTTAGTAGCGCCGCTACATGCGAATCTTATCCACTCTCCTCTTGATCGCTGCGGGCGGTGTCGTCGCTTACACCACTTCCAGCGAGGATTTCCGCTTCGTAATTCTCGGGGATCGAACCGGCGGCGCGGTTCCTGGAGTATATGAGAAAGCCTGGCACGAAACTGATCGAGACCGTCCCGATTTCGTCGTCTCGGTAGGAGACACAATTGAAGGCGGGAACGATCTGACCCTCGACGCCGAATGGCAGCAAATCGTTCATATGCTGGCGCCCTATCGCCGCTATCGCTTGTTTCTAACGCCGGGCAATCACGATGTCTGGTCCGCAGCCTCCGCACAGGCGTTCGAGAAATACTCGAAGCGACCTCTGCACTATAGCTTCGATTACCGGCAAGCGCATTTCACGGTCCTCGACAATAGCCGCAGTGATAGCATGCCCGCCGAGGAGTTGGCATATTTGCAAAAGGATTTGCAGATCCACCAAAAGCAAAGCGTCAAGTTCATTTTTTCGCACCGCCCCTCCTGGATCTTGCAGGCTGTGCTTGGAAATCCCGATTTTCCCCTCCATCGATTAGCCAAGCGTTATGGAGTTAAATATGTAATCGCGGGACACGTGCACGAGATGCTGCATTTCGAGGTTGACGGCCTTACTTATCTGTCGATCGCAAGCTCAGGCGGGCACCTCCGCGGCACCAAGCGCTATGAAGACGGTTGGTTTTTCCAGCACACACTTGTAACCGTGCGAGGCAACTCAGTGAAGTTCGCGATTAAGGAATTGGACCCGCCCTTCGGCCGCTCCCGCCTGACTCAACCCGGAGATTGGGGTCCAGCCGGCCTCCTCAAAAGGTGAAACGCTGCCATGCGTATTGCTGAGCTACGCGAAAAGTTTAAGGCTTTGCGAAACCTTCAGTTGCCTCGCGACTCTTCAAACGCGCCTCGCTGGTGGATTGTGGCTCTCGGTACTGCGATCCTGGTGATTCTCGTGTGCGGAACGTGGTACGCGGGCCGCCAATCAGCGAGCATTCAGGACCGAGGGTTGAGTTCTGCGTTAGACCAGATGACCCAGCAACTGGTCTCACTGAAGCTTCAGCTCGACGGGGAAAGGGCAAAACGCCAGGACGCTGAGAGAGCCCTGAAATCTGCTGGGAAGAGCGGCATCATCGACCAGCAGATGCAGATGCGGCAGCAAATTTCGAAGCTCCAAGCTGCCGTCGGGCAGTATAAGGCCATTATTGACCGGCAAGAAAGCGCGCTAGACGATAATCTCAGCCTTCTGAGCGCTCTCTCCACTCCGGCGGCACGATTATTCTTGATGAAAAATTCGGAAGCCGCGGCACATTGTACGGCGTACGCCCTGATCGTTGAGCATTCAAAGCTCGTACTAATTGCAAGCAACCTGCCAAAGCTCGACAAGCAGCGGCAACTCCAATGTTGGATCATGCGCAAGAAAGAACCGAAGATAGTCAGTGCAGGCGTCGTCAGCCCGAACGAGGAAAACCACGCAGTCCTGGAGTTTGAGGAGCCATCCCTTGTCTCGGACATTTCTCTCGTCGAAGTAACCAATGAGCCGCGCGGCGGCAGCTCCGAGCCGACCGGGCCGAAATTTCTATTCGTGAGTCCTGAAAATCCGGCCGCGCGATGATGTGGCTTGGGGCACAAGAGGAGTTCACGAGAGAATCCTGGTGCAGCTTATTCGTAGCGGAGCGCTTCCGTAGGATTCAATTGCGACGCGCGGCGCGCCGGCAACAATCCGAAACCTACGCCGACGGTGAATGAAACCGCAAAGGCAACCACAACCGATAGCGGAGAGATGGGCACGTGCACTTGGTCCGTTAACAAACGAACGCTCAAGGGCAACACCAGACCGATCAGGATACCGATTGTTCCGCCTGCCAAGCTGATCAGAACAGACTCAACCAGAAACTGCATCATCACTTCGCGCCGTGACGCGCCCACTGCCATGCGCACTCCAATCTCACGAGTCCGCTCCGTCACGGTGACCAGCATGATGTTCATAATGCCAATGCCGGAAATGATCAAAGCGATCGCTGAAACAATGATCAACACAATCGTCAAGACGTTCGCGATTTCATTGGCGACCTCTAGAAACGCCTGCAGGTCTTCCACGCTGTATTGGGCGCCCGGCCTGTGGCGTCGCGCGAGAATGTTAGCTACTTCTTGCCTGACAGCCGGCACATCTGCAGCATTGCGCACTTCTATATAGACGGGCTCGATACGCTCATACTGCACGAAGTACCGCATGACCGTAATCGGTATCAGAATCGTCTCGTCGGTGATCTCTCCTTGATTGTGGGTGCTCGTCTTTTCACGAAAAGTACCGATAACCGTGAACTGAAGCTGGCTGATTTTGATGGTTTGGCCCAGCGCCGCCTCTTGGCTCCCAAAAATCCGGACCGCAAGCTTGTCGGTCAACATGGCAACGCGCTCGCGCAGCGTCATGTCACTCTGATCGAACTTGCGCCCACGCAGAATGACTAAATTTCGCACTCTCGCGTAATTCTCGTCTATGCCGTTGATGGTGACCTCGCGCACTTTCCCGTTGACTACGATCTGATCGTTGTTCTGCATGACAGCCGAAGCGGCGACGATGCTGCCGCTGAGCGCGTCGCGAATGGCCTGCACGTCGGCAAGCTTGACGAAATCAGCTTCCACTTTCGCGACGTTTCGGCCGCCAGTCACATAATTTGCGTAAACGAGATTTGAGCCGATGCCTCGAATCTGGTCAAGGATCAAGTCTTTACTGGCTAGCGAAATCGTGACGACGAGGATGACCGAGGCATTCCCAATAATCAGGCCGAGTGCTGTAAGGAAGGTTCGCAGCCGATTCGCCCGCAGGGCCTCAAAACTGAACCGGACCGCCTCGGAAAGATTCATCTGAAATCAAGCCGCCTGAGACTCACGCTCACATTCCCGGCGGAAATCTTGACGGCCTGGCAGCATCTCGAAGGCCTAAGCTCCGCCCACCTGTCGAAGCAGATCTAAGGCATCATTTTTCGGTGGATCGTCCGCCGTAATTGAAGCATGCACGTATTTCTGCAGAAGATTTTTGGCTTCTTCGAAGTTGCGCTTCTGCTTAATCAATGTACGCGCTCGCGCAAACCAAACTTTCGGAGCGTTCGGATCAAGCTTTTGGGCTTGCGCGAACACAAGGTCGCTTTCGCGGGTACGCCCTTGGTCGGCCAGAAATCTTGCCAGGTCAATCAACCGCCCTACCTGGTGCGGCGCGAGAGCTGCGGCCTGACGCAAATGCTGCTCAGCGTCGTTGAATTCACGATGCTTCTTTGCTAGCTGCGACTTTGCGAAATAACCTTCCGCTGGATTCACGGCAGATATCTTGTTGGCAACCGCAAGAGCCTTATCGTATCCGCCGCCAAGAAAACCCGGCGCTTCTAAATAGTATTCGAACAAATCGCTCAGGGCTTCCGCATTCTGTGGATCGAGTGCCACGGAACGTTCAAACGCCTGTCTAGCTTTCGAGGCTAGCATCGGCGCCATTAGCGGATTGGAAGTTTCGGCCCGTTTCCCGTATGCACGTCCCAACCAGTCCATGTAATCGCTGTTTCCAGCATCGGCAGTAACGGTTTTCTGAAGATAATCGGTCGCCTTTCTGAAATCTCCCGACATGAAGTAATTGCGGCCGATCAGAAACGTGGTTGGTGCGTCAGCGGCGTTCTTATCCAGGAGCGCGAGCGATGCCTCGTATTGCGTATGCCAATAGAGGCCTTCCGCCCTGGTCAATGTCGGGGCCGCCCTGGTCAACGTCGAGGCAGAAAGACAGACGGCACACCAAAGAATGACGCCCGCGCGTACCGCTAGTGTCGAAAGTCGCAACAACAACTCCCTTGTCCTTTAACTGAATTTTACTTGAAAGAGAACCTATCAACGAGATGCGAGAGAAGGATTGGAGGTTGCGGCGGTACGGAAGTAATCCGAAGGTGTAATCCTGGCCACCTAAGGTTGCGCTTGGCTGTACTCTGGATTACGCAATTCCACCCCCAATACGGGTGACCCGTTCCAAAATGGTTATAGTATGGTTAGGCTGGAATGTCGAAATAGGAGAGGTGAAGAGTTATGCTAGCGCAAACACGGCGTTTGCTTCTGTTGAGTGGGTTTGTTCTCCTCGTAGCCAGCTCTGCTTGGGCTCAGGTTACGACGCTCGAAGGCGACGTCAAAGACGAAAAGAATCAACCCGTGCCCAAAGCACTCGTCAAGCTGGAACGTACAGATATTAAAGGACACTATCAAGTCAAATCGGACAAGAAGGGCCACTGGTTCTACACCGGCCTGCCGTTGGGCACCTACAACATTACGTGCGAAGTAAACGGACAAGTTGTTGACAAGATGGACGGAGTGAAATCCAAGTACGGCGACTCGACTACGGTCGACTTCAATACGGGTCGAGGCAAGATGGCTCAGGCCGAAGCACAAAAGGCAGCCGAAACTGGGGAGCTTAGCAAAGACCAAGCGCGCGGCATGACCCCCGAGCAGAAGAAGCAGTTCGAAGAGGCGGCGAAGAAGCAATCGGAGCAGATGAAGAAAAATAAAGCTCTGAACGATGCCTTCAATGCCGGCCAAACAGCGTTAAAAGCTGCCACTGCCGATCCGGACCCGGCCAAGAAAGCGGCCGATTATCAGACCGCGATCGACAACTTCAACAAGGCTGGCCAGTTGGATGCTTCTCAAGTCGCGGTCTGGAATAGTTTGGGCGAGGCATACACGGGGCTGGCCGGGACTCAGAAGGGTGATGACAAAAATAAATCGTATGACGCGGCCATCGCGGCCTACAACAAATCGTTGGCCCTGAAACCCGGCGACGCAAGCGTCTACAACCAGATGGGAAACATCTATGGCGCTCAGAAGAAGATTCCGGAGGCCACCGCGGCGTTGACCAAAGCGGCCCAGGGAGATCCAGCCATGACGGCAAAAGCCTACTACAACATGGGCGCCAACCTGGTGAATAGTGGGCAAGCGGACCAAGCTGTCGACTTATTTCAGAAGGCGATTCAGGCGGACCCGAACTACGCCGACGCGCACTATCAACTTGGCATCTGTTTCATGGGCAAGGCGCAGGTGGATAACAAGACCGGGAAAATTACCCCGCCTGAAGGCACCGCCGAACAATTCCAGAAGTACCTAGAGCTGAAGCCAGACGGGCCTTTCGCCCAACCCTCGAAAGACATGCTGGCACAGCTTGGCCAAACCGTGCAGACGAAAGTTACGGTTCCCGGCGCAAAAAAGAAGAAGAGTGAGTAGAAGCTGCCCACGGCGCTCGTGTTGAAGCGCCTTTCGCTCACACCAAAGTTTTCGATCCCGGATTTGTCAGCCCAATGATTCGCGCGCTCTTTGAACTGCTCATCACGATCGTAGTTATCATGGTGGCTCGCGCGTTGTTGGCTACTGTGTTGAAGGGCATTTCGAGAGCTTCGTCGAACTCATTTCAAAGTAGAGCGGCCGATCCGCGTTCGGGTACGCGGCCTACACCCAGTTCCGCGGCGCCCGGTCCGCAAGTCGGAGGAGATCTGCACAAAGATCCTGTTTGCGGAACCTACGTTGCTGAATCGACCGCCTTTCGACGCCAGAGTGCAGGTCAAACTTTCTACTACTGCTCGTCAGAATGCCGTGAGAAGCATGCCCTTGTGGCGCGCTGATCTATAGCGGAGCGCTCTTCCTAGTCGCGCCTTTTCAGCCCATCCACTGCGGATTCTTGATCGTGCCGTCAAACTGAGTGCTGATCTTGAATCGCTCGTATTTACCGGCCATGGCTGCCTGCCGTGTCTTGTTCAAAATCGCTATCACTTGCGCCTCAGGCATTGGCTTAAAGGTTCGCGCGGCTTCAAAGGCCTGGTCGAGAATCTTCAGGCTGTCGCATCCCGTGATGACTACTGAAGTCGGCAGGTTCAGCGCATAGTGCAGGCATTCCATCGGAGTAACCGTGTTGCTCTCGAGAATAATACCGCTTCCCATGGGCTTCATGCCGAGTACAGCAATGCCCTGCTCTACCAATTTTGGTAAAACGTTATTCCCAAAACTTCGGAAATGCGCGTCCATCGGGTTCAGGGGCATCTGGCACGAATCGAAGTGAAAGTCATGCAGTTTCGCAACTTCGAGCATGCGCTCATGGACAAGCGGATCTTTGTGTCCGGTAAATCCGATGTAGCGGATCTTGCCCGCCTTCTTTGCGGCCATGACGCCTTCGAGCGCACCATTTTCGGCGAAGAAGCGATCCGGATCGTCCAGCCGGATATTCTCGTGATACTGGATTAGATCGATGCGGTCGGTTTGCAGGCGCTTTAGGGACTCGTCGATTTGTTGAGCAGCGGCTTTTTTCGTGCGGCCATCGAATTTCGTCATCAGAAACGCTTTTTGACGATAACCATCACGGAGCGCCATTCCCATGCGTTTTTCGCATTCGCCGTCCGAGTAGTCCCAGCAATTGTCGAGAAAAGTGATGCCACGATCTAGGGCGGAGCGAACGATACGAATTGCCTCTTGTTCATCCGGGTGTCCCAGATGCGCGCCACCAAGTCCGATGGCAGACACGCGTTCTCCTGTGCTGCCAAGTTGGCGATAAATCATTCCGTTTGATTCGGTCGATTGCCCGCGCGCGAAGACTGCGACTCCTGCGCCGGCGATTACATTTAAGGCCTGTCGTCGATCCATATCAATTAGGTTAAGGCTTTTGTAGCAGCCCAGAGCCAGCAATGTTGCTAGGCGTCCGATACCATAGCGGATCATATGAAGCGGCGAAAGTTCTTAGCTACTGCATTGGGAGCCAGCACTGCCGTGGGCGTTCTTCGAGGGCGGCAAGGAAAAGCAGAGGTCCCCGTGCAGGATGCGCTGCCTCCCGCTATTGCGGCATTGAAAAGCAGACGTGACGAGGCGAAGCCGATCACAAAGGCTGAGCGCCACGCCTGTTGGGAGCGCGCACGGCAATTGATGCGGGAAAACAGAATTGATGCTGTCTGCATGATCGGCGGAAGTTCGCTGGTCTATTTCACGGGGATTCATTGGTGGAATAGCGAGCGCCTTTTTACATTCGTACTGCCGCAAAAGGGGAATGCTTTTTATGTAAGCCCGGCATTCGAAGAGGATCGGGCCAGAGAACAGGTTCTGAACGCGCCTGAAGGCGATTCATCAAAAATTCTGACGTGGCAAGAGGACGAGAATCCATATTTGCTAGTGGCGAAGGGACTGGCTGATGCGGGCGCGAGTACCGGCAGAGTCGGAATCGAGGAGCGGACCATGTTTGTCTTCTCCGATGGGATCGTTAAGGCGAATTCCGGAGCGCAGATCGTGAGTGCTACCCCGGTTACGGCGGGATGCCGGATGATCAAGAGTTCGGCCGAGCTTGCTTTGATGCGGCTGGCCGCGCAGGTTTCGCTCGCAGCGTACAAAGGAGCCTGGAAGAGTTTGAAACCGGGCATGACGCAGAATCAGTTCGCCAAGTTGGTGGCTACGGCCCACGAGCAGCTTGGATTCACGGGCGAAGCGAGTGTGCAGATAGGCGAGTACTCGACGCTTCCGCACGGGTCGATCAATCCACAGACGATCCGGGAAGGGACCGTTCTGCTGATCGACGGCGGGTGCAGCGTGGAAGGTTATCAATCAGACATCAGCCGCACATTTGTGCTTGGGAAAGCGACGGACAAGATGAAACGCGTGTTTGAGATCGTGCACCAGGCCCAAACTAAGGCAGTGAAAACGGCGCGTCCCGGGCTCGCGGCAGGTGATGTCGACGCGGCAGCTCGCGCGGTGATTACAGATGCGGGTTACGGACCGGGCTACAAGTATTTCACGCATCGCGTGGGACACGGGATGGGCATGGACGGACATGAGTGGCCATACCTCGTGAAAGGCAACCGTCTGCCGCTCCAAGCCGACATGACCTTCAGTGACGAGCCGGGAATTTATATTCGCGGCGAGTTCGGGGTGCGGCTGGAGACGATATGCACATCACAGAAAACGGCGCGGAATTGTTCACTCCGCAGAGCCCATCGCCCGAAGAGCCTTTCGCCAAATCATAAACAGAGTAGCTGGTACAACGATAGTGATGAATTGGACTGCAATCGGCGCGGTGCTGATGGCGCTCGCTGTCGCAATGGGCGCTTTTGGTGCACACGGCTTAAGGAACAGGCTGGACGCTTATTCAATGTCGGTGTACGAAAAAGCCGTCTTCTATCACTTCATTCATGCGCTCGGAATCCTGCTTGTATCGTTACTGGCTCGCACGAACGCAATCTCGATTTCTGGGCAAGCGCGGGTGGCATGGCTGTTGCTCATCGGAATCATCATTTTTTCCGGCAGCCTATACGCAATCGCACTTTCAGGCGCGCGCATTCTCGGCGCGATCACGCCTATCGGCGGAATCGCGTTTATTGCCGGATGGCTGCTACTGGCCTACGAAGCGGTCCGGGCAAGACGCTGACGCTGTATTTGAACTAGAGTTCGTCGGCCCAAGCCATGCGGCAACTCGTAACGGCACAGCACCTCAGCGGTAAAATGCCTTTTCTGAACTTCTTCAAGCTCAGCCTCAACATCCGGACCCTTGTACAGAATAAGGCGCGCGCCTTCTTTGAGGGCCTTGCCGAATAGGTCAATGATTCGAGGAATTGGCGCCATCGCCCGAGCTGTGATGATATCGGGGTGACGGCTAGCAGCCCTCTCCTCAGCCCGTTGCGCAACCACGTGCACGTTCGGCAACTCCAAAGACTCCACAACGGAATCGACAAATCGCGCCTTCTTGTGTACTGATTCTGAGAGCGTGAATCGCACATCCGGCAATACGAGCGAAAGTGGAATCCCGGGGAAGCCTGCGCCAGTACCTGCATCCAGAACCTTTTTAACGCCGCGGAAATGGTGCCACGGCGCAACCGAATCGTAAATGTGCTTAATCGCAGCCTGTTGCGGATCGGTGATGCGAGTGAGATTCATGTACTCGTTCACTGACGCGATTAGGGCGAGGTGCTGGGCCGCCTTCTCGATCAAGCGTTCGCGGTGCGGAATATCCGGAGGCAGTATCCGCGCAAGTTCTTCATCGAACTGCACATCAACATGATGGCATCCGGTTTCAAAAGCAAGCCTACGCGAAGATGGGAAGTGAATGTTAAGAGCAGGGATTATAGGGCTTCCTAATGTGGGCAAAAGCACGTTATTCAATGCGGTCACGCAAACGCGAAAGGCACTCGCCGCCAACTATAGGTTTTGCACGATCGAGCCAAACACAGGAGTGGTTACGGTGCCGGATGAGCGCCTGGAAATACTCGCAAAGATGAGTGCTTCGCAGAAAGTAGTGCCGGCTGTTTTCGAGTTTGTCGACATCGCCGGGCTCGTAAAAGGGGCAAGCCAAGGTGAAGGACTGGGGAATCAGTTTCTCGGGCACATTCGCGAAGTGGACGCGATTATTCAAGTGGTCCGATGCTTCGAGAACTCGAACATTGAGCACGTACTGGATACGATCGATCCGGTTCGCGACATTGAAATCGTGAATACAGAGCTGGTGCTAGCCGATTTGGAATCCGTCGAGAAACGAAAAGCGAAGCAGGAGAAAGCGGCCAAAGGCGGAGACAAGAAGGCGATTGCGGAAGTAGAGCTGCTAAAGAAATTGGAAACTCACCTGAACACGGGACGAACCGTGGTCACGCTAGATCTCACGCCTGAGGAACACGTGCTGGTGAAAGGTTTTTTTCTGCTGACCGCAAAGCCGACTCTGTTCGCCTGCAACGTGGCGGAGGAGGATCTGGCAGCGGCGGATACCAATAAATATGTCCAGCAAGTTCGTGCCTACGTTAAAGAACATCACGACACCAGCGCGGTGGTCGTTTCCGCTGAGATCGAATCTGAACTCGTGACATTGCCTCGGGAAGAACGCGCTGAGTATCTGGAGAGCTTGGGCGTGACGGAAACCGGAACGGACAATTTAATCCGCGAGGCATATGACTTGCTCGGCCTGCGCACTTATCTGACCACGGGAGAGAAGGAGACACGCGCCTGGACGATTCACGCCGGCGACAAAGCGCCCCAGGCGGCAGGGGTGATTCACTCGGATTTCGAGAAAAGCTTTATTTCAGCTGAGTGCGTGTCGTATGACGACCTAGTCGTGGCCGGGTCGTTTGCCCGAGCTCGCGAAGTTGGGAAACTTCGGACGGAAGGCAAGGAGTATGTTGTGCAAGATGGCGACGTGATCGAGTTTAAAACCTTTTTGTAAGTCTGTTTAATCCTTGTCTTGATCGAAGAGATCGGAACGATCCACCCGTTCGCCACGAAACATGACGGTCGCGATGCGTTCCGTGTTCGAGATGTCTTGAAGCGGATCTCCATCGAAGAGAACGAGTGTGGCATCGCGTCCTTTCTGAATGGAGCCGATGCGATCGCCGGCACGCAGCACTTTGGCCGCATTGTAAGTTGCAGCCTGCAAGGCTTGCGCGGGTGGAATGCCGGCTTTCACCCAAAGCTGGAGTTCATGCTGAATTGTCGGCCCGTGGATGACCAGCAAGTTTCCGGAGTCGCTGCCGGTCACAAGCAGAACACCTGCTTTGTATGCGTTTAGGAGATTCTGACTTTCGCGGTCCAGCATGGGTTTGTAGTCTTCGAGAGTCTTGCGGGGCTTTTCCTTCCCGAGCACGGCGCGCGTCGAGGTGAGAAGATCGGCCGGGCCGACCTGCTGCACGAGTGAACGGCTCAGCGGCTCAAAGGTGCCAATTCGCAGATCCGTAAGCGCTTCAAAAACGCTCAGTGTCGGATCGTACGCGATTCCTTTTTGCTTCATCTCCACGAATAGGTCCGTTGGAATCAGGTCAACCATTGAGCCATGCTCAACGCTGTTTGTGTCTGCCGCCACCGCGTCCTTCACGTCTGCGGTGCTGCCGGTGTGAGTTGCGGTCGGGAGTCCATCTTTCTTGGCTTGCTGGATTATGGCGCGATAAATCCCGTTGTCCAATCGGTTGAACACGCCCCACTCTGAGTTGCCGGATTCCAGCACGGCTTTGATACCGTCCACTCCGGAATTTTTGAGATCGTCCACCTGTTTCTGAGCTTCGCCGGTGGATTTGGGCAAGCGGACAAACTGTTCTTCCGCCATCTTCCGCTGCGATTCCGGAAAGTACTTGAGCATCTCCGTTGGATGTCCACCCGCAGCGGTAAATAGAGGTCCGTATGCAAAAAGCTCGGCACCCAAGTATTCGCCCGAATTGATTGCAGCGCGCAGTTTAAGGGAGTTGTCCAGCCAATCCCCGGTGCTGCGTACCGCGGTGATGCCGCTGTACAAGTAGGCTGCGAGCCGGCGCTTGCCCGCGTTCGGATCGAGGTATTTGCGGACGTCCTGATAGACACCGCCGGGCGCGCCGATATGAACGTGCATGTCGATGAGGCCCGGTATGAGCGTCTTGCCAGCGGCGTCGATCACCTCCGCGTTAAAAGATTTCGTGTTGCTGGGAGGGCTATCGAAAACTTCGGCAATCTTGCCGTTCCTTATCAGCACTGCGCCGTTCTGGATGACTTTGCCGTTGCCTACGAAAATTTTTGCGTTTTGAAAGAGCACGGACCGGTTACGCACGGCATTGCGAGTCAGGATCTTCGACTTCTCGATGTTCTGCTTTGTGCGCGCCTGATAGACACCCATCAGAATGAATGGGGCGAGCACGGCGAGTATCCACAATTTCGCGCTGTTCCTAATCTTTTCGTCTTTTTCCCAGCGGAACAGCTTGACGCCCACAAACAGCGCGACCAGCATGGTGACCAGCAGCGCGAGAACAGAACTGAGATTTGCGGCGAGGCTGTCGCCTGCGATCATGATCGACTGCATACCCTGAAACAGATGAGTTGCCGGCAGGAACTGGGCAATAGTTTGAACCCAAATCGGCATGACACTTACCGGAATCGTCGCCCCGCTCAGAAAAAGCATCGGGAGGTAGAGAAGTTGAATCAGAATTCCGCCTTCTTGGGCCGAGTTCACGACGGCCGCGATGATCATGCCCATCGAGCGGAATGTAATCACCCCGATTGCGACAAAGATGAGCATCGAGAGAACGTTGCGCGGAAAGGGCATGTGATAAATGGTTGTCGCAAACAGCAGGAATAGGAGGACGGTCGGTAGAAAAGCGACGAGTCCCGAGACGAGCGAAGCGACGATGATGGGCCCCGCATTGATAGGCGCAACCTTGAACCTGCGCAGCACGTTAGTTTCGCGATCCTGCACAGCGCGCATGCCGGCACCGAAAAAGCCGTTTCCGAGGATGCCGATGATCAGCACCATGGAAAAGACTTGAGCCATGGCTGCGGGGCTTTGCGAACCGCTGTACAACTGGGCGAATAAGAAGAAGAAACTCAGCGGGAACATGTAGCTGAAAAACAGAACCGAGCGGTCACGTCCCATCAACCGCAGATTGCTTTTGATCTGGGCCAAGTAGGGCTTCATTATTCGCGCAGTTTCTTTCCAGTCAGTTCAATGAACACGTCTTCGAGTGTAGGGCGTTTGAGGTGAATATCGATGAGGCGCAAACCGTGCTGGTCGATCCATTTCACTAGCTCGACGATGCTTGCAGCGGGAGCATCTGTCTGCATGGAGAGCGTGCGGCCTTCATCCCGAGTCGCATATTTCTCATTCCGCAGGGCCTCCGGGAGCTGCTCAAAGGGCATGGATTGATTGGCGGTGACCTCGACCAGCGAATGTCCCAGCACGCGCTGCTGGATCTCGCGGGGAGTTCCAAGCTCAATAATTTTTCCTGCGTCGATGATGGCCACCCGATCGCAAAGGCGCTCCGCCTCTTCGATGTAATGAGTGGTGATCAGGATGGTGCGGCGGTTCTCTTTCAGCTCCTGGATGACTCCGTGAATTTCGTGACGCACCTGAGGATCGAGACCGGTTGTAGGCTCATCGAGAAACAAAAGCGCAGGCTCGTTCAAAAGGGCGAGAGCCAGGGCAACTCGTTGCTTTTGACCTCCGGAGAGCGTTTTGTAGAAAGCGTCCTTCTTGTCCCAAAGCTGAAGGCGTTTGAGCAGCTGATCGCGGTCGCCATTTCGCTTGTAGAAGGCGGCGAACAGCTCGAGTGCCTCATGAACCTTCATCTTGTCGGGTAGATTCGTCGCCTGGAGACAAACGCCGATGCGATTCTTGATTTCCTTGGTTTCTATCGCGGGATCGAATCCGAGTACAGAAACTTTGCCGCTAGTACGCGGCCGCAAACCTTCGAGGATTTCTATCGTAGTGGTCTTCCCTGCCCCGTTCGGCCCGAGGAGTCCGAATACTTCGCCGCTCGGAACCTCGAGATCAATTCCGCGAACCGCTTGGACGGAGCCGTAACTTTTATGAAGATTTTGGACAGAGATTGCAGGAGACTCGTTCATGATCTAACCACTCCCTAACCGTCGTGGTTCTGTGACGCGCAGTGGGGCTCGCCGCGAATCAGATCTTCATACGTCTCGCGCTTTCTGGCGAGATAAACCTGGATGCCATCGACGAGGAGCTCGCAGGAGCGCGGACGGGAATTGTAGCTTGACGCTGTCACGAAACCGTAAGCGCCAGTGGTCAGGATTGCAAGCAGGTCGCCCGATTGGAGGGCTGGAAGCTTCCGGCTGTGCGCGAAGAAGTCCCCTGTTTCGCAAATAGGGCCCACGACGTCCACGGTAATCGGTTCGCCGCTGGATACCTGTTTCACGGAAACGATTTCGTGGTAGGCGTGATACAGAGCGGGACGGATGAGATCGTTCATCGCGGCGTCTACGATGACGAAGGTCTTCTCGCCATTTTGTTTCAGCAGCAAAACGCGCGTGAGCAGGAGGCCGGCCTCGGCGACGATAGAACGGCCCGGTTCGAGCATCAGAGTTAGATCAAGACCTTGGAGCTTTTCACGCAACCGTTCGATAAATACGGAAACTGGCGCAGCTCGATCAATCGGGCGATAGGGGACGCCGAGACCGCCTCCCAGGTCGAGATTGCGGATCTGGTGTCCCTGTGCACGCAACCTTTTTACGAGCGCGATAGCTTTATCTGCGGCCTCGAGCAATGGATCGAGGTCAGCGATTTGGGAGCCGATGTGGCAACTGACTCCTTCGCACACAATGCCGGGCAGACGAGAAGCACTCTGATAAATCGCTTCGGCAGCAGCCATGTCAATGCCGAATTTATGTTCGCGGAGGCCGGTTGAAATGTAAGGATGCGTCGCGGGATCTACGTCTGGGTTTACTCGAACAGCAATGGAGGCGGTGCGCTGAAGCGATGCGGCGGTGCGGGAGATGAGCTCGATTTCAGCTTCAGATTCGCAGTTGAAGCTATGAATTCCTGTTTCAAGGGCGAAATGGATTTCGGGTTGTGTCTTGCCAACGCCCGAAAACACGACGGAATCCGCTTTGCCGCCGGCCGCGAGGACGCGATAGAGCTCACCGCCGGAAACGATGTCGAAACCAGCGCCTTCACGCGCGAGCGTGCTGAGAACGGCGAGATTTGAATTCGCTTTTACCGAATAGCAGATGCGATGCGGAAGATCGGCAAGAGCGTTCTTGTATTGATGAAAGCGGCTGATGATGGCCCGTTTGGAATAGACGTAGGCAGGAGTGCCGTGCGCCTCGGCAATCGCCGGGAGCTCAACTTCTTCGCATGCAAGTGTGCCGCCGAGGTACGAGAATTCACCTTGCGTGAGCATTAAAGGACTTTGAGAGCGATGACGGTTTGATCGTCGGTGAGCGGAGTGGAGCCACGAAACGCGTCAAGATCTTTGAAGATAGCGTTAACAACCTGCTGCGGTTCCTGATCACCGCTGGATCGCAAAAGCTTCTTTAGCCGCTCGTGCCCGTAATCTCCATTGCCCTCGCGCAGCTGGTCCTCTACGCCGTCGGAATACAGCAACAGCAAATCGCCCTTTTGCGCGGATATTTGGACCTGGTCGTATTCTTGCTCTTCGAGTAGCCCGATGGGGACGCCTTCGACGCGAGGCTCAACGATCTCGCCGCTATGGAAGAGCAGAGGCGGAAGCGTTCCGGCGCTGGTGACCGTGAAGACGCCATGATGCGGGTGCCACAAGAGCAGCGACAACGTGGCGTACTGAGCATCTACTTTTCGCTCGAGCAGTGCTTCATTGAGCGATTTCATCAGCTCCGAAGGGCTGCGATGGCGATGGCCGAGAGTGCGCAGCAGACCAGAGATGAGCGCGCCGAACAGGGCAGCTGCCGCACCTTTTCCACTGACGTCTCCGAAGGCGATCAGAGTGGATTCGTCCACATGCTCGAAGAAATCGTAGAGATCGCCGCTGATTTCACGAGCAGGCCTTCGTTTCAGGCCCACTTCAAGCCCGACGACGTCGGATACGGTACGCGGCAGGAGAACGGACTGGAGCTTGTAAGCCGCCTTTAGATCCTGCTCCATGCGCTGTTCGCGCTGAGCCAATTCTTCGTAGAGACGGGCGTTCTCGACGGAGGTGGCGATCTGAGGAGCAAGTAACTTCAGAGCACGGACATGATCTTCGCGGAAGAAAGCGAAACGAATGCTTTCGAGATCCATGACGCCAATCACGCGATCGCGGAGAATCAGCGGCACGGCTACTTCCGAATGTATGTCGAAATGCGAGGGGATGTAGCGTGGGTCTTTGGCGACGTCCGGGGCGTTGATCACCTGGGAGGACGCGGCCGCAGCGCCGGTGATTCCTTTACCGATTTCAATGTTTTCGGTCGAAGCTGTCTCATCGTCATAACGCTGACTGAACCGGCAGCGAAGGAGATTCCGATCCTCCTGGACGAGATAAATGCTGAAGGCGTCGAAGTTAATGAGTGAGCGAACGCTGATTGCGATTTTCGTAAGCAGCTCATCGATTTCGAGGATGGAACTGAACTCTTGCGAAAGATGGGCTAGCAGCCGCAGAGTGCGGTTCTGCTGTTCGACGCGGCGATATAAGCGGGCGTTGTCGATGGTGACGCCTACGCGGCTGGCAATGAGCGCAAGCAGCGCGCGATCCTGATCGGAAAAGGCGTTCAGGCGGGTGGACTGGAGATCGATGACCCCGACAAGCTTTCCGCGAACCAGCATGGGAACGGCGAGCTCGGCGCGAACGGCGTCAAGAGCATTCAAATAGCGCGGGTCGGTGCGCACGTCAGGCACGAGGACGGGCTGACGGGACGCGGCAGCAGCGCCCGTAATTCCCTCTCCGAGCGGGAGCACCAGGTTTTTTACCATCTCATCCCGATGCCCAATGGAGTGGCGCACTGTGAGACCGCCGGCGCGCTCGTTATAGAGCAGGATGGCGAAGAGATCGTAGGGAATGACGTCTTTGATGATGTCGGCGAGATTGGCAAGGAGACGATCGAGATCCAGAGTTTCGGCGGTAATGGCGCTGACTTCGAGCAGGAAATCAAGAAGCTCGGCACGCTCGCTGAAGCGAGGCTTTGGATTGGTGGCGCTCACACGCGGCGTTTTGCGGGTAGCTGCCATCAGGGTGAGCCTTGACCCTGTGCGTTGCTTGCGGGAGCGGGTATTTCGCGCACGATGCTGACACCGTAGCTTGTGCCGATTCGATTCGCACCAGCCGAGACCATGAGGCGCAGGACCTCAAGCGTGCGAATTCCGCCGGAAGCTTTCACACCCATAGAAGTGCCGACGGTTTGCCGCATCAGCTTCACGTCTTCGAGGGTGGCACCGGCGGGCGAGAAGCCTGTAGATGTCTTGACGAAATCGGCATTGGCTTCGGCGGCCAGATTGCAAGCCGTGATTTTCTCATCGTCGTTAAGCACCGAAGTCTCAAGAATGACTTTCAGGATTGCGCCTTTGGAATGCGCGAGAGCGGCCGCGTCTGCGATCTCTTTGCCTACCACGTCAAGCTGGTGGGAGCGCAAGGCGCCGATGTTCTGAACTATGTCAAGCTGTTCGGCGCCGTCCGATAATGCGCGTTGTGCTTCGGCGAGCTTGATGGGTGCATCGTTCGCGCCGAGCGGAAAGCCGATGACTGTACCGACCTCGACCGATGAGTCCGCGAGAAGTTCAGCAGCAAACCGAACCCAATACGGGTTGACACAGACGGACATGAAACCGAACTGGCGTGCTTCTTCACAGAGGCGGGCCACGTCGGCACGCGTTGCGTCAGGTTTGAGCAGCGTGTGATCAATCACCAAAGCAACGGCTTTCGGGTTATCTAACGAATCGTTGAGCATCACGGGTTTCTGCGAACGGGAGGCGAAAGTTGGGTGCGGCCGGCACCTACGTTGGTCAAGCATAACATGGGCGTTTTGCGGAACGAACTCCCTGGCAGTTGATGAGGGGTGGGGCGGCGTTCGCAGGGGCAGGACATCAATTTTGTGGCTTTAGAATCATCTACTTATAAGGAATTGGCGGGCCTTGGCGAGAGGCTTCGGGCCATACTCGGGCCGAGAAAACCAATGTCAGATGTGCACAGTGATGCAACTTCAAAAAAGCCGCGCACGGGCCGGGCAACGGAACCGAAAACGCAACGTGCAACGGGGCCGAAAACGCCAGGCGGGAAAGCCAGGTCAAGCCAGAATTCGACCAAGCATTCGTGCTGTTCGAAGAAACCGCTCATCAAGGGCGAGAGCGAGAAGGAGTTCAACGAGTTGCTCGAAGACTGGAAGGATGATTATAGGCCGCGAGGAAAGAGCGCGCGCGAACTGGTGCGGCAGGCGGCGGAGGCGCAATGGGTTCTGAAGCGCAATACGCATCGCTATCACGAACTCGAGGAATCGTTGCAGGACAAGAAGGCGCTCGAGTGGACCGAAGAAGAGCACAAGAAGATGGAGCGGTTCATACGGTATCGGACCACGGCGGAGCGGTCGTTTTGGCGGGTGGCGAATGCGTTGGAGCAATCGGTGAAGCGGCGGCAGAAGCGTGTGGAAGAGCGGGAAGAGGAAGCGGAACAGGCAGAAGCGGAACAGGCAGAAGCGAAACAGGCAGAAGCGAAACAGGCAGAAGCGGAACAGGCAGAAGCGGAGGAGGCGGTGGAGGAAGTGCCGGAGGTGATGCAACGGAAGCCGGATATTTGGGACATCGAGGTGGGGGCGGTGCATGTGCTCGATCAGTGGGCGGATGTGACGATCGAGAAGGGGCGGACGGTAACGAGGCTGGAGCCGTCGACTGAGCAGCTATTCGAAGATCGCGCGACGATGAAGCCGCCGCCTGAGCATGTGTGCCGGCGCTTCACGTTTTACGATGGCGTGCCGGAAGAATATGGGTGGTGCGCTGGGCTTTACAACGAGATCGAGGACAGCCCGAAGTATGGGGTGCAGCACATGACGATTGAAACGTGGCTTCAGGCGCTGGAGCGGGAGAAGGCGGCGGGGACGGGCCATTTGAGCGATACGGGAGAAGATTTGCCGGATCCGAAGCGGCGCGGTTGGTGTTGGTGCACGGTGTGTGCGCGGACGACAGAGACGGGCTGGAGGCGGGAGAAAGAAAGCGACGGGAAGGTGGGGGCGTGGTTGGGCGAGCCTAAAGCAGGTTAGGGAGAGGGAAATCGTGAGAGTGGTTTAAAGCGGCGCGGAATACTAGGCGGCCAACAGCGCGTTTATGCGGATGTTGAAGGATGAGTGTACGGGATGGATGTTGGCGATGTGGCGATTGCGATCCGTATCGCCGGACGAAAGCCGACTTGTAAGGACCTATTTTGTAAATCGCGAACATCACGGGGTAGTCTTCACCGCACCCAAATAGCGGTCAAGCCAGTCCAGCGTCTCTTTGATCAGCGCGCTGTGCGGGATCGAATGGCCGGTGTCGTAGAGCATGTGGCGTTTGTCCTCTTTGGGGGCAGCGAGTAAGCGGAACATCGGCATTTGTGAAGTTTCAACAGGAAGAATGAAGTCGTACCGACCGCTCAATAGGAGCACGGGCTGTTTTACGTGAGGCGCAAAGTTGATTTGATCGACCTCAGGGAGTGTCTTCAGACGACTGAAGCCTCCAACAAACAAGACACAAGTCTTGAGTCGCGTCTCAATGGCCGGCAGCAGAGCCCCCATCTCACCTCCCCAACTGTAGCCAAAGTATGCCAGCTTGTCTTGATCGATGTCCGGTCGCGTTTCCAAGTAGTCGATGGAGCGTCCAAGATCTTTCGACCAAGCGATGACATGATCCCGGTAACGACTCGTTGTCTCGGGATTGTCCGACTTGAGGTCGTCTCTTCTTTCGAAAGTGCCTTTGTAGACGGGCCACACGAGCGCACGACCGCTCTTGAGAATGAAGTCGAGGAAATCCGGAGACAGATCGGAGCTGGAATGAATCTGGATTGAATTTGAACCCGGAAAGTAAATAACGGCCTGAAATGGCGGGGTGGATTTCTTGGGTAGGAAGAGGTATGCAATCACGCGCTCGTTACCGTATGCGGCTACAAAAGTAATCTTTTCCCGTTTCCAGTATTCTTCCTTATCTATTATGGATTCGACGGTAGCCTTGAGAGGGGCTTTATCGTAGGAATATAAGCTTCTGTAGGCACGGAACAACTGGTCCGAGGCGGGCCTCTCACGGCTGTAGTCTCGGGCGGAACGCGTCACTGGAACGAGCAGAGCGTTCGGGACAGGTGATGCATCTTTCGCGCACCGAAATCCGAATGTAGGGTCACGGTCGAAGGAAGGACGCGCGTCAGCCTCGGCGAACTGGTATGTGGGTTCATTCCAAGCTCCTCCGAGAATGTACCGTTTATCGGATCCTGCTTCGTTCCAACACCATTCCTTAACGTTACCGGCCATGTCATATGTGCCATATGGGCTCATTCCCCGATAGCTTCCGACGCGGGCGGGTCCGTAACCCCGAAAGTTGCTCAGTGGCACGACCGAATCACTCGTCCAAATCGCGGCGGCTCTGTCCCAATGATAAATGGTGGGTAAGGCCTTGCCTACGAAGTCGGCGTACGCCGCAGCCTCATACCAGCTCACGCCTGTGACCGGAAAGTCGTCCTGCCCTTGCGGATATTCTCCTTGCACCCATCCGGCTGGGCCCCGTCTACCGGTGCTATCTCGCAAGAAGGACATGGCCTTGTCCCACGAAAGTGGGCGACCGTTCATACGGAATGCGTTCTTCCAGTACTCCTGTCTCTCATAGCCGCCACGCCTTAGAAATTCTCTGTACTGTCTGTTCGTAACCTCGTATTTGTCGAGCCAAAAATCGCCGAGGCGCACCTTCGGCAGATCTTGATAGCCACCAAAAGTCAGCCGGGCCGGCAAGTTTCCGAGCGCCACTTTCACCATACCTGGCGGGCCTTTCCCTTTTCCGACCAGATCGACAGATAGCGAGTAGACGGAATCACGCTCCTCAAGAACCGATGCGGTGGTGCGCTCGATCTCGTCATAGCCCTGCTTCTTAAATTTCCAACGCGCATGCGGGCCTGCAGGAATTCTGATGTTTCTTAGCGGCGTCTTGCCCCAATACTCCCAGGCTGAATCGGCAGCGTCATAGTCTTTCCGGTAGACATCTGCGCCTTCTGGAGTTGTTCGAACAGAGATCGTCCAGGACATATCAGGCCAGAGCTTGGCAAGCTCAGAGTCATTCGGCACGTATTCAGCTGCCCGGGAGGCGAGGGCAAATGCGGCCGAGTATTTTTCCTGATCAATGAGACGGGAGACTTCGGGCAGAGCCTGGGTCTTTGCCCAGCTAATCCTAGAGCGCCGCACGGTGAGCAAAGTAAACGCAACCGCAAGTACAACCGCGAGGATAGCCGCAGGGACAATGATACGAGGGCGCCGTGCGATTGCCCGAAGACCGGTCTCCCGAGCAACGAACCGCGATTGGCAGGCTCTAAGGTCTTTGAGCAGTTCTGCGCCCGAAGGATAGCGCAAATCAGGGTTCTTCTGAAGGCATCGGCTAACTACCCGAACGACCTGAGATGGAAGCTTGGGACGAAGAATCTGCAAGGGAGAGGGAGTTTCACGAAGAACAGCCGACATGGTCAACAGGCTTGATTCTCCCTGGAAGGCCTGTCGGCCGGACATCATCTCGTAAAGCACTGCGCCGAAGCTGAAAATATCTGAGCGCGCGTTGAGCTTCTTGCCCTGCACCTGCTCCGGCGACATATAAGGCAATGTTCCCTGGATCACGCCCTGATGTGTTGTACCCTGCATGGACTGCGTTGGGCCATCCGGATTGGGCACAAGGTCGATTAACTTCGCGAGCCCGAAATCGAGAACTTTTACAACGCCATTCTCGTCCACCATGATGTTGCCAGGTTTCAAGTCTCGATGAATGATTCCTGTTTTATGAGCGGCGGCCAGCACATCCGATATTTGAACTGCGAATCTGAGTGTGTTGTGCAAGTCGAGCCGCTTCCCCGAAATAATCTCGGCAAGAGTTGTACCGGAAACGTATTCCATCGCTATGAAATGGGTCACCCTTGGCAAAGCGCCGGCGGCTCGTACGTGTATGTGCGCCGGAAATATCTCAGCTTGGTCAATGTCGTAGATATGAGCGATGTTGGGATGATGGAAAGCGGAAGCTGTTCTGGCCTCTTGCATAAGCCTGCGCTCCTGGTCAGGATCGAGCATTCTGCCTATGCGGAGAAACTTCAGAGCGACAAAACGATTGAGGCGCTTGTCGTGCGCCTTGAAGACCTCACCCATCCCGCCTTCAGCCAATTTCGCGAGAAGCTCATAATGCGAAACAGTTGTGCCAATCCTCGGCGCTTGGCTCAGGGCATTGAGCAGCTTTGCTCTTTCCTGCGGTACATCCATGACAGATCCTTGGTGTCCTATAGTATCGCCAAAAGCGAACATGCGCGACTTGGTCCACGGGCCCCAAGAAATTTGGTGGCAGCACAGCTTACCCAGATACGTCCTCATAAACGCCGTTATCACCTTTTGCGCGGCTAACAGGCGCACGTGGCGGTTGCCTGTCTGGAGAGGCACAAACCCCAGATCGTACTTCGCGGCTGCTGCAACATATGTTGGCGCGACGGCGAGTTGTTCTGGAGCGGAGCGGCGTACGATCTGTAGCGGACTCAAGCGTCTCCTGGAAGAACCCCTCCATGCCGGCCGGAGTGAACGTCAAGATCATGCGCGTCGTTGCCGTCACCGTTGTTCGAGCAAACAGTGAACGGTGCCGCGCGGGATGTTGACGAAGTGCCCGGCCTTGGCGCGCACGACGCCATCACTGATAATGATGCTGCGCTGGCCCTCGACTATACGTTCGTCTCGGCCGGACTCTCGTGCAGTGTCATATCTACAAAGCGATGCGGTAAGCAGAAAAGTCGATCACTTCGGCCGAGCAACTTGGATTCGCTGCGAGGTCACAGCATTGCTCGGACGGATTGCGGGATAAATCACAACAAGTGCTTGACGCATCTCGCCCGGCATGGGACACGTGGGGTGCTCGGCACAACTCACTGCGCTCGGCAAGGAACTGGCCGACTTACTCGAGAGTCCCGCCAAAGAAGACAAGCTCCTTGAAATCCTGAAGTGTTTTCACGGCTACGTGCTCAAGTACGTCTCGATGATTCTGCACGGGCATTTGCCCATGCAACGTCGGGGCGCGCGGCCGGGCGGCGAAGTCAACAAAGACACGCATTTACTCTTGCGGCATTTTATTCCCGGGAAAAAGCGTCTAATCGGGCGACTCTGGGCGCCGCGTGCCGGACTTTACATCTGGCGTTCAAGGGCATGAATGCAGATGAAATTTACGACTCTCTGATGCTGTGTATGGTCAAGTCCATTCGGCGTTATGACCCTTATTACAACGGAAAAGTAAAAGCCGTCGCCGGCCTGATTGACGGGTTTTTTCATGATCGAAAGAAATTAATTGTCAGTGCTATCAGCGGTAAGTTGGGCTATGACGGAGCCAGTTACTTACGACTACTTGCTAAGCATTTATTTCTTGTGTCAGTTGGATCTTTGAATGGTGAAGTCACATATGAACGGGCAGAATTATGGCCGCCGCCCAAGGCATTTTTTCATTCTGGGGCGGTAGGTTTATCTTATGTCGCATCAAAATGGTTCCGGTATTTCCTGGTTGATCACATTAATTCGAGAATGTCGGAGCTCGAGGCCAAAGAAGGCGTATTTCAACTTCATACGGCCAGTGGTCTCATTGAAGACTATGGCCAGGACGACAATCGGAATACCAGTGACCGCGGCACGCCGCATCGATTTGGCAACCTGACAAATCCCCGAACCGGTCTTTCTGTTTCGACAGACTTGAGCCTGACTAAAATGCCCATTGACATTGGGTCAATGTCACTAGCCTGGGTCAGTGGGACCCAGGCGGGACTATTAGCTGACTTGACTAAACGGGACCGGCATTTGCTTTATTGCGTTTTTGCCCGATCGATGGACTGGGAATCGATTGGCCAGACGTTTGATATCAGCATGCGGGAAGCAAAACGCTGGTATGGCGAAATTCTTATTTTCTGCCGCGCCTTCGAACGGTTCAGCGCTCCGGGATGGATCTAAAGTAATGCCCAGGGTTGATCGCCGGCCGGCTCGAAAAGACAATCGCCTTTTGACCCGGCGCACAGAACGGCCTTCACCTTAGTTCTTGTATTATGTGCCGCCGCCCCGCGATTCGTCCTCGCGGTTCAACAGGATCATGCTGCTGCTGCGATTTGTCAATCTACGCAGACTGGCATGTGGTGAAAGAGGTTGCCGCTAAAGCTGGAATCGACAAGCTGGCACCGCACGACTTGCGAAGAACCACGCCAGGATTATGTCATCAAGCCGGAGGAGAACTGGATCAGATCCAGTTCCTGCTAGGGCACGTGTCGGTGCAAACGACTGAGCGGTACCTTGGTTGCATACAACGTATCCGATGCGCAGTGAACGATCGATTGGAATCGAGCCAAAGCAGACAGGGGATGCCGCTGCTTAATTGACGGTTTGCCGGCAATGCACGAAGTGACCAATCTAGCACTGTCTTGTATGGCAGCTTAGCATCGAGCATGCCGAGGCGAACCTTCCACAATGGCGGATGACATAGCATCCGGCGAGCGGGTCTAAATGAGGCCGAGCGCCGCATTTGTTGAACGGCACGAGGGCGCTTAAATGTTGAGACGACATGCAAAACGTTTTCGGCAAATTGCGAGATGCTTTCCGTGTCCACATACGAAACGGCTATGGCTCTGCGGCACCGAGATAGGTGGCCAGAAACCACGTGTTGCCGAACGGATCGGTGATCGTGGCGGCCCGCTCACCGTACGGGGCGGTATATGGGGGTTGCACGCCGTTCGCGCCGGCAGCAACGGCTCGGGCGTAGAGGGCGTCGGTGTCGGGCACATAAACATGCAGATAAGACGGGTTAGGCTGAGATTCACCGGAAGCTTCATCGATTTCGAAAGTGGCATCCGCAACTTCGATGGTGGCGTGGCGCACGATGCCGTCGGCTGATTTGTGAACGCCGGTGGCTTTGGCTTCCAGAGCTGCTTCGATAAAGGGAATCATGTCGTGGGCGTTGCGAAGATGGAGATAGGGCTGAACGGTGAGGAGGCCTTCGGGACCAGCAACCCAGCCCTTGCGAGTGGCGATGTACCAGGTGTTGCCGAAGGGGTCCGTAGCAGCGCCCCATCGATCGCCGGAAGGATGATCGTCAGTGGGCGCGTGCATAGAGGCGGCGCCGGCCTGCAGGGCACGGGCGAAGGTGTCATCGGCGTCGGGGACATACAAGTGAGTGGTCATCGAACGCTGAGGATATTGTTCGCTGGCATCGCCCAGCTCGATTACGGAATTACCGATGGCGACTTCGGCGTGCATGATCGAGCCGTCGGGCCTTGGGACACGAATACGCTCCGTACCTTCGAAGGCGGCGACCAGGAAGTCAATGAGTCGTGGGGCGCCGTCGACAAGGAAGTACGGCGCGATATTGGGGAAGTTGGGACGCCGGAATGGAATGGCTCTTGATGGGGCTGGGGACGGAACTGCTGCGTGATTCATTGAGATTATCCTTTGCAATTCGGACTTTAAAGATGCTTTGAATTCAGGGCGCGGCATAGCCCGCAGGGTATGCACAAGCGAAGCGAGCGCCCCTATCGTTGGGTGCGAATTCGGCTCAGCGAGCGGCTGCGACGCGGAAAGCAGCGCGTCGATGCCTTGATCGAGTTGTTCGGCAGGAGAGCGCTCAGGCACGGCGATCCCCTATCTGCGCACGGAGAGTCCGCAGCGCACGGAACTGAAGTTGTTTGATCGCCCCTTCGGTTTTGCTGAGGCGCCGAGCGATTTCGCGAATACTGCGTTCGTCGATGAAACGCTCACAGACCACTCGCCGCTGAATCTCAGGAAGCTGCTCGAAAAGCCGAAAGATATGAACGTGGCGCTCGATGAGGTCCAAATCAGTCGACGAGAGATCGGGCTGGGCCAAGGGATGTTCAAGCTCATCGGCTTGTTGTTCGCGAGCGGAGCGCTGGAAGTAGTCGACGATCTCGTTTGAGGCAATACGGAAAAGCCAGGCAGAGAACGGAGCCCCGCGCCATTGGTAGTTGGGAAGATTGGCGAGGGCTTTATGGAACACTTCGGAGGTAAGGTCTTCGGCGATCGTACGGTCGTGGACGCGACTGACAATGAAGAAATAGACGCGATCGAAATGAAGCTCATAGAGAACCTCAAATTTCGAGAGATCGGCCTGCGCCGTCTCGATCAGCAAGCGCTCGTCGGCGGCTTGTGGCGATGGCTTTTGTGCCGGATGTCGGGCGCCGACCATGGCTCTAGAGAGAGTAACTGGCGAGCGGTGGAAAAGGTTACGGAAGCGAAGTGAGATTTTAACTCATTGCCGAGGATGCACTCCCCGCCTACCGCATTTGTCTCGCCAATCTCTGATTGGGTCGGTACTGAGTTAGCGATCGGTGGCGCAATTCTTTCCGGTTGAGGCCGGATTACGGGCTACCCGGAAATTGGGAATTCAATGCCGTATAGATCCGCTCCAATGGCGATATATAGAGAATCCACTTGGCTGGTTTGTCGGCGTTGCGGAGATTGAATGCTAGCCCGTTTTACGTTTCAACTGGCGCCCCTACATAGCCCCGAATATGCGACTGTGATCGCGGAACGCTTGCAATCATGATCGAGTGTGAGCCTCGCCCGGTCCTGTTCCGCTAGCCTTCTGGAACCGGTACAGGGCGGCGTTTTCAGAGATGGTTCGCGATTAGGAAATCTAGTGCCCGCGGCAGGTCTGCGAAGTTATACATGACGTAATCCGGTTTGGCTTCATTGGGTTCGGGCCACGTACCGTTCGGGGAAAACAAAATCGTTCGCATACCGAGCTGCTGAGCTCCGAAGACATCACGGTAAGTGTCATTCCCCACGAAAATGGCTTGACTGGATGTCACCCGCAATCTTTCAAGTGCTTGCAGGAATAATCGCGAGTCCGGCTTGCGGTAGCCGAAGTCACCCGAAACAATAATCGGATCGAAAAATTCGCGAAGTCCCACGGCCTGGAGCTCGGGGACTGCATAAGCTGTCTGAGCGTCTGAGACTACCGCCAACTGATAATGCTGTTTCAGGCACTGCAGAATTTCGAGGGCTCCGGGAAAGCATTTCAGCCGTCGCCGCGAAACGCCTCGCTGTACTTCAGCAATCAGCAGCGGCAGTTGTTCGAGTTTTTCCGCCGGCAATGAGCGGGTAACGTTGCTTGCCGTACGCCGCAAACACTCTCGCCAGACCTTTACGACATCGAATTCCGGATATTTTTCCGCGCTCTCCGCGAACTGCTCTTTCATCACCTGAAAATAGAGGTCGCGAACTTCGCAGCGGCGGAGGCAAATTCCCTGATACACGAGAAAGTGTCCGATCGTGCGATACGCTTCGTCCATCCGCTCGTCCGTTTCAATATCGATCAGGGTTCCGTTAATGTCGAAGAGGATGGCTCGGAGGTCCATCAGAACGCGCGCAAAGTGATCTTTGCCTCCTCGATCAATCTTCGGCGATGCGCTTGGCTGATCCAAGAATTACGCGAGATGCGCAGTAGCGTGAGAGCCATTTGGAAGGGGACTCGACCAGTGATGGAGCGGAAAGCGCGCTCCCGGTCTGGGAAGTGGCAGGCGTACTCCCAAAGGAAATGGCCAATGAACGGTTCCGCAGCAAATTTATCGCCCAGCTCTTGCAAATAGAAGTGCTGTATTTCTCCGGCAATCCGGCCGATGTCGAACACGCGGTCGGCGCGCTTCATCCGCTCCAGATCGATCGCGATAACGTGCAGGCCATCTCCAAACAGAAAATTGCTCGGGGTGGCATCACCATGGACGAAGACCTGTTGATCCTCCCACATACGGGGTTGATCGCGCCAACGATCCCGGAGCCAGTACAGCTCATCAGCTTCATGTTCCCCGATGAAGTGCTTGCTTCGGAGCTTGCGGACAAGTCGGTCCAAGTACGCGCAGTAGTCGGCGAAGTTAACCCCA
Source organism: Bryobacteraceae bacterium (assembly GCA_051004875.1). Taxonomy (GTDB): domain Bacteria; phylum Acidobacteriota; class Terriglobia; order Bryobacterales; family Bryobacteraceae; genus Bog-105. Next base: position 42,761 of record JBPCJX010000149.1, read on the forward strand.
TACCCATTGGCAGTGCGATTGTGAAGAGTGGCCATGAAATAGGCGAGGGCGGTCAACTTCGCAAATAGCTCGCGGCGTTTGTTTTCATAAATAGCGTCCGTAATAACCGAACTCAAGGATGCGCCGCCGCAGTATTCTTCCATCAGAAGGCTGTTGATACAAACATTCGCTCCGAGCGGCCGTACTACATGATGGGGGCTTTGATTCAAACCATAACCGCGAAGTTGCTGAAGATTCTCGAACTCCTGTTGCATACGCCGGGCACTTTCTCCGTTATCTTGTGTTCCATCGGCGAAGAACTTGCCTATCACTTGCATCCGCGTGTGCTTTTCCTCGTACAGGTACACTTTGGCCGCTTTCATTCGGAAGACGCGAAAATCGACAGGATGCCCAGCTAATCCAACTTGCGGCAAAATACAAGCCGACAAATAGTCCCAGAGTGGGTCGTTATGGGGAAGATGACCGAGATATTCTTTGGGCACGGTAAAATGCTCGGCCACCCACCAATGTTACGAGAGAATTAAAACTTCATTATAGATTGATGTCATTTCCGGGACGGAACAAGAATGACTTACACAACGGATGAACAAGAACAGCGGCAATCTTGACGATAAGATGCGGAGATACAAGATTTGTTGTTATTAAGGGCAGAGGCGCCGGCAGACTCCGAACATCTTATTGCGGTCCTAAGACGAACGACAAAAAGCCCGAATAGCGAAATCTGCGTGCACTTCAAAAACCCAGGCCCTAGAAACTCGGAAGAAAACACCCTAGTCCGGTAGGTCGCCATTCGATCCTATCTGAGTACATTTTTTGACGGACCTTGGAGGTTGAGTACATTTCGCTGAATAGATCTCCCTAATGGCCCAGCGAAGAGTATTCCACTTTGATGTAGAGTCGGCGAGTCGGACCGGTGCTCGGCGCAGGAGATCACGTTTTCAAGATGACGGCATGCTGATGTGGGACCGATCAGAGGCGCGATGCCGAAATCTCGGTACTAATCCGCCTACCGCATGGCGGCATTACTTCCGGGTTGCCGAAATCGTCCACAATCGCCAACGGGCGCCCACCATGGCGCTCCACGGCAGCCAGTACGGAGTGATTGGAGCGCGGGCTGGCACCTCAACCTACCCGAGCGCCGTTCGGAACGCCCGCAAATACAGCCTGGCACCCTACAGTCCAGTTTCGGCATGATGCTACCCGTAAAACGTCAATCGTGAAGCGTCAATGTCAATCGTAAAACGCCAATAATGTGCGTTCTACTTGATGAGGTCACGTATAGTGGACGTGCACAATGTCCCATCGCCCTCCGTTTTTGAAATCGAGATATCAAATGAGATCGCCCAGCTGACACGTGCCTGTGCTATGCTCCCTGCAAACCGTTGGTCGGCCGTACCGTCTCCCATTACCGAATCATTTCGCATCTCGGGGGTGGAGGTATGGGCGTGGTCTTCTGGGCGGAAGATGTCCGGCTCGGACGCGACGTAGCAATTAAGTTCCTGCCCGACGCTCTTGCATCCGATCCTCTCGCGCTCGAGCGATTCCGGCGAGAAGCACGCGCAGCCTCGCGCATCAATCACCCTCATATCTGTACCGTCCATGACATCGGCGAAGACGAGCAGGGCCACCCGTTCCTCGTCATGGAGCTGATGGAGGGCGAGACCCTCAAATACCGTGTGGGACGCGGACCGGTGCCATTGCCCGAGTTGCTGGCATGGAGCAATCAGATCGCCGACGCTCTCGATGCTGCGCATAGCGCCGGCATCATCCATCGCGATATCAAGCCTGCCAACCTGTTCATCACGATGCGCGGGCAAGCGAAGATTCTCGACTTCGGTCTGGCACGGCCGGTTCCAGTGCACCGCACATCTCCGCAACCGCACCATGGAACTACAGAGACGATTGCGGTCGATTTTCAGACCAACCCGGGACACACGGTCGGAACGGTCGCCTACATGTCTCCTGAGCAAGCGCGTGGCGAGGAACTGGATGCCCGAACGGATTTATTCTCCTTCGGCGTGGTGCTTTATGAAATGGCTACAGGCAAGCTGCCATTTCGCGGGGAAAGCTCGGGGATCATTTTCGATTCCATTCTGAACCGCGCTCCCGTGCCTCCAGTGCGGCTGAATCCCGACGTGCCAGCAGAATTAGAGCGCATCATCAACAAGGCGCTGGAGAAGGAACGCAATCTTCGTCATCAGAGCGCGGCCGATCTGCGCACCGACCTGGCGCGCCTGAAACGGGACCTTGACTCTGGGCGTGCATCGAGCGCTTCGATAGCCGCGAGCGCAGTGTCGTCGGCGAGTTCCTCGTTCATCCGGGCCGGCCGTTCCCGCAAATACCTGATCGCCTGTGTCGCTGCGATTGTGGTGGTTGCGGCAGCGGCGGGGTTGTACTTTCTGCGCGGGAAGGACCAGAAGGGTAAGGTCGACTCAATTGCGGTGCTGCCCTTTGTCAATGCGACTGCCGATACAAAGAACGAATACCTCAGCGACGGCTTGACTGATAGCCTGATCAGCAGTCTCTCACAACTGGCTGACCTTAAGGTCATGGCGCGGAGCACGGTCTTCCGCTACAAGGGAAATGAGGAGGACCGGCAGAAGATTGGCCAGGCGCTTCAGGTGAGCGTGATTTTGATGGGACGCGTCACGCAGCATGGCGACGAAGTGGGCGTGCAAACCGACTTGGTAAACACCGCCGACGGCACCGAGCTTTGGGGCTCTCACTACGACCGCAATCTGGCCGACATCACGCAGCTCCAGAGCGACATCACTCGCGCCATTTCGAGCCGACTGCAGTTGTGTTTGTCAAATTCTGCAAATTCGAGTGGGTCAGACAGGACCTTTGATGCCGGGATGGGGTCCAGGGCAAGGGCGGCAGCAGAGCGCCTTGCCCTGGTCAGCCC
>JBPCJX010000150.1:0-33994 GCA_051004875.1 Bryobacteraceae bacterium
CTACTTGCCTCAGTGGGCCGCACCAAAACCCGAGTGGATCGGCAGAGAATTCGGAGGAGTAGTCGGCTGGGTTGAAAGCGGGGATGAGGAGCAGCAGTACGGCCCAGGGTTCAATGGCATGCTCATGGGCGGAAACGCTGTGGTGAAACGCAGTGTTCTTGAAACAGTGGGCCTGTACAACACGAGTCTTGGGCGTACTGACAAGGGGCTTTTGTCGTGCGAAGACGAGGATATGTTTCATCGGCTCCTCGCAAATGGCTTCAACGGCATGTACGTTCCTGATTTTTTCATTTACCACTACGTGCCGCGCGAGCGCATGACTCGCCGATACCACCGCCGATGGTGTTGGGGACGAGGGACTTCAATGGGAATGTTAGCGCGAACCAGAACCCCGGAGGTTGTTGAACTTTTGGGTATTCCGCGCTGGAAAATGCGCCGCGCCGCTGCCGGTCTGCTCCGCGCTATCAAGGGCGGATTGGGACTGGAAAGTTCTATTGATGCCTTCCAGGGCGAACTGCGCGTTTGGGATCTGGCAGGCTACATCAACGGCAGGCTCTTTCGAAAAGTCTACAAACTGTAAATGGGGATCTGCGGCGAATCCTCTTGTCAAGCCGCAACGACTCTGCCATCCCGCATGGCAACGGTCCGATCGGCAAATGCTGCAGCTTCCGGATTGTGCGTGATCATTAGGATCGTTTGATGCTGCCGCTTGTTTAGATCGCGAAGGATTTCTAAAACAGCGTTCGAGTTCGCCGTGTCAAGATTGCCGGTGGGTTCATCAGCCAACAGTATGGCCGGCTGGTTCACCAGTGCGCGCGCAATGGCCACTCGTTGCTGCTCTCCACCCGAGAGGGCGCGCGGCTTGTGGTTCAGGCGCTGTTTGATTCCCAAGAGCTGCAAAATCTCGTCGAAATTCGGAGGCGGCGAGTACGTTCCAGAAAGCGCTTGCGCGATCGCTATATTGTCTTTCGCCGTCAGCGTAGGCAGCAGATTGTATTTTTGGAAAACAAATCCGACCTTCTTCTGGCGCATCTCAGTGCGCTCGGATTCCGTTAGCTTCCGTAGGTCCAAGCCCTCTATCAAGACCTCGCCAGCAGTTGGAGGGGCTAGCCCACCCAGAATGTGAAACAGCGTCGATTTGCCGGAACCCGAAGGACCGATGATCGCCAGGAATTCGCCACGCTTAACGTCCAGATCGACTCCACGCAGCGCTGGAATCTCCACATCACCGACGTGGTAAATCTTGCTGAGTCCACGCACACGGATGATTTCTTCCGTGTTTGCACTCGCCCCGTCCGTGTTGTGTGATCTATCACTCATAGGCGAGCGCTTCAATCGCGTCTTGACGCGCAGCTTTCAGGCCTGGATAAGCGGCGCCGAGCAGTGCTCCGCCAAGCGCAATGGCAGCGGCGATCGGCCACCAGTCCGGCACATTCACTACGTGCAATGAGGCAGGCATGAGCACCGTAATCAGCGCCTTGGTTCCGAACGAGAATAAAATGCCGATAACGCAGCCGGCCAGGGCCAATACGATCGCCTCGCGCACTAAGATGTCCAAAATTGTAAGCGGCTTTGCCCCAAGCGCTTTCAAGATCCCGATCTCACGGGTACGTTCTATCACCGCCGTATACATTGAGAGGAACACGACCAAAAATCCAACGATTACTGCGATCACGGTAATGACGTAGATAAAAGCCCTTAGCTGCGGAATATTGTTGACACTGAATTGTGAAACCAAAGCTTCGGTAGACATGGCCTGCAGATTGCCGCGCAGCAACTGGTTCAAGCGCGCCACTTCCTGGTCGGTAAGGGCTGGGTCGTCCAGCTTCACCAGAATCTGGGAAACGCGCGGCGGGTTCGCGTTTCCAGTCAAACGTTGCAGAGTCGGGAGCTGCACGATAAGGCGGCCAAGCATTCCCCCTTGCACAATGCCGGAGACCCGCCAGTTGTGGTTCAACAGCTTTATGGTCTGGCCAACGTGCAGCTTGTTTTGGCGCGCGTAGTACTCATCCACGATAATGTCGTCGGGCGCTTGCGGTGGGCCACCGTGCAAAAACCGGAAGCCTCTACTCATTTTCTCGAACTGCGGGATATCCACTCCGTTGATGGGCGTGATCAATTCAATGGGGATCATAAGAACGCCAACTGCCTGTGTGACGTGCGGCTGTTTCGCCAGCAGGTCAACGAACTTCTGGTTCAGCTGACCTGTCGAGAACGAAAAAGTTCCCTGAGTATCGGGTTTCAGAAAAATATCTGCTCCGGTCCCCTTTGCATGCGACGCTGACTCCTGCAGCATGCCTCGGCTGAGCCCGATCAACGTAAGAATCGACATTACCTGAACGCCGACCACTAATGCGCTCAGCAGAGTTCGAACCCAGCGGTATTTCAGATTCTCTAGAACCAGCTTATTGATCATTCAAGAAAGCGCCAACTGATTATAGCCGTCACACTAAATGAAGCTGTTCAGGGTTCATTGGCCAGGAACTCTCTGGCAACGCGCGATACTGGCTGATGGTCCACATCCACGCGCCGATTCAGAGCGCGCATGGTCTCCTCACTGATGCGGCCAGACAGCATCGTCAACGCCCATTTCACTGCCGCGTTTTGCTGAATCAATTTCTCTCGCACCACGAAGCACGCATTGTAAGGCGGAAAGGCCTTTTTGTCATCCCCGAGAACCATAAATTTTGGCTCGCTCAGTGGTGCGTCTGTGGAGTTGCCTGCTGCCATGTCAACCTTCTTCCTCGCGAGTGCCTGATACAACAGGCCGAGATCCATAGTGCTGGGCGTGCCTTGCCAACGCAGTGAATACGCCTCGTTCAGCTTCCGTAGGCCATCCGGCCGCGTCAAGAACTCGTATCCTACACCCAGGCGCCAGGCGCGCGTACTCGCCGAGGACAACTCAGACTTGCTCAGCCGCTGCCCATCTTCTCTGCGCACCACCATCGCAAACGTATCATTAAAACCGAGCGGCGGAAGCCACAGCAAGTGAAAGCGCTCGCGATATGCGTCTTTCACTTCCATATACGCTTTTGCCGAATCGTCTGGGACCCTCTGCTTCAGGACGGCGCTGCTCGCCGTGCCTGTGTACTCGGGATACAAGTCGATTTGGCCGCCCACTAACGCCCCATGAGCCAGCAGCGTTCCACCCAAATTGAGCTTCCGCTCAACATTTATGTGCAGCTTCCGCTCCAGTTGTTGCGCCGCAATTTCTCCAAGAATGACCTGCTCCGTAAAATTTTTCGACCCGACAACGACTGCGCCCTGGTGTGAACACGACGACAGGCACGCAGCGCAAACCAGAACGGCAAGAGTCCGCTTCATGTTCTCCCTATTCTGCGCTCGACGATTCCCATGCCGGCATCTGCGATCAGGGCTAAAGCCGCGGCTGGTATTGCCCCGGCGAGAATTTGCAGCGTATCTACCGACGCAACACCGCGAAAAATCAGCACACCAAGTCCCCCGCCCCCAATTACAGCTGCGATCACGGCAGTCCCGATATTCGTCACCAGCGCTATGCGGATACCTGCAATGATGGTCGGCGCAGCAAGCGGCAGCTCGACCATCCGAAGCAATTGCCTATCGGTCATTCCCATTGCGATGGCGGATTCGCGTACCGGTGCATCCACACTGGCGATTCCGACGATGGTGTTTCGCAAGATCGGCAGAAGCGAGTAAAGAACAAGGCTGATGATGGCAGTCCGCTTACCGATTCCGCCAATGAGAGGAATAGGGAGCAGGAACCCGAACAGGGCTAGACTCGGAATGGTTTGTAGAATATTTGCGACCGTCAACGATACTCGCCGAAGTGTTGCGCGCCGAGTGCCTGCAATCCCCACGCTAACGCCGATCAGTACTGCGATGGCAGACGAGATCATCACCAACACGAGGTGTTCCCCCGTGAGTTCAGCTATGTCATTCAGCAGACTTTTCAGAACGATCGGGTCCACGACTCATAGTATGGCGTCACGGGTTGACTGCAAGTCGGGGTCCGGGGTCGTTCAGCCGGACACCGGCAATATCTCATAGGCAGAAAATGCGCAGCGTGCTAGTCGAAACGCAGCCGAGCGCGGCCAACAAAGTAACGACGTGTCGGACCGCGTCTCCCGTTCCGCATGCCGCAGACGACGAAAGCACAGCGGGATGGATCCTCTGAGCATCCAGTTTGACGACAAAGAACAGACCTGCTTCCGCTCCTGGGCCTCGGTCCACGCGTGGACGTCACCGAGCTAGCGAGTCTGCGTGACCGTGTTGCAGCGGGGCGGCCGCGTGATCGCGCGCATGAGCAAACACCGAAACCAAGAGTCGTCAGACTTATAATCACGCCGATGGGCAGTTCTTCTCCACTCCATGGCAAAGACGAAGCCACTCTCCGCCTGAATTCGCGTGATCCCCACCTACGTCTTCACCACGTCACCATCTTCGTTCGCGATCAGGATCGGAGTCTGCCGTTCTACTTGGACCAGCCTGGATTCAATCTGGTCATCGATTACCGCTTTGGAGGGCATGGCCGCTTCGTTCTGCTTGCTCCCCCGGACGGTACCGCACTAGTTGCACTCGTCGCTCCTAAGCCGGAGTCTGAAGAGTATAAGCTCATCGGTCAGTCGGGGTTGGCCGTATTTGTTACCGAAGATGTCCCTGCCAAATTCCACGCCTGGCGTGAGCGCGGCGTTCGCTTTCGCCATCCGCCGCAGGCAGCAACTTGGGGCAGAATATACACCAGCTTTGAAGACCTAGACGGAAATTCGTTCGCGCTGATAGGCTTCGACGAGGTGACTCGAGAAATTGAAGCACAACGGCGCGCAGCTGAGGAGAAGCTGGAATCCGAACGCCGTGCTGCCCAGGAATTGGAAATCGCCAAACGGGTGCAGGCCAGACTCTTCCCCCAAACGCTGCCGGCCGTTCGAACACTCGAGTACGCAGGTATGTGCATCCAGGCTCGCCAGGTAGGTGGTGACTATTATGATTTCCTTGATCTAGGTCAAGAACGGTTCGGCTTGGTGATCGGCGACATTTCCGGCAAAGGAATCGCGGCGGCTCTCCTAATGGCCAATTTGCAGGCTAATCTGCGCAGCCAATGTGCGATCGCTTTAGATCAGCCGCAGCGCCTCTTGCAATCAGTAAATCAGCTCTTTTACGCGAGCACGATCGATAGCGCCTACGCAACTCTCTTCTTTGGCGAATATGACGACAATGCGCAACGCTTGCGCTACGCGAATTGCGGGCATCTCTCCGCTCTTCTCCTCCGGAGCGACAACACTTTGGAATGGCTCGAATCCACGTGCACCGTACTTGGACTCTTCAAAGAATGGCATTGCTCGATAGGGGAATGCCGGCTCTTTTCAGGAGACATAACTCGCGCTTTACACCGACGGTGTCACTGAAGCATTCAATGAAGCAGGAGAGGAATTCGGAGAACACCGCCTGATTGACGCATTGCGTCTACACCGTGAACTGCCGTCGCCTGCCTTGCTGCGGGCGATCGTCGATGAGCTTCACCGGTTTAGTCCTCAAGAGCAGCACGACGACATCACTTTAATACTGGCCAAGTGCAGGAACAATTAGCACGATTTCGGGGCGTCAGTCTTCGTTCACTCTTTCACACGAATTAGTATTTCCCTCAGAGTCAACAACTTCTCCTCGTTCCACTTGACTGGTAGCACTTGCCCTCGGCAAGAATCAAAGCCGGGAGCAACAGCGGAGAGCCCTTCCGAGCCACCTTACGTCTGCGCTCGCGCAATCTCTTATGAGCACAGAACAAATTCTTAAGCTGCAGCCCGATCGAACTCTATACCTTCGCGGCTTCGACGGGACAGGCACCGCAGCTTCGCTCTGTCGTACCACCTCAACCGGATTTACCGTCTGTGGTGTCTTCCGCGATATGGCGGACTTCTGCGTTCTCGTTCTCTACGACGCGGACAACAATTTCGAGCACTACTCAGTAAAGTATCTTCCCAGCTTTGATCTTTCCGGCATGGTGCTGAACTTCGATCTCAGCTACCAGGGCCTTCAGCCTATCGATTCCGCAAAATATTCCTGGATCGATTGGGCGCAATTGGACGTCGTCAGCCCAACCGGCACAGTCAATCAGATCCGGCTTTGGGATCATGCAGCACTCGTTTCAGGTAATTACTCCGTCGCGCAGGGCACTTACACACTCAGTGCTCCGGGCGGCTGTATCATCTATGATCGCCTGACTTTGTTTGTTAATAATACGAGCTTTGATTTTGTTGCGAACGGAGGAGAAACCGCCGCCGATGTAGCCCAATGGTTTGCTTCCTACATCAATAGCTACGATTGGTCGAGCTTCGCGAATAGCAGCGTCGCCGTAATCGCCTCGGCTAACAATAGCGGTCGCTTGACACTGAAGTATGCACGCACTGGCCGCGTGAACGTGCAAGACGCCTCTGTGGAATGGATTGACCCACGGCCAGCCCTGCCCGTCGGAATCAAATTTCCAGGAATTGCCGCAGGCTCGATAATCTATATTGCGGGCCTTGCTTACACTGTCGCTACCATAGACAGCCCAACTTCACTCACCCTCACTACCGGCGCAGGATCCCAGACGTCGGTTCCGTACCTTGCTGAATACGGAGGCTCTGACGGCAACGGTCTCGCCGTTTACATGACTGTAAGGCCGGGAAACATTCACCTTCAGGTAGACAATCCAGTTTTGCAGTTAGCGGGTGGCAACTCCGATGTCACTTGGAAGGTCTCGCTGGATTTTTCCGCCTTGGGCGTCGATCAAATTCGCCAGACTTGGATTACGTTCGCGCCAAGACTGCCCGCTAATGGCACTTACCAGGACACTGAATGGACCGCGACTTTTGCGAATTGGTCTGTCTCAGATCCCAGCGATAGGCGAAAGCTCCAAATCGCAGGACCTGCAAGCCTCCGCGTCAGCACGACGATACCGGTGCGTGTGTATACTCCGGCACCGGTTGGAAAATCCAGGGCGCTAATAATTACTGGCACGGATTTGCTCGTGTGACAGCCGAGCCAGGCGACTCGATCACCATTTCTTACGCTTTGGACCGGACGCACGACCTCTATTTGGGAACATCGCTGTACCTGGACCGCGGAATCGTAAGCGTGACGCTCGATGGCGATTCGCTTACAACCCTCGATTGCTTTCTGAACGTAGGATCCGAAGTTGTCACTCGTCGTCTCTTACGCCCGGGGGTCGCTCCCGGAACTCACCACGTTACATTGACTGTTCAGAATGTGAATCATCAGCCCCACGAAATTATCGACGGCATCGATGTAAGCGGGTTTAATTTCATCTTCGACTACATCGAAGCCGCGGTGCCCACGACCGATGTCGACGACGCAATGGTAACGTACGACAACGTGAGTCCGGCACTCGACTTCGATACGGATGCCACCTATAAGATGAGCCCGCAGCGGCTTCTCTGGCACTTGCTCAAACTCGGATTCCGGGGACAATTGAACGAATATCTTGGTGTGTTCTGGTGGAATCAGCGAAAGCGTGCTGGCGGTTCCTGGAATTCAGCGGTGGTTACTTTTCAAGGACCGTGGGCCGACAACGAGTTCGTTCAGATAATCATCGGCGGCTTCACGATCTACAAGTCGGTCATCTATTGGGACACACCCGATACAATCGCTCAGCACTTCGTCTTTTACATCAATTCGGCGACTATTTCCACCTGGGCCGAAAAAACCGGTAGCGGGGAGATTACGATCCACACCAGAACTCCGAACTGGGGGGACACGCTGTCGGCACTAGCAAAAAAGGTGGACGGGACAATCCTCGATGGGACAATCACGGTCTCCGGCAGCATCGATAAAGGAACCGAGGGTGTCTGGGAAGTGGATCCCTCCGCTCTCAATCCCATCAACTTTCCAGTTCGCCAATGGCACGCTGATCTATTCAACGAGGTGAAGGCTGCCGGCCTGCTGATTACCACCTCCTTTTCCATGGAGCTTGTCTACCCGCCCGATGACGGCACCATTGCCAACGCTTGGCAGGCCCGCTTCCACGATGGCACTCCAGTAACAACCGACACCGGTTTTGCCCATCTTTTGTCGTCGCAATGCTCCTTCATCGACAACATGACGGAGTTTCAGAAATCCGTCTACACCGAGATGGCCGGCCTGCAGAGCACAGCGGGTCTCACACCGTGGCTTCAATTTGGTGAATTTCTTTGGTGGTTCTTTTCATCGATGGCTCAGGCCGTCAACTCCTGTTCTTCCACCAACCCTGTGAGCATCGGCCTCGTTAATCCTCACGGAATGGAAACCGGTGATCGTGTCGTCATTACTGGCGTGAAAGGGAGTACTTCCGTGAACGGAACCTGGCCGATTACCGTAACAGATGCCACGCAGTTCACAATCCCCGTTGCGGCCAATGCTGATTGGGTGTCAGGCTCCGGGCAAGTCCGTGGCGGCTCTATGGGGTTTTATGATGCGGTCACCGCTGTGGCGGCTGAGTCCGCGCTCGGACGGCCTCTCTACAAGTTCACTTGCCAAGATGACGACCCCACTATTAACGCTGGCTCTGACACAAGTTTCCTCGCCGCTCGCCTGAAAGCTCATATCGACGCTATTCGGACGGCTGTTCTCGCAAAGTATCCTGATGCCCAATTCGAGATACTGTATCCGAACGACGTGAACAACCCAGTCTGCTTTCTCGGCCCGAGTGTCCAGTACCCGCAAGGTGGTCGTCTTAATGCGGCTGTAAATTTGCCGCCGGAATGGCAGGTCAAAGAAGGAAGCGGGCTCGACCGCTTTAAAGTGGAGGCACTCAGTTGGGGCGCAACTTATCTCCATATGGATTTGGCGCACCAGGCTATCGTGTTCGCGCTCACAACTCCTATGTCCTGGGACAAAGCTGACGTGGCCTACCTGGTTCCGTGGTTTAACGGTACATGCCCATGGCCGCGTGAGCTCGCGCTAGCCAGCACGCGAGGGCTGCAACTGATTAATTTCTGGGCCTACGACCACCTCACATTGATGTCTTGGCCGCTTCCGTTTCCAAAGTGGCTCCAAAGATCTTCCTTCCAAGGCTAGGACCGGCCGCCTCCAATGAGATGCTGATTCGCGACATGCAGCCTCAAGACATTGAGGCTGGATTGCGCTTGTGCCGCGCTAGCCGATGGAACCAGCTCGAAAGTGACTGGTCCTTATTCCTAGGACTGAGCCCTGCGGGTTGCCGCGTGGCAGAGAAGCAAGGCCACGTCGTCGGTACAGTCGCCACCCTTCGCTATCAAGACCGATTCAGTTGGCTTGCAATGGTGCTGGTCGACCCGGAAGAACGCCGGGCGGGTATCGGAACACGGCTGCTTCATGAAGGGTTGACTCTGCTAGCTGGCCAGCCTTGCGTCCGCTTGGATGCCACAGGTGTCGGACGTCAGCTCTACATGCAACACGGCTTCATGGATGAGTATTCCATCACTCGATTCACGACAACCGTAAATCCGACACAAATCGCTCGTCGTGCCCGAAGCGTGCGTCGCATAAGTGAGCAGGACCTCCCTGCAATCTTCGATCAGGACCGCGAAATTTTCGGGGCAGATCGAGAACCAGTACTTCGGTCTCTGTTCGCACGCTCACCCGAATGCGCGTGGGTCGCTGTAACCTCTCATATACAAGGCTATTGCTTTGGCCGCCCAGGGTTCCTCTATCAGCAGCTCGGGCCAATCGTCGCGCCGGACGAAATTTTGGCGCGCGAGTTAGTGTCGCAATGTCTCAGTCAGAAAAGCGGCGAGCGTTTCGGCATCGACGCTCCACACCATTGCGCGTCATGGCTCGACTGGCTAACGTCAATTGGATTTTCGGAAGAACGATCATTCATTCGTATGCATCGCGGGGAAAACAGATACCCTGGTCATCCAGAATATATGTTTGGGGTGGTTGGCCCGGAATTCGGTTGAGAAGAAAGAGATGCATGCAAATTTAGTGGCCTCGGTTGAAGAACTGGAGCGGCGCCTCTCAGAGCCGAGCGAAGCCGATCGCACATTCATGCGCGGTTTGCAGGGCGACGTCATCATTCTAGGCGCTGGCGGCAAGATGGGCCCCTCGCTGGCAAAGCTAGCAAAGCGAGCAGCTGACCAAGCCGGCGTGCACAAACGCATCCTGGCCGTTTCGCGATTTACGTCTGAAGCGGCCCGGCGTGATCTCGAGATGGCTGGAGTCGAAGTCGTACCCTGCGATCTTCTCAGCCCGGAAAAAGTCAGCCAACTGCCCCACTGTGAGAACGTACTGTACTTAGCAGGCCGCAAATTTGGTTCAACGGGACGCCCTGACTTAACGTGGGCAATGAACGCGATTGCGCCGGCGCTGGCTGCCTATCACTACCGGCAGAGCCGAATCGTCGCATTCTCGACCGGGAACGTGTACGGTCTCCGGAGTGTGGGGTCGAGCGGCTCGCGTGAAACCGATCCTGTGTCGCCCGTCGGTGAATACGCGCAATCCTGCCTGGCGCGAGAACGTATTTTTGAGTACCACTCGAACGAGTACAAAACGGAGTGCTTGACCTTCCGCTTGAACTACGCAGTGGACCTCCGCTACGGAGTGCTCGTCGATATTGCGCGGAAAGTTTGTGCCGGCGAGCCGATCGACGTAACCATTCCCGCATTCAACGCAATCTGGCAACGCGATGCTAATTCATATGCATTGCGCGCGCTAAACCTGTGCACCTCGCCGCCGCGGATCCTGAACGTGACGGGGAACGAAACCGCGACAGTTCGAGAAGTAGCCCAGTCGTTTGCGGCACAGTTCGGCCGTACCTGCCACATTCAAGGCAAGGAGGGAAGCAGTGCGCTGTTAAGCGACGCGTCCCTATGCCACTCTTTGCTCGGGCCGCCTTCAGTCTCATTCTCGACACTGAAGGAGTGGGTTGCCGATTGGGTGGTGAAAGGTGGCGAGAACCTGGATAAACCGACTCACTTCGAAGTTGTTGACGGGAGTTATTGATGCCCACACATCTCAAGCTCGATCGGGAAGCCTCGGCCATTCTGAGGAAAGGAGCTGTTATTCCTGCGCATCCATTGGCATTGAACGATCGGCGACAGCTGGATGAGCGTCGACAGGTCGCGCTCACGCGCTACTACTGTGAGGCCGGAGCCGGAGGCGTCGCCGTCGGTGTGCATACCACCCAGTTCGCCATTCGACATCCGCGTTTCGGGCTATTCGAGCCAGTTCTGCAGCAGGTTGCTTCAACTGTCAGTGAATTTGAGCGCACATCCGGCAAACGCGTAGTTAAGATCGCTGGAGTGTGCGGCGACACTGGGCAGGCCGTTCGCGAGGCGAGGTTTGCACGTGAAACCGGCTTTGACCTAGGGCTGCTGAGTCTTACAGCACTTAATGATGCGAGTGACGCAGAGCTGATCGCCCATTGCCGGGCAGTAGGTGAAACCATTCCTCTGTTGGGCTTCTATTTGCAACCAGCGGTAGGTGGCCGCGTGCTGAGCTACGCTTTTTGGCGGGAGTTTTGCCACATCGAATCCGTGGTCGGCATTAAAGTCGCTCCCTTCAATCGCTATCAGACGCTCGATGTAATCCGCGGAGTGGCAGACAGCGGGCGTGGCTCTGAGATCGTTCTCTATACGGGAAATGATGACAACATCATTCCGGATCTCCTGGCCGATTTTCGCATCAAGGGAGGAAGCTTTCACTTCGCTGGAGGACTGCTGGGTCAGTGGGCCGTCTGGACCAAGCGTGCAGTCGAGTTGCTTCAAGATATTCAGAAATGCCGAAATGAAGGTCGCCGAGCACTCGATATTCTGGCCCGCTCTGCTTCGCTTACCGATGCAAATGCCGCGCTGTTCGACGCACGCAATCAATTTGCCGGCTGCATTCCCGGGTTGCATGAAATCCTACGGCGTCAAGGGCTTCTCGCCTCGCGCTCGTGTCTCGATCCTCTAGAGGACCTTTCGCCCGGACAACTTGAGGAGATAGATCGCGTCTGCGCCAGCTACCCGGATCTTCAGGACAACGAATTCGTCCAGAGCAATCTGGACCGGTGGCTCAGCTAGCGTTCTAAATCTGGCACATCAATCCAGCAGCGCTTTTGCCAAGACTCGAGACCCTTTTCTGCCAGCTGTACTCCCTTGGCCCCTTCGTGGAGGTTCCAACGAAATGGCTCATCTTTGACAACATGGCGCAGAAACAGCTCCCACTGCCGCTTGAAAGCGTTATCGAAGGCGGTCTGCTCAGGCACTTTTTGCCAGGTGTCGAAGTAATTTAGAGTGCTTGGCACATCGGGATTCCAGATGGGCCTGGGAGTCGCTGCGTAAGGTTGAATCCAGCAGTCGCGGAGCCCTGCGACGGCCGATCCTTGCGTACCATCCACGTGCAGCGTCAACAGGTCGTCACGACGGACACGCGTCGACCATGAGGAGTTGAAATGCGCGATGATGCCCCCGTCGAGTTCAAAGGCCGCGTAGGCCGAATCGTCAGCAGTGCACGAATAAGTGTTGCCCAATTCGTCGCGGCGCTCGGGTATGTGCGTGGCACCCAGGCACGACATAGACTTAACGCTTCCGAATAGATTGTCGAGCACATAGCGCCAGTGGCACAGCATATCCAAAATGATTCCTCCGCCGTCTTCTTTCCGATAATTCCAAGACGGGCGCTGCGTAGGAATTACGTCGCCTTCGAAGACCCAGTAGCCAAACTCGCCGCGAACCGAAAGGATTCGGCCGAAGAAACCGAGATCGCGTAGGTTCTGCAGCTTCAGTAAGCCCGGCAGCCAGAGCTTGTCCTGTACCACGCCATGTTTGACTCCGGCATTCACGGCGAGCCCATAGAGTTCCAGGGCTGTTTCGGTCGAGCTCGCAAGCGGCTTCTCGCAGTAGACGTGCTTGCCTGCCGCAATCGCTTTTCGAACTGCGTCGGCACGCGCGGACGTAACTTGGGCGTCGAAATAAATTGCGTATTGTGGGTCTGCCAGGGCTTGGTCCAGATCAGTCGAATACGATATCCCGCCAAACTCGCGAGAAATGCTCTCCAGCTTTGAAGCATTGCGCCCGACGAGCAGAGGGCGCGGCATGATTATTTCGTCGTCAGAAATTTCAAGCCCGCCCTGCTCGATCAGCGAGTAAATCGAACGCCGCAGGTGCTGGTTCAGACCCATGCGCCCGGTGACGCCGTTCATGATGATGCCGACCGAATGAACTTGTTTAGTCATTCGCGTATTGCGGATGCGCGCCATCGGGAAGCGGCGGAGCCTCAATACCTGCGCGAGGCAGCGTACCCTCGAGTTCCTGCCGCCAATGTGCCACGTCTCCGGCTGGCCCGTAGCAGTAGATCATGCGCATGGGCGTCGATCCGGTGTTCGTGAGCTGATGGAACACGCGCGGCGGGATGTAAATAGCTTGCCCGGCGCGCAGCATGGTTCTGTCATCGCCTAGGCACATCTCGCCTTCTCCTTCAACGATGAAATAGATTTCTTCCTGGTCCTGATTGTGCCAGGGCACTTGTCCGCCGTTGGGTTCGAGCGTGACGTGTCCCAACGAGAAGTTGCAGGCTTGGATGGGGCTTGCGCCGCCAACCAGATTTTGAGTTCGTCGACGGGCGGGGTATGTTCGTCCAGCGATGGTTGCAAGATCCGCGATGATCATAGATTAAAGAATTCGAAGGTGGAAACCGCCATCCACGTGAATCACCTGTCCGGTGCAGTAGTCGAGTTTGCCGTCTGCGATCGCGCGAATTGCATTTGCGACATCGGTGGGTTCGCCCATTCGGCGCTGCGGCAGCAAACCGTGCGAAACTTTTTCTTCGTAGGAGGCGATTGCGGGAGCGATCATGTCGGTTCGGATGATTCCCGGCTGTATTTCAAAAACCGGAATCCCATCACCAGCCAGACGGGCCGCAAACAACTTGACTGCCATACTGAGGCCGGCCTTTGCCATGCAATAATCGCCGCGGTTCACAGAAGCCGTGAAGCTGGAAATTGAGCCGACGAAAATGATACGCCCGGAGCGCTCTCCGAGCATCCAGCGCGCGACCTGCTGGGTGAGAAAATACGGCCCTTTCAGGTTGGTCGCGAAGATCTCGTCTAAACTATCGGGAGTTGCATCCAGAATGTCGCGGCGTTCGCGCGAAGCCATCGCGGCATTATTGACAAGCAGGTGAACCGCAGAAAAACGCTGCTTCACGGATTCGAGCAGGCGATAACAGGAATCGAGGTCACCGAGCTGGCAAGGTAACATGATTGCTCCGGTGGAAGCGGCTACGGATTCAGCCGCGCGGTGGTTAGAGTTGTACGTGCCGATCACGTCGTGAGTCTTCGATAGCTCTTCGACGATGGCACGTCCGATGCCGCGGCTGCCTCCCGTAACGAGGGCAATTGGCTTTGAGGTACTCATGAGTTTTTACGGCTGGCGCATCGTTGCAACCGGATTCATAACGCTTGGTATCGCACTTGGCATCCCTTACTACAATCTCCCTTTCTTCTATGACTACTTCCAGAAGGCGTTCCACTGGGATCTGAGCCAGATCACCCTAGGATTTCCCATCGCAGCTTTGCTGACGGTCTGGGTCGGCCCGTTAATTGTTCCGCATTTTAGCCCTCGCAAGCTTATCATCGCGGGGACGGGACTGACGGCCCTCGCATTCTTCGGCTTCGGCGCCATGAAAGGGTCGCTTGCCGTCTATTTCCTTCTGTACTTTTTCTACACGCTCGGGTACATCATTTCAGGTCCCATTCCGCATCAGATCCTTGTCTCTTATTGGTTTCAGAAAAAGCGCGGCAGGGCCATGGGCCTCGTTTACGTCGGAGTCGGATTGCTTGGCGGGCTGGGGTCGTTTTTTGTACGGTCATTCACTGAGAAGTATGGATTTCGAACAGCGTTGATGGCGCTCGGTGCGCTGATGTTCATCACTTGGCCGCTCGCTATTTTCCTACTGAAGGACAAGCCTGGCGAAATCGGTCAATACCCTGACGGCGCCGACCATCCCACGGCGGATATGAAGCTCGCTCCTGAGAGCTTCTTGCGCTTGCTCCACAGCGGATCATTCTGGTTGCTCCTAGTTGGCAGCATCTGCTCGATCAGCTCGATCGGCTGCATCAATTTGCACATGAAATTCGTGTTTCGAGACGAAGGATTCACCGGTCAGAAAATCCTCAACGCCACGTGGACGACGGCTTCGGTCTTAATTCTATGGTCGAGCATCATCGGGCGCTTAAGCGTCGGCTTTTTGGCGGATCTCTTTTCCAAGAAATGGGTCATGACCGCGACCTACGTAGTCGTGGCAGCCAGTGTTCTTCTTTTGCTCTCGATCAGACCTGGGAATGATGCATCGCTGTACCTGTTCTCGATTGTCTTCGGCTTTTCGATGGGCGCCGACTACATTCTGATTCCGCTCATGGCCGCCGAGCAGTTCGGGGTCAACACGTTAGCACGCGCCATGGGCATCATCCTGCCGTTAAATACAATCGGGCAAACATGGTGCCCCTATCTGGTTTCAGTTCTGAGGCAACATTATGGCAGCTATGTTGCGGCCATGGTCGTAGTGTTTGGTATCGCCGTGGTAGGAGCGCTCGCAATCGCAGTCATCCCTCGTTCTAGCGCTGCTCAATCCATCACTTTGCAGCCCCGCTGATGGCTGTGGACGGATCTCTTACGATCAGCGGACCTAACTTTTGCTGCTCGGCGGTTTGCTGGAATTTAGGAATCTCCGTCTTCACCATTGACGACCAACGCTGCGCATAGCCGTCTACTTCGGCCTTTACTTTTGCAAACTGCTGGACCGAAGCTTCCGTCGGCGCTGCGTCCGAATTGCCTCCGACAATGATGGCAAGGTCTGCCAAGTTACCGTCCACTCCGAGTCCGAACTTGAGAGAGTCTTCGTTGGCCCGAACCTTTGTATTGACGAGCTGGTTCTGAAGCGCGCCCAATCTCTCGTCGAGCGCCTGGGCTTCGAGTATCAGGGGCTTTGCAAGATCAGGATCGAGCCGCTTCTTCATGTCGGCAAGTTGCTTCCGCAAGTCGATCACCTCGTTTGCCAGATTGTAAACGCGTGTGAGCTGACTGCGAATGTCCATCAGGAGTGTGAACTGTTTCTCGAGATCTTCGCGCGGCACATTGAGGCGAGGATCGAGTTTCAATTCGAGCGGCGCTGTCAGAGTTCGGCCGTCCGCGACCAGCCGAAGCTGGTATTTGCCCGGCAGAGCCATGGGCCCTTTCGATCCTGTTTCGTATTCGTAAAGCCAGTAGTTCTCAACCCGCGGAGCAGCTTGGTAGCGCAGGTCCCAAACCAGGCGGTTCATACCAGGCTTCAACTCGAGTTGCTTCTTCGGCCTTTCGTCCTCCGGATCGAGCTGTTCCTCGGTCTCCTTCTCTACGTCGGACGAATAGGTGCGGATCGCCTTGCCGGCCGCATCCAGAATCTCGAGCTTGGCCTGCTTGGGTTTCGTTTTCGCGAATGTATAAATGACGGCTCCCGGAGGCGGATTCGCTCCAGCAGTAAGCGAGAGTTTGTCGGGAGGAGCCGGCGAGTGTACGCGCAAAGCTGCGGCCGGTTCATAGAGCCATACATCGGCCTTCGCCGATTGGTCACTCGCCTGCCGCAGCGGCGAGATGTCGTCCAGAATCCAAAAGGAGCGGCCGTGCGTTGCAACAAGCAAATCGTTGTCTTTGATGACAAGATCGTGAATCGGAACGGTCGGCAGATTGAATTGTAGCGACGCCCAGTTTTGGCCCGCATCTTTCGACCAGAACACGCCGGTTTCGGTTCCGGCAAACAGGAGGCCTTTGCGCTTCGGGTCTTCGCGTACGGCGCGCACAAATGAGCCGTCGGGAATTCCGTTAACGAGTTTGTTCCAGGTCTTGCCATAGTTGGTGGTCGAGTAGATATATGGCTTGATGTCATCGTTCGCGTGGCGGTCAACCGCGACCCAAGCCGTTCCAGCATCGTGCGGAGAAGCATCAATCTGACTGATTTTGCTCCATTCCGGAAGATCCTTGGGAGTGATGTTGTTCCAGGTTTTCCCGCCATCGCGAGTGAGATGGATCAAGCCGTCATCCGTGCCAGCCCAGATCAGTCCTTTTTCGAGCGGCGACTCGGCGACGGCAAACACCGTGTCGTAATACTCGGTTCCGGTGTCGTCGATAGTGATGGGGCCTCCGGAGGGCTGTTGTTTGGTTTTGTCATTCCGTGTTAGGTCGGGGCTGATTGCTTCCCAGTGAATGCCCCCATCGGTGGTTTTGAAGATGCGTTCGGCTGCGTGGTAGACGGTATTGGGGTCATGCGGCGAGATCAGCAGCGGTGCGGTCCATTGAAAGCGGTGCTCGAGCGCAGCAGCGCCTTTCGCGTCACTGAGAACGGGATGGACGGTGATGTTCCGGATCTGTGCGGTGCGCTTGTCGAACCGCGTGATATTCCCCTGGTAATCTCCCGCGTACACAATCATCGGATCGCGCGGATCTGGCGCGATGTAGCCGGCTTCACCGCCGCCGACTGGATACCAATCCTGACGATCAATCTCTCCCTCCGAATCGCGGCTGGCGATTGCGACTGTGCTGTTGTCCTGCTGCGCGCCGTAGAGGTAATACGGAAAACGGTTGTCGGCGATGACGTGGTAAAACTGCGCGGTGGGCTGATTACTCTCTGGAGTCCAATGTTCGCCGCCATCGAAGGTAACCGTTGCGCCGCCATCATCGGACTGGATCATGCGGCTGGTGATCTGCGGATCGATCCAGAGGCCGTGATTGTCGCCATGCGGAACCTTGATCTTATTGAACGTGTGGCCGCCGTCGGTGGAGCGATGAAAATCAACATTGAGAATGTAGACGGTATTGGAGTCTTTCGGATCGGCGACGATGTGCATGTAGTACCAGGCGCGCTGGGTGAAGCGATCGTCGGAGTTGATGAGGCGCCATGTATCGCCGCCGTCATCCGATCGGTAGAGGCCGCCTTGCTTGGCTTCGACGAGAGCCCAAACGCGGTCCGAATTTGCGGCCACCGCCACACCGATTTTGCCGTATGGTCCTTCCGGGAATCCCTCGCCTTTCATTTGTTTCCATGTATCGCCACCGTCGATGGAGCGATATAAGCCACTGCCCTGCCCGCCGCTTGTAAGAATCCAGGGTTGACGTCGAACCTGCCACATCGAGGCAAAGAGAATTCGTGGATTGTGCGGATCGAACGTGACGTCTACAGCACCCGTATCGTCATTCACGAAAAGCACCTTTTGCCAGGTCTTTCCGCCATCCAAAGTGCGAAAGACGCCACGCTCAGAATTCGGTCCGTACGGATGCCCGAGAGCTGCGACGTAGACGATGTCAGGATTGCGCGGGTGAGTGATGAGCTTCCCGATGGCACGCGAATCCTTCAGGCCTACGTTTTTCCAGGTCTTGCCTGCGTCGATGGATTTGTAGACGCCGTCGCCCTGGGCCAGATTGCCGCGGATGCACGCTTCACCGGTGCCAGCATAGATCACATTAGGATCAGACGGGGCAATGGCAAGACTGCCGATAGAGGAAGACTTTTCGTGATCGAAGATCGGTTTCCAGGTGATGGCGGCGTCGGTAGATTTCCAAATGCCTCCGCCCGTGGAGCCGAAATACCAGGTATTCGGATCGCCAGGAACACCGGAGGCAGTAAGCGAGCGGCCACCGCGAAACGGGCCGATCACGCGATATTGCATGCCGTACGGTTCCTTCTTTTCCTTCTCTTTATCGAGCGGCTGAGCCTCTTCGATTCGCTTTTCGCGAACCTCCTGCGACTTGGTCTGGGCGGCGACGGGGACGGCAGCACATAAAGAGAAAAGGAGCGGAGCAATGAAACGGGAGCGCATGAAGTATGTCATTCTAGCGTGTCCGCCCGATGCTGGACGATGATTTCCTAAAATGAGAGGCTTGGTCTTTCGCGTTTACCCGCTCCGTTTTTTCTTCGTAGCGCGAGAGCCTATCCAGTTTCCGGTGGGAAAATCTGCCAACATTCTCCGAGGGGCTTTCGGCGTGATCTTTCGGAGAATTGCGTGCGTTCCGGAATGCACGGGCGCGCGCGAATGCGAATGGCGAGCTAGCTGTCCTTATGCGCGCATGTTCGAGCCCACCACGGTTGGTGTGAGTCCCAGCGGATTTGCAGACTGGCCGCGCCCTTTCGTGTTTCGCGCCACGCATCTGGATGGGCAGACCGTCACTGCCGGGGGCTCGTTCCACTTCGATCTGAACCTCTTCTATATCCATAATCCTGCTATTGCCTACCTCGTACTCGCCTTTGCTCAACTCGCCCGCGAAGGTCTGGGTCCGCGACGGAGCCTTGTCGAACTGACCCGAGTCTCGCAACTCGATGCTCAGGGCGGCCCCGCTACCGAGATCTTCGATGGCAGTTCGCTCGAGATGCCCCAAAATCTGCCGCCCCTCGAGCTGAAACTTGAGCCTCAAGCCGAGCCTGTCACCCGATTGCGGGTCCGTTTTCTGACGCCAACCGAGTTAAAAAGTGGACAGCAGTTAGCGCTGCGACCCGAGTTCCCAATTCTGGCCGCCCGTATCCGCGATCGTTTGAGCATCTTGCGCGAACTTTACGGCGAGGGCCCGCTCACAATCGATTTCCGAGCCTTCGGCGAGCGCGCCACGCTGGTGCGCATGACCCGCTGCGACATCAAGCAGGTGGAGATCGTCCGGCGCAGCAGCCGTAGCGGCCAAGTCCACCCTCTCGGCGGGTTCACGGGGGAAGCCGAGTACGAAGGCGATTTGGGGGAATTCATTCCTTATCTCTTGGCTGCTAAATGGACGGGCGTCGGCAGACAGACGGTGTGGGGGAAGGGGAAAATCTCGGTGGAGCATGTCTAGAGGTCGTTTTGCGAAACGAACTAACTGAAATTTCATCCCCAATCACGCTCTGTTGCGAAACGAAGCCAAATTCTGGATGGCACGCGGTCATGAATTGCCAAACGAACTGTCCGCCGCGTTTAGTAACTTTTGCGAAACGAACCCAAGCCCAGGAGCGCACCCTCCCGATTTGAAAATACGAACCCATTTAAGGGGTCGGGGTGAATCCTGCTTACGTTACACGCTGCCTTATTCTGGGCGGCCGGGCGCGCGTTCAGCAACGGCACTCGTTTTAAGTCATTGACCTGAAAGGAGAGCGAGTGCAGAGTCTGCTGTTGACCCACGCATCTCGTACGCAGAGTACTTGTTAGAGCCGGTTGCGCTGCGTGTAGTATTCGCGCATGCCCCTCCGACGCATAAATTCAGCGCGGATTTATGAGCGGCTTATTGCAAAGTGGGAGAATAGGAAGAGAAGGTTTGTTAGCAATGTGCTCTGGCTGACAAACATGCCGAGGTTCCCGCGCCCGTAAGGGGCTTAACTTCCAAGAAATATGCCCGCGTCCTGGACGGAATAAGGAAACGGTGGTTCCGAATGGAGCAATCTACCACGAGCAGAGCCCGAGCTCTACGCACTCAGCTGGTTCGAATTGCGCTTGAATGGGAAGAATACTCAGGCGTTGGACCGGCGATCACTCCCGCTATATCTGAGCTGGATGCAGCTTTTCTTGTTGGGATGAGCGAAGATCAATGGTGCGCTGACGGGAAATGCCGCACAGCAGTATCACGAGGTAACGACTTCACCTGGGAGGGCGTTCGATACCAAGTCACTGCAAACAGGCCTAGCAGCAAAAAAGGCTCTGCCGTCACGTGGGTCAGCTTAAAGCAGGAGAAGAAGCGCGAATTTGAATGGGACCGCCTTGTATGGATTCTCTACGATCGCTTCTACGTGATCCAAGAGGCTTGGGAATTCGAGGTAAATGACTACAGAGAGCTGTTCACAAATCTCAAGCGTCTCTCACCGAATAGTATGAGAAGGGGCCGTTGCCTCGTGGCACCTACATTTTCAAACTGATCCTCGACGTTTGCAGAGCCCATTTGCCAGCGGTATAGGATACCCTCTTTAATTAATTCTCAACTACGTTCAGTTTTGTACAAGGACTCCCGCTCGGCAAAACTTTCGGAACTCTGTTCCGACTTAAGCGTATTCAGCTGTTGAGCTTTCCGATCACACCCCGCGAGAAGAAAGAGAGCTTGGTGATGGGATCCTTTACAGATCAGCTAAAGCATGTTTTTCGTAGGTAGGGACGCGCACCGCTGTTTACCGCGATAACCGTGATTACGCTGGCGATTGGAATCGGCGCGAATAGTGCGATTTTCAGTGTGGTGCGGGGAATTCTCCTGAAGCCACTTCCCTACCCCGATCCTGACCAACTGGTCGGTGTGTGGGAGAGCGCGCCAGGTCTGGGTTGGAAAGATGTTAACGCGTCGCCGTCAACCTATTTCACGTTCCGCGAGGAGAACCGCACATTCGAGGATATAGGGCTGTGGCGGGGTGATTCCGTAAGTGTTACGGGACTCGCGGAGCCGGAGCAGGTAGACGGGCTGGATGTCACGGATGGCACGCTTACGATTCTCGGCGTGCAACCGATTTTGGGACAGCGTTTCACGCATAAAGATGATGCGCCCGGTAGTCCGGCGACCGTGATGCTGAGCTATGGGTATTGGCAGCGGCGATTCGGCGGTAGCCCGTCAGCAATCGGTCGCAGAATCATTGTCGATGGACGAGCGCGAGAGGTGATCGGAGTATTGCCTCAGCGTTTTCGGTTCATGAATATGAAACCGGCGCTGGTACTTCCCTTCCAGCTAAATCGTAGCGAAGCATTCATCGGAAATTTCAGCTATCAGGCCATCGCGAGACTCAAGCCAGGAGTGACGATCGCGCAAACCAATGCGGATGTCGCCCGCATGCTTCCGCTCATGATCCAGAAGTTCCGTCCGGCACCGGGCATGAGTCTCGAGATGTTGAAAAGTGCGCGGCTGGGTCCGAATGTGCGGCCTCTGATACAGGATGTAGTCGGAGATGTTGGAACCGTGCTGTGGGTTTTGATGGGAGTGGTCGGAATTGTGCTGTTCATCGCGTGCGCAAACGTAGCGAATTTGCTGCTTGTGAGGGCCGAAGGACGGCAACAGGAACTGGCGATTCGAGCTGCGCTGGGAGCAGGCCGATCTCGCATTGCGGGTGAGCTTCTATTGGAGAGTGTCACTCTCGGACTGATTGGGGGCGCGCTGGGGTTGGCGATTGCTTATGTGGCGCTGCGTTTAGTGGTGGCCTTAGGTCCCGCGAATCTTCCCCGGCTGGACGAACTTTCGATTGACGCTCCGGTGTTGCTCTTCACGGCAGTTATTTCCTTTATCGCCGGTATCGTGTTCGGTCTGGTACCCGTGTTCAAGCATGCCGGGCCGCAGTTGGGCACCGCATTGCGAGAAGGAGGGCGGACGTCGAGCGAAGGCAGGCAGCGGCATCGGACACGGAGCGCGCTGGTTGTAGTACAGGTCGCGCTGGCGCTGGTTCTGCTCGTCAGCTCGGGTCTTATGATTCGCACATTTCAGGCCTTGAAGCAGGTTCAGCCGGGTTTCACAACGCCAGAGGAAATCCTGACGTTTCGCGTGTACATTCCGGAGGCGCAGGTGCCCGAGCCAGACCGAGCGGCACGCGTGTATGGCGACATGATGCAGAAACTTGCAGCGGTTCCCGGGGTCCGGTCCGTGGGTCTTTCGAACTCAATCACGATGGATGGAGAGAACGGCAACGACCCCATTTTCGCGAAAGATGGGCCTGTTTCCGAAGGACGCATACCACCTCTGCGGCGGTTTAAATTTATCTCGCCGGGGATGTTCAAGACGATGGGCAATCCGCTGATTGCCGGGCGCGACTTGACGTGGACGGATATTTACGAAAAGCGGCAGGTCGTTCTTGTATCGGAGAACTTCGCACGCGAGTATTGGGGCAAGCCGGCAGCAGCCGTCGGAAAACAAATTCACGAGAACCCGAAAGCACCCTGGCGAGAAATTATCGGGGTTGCCGGCAACGAGCGGGATAACGGTGTAGACCAAAAGGCGCCCGACGATTGTGTACTGGCCGATGATGATCAAGGAGTTTTGGGGCCAGCCTTTAGTCGTTCAACGCGGCGAGAGTTTTGCCATTCGAAGCTCTCGAACGAACTCGAGCGGCTTTCTTGCGGAAATCAGGCGCGCGGTGTGGTCGGTGAACGCGAATGTTCCGATCGCGGACGTGCGAACCGTCAAGGAGATCTACGATAAGTCGCTGGCGCGAACTTCGTTCACGCTGCTGATGCTCGCAATTGCTGCAGGTATGGCGTTGCTGCTTGGGATCGTGGGGATTTATGGCGTGATTTCGTACTCGGTGTCGCAGCGGACGCGGGAGATCGGCATTCGAATGGCTCTGGGGGCACAGCAAGGAAGCCTCAGGCGGATGTTCGTTCGGCATGGCCTATTGTTGACGAGCATCGGCGTTATCTGCGGGCTCGCCGCGGCTATGGCGGTGACGCGTCTGATGTCGGCTCTTCTGTTCCAGATCAGCCCACTCGATCCGATTACTTACTTGGCGGTACCTGTGGTTCTTGTGGCGGCTGCTTTGCTGGCAAGTTACGTTCCTGCGTGCAGAGCGACGGTGATCGATCCGATTGAGGCTTTACGGGTAGAGTGACGGCGGTGATGTCTCGAGTTGGGGGCTTCGCGGCAAAGCAATGGGCCGGAATGGCTGTACTTCGGTCATTTCTGGGGGAGTCAGCGGGGTGCTGCAGTCGTCCCCGAAAAATCAAGCCAACGACAAGTGGCATTACGATGCTGAGAAATATAGTACGGGCGAAGCTCTCGATAAATTCTCTAGAAACACCGCCATGTTTATCTCACCTTCACGATGACCTTGCCTTTTGCACGTCCCTTTTCGACGTAAGCTAAAGCCTCTTTGGTCGATTCGAATGGAAGATCCGATCTACAACTGGGCGTATGATCCCAGAATCGATGAGAGAACCAATCTCGCGTAATTGGTCTCCGCTTGCTCTCATGAAAAGAAATGAATAGCTTACGTGATGACGGTTTGCTTTTTTCCTGATTCGATAGCTCAAAAGGCGCATTACCAGTCTCAAGATCCAAGACGATCCAATGTCTTTCGCAAAATCGGGATCAGGTGGACCGGAGATCGAGATGAGCTTTCCACCCGCTTTCAGCACCCGCAAAGATTTTTCGAGCACGTCCTTGCCCAGGCTGTTCAAGACGAGGTCATAATCGTGCAGGACTTTCTCGAAGTCGTCCTTCTTGTAATCGATGACGACATCTTCACCAAGACTCTTCACCAGATCGACATTCGCCGCGCTCGTTGTCGTCGCCACGAACGCACCAACATGCTTCGCCAGCTGAATCGCAAATGTTCCGACACCCCCGGAGCCGGCGTGGATGAGAACTTTTTGCCCTTTCTTTAGGCTCGCTCTTTCAATCAGCGCTTGCCAAGCGGTCAAGCCGACCAGAGGGGTGGAAGCCGCTTCTTCCATGGTGAGTGTTTTTAGCTTAATCGCCAACGTCATCTTCATTCATCGAAATGAATTCTGCGAAGGTGCTGATCCGGTCCTGATGAGGCCGCGCATAGACCTCGCCCCCGGGCTTGAATTGCCGCACTCGAGATCCGACTCGGACCACGACCCCAGCCACATCATTGCCCAAAATGAGCGGTAAGCGATAACGCAAAATGAGTTTGAACTCTCCGTCTCTGATTTTGGAATCCAGAAGGTTTACACCAGCGCCGTGGATCTGGACCAATACGTCATCGTCCCGCAGCTCCGGGTCTGGCATTTCGCCAAACCGTATGCCACGCTTGCTTCCATAACGATCGACGATGAATGCCTTTCATGACGCGCTTATTCCCACCCCGACCGGTACCAGCTTCTTAGACGCCTTCCAGAGTTTCCGGTTGATGAACTCGGGGGCGAGGCGCCGCATGAGCGCGAGCTGGTTCGATTTCCCCGGCCGGATCTCCAGGGCGGCACCGGCCTTGAAGGACGCAAGGGATTGCTTCACCAACTCGTCGGTCGTCATCAGAGTGATGCCGTCGCCCTCAGGAAGATCTCCCGTCAGGTCAGTTTTCACTCCCGGGGGCATGAGCTCGATCACCTCCACGCCGGTTTCCTCCAACTGGAACCGCAGTGACTGGGTATAGGAATGAATCGCCGCCTTGGTGGCGCTGTAGATTGGCGCGGACGGCAGCGGCACGAAGGCGAACAGGGAGGACGTGTTGATCACAGTGCCCTTGTTGGCTGTGAGGACGTCAATAAACGCGGAGACCATCCAAATGACGCCGCCCACGTTGATGTTCATCTCCGCCATCAACGCGGCGAGGTCGGCCGCCGGGGTCTTGAGGTTCTTGTGGAGCATGACGCCAGCGTTGTTCATCAGCACGTCGAGCGTTGGAAAATCTGCCTTCACGCGCGCCGCGAGGGCGGCGATTTGCGCGGGATTCGCGACATCGCTCTGGATGGTGTGGAGCTTCGGGTACTTCGCCTTCACCTCGTCGAGCACCGCCTGGCGCCGGCCAGTCACGATGACCGCGTTGCCGAGTTCGACGAACTTGAGCGCGAAAGCAAGGCCGATGCCGGCGGAGCCCCCGGTGATGAGGATGGTACGACCCGTGAGATTCATAAGATTCCTTTCATTTCCACTGTCCATGGAAACGCGTTTTAGTCCTGACGGGACGGATTTTTTTCAGCCCCTCACGAGTCTTTTTTCGATCGCGTGTGCTTATGGGATTATGCATGTAATCCACAGGTCGCAAAAAGATTCAAAAGCTGCGCAAAGGTGATCTCGCATGCTGGCCAATACTTTCGGCCTGTCGGCAGGCTCGGTAAGAATGCGGGCAATGGACACGGCGCCCGCCATCGCACTGAAAATGACGAGAAGTTTCGTTCCCGCTCTGTTGCGGTCACTCCGGGCATGAACTCCACCCACTCTTTCATTACGCCGGCAATAGGCCGGCAATTCGTTTTCTAACATTGATTTTGGCGCGAGCGATCTCAGGCGCCAACGCCGCAAGCGGGCAGCCGGTGTCGGGACGATCACAGTGCTCGGTCGAGAGGTACCGCCGAACGATTTCCTTCCACCTGTCCTCACGCGACACGTTTTGCAGGGAGGAAGATCTTCTCACTAGATTCCGACAATCCCTGCGCAATGGCGTCGGCAAGAAGTTCGTCCTTGCTCCGAAAGTGCTTGTAACACCCGCCCACGGTCAGACCCGATGCCTTCATTATGCTGGCCACGCCAGGGCCGCTCAGCCCCTCAGCGCGGAGCTTGCGAGCGGCATTCCGCACGATACGATCGCGAGTTCGCGTCTTGTGTTCCGGTTCGTAATGCATATCACTTGTCCATTGGATTACATACGTAATCCCCGACATTCACGAACTCAGTGGACCGACCCAAGTTGTTTTTTCGCGACTCAATCCATCACAGCAAGCTGCGTATGCCACGGACCTTGAGAATCTGTGGAAAGAGCACAACGAGTCGGGTAGTGAAACAACCAAGGTCCGCGATGAATACGTGGAAGTGATTGTCACGCGATGAGGCTTTGCGAAGAGCGAGGCCAAATCTGATTCGCCGAGATCAGTTGGAGTGCTGCGGAGCGCGGCGGTGCAGCTCGCTGTCGACGTTGAGCAGGACACGGACAAACATTTCAGCGCTGGGATCATTGGCAGGGAACAGTGCCAGCACGCGCTTCCCGTCTGGCGCAACATCAAGGACCGGAAAGGTGTCCATGGCCTGGCGGGTATCGGACCAGACTCGCGGCTTTTCCGCTACGAACGAATCGCCTTCAACGGTGTAAGCAGCCACTTCAATCCGGCGGTCAAAACCCGCGTAGAACAGTTCCCGGCCGTTGTGGGACCAAATGGGGCCAGTACCCCCTCCGTTCGATACCGTCCATTTGCGGCCTGCCGCTTTTGTGTGTGGCGAGAAGGGCATTACGTAAATTTCAAAGCGCCCCGACTCACTCGAGGTGTAGGCCACCCATCGGTTATCGGGCGAAATAGCAGGCGCACCTTTCGATCCGGCCTGCTGCAACAACGGCTGTGGGTGTCCCAATCGCATCGAACCTGGCGTTCGCTCTACCGGAGCGATCCAAAGGTCTGAGCCGGGCTGAAGCGGCCAAAAGGCGAGCCATTTTCCGTCGGCCGAAAATGACGAGGGCCCCGCATTGGCGCTAACGCCGGGCAAACGTTCGACGCTCCCACTGCCGTCTGACCGAGCCCAAGCGAGCGTATTTCCAGATCGGAATGCGAGAAACTCTCCGTCGGGGGTCCAGGTGGGAAGGTATTCAGTAACAGCATCCGACGTCAGCCGCGTCCAGGTCTCCCGGCTCAAGTCATAAACCCAAAGCTTTTGTTCGCCGTCCTGGATCATCGAGACTGCCAGGCGGTGCCCGTCCGGTGACAAACGAAAGCTTGAGTAGCTGCCTGGCTTCGGCAACACTGGCTCGGTCTTTCCGGATGAGTAGAGCCAGGACAACACAAAACTGGTTCCCGCGGTACCACCTCGGTACACCAGCGTGCCGGAGTTGGAGAGGTCGAACTCCGCTGGACCGAATTGACTGTTGTTTGCCACGCCGGATACAAGAGTTACTGCGGGACCCGTCAGTTCCAAGCGACTCGTGTCCATCGGTGCGGCAAACAGTGTCGCCTGCCGGTAATAAACCAAGTATCCGTTGGCGAAATACCGGCCCTGAGTCGAGTTTTCGACGATCGTTCTGATCTTGCCATTCGGGGTAAGGATACGGAGCGAGCCTTGCCCGCTCCCGTTTATAGCTGCGAACAGCACGCCCTTGCCGCCCGGCAGGATTTGCGGCCATAGATGCATCCGTACACCCGACGAGTCCGACTTCGCATCCGTCAACGAATGTGGCGCCCCACCGACTGCAACTATTTGGGAAAGTCCTTTATCTCCGCTCAGCGCTGCGACGATGTTATCGTCATCACCCCAACTACCGCCGCCAGGACCCGGGGCATCGCAAAGCGTGATTGGAGCGCCGCCCTCCACGGCAATCTTTTGGAGCTTACGGGCCGCGAAGAAGGCGACCCACTGACCGTTCGGAGAAAAAAAGGGCAAGAAGGCGCCCTCGGTTCCGGCAAGTTGAGTAGTCTTGGTCTGATCGAGTCGCCGGATGGCCAAAGATCCTTTCGAAACGAAGACGATCCGCATGCCATCGGGCGAGATTGCCGGCTGTGTGAACTCGCTTGGGCTAACGTCGAGATCAAATTGTAAGAACGGCCGGTCCGCTACGGCCTGAGAGGCGCGCCATTGCTTCCAATAACCAAATACCGCGATCACCGCTATCACGCCGGCAACCGCCCAGGGAAGAACCTGTCGCCTCGAAGCCACAGAGGTCGAAACGTTGCTTTCCACTTTGTGCGGAAGATCTGGTTGTATCAATACCAGCCGGTTCCTTCCATGCGTTTCAGGTTCGCGGGGACCCGGCGTCTCAACGGGCGCGACGAAGCGATATCCGCGCCGGGGCAAGGTCTCGACGAAGCGCGGGCTATCGGCATCGTCGCCTAACGCTTCACGGAGCTTGTTGATGGCTCTGTTCAGACCGCGCTCGAAGTCGACGAAAGTGTCCGCCAGCCAAAGCTGCTTCTGGAGTTCTTCCCTTGTCACGACCTCACCGGGGCGCTCCAGCAACATTATTAGTAGCTGGAAAGGTTGCTCCTGCAGCTTGATCTTGTAGCCCTGCCTGCGCAATTCGCCAGCCTGAAGGTCGACCTCGAAGATGCCAAAACGAATGGGTAGGGATAGACGCTTGGGCTCTTCCATGCGCGACGGCCGGGAGAGTGCAGTATAGCATTTTCACGCCTTAACGTCCTCAGAAGATCTGCGCTCGCAGGTTGCTAATTCTAAGCGGCTTATGGAGCGACAAACGGGAGACAAGAAAAGAAGCTGGGGGCGATTGCAGTTCGCCGCTCCGAGACGTCATAGTGCAGACCTGACCACAAGGAGGTCACACATGAATAGGCACGGCATGAAAATTTCGATGTTCGCGACTCATCTGATGATTGTTTGCGGCTTACTGGTTTCGGGCGCTTCTGCCATCGCTCAGGCGGATGACCAACACTGCTCCTGCTCGAACCGAACGCTTTCCGGCGATTACGGATCTGTCGCCCAAGGCGTGCTCCTTCCGAACCCAGGGCTTCCGCCCGAATTGCCGTTCACCTCAGTAGGCGTGACTCATTTCGATGGCAAAGGTAATTTCAAAGGAAGCGAGCACACAGTCGTGAACGGCACCGCACAAGAGGTCCACGATGTCGATTGGACGCCGAACAGCGGCACCTACACCGTGAATTTGGATTGCACTGGAAAAATTGTGCTCAACACGCCCAATAGTCTTGTTCCGCTGAACATATTTTTTGTGATCGTCAGACATGGCACGGAATTCCGAAGCATCCTCGGCGATCATGGAGCGCTCGCCTCCACATGGATCAAAGTCGGGGAAACACCGCGATAGAGCAGTTGTGAGTGTAAGAGATCAGACCTCAGCGGCATGAAGACGGGACGCAGCATTCGCTGCTCCCCGAGGCCGTTAATTAATCCGAACGGTCGGGCTTCGTCAACAACGGTTCGCCTCAATTGAAATCGATGCCGCAGGGAGGGAGATCTCGACTTCCAGGCCGTTAGGTGAGCGGTTGCGGCATTTTACCGCGCCACCACAAGCTTCTATGCAGGTCTTGACAATTGCCAGACCGAGTCCGCTACCGCCTGTCTCGCGCTGGCGGGCAGAATCGGGGCGATAGAAAGGCTTGAAGATCTCCGAAAGCTTGCCGAATTTCCCGCCGACTGCTTGAGGCGAAGGAGGTAGGCCGCAATCGCGAATGGATCGCGGCGAATGGTTTGGATCAGATCGGAAAGCATTCGATCTCGTGCGGGAGCGAGCAGGAATGAGCCTAAGCCAAACCGAAACTGCACGCGCGCGAAAATTAGAAACACGAGGCCGAGCAAAAGCACATTCAGGAACGCCAAAGAAAGAATCTTGACGGAAAGCGATCCGCGTGCCGTCATGATGGCGATTCCGATCCGGGCTTACGCATCATGTATCCGACACTGCGAACCGTAATGATGAAGTCCGGCGATTTCCGATCGTCTCCGAGTTTTTTGGAATCGAGGAAATGTGGACGTCTATGGAACGGTCGAACACCTCAAAGTTGCGGTCGGCCACTTCGAGTAGTAACTGCTCACGTGTTTTGACTCGGCCAGCGGCCTTGGCGAGAGAAAGCAGAAGGTCGAATTCAACCGCAGTGAGTTGCAAAGTACCACCGTCGAGCGATGCGACTCGAGATTCCTGATCGATACGGAGGCCGCCTATTGTGACCGATGACGGAGGCTGCTGCTCGCTTTCGATGGACGTAATGATGGAGCGGCGAATGACAGCGCGAAGACGTGCAAGCAATTCTCGAGTCGAGAATGTTTTTGGCCATTGTGTGAAATAGATTCCGTACGCGATGCAAGACGGTAGTGGCATGGTTGTGACAAGCCGCAGTGTTGATGTGCCGACCAGGCGGTTGTTCCTGTTCCGGGGCATGGCAGGGGCAGCAGCCCTT
Source organism: Bryobacteraceae bacterium (assembly GCA_051004875.1). GTDB lineage: Bacteria > Acidobacteriota > Terriglobia > Bryobacterales > Bryobacteraceae > Bog-105. Next base: position 30,389 of record JBPCJX010000150.1, read on the forward strand.
CTCTATGCGACACGCAGCGGGGACACGAGAGGGAGAGCGAACATTCCGTCGCGCGCGTAGCGGTGAGCAGACGATCGGGCCTTACTATCTGGATCTCATGAAGGTTCGACAGGACCTTAGAGAGGGGAAGGCTGGATTGCCCCTGACACTACGGCTCACAGTTGTCGATGGGACGCGTTGTTTGCCGATTCAGGGCGGTCACATTGCCTACACCGGACAGCTTTTCTTTAAAGACGAGATTAGTGACGCGGTTGCCAGACACGAGCCATACGCAAAGCACGACGTTACACGAACGCGCCAGGATGAAGACGATGTATTTGTTACCCAACAGGGCGGTGGCTCAATGCTCATAGTGGCGCAGCTAAAACAAGCGTTCGATTGAGGATGGCTTTGTTGCGACGGCAGTTCTGGGCATAGATCCGAATGCAGCCACGAGCTCATTGATTCTCGAGACCGCATTGATCTTTTGAGGAAACGCGCAAGACGCGCACGGTGTCGAGTGCCCCGCCCGAAGGATGAGCGAGTTCCTCTCCTGTGTGGCGGCGCGCAGCCGTGCCCTTTGCGCTTCTAAGCAAGTTACTCTGGCGACAGGTTAGCGGCGGAAATTGCTATACTCGCCTTCGTCTGGAGGGCTGAATGAATCGGCGGCACTTTCTCCAAAGTACGGGCCTGGGCGCCCTTTCTCTAACTTCATTCCCTTATCGGCTTTTTGCGGGCGAAACGAAGAAACACGCTACGGACAAGATTATGTTGGGGCCTCGCAAGATTGCGGTGAGCCGGCTTGCGATGGGCACGGGCACCGTTGGCAGCGGCGGCAGTTCGAATCAAACCCGTAAGCTCGGGTATACGGGCATGGCTGAACTGCTCCGCGCCGCCTACGATCAGGGCGTCACGTTTTGGGACGCCGCCGATCAGTACGGCAGTCATCCCTATCTGCGCGAGGCTCTGAAAACCGTTCCACGGGAAAAGGTTGTAATTCTCACGAAGACGAACTCCTCAACTGCCGCTGAGGTCAAAGCCGATCTCGACCGCTTCCGGCGTGAGCTGGGCACTGACTACATCGATGTTCTGCTGCTGCACTGCATGACGGACGGTGACTGGAACCGTACGATGCGGGGGCCAATGGAAGTCATCTCCGAAGCTCGCGAGAAAGGGATTGTACGCAGTCACGGCACCTCCTGCCACACACCATCGGCGTTGCGGACTGCTGCTGCTGAGCCGTGGGTCGAGGTGGATCTTGCCAGAATTAATCCGGCACAACTCCATATGGACTCTGACCGGCGGACGGTCCTCTCGGTATTGCGGGAGATGAAGCAGGCCGGTAAGGGAGTGATCGGGATGAAGATCCTCGGACAGGGCGGGCTGCGGCATAAAGTCGACGAATCGCTGCAATTCGCGTTGGCACACCAACCCGACTACTTCGACGGCTTTACCATCGGCAGCGAAAGCCGCACTGAAATGGAAGATTTGTTACGCAAGATACCCGCTGCGAGCACGCGCGCGTAATGTGACGTCGCGCTTACTTCAGCAGTGAATGTGATGTGGGCGCGGTTGAGCATCTCCGGTGTTCTTGTGGTAATGCTCGCCATTCAGTTACGCCCACAAACCGCCAAAGTGCACCCGCGGGTTGCTATCCCTACTTCGGATATGGACCGCGATTATGGCCGATCAGATTACGAACGATCAATGGTCGTCAGCCGGTTCGGAATCGTAGCGACAAGTCAGACGCTTGCTTCGGCGGCGGGCGCCGACATTTTGAGAGAAGGGGGCAGCGCGGTTGACGCCGCGATTGCCGCGAACGCCGCTCTGGGCGTTATTGAACCGATGATGAACGGCATCGGCGGTGATCTGTTTGCAATTGTTTACGATGCAAAGGCGAAGAAGCTTTACGGCATCAATTCAAGCGGGTGGGCACCTCAACAACGGACGATCGATTTCCTGAAGTCGAAAGGTATTTCAAAATCGACGCCGCGAAAAAGTATTCATTCGGTTACCGTACCTGGGGCGGTCGCAGGGTGGGATGCGATGCATCGGCGGTTTGGAAAATTGCCGCTCGAACGGGTACTCGCGCCAGCGATTTATTATGCCGCGGCCGGCGTGCCAATCACAGAGGCCGTGGCAGGAGTGTGGGCTACGTCCGCCGAGACGGTGCGAGATCAGCCTAACTTTCAAAAGACGTTTCTGCCCGAAGGGCATGCGCCGAAAACGGGGGAGATATTCCGCGACCCGGATCTAGCGGCGTCGCTCGAACTGATTGCCGCACATGGGAGGGACGGTTTCTATACTGGCGCTCTGGCTCAAAGATTAGTGCAGTTCTCGAAAGAGCAAGGCGGCACGATAAGCGAGGAAGATCTGGCGGAGTTTCAACCTGAATGGGTAGATCCGATTTCAACGACGTATCGAGGCTGGACTGTCGCGGAGCTGCCGCCCAACGGACAAGGCATCGCGGCTCTTTCAATGCTCAACATCATGGAGCAGTTTCCGCTCGGTGAGTATGGGCACAACAGCGCGAGAGCATTGCACGTCATGATTGAGGCGAAGAAGCTGGCCTACGCTGATCTGCTCCAGTATGTCGGGGACCCCAGGTTCACGCATGTGCCGGTCGAACAACTCTTGTCGAAACAGCTCGCAAAGAAACGGGCTGATTCCATCGATCCAACGCACGCACACTGCTCGGTGTCGCCGTCGGATGTGAGTGAAAAGTTGAATGCGGCCGGTCGCGACACAACCTATTTGACAGTGATTGATCAGGACGGGAACATTGTCTCGCTCATCCAGAGCAATTTCAACTCGTTCGGCACCGGCCTTGTCGCGCCCGGAACTGGTTTCGCGCTACAAGATCGGGGCGAGTTATTCACGCTGGATGCCGGAAAGCCAAATTCACTTGCGCCTCATAAGCGTCCGCTGCACACCATCATTCCGGGATTTATGCAAAAGGGCGATGAGGTGATCGGCTTCGGCATTATGGGCGGTTTCAACCAGGCGCAGGCTCACGCTCAGTTCGTCTCGAACATTGTCGATTTTGGAATGAACATACAGGGAGCGCTGAGCGCGGCGCGATTTACGAAGCCGACTTTTGAAGGCTGTGATCTGCTGATCGAATCCCGGGTCCCCGAAGCGATACGCGATGAACTCACCGCTAAAGGGCATCGGCTGCAAGTTGTACATCCTTACTCGCTGGAGATGGGACGCGGAAATGCCGTGATGCGCGATGCGCACGGGATCAACTACGGCGGCTCAGATCCGCGCGCGGATGGCGAGGCGATTCCGCAGACGCCGGAATGGACGTCTCGGAAGTACTAAACATAATCAAGCAGCACACAATTAGGGTCGGCTGCAAGGATACAATCTTTGTTTAGTGCTACATACGTGCAAGTAGTTGATGCCTAAACTTCCGCTCCTTCAAATCGCTTCTTTACGTAGGATGGCCGCGAACCCGGGTCAAATCCTGGGCCGATCAGAGCACTTTTACTCGCGCTATGGAGTTGCGATTTCAATCGTGGTCGCTGCGCTGGTGGTAATCGGAGTCGGCAAGTTCATTTTCGGCTCGGCGCCGCTTGTGATGCTCGCCATGGCGATCGTGGCCGCTTCAAGGGTCGTAGGCAT
>JBPCJX010000151.1:0-66876 GCA_051004875.1 Bryobacteraceae bacterium
CGTAAAGACAGCGCCTGTAGAGTCCCGAAGAACGTACCAGAAGGTGCCGTATTTCAGCAGCGTCCAGTCCCAGTTGTTCACGTACGACCAAACGTAAACTGCGCTAGTACTGGCTGTAAGCCGCGAAGCGATGGAGAGCAGCCATGCAAGTGGAATAACCAGGCTCCCCAGAGTCAGCCAGGGCCGCCAGTCGTTCCACAACGCCGCCTGTCTCCGGACGATCAAACCCAACAAGCCACACAATGCTTGTCCGCCAGTCTCGCCGGATTCTGCGAAGTCCCCAAGCACAGAATCCCGCTCGTCGGGCTCCAATAGGCGGGAAGCAATGTCCACCCACCGCCAGCAGCTTCGGGTCATTGCCGGGCCGACACTAGGTTCGCCTCCCAGGAAACGCCGTGGCTCAATTCCGTCACAGCATTGTAAAAAACAGTTGCTGCCTCAATCCCTTTGGCAGTCACACGAACCATTCGCTTGGGTCGGCCACCCCGTTGCGACGTAGGAGGCCCCATCCATGTCTTTACCAAGCCCTTTCCCTCCAAACGATCCAAGGTGGTGTACAGAGCTCCGATAGAGCATCGGCGGTTGGTTATGTCCGCTATTTCTTGCCGAATCGCAGCACCGTAGGCATCTTCGCCCAACCGCGCCGCCGCGGTGAGGAGCAGGTATTCGAACTCACCGAGCATGATTACTATCACATTGTGTTTCTAATCGTGGTGGATGTCAAGCAGGAGGCGATCTGATCATGCAAGTTAGACGAACACTTCGGATGTGCCCTTGCGCAAACTAGGATTTGCGCAGCAAAACAGTGCTGATCCTGGTTCCTCGATTTCCGTGTTGCAGGGCTGTATTGCACAACGGAATCGCCTGGCAACAAGTTTGTGCAACAGCCTGCGCAAGGGCACCGGTGCATGAATGATTTTCAGCGCGAATCGTTACCGCCGCTCATCCAGAAGTTTACGTCCGGCTTGCTAAACAGCGGTATCGCACCGTGGCGCTGACTTCAGGATACGTCGAGCGACTTCTATGCGCTGCCCGGTGTTGCGCAGCTCGGGCATTGCTTTGGCATGGTCCGGAACTCGGCATGAGGTGGTTTATGTCGTGTACGGCGCAAGAAACAATCTCTATCGAACCCTATTAGAACAGCAACATTTGCCAATCTGGTGGCTTAGGCCCCTCCGGGCGCTCCAGGTCCCGCGATGAGATCCCGACGCGTTCGCGAATCCGTTGCACTAATTCCCGTATGCGCTCTGGGTATTTGCCTTTTAGATACGCGCCTGTGGCATAACTCTTTTCGTAGCGCGCCAAGTACTCTGGAAAGTGTTCGGAAAGAAACGGGAAAAAGACACGTTGGGCAGCGGGTTTTAAGAAGAGCACGTTGGCCCCGAACTGACCAGCTCCGGCACGTTTGGCAGCCCTCGCGGCCGATTCAAGATTCTCTTCCGAGTCAGTAAGCAGCGGAAGAACGGGGTTCGCAATGACGCCCACCGGCACTCCTGATCGGGCGAGCTTCGCCACGGCTTCCATACGGAGATCCGGACGCGGCGCATAAGGCTCGGTCAGTCGCGCCAGCTTTTCATCCATGGTGGTGACTGTAATGGTGACGCCGATCTGGTTGTGCTCGGCGATTTTCTTGAGTATCGGTATATCCCGAGTCACAAAGTTCGACTTGGTAGTAATGAAAATCGAGATGCCGCGAAGCATCGCCAGCGCCTCAAGCGCCTGCCGCGTTCGGCCGAACTTCCGTTCTGCTGGCTGATAGGGATCGGTAGCAGTTCCTATCCCGATGATCTGCCCCGGCCTGACACTCTTCAGCTCGTCACAGAACGACGTAAGATCCCATTCCTTGGCGTAGATTTCGGTTTCGAAGGCATCTGGGGTACGGCGTTCCAGGAATTCGTGGGTGAAGCGGGCGTAGCAGTATTTGCAGCCGTATTCACAGCCACGGTAGGGATTGATGGACCACAGGAACGGAACGCGTTGGGAATCGCAACGGTTCAGCCATTTGCGCGTGGGAAGAGTCCGGTACTCGACACGGCGCTTCTCAGCCAGGAGATGCCCCTCGGCAGCAAGGCGTGCAATCCCAACGAGCGATATCAGCTGTTCCACGAGAGTGGCCCCTCGGGAGCTATATTCGTCTTTTATTCGCCGTATGTCAAGGCCAGCAGGCGCTCGAAATTTAGGACGCCAGCAGCGAGATTACGCCTTTTTGGCGCAAACCATTGAGAGCCAAGCCGTGCCTGCCGCGGACGCCGGTCTTTTCGAAGATATGCTTCAAGTGAATTTTTACAGTTCCGGGCCTAATCCCAAGCTCCTGCGCGATTTCGCGGTTTTTGAAGCCTTGTTCGACCAGTTCCATAACCTGATGTTCACGGGGTGTCAAGTCTGTCCTGATCTGCGCATCGGGGGCAACGGTTTCGCGGAAGACAGAGTCCTGCATCCAGCTCCGCCCCTGAGCAACCGCCCGTAAGCAGGCCAATACTGTGGCACCGTCGGCTGATTTCCGGAGGATTCCCTTGGCACCGGTCTGTAGGAACCGGAGAGCTTCTGCCTCGGTGATCGACATACCCCAGACGACGACCGCTGGCACTGTCGACCGTGGAGCCGAGCAGTCGGTTGGTAGCTGGCCCAAGGCGTCCAAAACCGTTTTTGCTCCCAGACCCTTGTCGATAATCAACACATGGGTCTGATCTGCCGTCGGACTGAGCATCCATTCTGCAGGGGACCCGTGCGCTGACCCGAATTTTAGATCTTCGGTAGCTTCGAGGAGATGTAACAGCCCCTTGACCGTAAGGGGTTGAGTTTCGCAAATTGAGACGATCTTTTTATTTCTAACTAGATTGAGATCCATTGTTCTGCCTAAGCTCCTTATCGGCAGGGACTGTCCTTCACTTGAGTGGGGGTAGACTCGGAATACTCTCGGACTTGGAAATGGCTTACTGGGCAAGAGTTTCCTGCAGCTGATCGGAGCACGAGAAGAGTCATTGAGCGCCTGATCGGAGAGGAAGGGACACTATGAGACGGAAATTCGCATGGGCGTGGGCTGGCGCGGTTGTGGCGCTTTCTCTTGCGTGCACGAGCAACGACCAGGAGAGAGCCCGAGAGAAAGCTGCAGAGGCGAAGCAGAAGACCCGTCAGGGAGCCGAGCGGGCACGCCAAGAACTGAAGAAGATGGGCCAAGCGGCCAAGCGAGAAGCAAAGAAGCTAGACCGAAACGTGAACGAAGCGCTGCAAGGCGGCCAGCCGGATTCGCAAAGCGCGGCCGGGGCGGAGCGGAAACTGAATGATGCCGGGCGGGAGCTACGCACGGCTGGCGAGAACGCAGCCGTCAAGCTCGATCGGGCAGCGATGCTTGCCAAGGTAAAAGCGAGGCTCGCGGCGGATGTCGGCCTTTCCGTAGCCGCCAGCGTTGATGTCGATAGCAGCGGCCAGGTTGTGACATTGCGAGGAACAGTATCCTCAGAGGAACAGAAGCAACAGGCCGAGCGAGCCGTGATGCAAGTGAACGGTGTCACCAGGGTCATCAATCTGCTGCAGGTGAAGCCCTAACCCGCTCGGTGCGGTCGCGGCCTTATGCCAGATTGATCGTCCCGCGACACTTCGGCGACCCACAGCGGCAAGGCACCTTCTCTACTTTTCTGTCGAACCGATAATCGATCGTCAGCTCTTCACCGGCTTTGATATCGCGGAGGCTCATGTAAAGGATGTGGCCTTTGATTATCCTCGCCGCCAGGTTCGGTTCACAGGAGTGATTAATATACTCCGCGCCTGAACCGCCCACTGAACCATCGATCGTCCAGTACGCGTCGAGCGTGAAGAGATAGATAAAGTCGCTCAGATCGGCTCTGCGCTTCGTTTCCCGCCGGCTAATCCGCTCCCCTGTATATTCGATGACCTTTCTGCCCGCCGGAATGAACTCGGTCGCGTATATCCCCCACCTATGAATTGTCGAGCGAGCTGGCCGCATACCAAAACATGCGTATTCAGGGTCGATATGTACAGGACTGGCTAACTCGCCCGTTGCTTGATCGGCAGAGTTCGAGCGCACCATGCCCGTCAGATTAGCGGATCTCAAGTTCATCCGCCATCCGTTTTTTACCCTCACTGCATTTTTTGTTTGATTACGTCGATCAGCTCTTGAACGGCATCGGCGCTCTTCTTTAACGCGGCCCGCTCAGCGCCTTCCAGCTTAATTTCATAGATCTTCTCAATCCCCTCTTTGCCCAGCTTCACTGGTACTCCAACGAAGAGCTCAGAAATGCCGTATTCACCCTGCAGATAAGCGGCGCACGGGAGGACCTTCTTCTTGTCCTTGAGAATGGACTCTACCATCTCAACTGTCGAAGCAGCGGGCGCGTAATAAGCGCTTCCGGTTTTTAAATACTTCACGATTTCCGCGCCCCCATCGCGAGTGCGTTGCACAAGCCGGTCGATGGTAGGCTGATCGGTCAATTCACTCAGCGGTATCCCGCTCACGTTGGTGAAGCGCACGAGCGGAACCATCGTATCGCCATGCCCACCCAGCACCATTGCCGTCACATTTTCAAATGAGACATTCAGTTCTTCCGCGATGAAGGTGCGGAATCGCGCGGTATCGAGCACGCCAGCCATGCCGATCACGCGCTCGCGAGCGAATCCCGATACCTTCAGCGCAGTCCAGCACATAGCATCGAGCGGATTCGTGACGGGAATGAGGATTGCATTGGGCGAATGTTTCGCAGCCTGCTCCGTCGCGCTTCTCACTACTTCGTAATTCGCCAGCAGCAGATCGTCACGGCTCATGCCCGGCTTGCGCGGAAATCCCGCCGTGATCACGATGATGTCCGATCCAGCGGTCTCATCGTAGCCGTTCGTGCCAAGGATTCGAACGTCATAGCCCTCTACCGGGGCGGATTCGAGCATGTCCAATCCCTTGCCCTGAGGCACGCCCTCGACCACATCCACAAGCACTACATCGGCGAGCTCTTTAGCAGCTATCTTTTGTGCGGTGTTGGCCCCTACATTGCCAGCTCCAACTACCGTTACTTTTCTTCGCATTCGACTCCTGATGGACGATCAAAACCGCTCAGTATAGCAGTCGTAAAGATACGAGTGATGCGTGCGGAAACGCTGTGTGATAACGCCGAGATCAAAACGGGAAACGAACCGTTACCACCAAAGCGTGATTGTAGTTGTGGTAGTGAGTGGCAGCGATCTGAAATCCCGCCCCAAGCGCCATCAACAGACGCCCGTGCAGCTTGAAGCGTCCGAGGACCAACCCGGGGGTCAGAAATGTTTGCTTCTTGCCGGCCTGTGTGCCGTTCTTCCAAAACGTGGAGTTTACCTCGAGCTCCGGCCACAACTTCGCTACGTGATATTGGAAGGTCGTATTGAAGCCGATGGCATGGCCGATGATGCCGGCATGGTTTGTGGGTAACCCTACACCGAGCGTACTTTGCACGTCGAATTTCCCCCATCCTTTTCCAGCAGCGATGGTGGGTGTCAGGATGCCGCTTCTCGCGCCATTTGTATATGAACCTGTCGGAATGCTAGCTGCCAGAAATAATGTCACGATGTAATTTCCACGATCCTCATTGCTGGAAAGCAGCCGATATTTACCCAAAAACGAAACGTCTCCAAACCCGTCGTGTAGGCGCGCTTCGTTGTGTTGAAGATATGGAGGAACATTGAGAATCAGTTCCACACGCTCGCTCGGAATGAGTTCGAGTCCTTTCGAATTCCCGAGATTCACAAGCTCGCTTCCCGCTGCTGTTCGTTGGAGGAGGAAGTCTGTCCGGAACTCCTGTTCCAGTCTCGGAGTGACAGTAACCACTGGAGTCATCCAGTGAGGCTGACCCGCTTTCGCGCGATCAGAACGATCGAACCAGCCGCTGAGGAATTCCTGCGCGTTGCAAGTGCAATTTCCGGCAACCGTCGACAGAAGAGTGATAAGAAGCAGTGCGCATCTAACACTCATTTGTATTCGCTCTCCACCAGCGCCCGAACGTGCGCTTCGGCTGCAAGCGCTAACCCTTGCAGACTATAGCCGCCTTCGAGAACGGAAACCAAGCGGCCCCCACAGCATTGTGCCGCGAGTTCGGCCATCACGCGAGTGAGGTCCCGAAAATCATCATCAGTCAGCAGGAATAGGCCAAGCGGGTCGTTCATGCGTGAGTCGAAACCCGCCGAAACCAGAATCAAATCCGGACGAAACTCCTTTGCAGCAGGCAATAGAAGCTGCTCAAACGCACCCAAGATCTGAGCTCTCCCGGAACCCGCTGGGAAAGGACAGTTGATGGTCTTCCCTGCCCCTCGACCTTCGCCTTCTTCCGAAGCCTCGCCTGTGCCGGGATACCACGGCGATTGATGCGTGCTGAAAAAGAGGACGGATCCATCTTCGTAGAAAATGTCCTGCGTTCCGTTACCATGATGGACATCCCAGTCGGCAATCAGCACTCGCCCGGCGCTGTGCCTGTGCTGTGCATATCTCGCGGCTAGTGCGACATTATTGAACAGACAAAATCCCATGCCCCTTGCGGCACTCGCATGGTGCCCAGGAGGCCTCACCGCGCAAAACGCGTTCGTTACAGAGCCCGAAAACACAGCATCAACGGCCGACAGCACACATCCCGCAGCGGCTTTTGCCGATTCGATCGAATGTGGGCCAACGTCGGTATCTCCCGTACTCAATTGCCGGCGGCCTTGCGCCACCTCTCGCTCAACCAGCGCGATGTACTGCCGACTGTGAACGAGCGCCAGCTCATCTTCCACGGCGCTCCGTACTTCAATCCGCAAAAGCATCTCTAATAGGCCGGTAGATTCCAGGCGGTTCATGATCGCGTCGTATCTTTCGGGGCTTTCGGGGCTTTCGGGGCTTTCGGGGCTTTCGGGGTGACCGCGTCCCGGATCGTGCTTCTTCACTGCCGAATCGGCAGCAAGGCCGGTCCTATGCACGGCGTAAGATGCTCTTACCGGACAGCAGCTTTGATTGAGACCAGCTGCTCTTCAGCGATAGGCTCAACCGTGCGCGTTTGCTGGCCGCGGAAGAAGTCGAAGTAGGAAATTTGATGAACGCACGAAATGGTGCAAAGCGGCGCGCATGATTTCTGAGTCACGTATTCACGCCGGATGTCCGCGACCGTGTAGTCCTCCAGCGGCTTAGCTGGGAAGCCCCGCTGCTGGGAACAGTAATGCACCAGCCCGTTTTCGCAGATGTACAAGTAGCGCGAACCCGCCCGGCAGCGCCAGTTACTCGGCTGGCCGTTTGCAATCTTCTCTTGGAAGTAATTGATCTGCGAAAAATGCCGTTTCTCGAACTTCTTCATCTCGAGAAACACTTCCCGCTCACGATCCGCCAGTGGCCGCAGTTGGCCGTCGCCATCGTGAATGATTCCAACAGTTGAAGTGAAACCTAGCTCCATGGCGCGCTTTCCCACGACCAAGGCATCTTCGGGGTTGCGAATTCCGCCACCCAACACTGAATTGATATTTACGTGGAAATGCGCGTGCGCCGCCAAAACTTGGAGCTTTTTGTCCAGAACTTTCAGGCTCTTCTTCGAGACGTCGTCCGGCATCACGTTATCAATACTGATTTGCAGATAGTCCAGTCCCGCATCGTTCAGCCGCCGCACGCGATCCGCGGTCAGCAGATATCCGTTCGTAATCAAACCAGCGAGAGCCTTGTTGCTTCGAATGCCGCGGATAACGTCATCGAGCTCAGGATGGAGAAGCGGTTCACCGCCGCTCAGGGTGATCACGCCGGTCCTCAGCCTGCCTAGTAACGCCAGCCGGTGCAGCATTGTCTCGAGCGGCACCGGTTTCGAATAGTCATCGTATTCGTTGCAGTACGCGCAGGATAGATTACAGCGCCGTATAGGAATGATGTGCGCCATGATCGGATGATCAGTATCGAGCGCGCCATTCACCAGCAGCTTTGCCTCGCGCAGACGCCTATTTAGGGTTGCGCTTCGTCGTTCACGATTAAGGTTCCAGACGGACATTAAGCGAGACTTTCCATTTAAGCGTTAGATAGCTTTACCCGATTATATAAGTCAGCGCAAGCAACAATGGCTGAATCTAGGAGTTTTACGGCTGAACGGGAAATTACGGCGTCGCAAGCTGCCGATCCCTGATTTTACACATCTGCCCGGTGGCGTACCCGGTTAGTGTAGGCTACTTGCAGCTGTCGCCGGGGCAGAATGCTTCGCGGGCGTGAAATCGAGTATGAAGGATCGCATACCGCGCTCTGTAAAACTCATGCCATGCTTTCTGGCCTCTAGAAGCGCAGCCCGCTTGTCCCATCCGTCATGCTGCATGCGGTAGCACGCGATCACGGTCCCCGTGCGGTCTTTTCCTCTTCGGCAGTGTAAGAAAATCCGGTCGGAATCGCTATGGAGCAGCAAAGAGAGGACCTGGTCCATTTGCTCCTGACTTGGGGCCGAAAAAGGCCTGAACGGGATATTGATATATTTCAACCCCAAACCTTTGGCCGTCTGTTTTTCGAAATCCAACCCTTCGCCAGGTTCGCGCAGGTCGATGATCATCGACACGTGCATCGCCGCCAGCTCCTCGAGACCCACTTTGGTCGGCACGCCACCACGGTACAAGTGATCATTTACTTCAGCGAAGTTACGGACATGTATTGGCTTTGACTGGGCAAAGCCAAGCTCTACCAGGCAAAGTATCAGCACTGAGCGCTGCAGGAAGATTTTCACGATCACCGCCCGTACTTCCCTACACTTATTTGGGCGGATTCGGCGGCGTAGCGGGAGGATTTGCCGGTTGCGTGCCCGAGCCGCTCGAATTCACGCCGCTGTAAGTGATCGTAGACTCACTCGCAAATTTCTTGTACTGGTCGTACTTGATGATCTCCTTGATTCGCACCGCCGGGCCGTCCTTGAAGTTCAACGTATCGTCAGCATACGTGTACGTTGGAAACCAGTATTTGCCATCGATCTGTTCCCTATATGTCTGAAATTTCGGAAACTGCTGGTCCTCGTGCTTCCGTAGATGGCCCGTGGATCGACCGTAGGTCTTTACAATTTGCAGGTCCTTATCGTCTACCCAAATCTGCCCTTCGAAGTAACGCTTGCGGTCCTTCGTCAGCTCCTTCGGCTTCACGGCAAAGACGTAGCAGGGAATCTCATCCACCTGCTCCCTACCCACATAATTCACAATGTACTCATCGCGCGTGTCGTTCGTCATCACAAACGGCATCACATTGCGCATGTCCTGCTCATCTTCAGGCGACATGAGAATATTTTGCAGCGTGGCGACTGGTGCCCGCACGACGTGCTCCACACGTCGATTGCGACTATCGAAGGTAACTTCCTCGACCATTTCGTAGCTTCCGCCGGGGGGTTCAATCTCGATGATTTTGTTCGTCTGCCGATACACGTAATTCTCACGGGCAGTCGCAAATTCCGTTTCTTTCTGAACAAACCTTTTGATAATGTCCTGTATTTGCTCCGGCGTAGGATCTGCCTTGGGTTCGATTGCCAACAGCAGCGGCACAGCGACAAACAGGGACAGACTGGTTACAAAACTACGTTGAAACATCGCTATTACTATTCTCTACTGTGACGTCTGCCCGAAGGCGCTACGTTACCGCTTACTTCCGCGAATCGAGGAGGGCTTTCGCGATCGTCACCCGCTGCATGTTGCTTGTTCCCTCGTAAATTCGTCCTATTTTCGCGTCACGGTACAGCTTTTCAACCGGATAATCCTTCGTAAATCCAACACCCCCAAGCACCTCCACGGCTTTCGATGCAATCTCTTCCGCAACCGAGGAACAGAAGAACTTCGCCATGGCTGCTTGAGTGACGAAGGGTTGCCCTGCATCGCAGAGACGCGCGGCATTGTAGACCATCAGCCGGCCGGCTTCGATACCTGTCGCCATCTCGGCCAAATCGAACTGAACGCCTTGAAATTCGCTGATCGCCTTACCGAATTGTTTCCGCTCCTTCGCGTATTTCAAAGCATGATCGAGCGCGCCTTCGGCCAAACCCAACATCTGCGCCGCGATGCCGATTCTCCCCTCGTTCAGCGTCTCAATCGCGATCTTGTACCCTTTCCCCACTTCCCCCATCACCTGCTCACTCCCGAGTCGCACATCGTCCAAAATCAACTCGCAAGTCGACGACGCCCGAATGCCCAGCTTGTCCTCTTTCTTGCCAACCTGAAAGCCCGGCATTCCTCTCTCGACGAGAAAACACGTGATGCCGCGATAGCCCGCTGAAGGATCGATGGTCGCAAAAACCAGAAAAATCTCGGCCTCCGCCGCGTTCGTAATCCATAGCTTGCGTCCCGAAACCCGATATCCATCGCCTTCTGCGACAGCTCTCGTCGTAAGCGCAAACGCATCAGAGCCCGATTGCACTTCAGACAACGCATACGCTCCGACGGTCTGTGTCGCGAGTCGTGAAAGATACTTCTGCTTCTGCTCAGCGTTAGCCCAACGCTCAATGGCGTTCGTAACCAGCGTGTTCTGAACATCAACTATGACGGAAGCGGACGGATCGACCTTCGCCAGTTCCTCAATCGCCAACACCGATTGAAAAAACGATCCACCTTGGCCGCCGTACTGCTCCTTAACCTCGATGCCCATCAAGCCCATCTCGAACAGCTCTTGCAGTAGATCGGGCCGAAACTTGCCTTCCTCATCCATGGCACGCACATGGGGCGCCAGGCGTTCCTTCGCAAATTGCCGGACCGAGTCTTGGAAAAGTTGTTCTTCTTCCTGCAGGATCGTCAAGGGGGCGACAGGAGCGACTACCGCAGTCTGCGACATGACGCGACCATCATAGCTCGGGGTAAAGCGTGCTTCCGCTAGATCACCGGCCGTACTGAATGAATGACAAGGGCACCGATGGTCACTATTGAGCAGATTTGAAACCGCGATCAATATCAATGCAAGAGAGAATGAATGCTAGATGGACCAAGAATGGTTCGAAATGAAGGACCTAAGAAGACGGAAGCTAGATAACGCCGTCTGGATTCCCCTTCGCGCAGCCCAAAAGACGCGATTGGCAGGTTCGGACACGTCGGTCATAGCTCTGCGTTCTATGGTGTCGGATCGGTAGCGATTCCGCTCCAGAAAAAAAGCCAAGCGGAGACCCTGAAGTGGATGGACGTAGGCCTCATACGCTCTCACGCATCTTGGGCTGAAAGTGGCATATACGTGCCGGCCGACATCTTCGACGGCGATGAATTAGACCTTAATGGAATCCCTCTCGTCCTGTCGCAGCAGGGGAATCAAGATGAATGCACGGAATGGCACCTTCACCAGGACTTCGTTATCGCTCTCAAACTTAAACGCGAGGGCAACATTTGGCTCGCAATGGATGAAGGATACGGTGAGGTTGTACGGCTGCGCAAAACATCTGACGGTGAGCCGTCCCTGCTTGAAGTGCGAGCCGAATACCCAAAGGATTATCTATGCGCACGAGCTATGGCACTTTACGTTTCCTTTTACCGGAATCGTCAAGAGACTGTAGATGACGCGACCCATATTAACTGGTCAGAGAACCCTGTTCGGGAGATCAACCACGGTGATCGATGGGAACGGCGTGTCATAACCATGCACGAAGGCGGGAATCCTTTCGGTTCCTCCACCGCGGTTTTTCGCGTAGGGCGGAACGACATCGATTTCGACGAGGACCTACCCAGCATAGGACCTTCGGATTCAAATCTTGTCTCGGACTCTTGGACTGTTACCCACAAGGGCCAAAAAGTGATTTTGGTTGAAGGCGAATTCTGGCGTAATGAATGGGTTAATCCGGCAGAACGCAGCACGCGAATCCGCGGGGACGAGTTTCCTTCATCGGTATTCTTCGTTACGGACGCCTCCGGTACACGAGAAAGCAAAGAAACGCTGGAGTACTCGGGGAGTTGGCTTTGGTTTCGGCCAGAGGCGATCATGGCGCTTTCACATCGTAGAGGAGGGGGTTTGGGTTGGTATACGAGGGACACGGGTCATGTCAGGTGTTCGCCCGGATCGGATATGACTTTCGGTGTTAACAGGCTCGGGTTAGTTAATGTGTTCGCGAAAGACATAGCCCTCCTTCCAGAGTGGCAGCAACGATTATGGGCCGGCTTCAACATAAGCCCCGAAGCTGGCGTTTCGGAAGAGCTTCTCGCATCCCAAGCTCAAGGAATGCCGGCGAGCACGCAGGCCCCGGAAGAATTCTTGCGGCGCGGTATCGATTTATTGAACGCGGTTACACTCCAGCAGTTCGGCTTCCGGCTCTTCACCGAGCACGAGCAGTATGAAAAACTCGTCTCCCATACCCAACGCTTCCGGTCCGTGGACCAAACAGGTTTCTTTTCTCTCGCCAAAGACGTCGCAAGGCTGACGGCGGACAGTATCGATGCCTCGGCCCTTCAGAAGATTGTTGCGCCACCGAAGGGGGAAAAATTGCGCTCGCTCAAGTCCCTCGAGAGCGTTTTAGCCGCACAATCCGGTTCGGCACAGGCGAGATTACTTCTGGGGCCTCTTGCCGGGGCATATGACCTTAGACACGCGGATGCACATTTGCCTGGGAGTGATCTGGAGCCGGCCTACATCTTGGTTGGAGTCGATCGTACCTTACCGTTTGTCACACAGGGATACCAACTCCTGCGCTCCTGCGTCTCCTCTATGTTCGAGATAGCGAAGCTCCTGAAAGGAGTGGCGCAAGGCATCCCAAAACAGTCTATCTGAGTATCACAGCAAACCTTAGCGAAGAATGCACGCTTCACCGCATGAGCCCAACGAACCTTTATCTGCTCTTTCGCGGCCGTCGAATGCTCGTGCCTTTTTGAGGCTGCTTCTTCGGCCGCTCCGCCCCTGCATTCCGCCAAGCAATTCCGAACGCCTCTGTAAGCGTGCTTTCGTCCGCGGCTTCCAAGCGGACACTCGTGCAGCCTTGACGTCCCCATGCGCCTTTGACAGACACGAAAGCTTCCGGGTGCGCCTGCACGAACGTCTGCTGGTCTTCTGGAGTCAGTTTCACCATGCCCCAACTCTCATCCGGATACTGCAGCGTGGCGAAAATCCTGCCATGCACCCTAAAATCCGGATGCCCCATATGAGAGTTCTCCACCGCGTCGGGAAAGCTCAGAGCAAGGCGGCGAAAATCATCGGCAGTCATTTGGGCCTCCTATTGTCGCAGCTTCTCCATTTCCGGTATTGACACATCCTTGATGTGCGTAGCAACCCACCATTTGTAGCCGAAAGAGTCTTTGACGCCGGACATGCGATCTCCGTAAGGCTGATCCGCCGGTTCGCGAAGGCGGGTTGCTCCAGCGGCAAAGGCTTGTTTGTACATCGTGTCACAGTCCCCCGTGTAGATGAGCAAACTCGCGGACGAGCCGCCATAATGCTCAGGGCTGAACGCGTCCATTTTGTGGAGCCTCATCCGCCATCATGATGCACGAATCACCGATCTCGATTTTTCGCATGGGTAATTCGGCCCTGTTTCCAGTTATGCCGTAATGCCACTTCAACAGCCCGACTCGAAAGATACTTCGGGATGGCGCGTACCACATCCAGTTTCCTTTGACGCGGTTTGCCGTCCGAAGCCTGACGTTTGAATGGAGATCCTTTTGCAGCTCGGTGTGACTAGGCGACGTCGATCTCAATCCCGCCCACCTTGGACGCGACCAGATTGTAAATCCACGCCCCAATCAACGCGAAGACAAAACCCATTACGCCATAAAGGATCGGGCACACGAGGATCGCCCCTAGACCAATGACCGCACCGAATCAGGGGAGACACGGCGTTCTGTGTCAGCCCTCGCTGGGTCCCCGAGAAAGCCATCCCGAGTAGAGCGAATAAAGAGAACAAGGCCCCAATCAGAACTCCCATGGCGGCGTAAATCACACCCGCGATTTTGGCGCAGGATACTGGCCCAACTCTTTTGATTGTCATCTGGCTTGCACAATCTTACAGCGAAAAGCCGAACCTTACCGAATGACCGACAATGGGGCCGGAGAAGTACTACAGTCACGTCACCGGGCCGCCGCTCCAAGCGCGTTCTGGCCGATAAACTAGAGTTACCCGGAAAGTAACTCCCCCGCCCAATCAACTCACGGCATCAACTCCGCAGTTAAGATCGCACCACCCATCTGCGGCATCGTCGCCTGATACCTCACGGTCTTTTTCGACGTCTTCGCAACCCACATGGTCATCTTTTCCGCCCCATCAATTGAGCTGATGTCCACCTTGTATGCCTGAAATGTGCCCGCAGGCACCGTCACGTTTTCACTACTCGCAACGGTGAGTTGCATCACCTTCGGCTTCTGGCTTTGCAGATCGAAATTTCGAAAAGTTGTTCGATAACCATCCGCTAGAGGCAGCGCCGCAATCGACTGCATCGATCCAGCGGAATCAGCGAACAACGGGCCGCCCAAGTCGACCTGTATCGGCTTCTGCTGCCCGTTCATCATCATCGTTCCAGTGGCCTTGCCCTGGTCGTAGGTCAGATCAATCGCAACCGGACCCTGTTTCACGTGACGCTGGCGCGGAATCAGTGTGCGCTTTTCGATCATTGTCGTGTCGGTGACCGGTCCCAGCGGCGTCTGCATCGTATCTGTTGCCGCCCATAGCCCTGAGTCATCCTTAATCTCGCTGCTCATTTCTAACGGAATCGTCTTACCGCCGGCCTCGAGAGTTGCCTTGTAGGTACTCAGCCCCGGTTTCAAGTCCTGAGTCGGAACCGGCGTGCCTACCTGCGAAGCATCCACCTTTGCCGCGAGTGTCACCGTTTTCGGGTCGACCGTAATCTCTTTGAGCCGCGCAGCGACATTGGTCGGAACAGATTCCTGGAAACGTGAATCCAGATGTTTCCCGAGGAAGCGCTCCATCTCCGTTACCATTGCCAGATTGTTGATCGGCCTCGCAAACCCGTGACCTTCGTCCGGTGCAACCAGATACACCACCGACACGCCGCGATCGCGCAACGCCACCACGATTTGATCGGATTCGCGCTTGTTGACTCGTGGATCATTCGCGCCCTGCACCACCATCAAGGGCGTCTTGATCTGGGCCGCCGCGTTGAGCGGTGATTCCTCGGCCAGCAATTTTTTACCTTGCGGAGTACCCGGATCTCCCATGCGCGCATACATAATCTTCCGCCCCGCCTCCCAGTACGGCGGAATCGAATTGAGAAGCGTGATCAAATTTGAAGGCCCGACGATCGACACTGCCGCGCTGTACACATCCGGTGTAAATGCGACGCCCGCAAGTGTCGCGTACCCGCCATAGGAGCCGCCGGTAATACCAACGCGCTTGGGGTTCACAATGCCCTGCGCAACCAGGTATTTTACGCCCCAAGTCAGGTCATCCTGCATTTTGCGTCCCCACTGCCCGTTGCCTGCATTGAGAAACTTCTTGCCGTATCCCGTCGAGCCGCGGAAATTCGGCTGCAGCACCGCATACCCGCGATTTGCGAAGAACTGAGCGAATGTGTCGTATCCCCACTTGTCTCTCGCCCAAGGACCGCCGTGCGGGAGCACGATCAGCGGCAGCTCTTTCGCTTCAATTCCTTTGGGAGTTGTCAAGTAGGCAGGAATTTCCAGACCGTCAGACGACTTGTACCGAACGGCTTTCTTAGAGGCCAGCGACTCGCGCGGTAGCTGCTCCCTGATACGGAATTGCAACGCGAGTGTTTTCGCCTTACGGTCGTATAAGTATGTCTCGCCGGGCTCCCTATCACTGTGCGCTGAGATGATCCAAAGATTCTCATCCTTGCTGTGGGACGCAAAGCCGATTTCGCGGCCTGGCAGTTTAGACTCCAGCCACTTGTAATCGGCCTCAAACACGGGATTCTTCCAGTAGATCCGCTGGCGATCATCCTCATAAACCGTTCCCACAAGTTGGTCGGAAACATCGGAAAAAATCGCATCTTCAACATCGACACGCTTCAGCGGATCGTTCTCGACATCTGTCATCGCTCCGCTCGCGGGATCGATGAGCCCCACCTCTGCGAGATCGACATTCGCGCCCTTATTCGTGATCACATAAACCTTGCTGTTGGGCGCATCGAACCGCACTGGAGCGCATGTCTCGAACACATCGCAAGAGTAAATCGGTGCGAACTTGTCGGCGTCCACGCGCAGCACCTCTGTATCACCTTTCTCAGTCGTACGGGTTGCCAGGCGCAACGTCCCCTTGTTATCGAACGTCCAGTCCGCAATGCGCTCGGTGTTCTTACGCAGCAGCGTCCGCTCGCCAGTTGAAATCTTCAGCTTGTACAAATCAGGCCACGCTTTGTCTCGATCGTTCAGACCAGCAAAAATCGCGTCGGGATCATTCTTAGGGAGCGCGTAGATGAACGCACGAGCGCCTTTGGCATCCGTGATGTTGCGCGCTTTCGGAACCTCGATCCCGGCTGCGGGCGCGGCATTCGGATCCACGGCATAGATGTTGAAATTTTCGTCGCCGCCCTGGTCCTGCGCGTACAGCACAAAGCGGGCGTCCCGGCTCCAGAAATAAACCCTGATTGGCCGTTTGGTTTCGTTGGTCATGGGCTTGGCCGCCGAGAACGGCTCGGCTGCTCTCTTCACCCAGATATTCCGCGTCCCTTTGTACGGCTTTAGAAAAGAAATATACTTGCCGTCGGGAGAAACCTGCGCTGCGCTAATCTGAACCTCGCCAAAGAAAAGATCTCGGTCAATGATCGGCGGTAGAGTGCGCGGCGGTAAAGCGGCCTCGAGAGTGGCGTACAAGGCCAGCGCTAAAACGGAACGGAGCAATGCTGACATACAAATTTTCCTTGGGAATCCCCTCATCATAACGCACGCAAATGTTATGCTTCAGAACTGCTGAGCAGCGAAATGCCTGATCCCGAAGAGCAAGATTCACCCCGCGCCCACGATAACCGCACGACTGTCGATGTCCTCCGCAAGACCTTTGCCGCAATAGCCAACCGACTCGCTCCGGAGGTGGAACCCGCCACCATTTACCGGCCCTATAAGCCCGTTTCTGATCCAAGCAGCCGGGTGGAAAAGCCGGAGTGACAGTTCGCGAAACCGGCCTGCTGCTGCGGACTGGCAAAGTGTCTTGCGTTGAACTAATTCAGCAGACAATCGCCGACGTCAAAGAGCGTGATTGGCTCTTAAACAGCGTCATCACCTTGACGGAAGAAGAAGCCTTGACAGACGCAGCAGAGCGTGACGGGGAGCTAGCCGTTGGTGTCGACCGTGGGCCGTTGCACGGCATTCCAACCGCGCACAAGGACATCTTCTACACCTGCGGGATTCGTACGACGGGAGGTTCGCTCATCTTTCGTGATTTCGTGCCGCAGTATGACGCGACTGTAGTCGAAAAGTTGAAGGCGGCGGGCGCAATCTCAATCGGCAAGACCAATCTTCATGAGCTCGCGTACGGCATTACGTCAAAAAATCCGCATTACGGGAGGGTGCTGAATCCCCGCGATACGAACCGCATCCCCGGTGGCTCGAGCGGCGGATCGGCGGCTCTCGTCGCAGCGGGTATACTACCATTTTCTCTCGGTAGCGACACTGGCGGATCGATTCGCATACCCGCCTCCTACTGCGGCATCACCGGCCTGAAGCCCACTTATGGACGCGTCAGCCGCTACGGCGTGCTGCCTCTCGCCTTTGGTCTCGATCATGTCGGGCCGCTCGCATCCTGCGCTGAAGATTGTGCACTTATGATGAATGTGATTGCCGGCCCCGACCGGCTCGACACTAGTTGCGCTCCGTTCCCGGCTCCCGATTTCGACCTGCCATCACTAGCGAATCTGGATGGAGTGCGCATCGGCATCCCGAAAAACTTTTATTTCGAAAAGGTTGATGATGAGGTCGCGGCTGCTGTGAAAAGCAGCATCTCTGAAATGAGCCGCCGCGGTGCATCGCTTTCCGAAGTTCAGATTTCGGACATGCATGAGGCGACCGCAGCAGCACGCATTATCCAGCTTTCCGAGACGGCCGCGCTTTATGCACACTACAGAAACCCCGCCCTTTTCGGTGAGGATGTGTGGGCTTTGATTCAGCAGGGCAAGATGATCGCCGCCCACGAATACGTGAACGCGCAGCGCATACGGACGCTGTTCCGCCGTGACTTCGACGCGCTCTGGCACAAGATCGACATCCTAGTCGCTCCCACCACACCGATCACCGCGCCTCTATTGATAGAAACCACTGTGCAGATTCGTGACGAGCAAGAAGATACGCGTATGGCATCCACGCGTCTGGTTCGGGCAATAAACTTTCTCGGTGAACCGGCCTTATCCATGCCGTGCGGAAAGACCACCACCGGCCTGCCCATCGGACTGCAGCTCATCAGTAGCCCGTTCACCGAGCCCAAACTGTTACAAGTCGCGCGAACGTTGGAACCGGCCCTGGCGTAATGCTGATTAAAACCGTTAACTAAAGCTAGACTGCGGCTTCCCGCATTCCGATAGCGCTACTTTGCAGGCACCGCAAGAGATTTCCGTCAAGGTCGACGAGCGCGAACTCGCGCATGCCCCAAGGCTGATCTACAGGCGGAGTGAGCCGAGGGATGCCCTGCGCCGGTAAGTCCGCCCGAGCGAAATCCTCGTGCAATTGATCTAGGTCGGCCACCCGAATGCAACAGTTCGCAATTGTGCTCCACGGGTCGATCTCTACGTAAGGGAAAAACTCGATCTCTAAGGGCCCACGCCGCAAAATCATCCAGCCCCCATCCTTAAAAACTGGGAGAAAACCAAGTTTTGCGTAGAACTCCGCGGTAGCATCCAGATCTCGCGATGGCAGGTTTGGAGTCGTGCGATCGCTCATCTTTTCACTATGGGTAGACGACTTAAGCGTCTTCTTGAATATACTCGTGACTCACAACGTCTTTTGCATCTACCCGCATGTCGCTTAGAACCGGCACTGGCGTGGCGCTGGGACGGGGTGCGAAGCTAAACATATCGTGTGTAGAAGCATCAAAGTCTTACGAAAGCCTGGACAAGCCGCAACTCCTGAGGAACTGAGTAGTGCTGCGTTGCAATTCGTGCGCAAGATCACGGGATTTCATAAACCCTCCCGGGCGAATCAGGAAGCATTCGAGCAGGCTGTTCGGGAAATTACGCATTGCAGTGATCGCCTGCTGAAGGCGATAGGAGCTTCGGACCCGCGACAACGCCATGGATCTGAGATTCCGGTCGGCGGTGCAAGACAGATCGCCGCTGAATAGGATATTCTCAGTTGGATGTTCCTCAAAGGAACTCGGACAGGAGAAAAGATGCGATCACAGTTCTTTATTTGTTTGGGCGCTGCTGTCTGTGGCCGGAGCGCAGACTCCGGAAAAGACCATGCCCCACAAAATGGGCGTGAATCCAGTTCTGCTCACGCCATCTGATCTGAAATGGATGCCCGCTCCAGTGGAAACGGGAATACCATCCGCCGTACAGATGAGCGTTTTAAGTGGCGATCCATCCAGGACCGGCCTGTTCTCGGTTCGTCTCAAAATTCCGGATGGAGGCAAGGTCGCCGCTCATTGGCACCCGACGGACGAACACGTCACGGTCATTGAAGGAACGTTTGCGGCTGGCATGGGTGATAAGTTCGACGAGTCGGCATTGCATGATTTCCCTACCGGCTCTTATGTGCTCATGCCCAAGCGCATGCATCATTTCGCCACGGCCAAGGGGGAAACCATCGTTCAAGTTCATGCGATGGGGCCATTCGTTCTGAATTATGTAAATCCTGCTGACGACCCTCGGAAAAAATAGCGGCAAACTAGGAAGTCGCGCTGCCGACAACCTCCCATGCGCCGAAATAGAGCTTAACCAGACCCTTTTCATCCACTCGGAGAATCGTTGAGTAGCCGGTCGCGCTCTCGTATCGGTAGGTATCGGAATCGATCCGCGTATAGCGCTGCGACAAAGGTTGCACTTCGAGTTCAGGAAGCCTCACCCATGCTGCGGTCGCCTCATGGCTTGCTCCGACCAAGAGCTTAAGCCGGCGAATGGGGAGCGTATTTGTAGCCGGCGTGATACTGAGATCCACGTCCACGCACTCGTGCAGCCCGGGTAATTGTTGTCCCGATTCTTGCCATGAACCACGACTCTCAACGAGTAAACTAATCTTGCGAACATCACTTCCGATGCGGCGTGTTACTTCCGCACGCTGAGTCTGCCAGTGATTATCACACTGGATATCGTATGTGCACAGGACCGGTCCAGCCTCGCCCAGCACGGCTATGGCGGTCCCCTTCAGTACCCATCCCTCCGCGGTGCGCCAGAGTTCGCAGTAGTCACTTCCATTCGCCTGTAGATTGCGCCAGACAACAGCTTTTTGCAACATTTCCATGATGACGCCCTCAGGAATAGCCAAACCGGCTGATGCGCGAACGCAGTGAGTTCCGCCAAGCCCTTCTCCAGCCGTCCATGGAATTTCTCGCCGTCAGAATAACGAGTGGCCGGTGCTTCGCCGCGAAGCATACTCACATTTCAGAACATCCTAACAGCGGTTCGCAGGCGATAATTGATTTGGCACCTGGATGACTCAGCCCAACGAGCAGTACGCTTACTTCACCGTCACCGGTGATTTCGATCCTGCTGAAATTTCACGTTTCGCTGGCGTGACTCCAACCGATTGCTGGCTCAAAGGTGACGTAAATCCACGACTCAGCTGGAGCGTAAATTTAGTCGCTGGTCGTTGTACTCCCGGCTGGACAAAGCGCGCGAGCTTGAAGCTCACATCGAGGATGTGATTAAGCAGCTCGCGATCAATAAACACTATTTCGTCGATATCTCTTCAAAATACGGGGGGTTAATGCAACTGGTCGCGTATTTTCATACCGACTACCCTGGCCTGCATCTGGACCGCAAGGTCGTCCAATCGATGGCAGCGTATGCACTCAGTGTTGATTTTGACTTCTATTTCTTGTACTCCAACCGGCGCGAAAATTCATAAACGTCTCTGAGCCCTACCCCTTCTCCAACTCCAACCCCGACACTTCAATCGCCCGCCATCCGCCATCAAGCGAGATCACGTTCGTGTAACCCATCTTCTGCAAATTGTCGATCGCCAGCGCCGACCGGAACCCTCCTCCGCAGTAGAGCACCAGCTTCGCGTTCTTATCCGGAACCGTGTTCTCGATGTCGCGCTCGATCACGCCTTTGCTCAGATGAATCGCGCCCGCCGCATGCGCCGCCTGCCACTCCGAGTCTTCGCGAACATCGACGAGTTGTCCCGCTTCGCCAGTTTCGCGCAATCGCTTGTATTCTTCTATATCGATCTCCCGGATACGCTTCTTGGCATCATTCACGAGCGCTAGAAATCCCTCGCTGTGATGCTTTACCGGCGTGCTCATCTCGCCTACTGTGTCCGCTCAATCTTCGCGCCAACCGCCGCCAGCTTCTCATCCATCCTGTCGTATCCGCGGTCCATGTGGTAGACACGATCGATTGTCGATTCCCCTCGCGCCACAAGCGCTGCCAGCACCAGCGAGGCACTCCCGCGTAAATCTGACGCGATGACCTGTGCACCAGTCAGTCCCTTTTTTCCCGTTACGATGGCCTGCCGCCCTTCGATCCGAATGTTCGCTCCCATGCGCCCCAGTTCCTGCGCATGCATAAAGCGGTTCTCAAAAATCGTCTCCGTCACCAGGCTCCTGCCTTCCGCAACCGTCATCGAGGCCATATATTGCGCCTGAAGATCTGTTGCAAACCCGGGATATTCTTCCGTACTCATATCGGTTGACTTCAGTCGCCGCGAGCAGCGGATTCGTATTGCGTCACCGTCGATCTCCTCCACTTCAGCGCCGGCCTGCCGCATCTTTATCAGGAGGGCGGCCACGTGTTCTGGGATGCAATTGCTGACCAGCACATCGCCTTTCGAGATGGCGCCGCCCAGCAGAAAGGTGCCCGCTTCAATCCGATCCGGGATGATCGTGTGCTCGGCCCCGTGCAGTCGCTCGACGCCTTTCACTCTGATAATGGACGTGCCCGCGCCTTCGATCTCCGCGCCCATCTTAATCAGCAGATCGGCCAAATCTTTCACCTCGGGTTCCCGAGCCGCATTCCTGATCACGGTATCCCCTCGGGCGAGCACCGCCGCCATCAACACGTCTTCCGTACCCGTAACTGTGATCCGGTCGAAATGTATTTGGGCGCCGCGCAGCCCTTCGGTTGCTTTTGCTTCCACGTATCCGTGTGTCTGTTCGATCGTGGCTCCCAGCTCCTCGAGCGCCGACACGTGTAGATTAATGGGCCGACCACCGATCGCGCATCCCCCCGGCATGGACACCCTCGCGCGTCCTGTTCGGGCAACCAACGGACCTAACACCAAACTCGACGCCCGCATGGTTTTCACCACGTCGTAAGGCGCTTCGGCGCGGTCCAAACAACGCGCATTGATGCACACGGTTCCGTCCTGATCGGAAAGGCGCGCTCCCGTGTAGGTCAGCAGCGCCTCCATCGTGACGATGTCTTTCACTTGAGGAATGCGGTGCAGTGTAATGGGCTCTTCCGTCAGCAAGCAAGCAGCCAGTGCCGGTAACGCCGAATTCTTTGAGCCGCTCACGGGAATCTCCCCGCTCAAAGGCGTGCCGCCCACGATCTTAAATTGGTCCATGACTCGTTGAAGGCTTACTGCCGCTCCGCTTCGGTTCATTCTCTGAGTGCAATCCGTAATCGGCCTTTCGCCGCTGCTAATTCCCTCTCGGCTTCGCTGCGCGACAGCTTGCGTTTCTGCATCACGATCGCCGTACGCACCGCGCCCGCCTCCTTAAGCAGCCGAGATGCTTCATCATAGGACAACCCCGTGATGCCAGAAACAATACGTCGTGCGCGATCTGTAAGTTTCTCATTGGTCGGCTGCACGTTCACCATCAGGTTGCCGTACACATAACCAAGTCGAATCATTACGCCAGTGCTCAGCATATTGAGCACCAGCTTCGTAGCCGTCCCGGCGCGCATTCTTGTCGAGCCCGCGATAATTTCAGGACCCGTAATGGGAGTGATCGCAATATCCGCCGCCCGCGCCACTTCGGAATCTGACGTACAGCTCAGAGCAATTGTTAGCGCGCCGACGGATCGCGCAAAGGCGAGACCTCCCAAGACGTACGGCGTGCGTCCGCTGGCTGCGATACCAACAACCGCATCACCGCTGCCAAGCTTTTTCTCCCGTAAGTCATGCTCTCCCTGCCCCGGATCGTCCTCCGCTTTTTCGATGGAATGACGTAGCGCCCGATCACCCCCGGCAATCAGCCCCTCGACCAGTTCCGGAGGTGTATTAAAGGTCGGTGGGCACTCAGAGGCATCCAGCACTCCCAGCCGCCCCGATGTGCCTGCCCCTATATAAAAGAGCCTGCTTCCCTTCTCGAGCCGTTCCGCAATCGCATCCACCGCCTTCGCGATGGCAGGCAGCTCTCGCGCCACAGCCGACGCCACCTCTCGATCCGCCGCGCTGATTACCTCCACGATTTCCCGCGTCGACAAACTGTCGATCGTCGCCGAGGCCGCGTTGGCCGCTTCTGTGATTAGGTCAGATTTCATGCCTCAAATAAGAAAGGCCGGAGGAGCATTGGAGCTCCTTCGGCCTACCGAAAAGTTTAGCTGTATGGTGCTTTATGCGTTGAAAGAGCTGCCGCAGCCGCATGTCGATTTCACATGCGGATTATTGAACTTGAAACCCGAGCCTTCCAGACTCTCCACATAATCCACTTCGGCTCCGTCCAGGTATAGCATGCTGGCCTGGTCCACGAACACTTTCAAATCCCCGAAAGCATACGTTTTGTCAAGCATATTCGGCTGGTTCTCGAAGGCCATTGAATAGCTGAACCCTGAGCAACCCCCGCCGACCACGGCTATCCGCAGTCCGGCCGGTTTGGGATCCTGCATCTTCAAGATCTCGCTCACTTTAGTGACGGCCGTCTCCGTTAACTGAATCATTCCAAATCTCTCCTTAAGCTGTCGCTCTCCTTATAGTGTACAACCAAATTTTCCTGTGCGGGATAATGAACCTGTGCCTGCGTGGTGGGCCACCCAAGATTCTGTAACCGCTTCAAACTGTAGCACGTCCGCAGGGTTGTATGAACGGGCTGAGCGTTACTCTCCCATTCCCGGCGGTCACGGGTGAAGCAACCCGAGCGAAGACCAAATTGGATCATCGAACGACCGAAGAGGCGGCCCTAGTCCGGAGAATACAGGCTCAGGACGACCTAGCGTTCCGTGAAATCGTCGAGCGCTATCAGGCCAAGGTCTTCTCCATTATTTACGGCATTCTTCGCAATCGTAACGACGCCGAAGATATCGCTCAGCAGGTATTTGCCAAAATATATTTTTCGATCAAGAACTTTGATTTTCGCAGCTCGCTTTTGACCTGGATTTACAAAATCACTGTCAATGAGTGTTACGACTACCTTCGCAAAAAGAGGGTCCGAAAGCTGGTCTATGAGAGCGACTTTTCCGCCGATGAATCGCTGCGAATGGAGCATTCAGAGCCGGCTACCGATCAGGCGCCGGCAGTCGATCAGCGCCTGGCGCAGCACGATTTGATTTTGAAGCTGCTCTCTAAGATCTCAGCCGAAGACCGGTCGCTCATTTTATTGAAAGAGGTCGAGGGCCACTCTGTCGAGGAGTTGTCGCAAATGACCGGCATGAACGAGAATACGATCAAAGTGAAGCTGTTTCGCGCGCGTCAAAAGCTAGTGAAAGCCGCGCGGAGGTTGGAAAAAGCGCCGCTAGCGCCGCCGACCGCATAACGGCACAGAGCCCCTGCGGTTCGGCTGGTTGGGTGTAGAGTTGAGTAGAAGCGGGCATTTAGATCCGCGACTTGGTTGGCTTTTGAGGGAAAACATGCACGGGTTCATTCGGGATCAATTAGAAGATCTGCTCACAGCAGAGTCGCGTACGGCCCGACTATCGAGGCCAGCCGCAAAATACGACGTCGAAGGAGTGGCAAAGCATTTGGAGTCTTGCGCGGAGTGCTCGTCTGAATTCCAATTGATAAAGACGCAATCCGCCCTTTTGCGTACACTTCGCGCTTCGGAACCAGAAATGGAGCCTTCCACGGCCTTCTACTCTCGCGTCATGCAGCGCATTGAAGAGAGCGCGAAGGACTCCATTTGGTCGGTCTTCATCTACTCTCCTTTCGGAAAGCGCCTCGCCTATGCCTCGCTCGGTATTGCAGCTCTGCTTGGCACGTATGTAGTCAGTGTGGAAGCCCGGGACGGCCACCTGGGAGGCAAAACCATCGTTGCTCAACAGCTCGCTAGTGACGCGCCCGTATTCGGCAGCCCGGCCCAGCAACGTGATGCTGTCCTGATCAACTTCGCATCTGCACCCGAATCGGTACAGCCTGAATCGGTAGAATAAGGATCTTTACAATAGCTACTTCTGCAACAACACGGCATCGGCCAATGATGCGGCACAACGACGCAGGATGGTCAAACCCGAAGGTTCTCGCGATTGTCGCAGTCATCTTCTTGTGTGGCGCGGCGGTCGGCACTGCGGTGACCCGCCAATATTTGCACTCAAAGATGTTTCCAGCCCGGCCGCCCGTTGAACTTGCGCCACATGTCAATCTTCAAACTATGAAGGCCACGCTGAGCCTCACGCCCGATCAGGAAAAAATAGTCACAAAAGAATTAGATGATTATGCCAAGTACTATCAGAACATCGAAGAGCAGCGGGAAGATGTTGCGGAACACGGTAAACAACGCATCCTCGACGTTTTAAACGACCAGCAAAAAAAGCGGTTTATGGCAATGTTCAATCGCCGCCCTGAACGCTAGGCATCGGCTTTTTTCGTTTCCCCGCATCCTTTCGCCCGCATCTTTCGCTCGAGCGCCTCTAGCAGCCTCGCCTGGATCCCTGCCGGTACTTCCTGCGGTTCCATTCCCTTGAACACTTTCAGGGTCTTTTCCGTCGTGTTGCAAATCACCCAGCAGTTCGGGCACTCACTAACGTGTCTTTCAAGCTCACTCCGCAGATTCGGGTCGAGCGTTTCGTCGAGGAAGTCGTTCAGCTCCTGCAGAAAATGCTTACAGGTAACCAAATGCGTCATCCCCCTTTCGTTTGAATTGCCGGGTCAGCTTCTCCCGGAGCTGTAACCTGGCTCGTAATAGCCGACTCTTTACCGCCGAAATAGACAAATTCAATGCCTCTGCTGTCTCTTCAATTGACAGTTCTTCGATGTCTCTCAGAACAAAAACGGTTCGATAAGCTGGCTTTAAACTCTCGATCGCCTCATCTAGAATTTGCCCCAATTCATCCCGCGAATACTTCTCTTCCGGGTTTTCATCCCAGACCGCGACCTCCCGGGGAACTTCGTCCTCACCCGTGTCGATTGGCTCGTCAAGCGGCACCGTCCGATCTGACCGCCGCTTGCGCAGCTTCATCAACGCTTCGTTGACCGCAATTCTTACCAACCAGGTATAAAACTTTGAATTTCCTTTAAAATCATCAAGATGCGAGTAGGCCTTCAGGAATGTTTCTTGCAGTACATCCTCGGCATCCTCGTCACTCTGCGTGATCTGTTTGGCCATGCGAAACACGCGCCGGTCATACTGCTTGACCAGCTCCGAAAACGCACCTGTGTCGCCCGCTTTGGCCCTGGGGACCAGCGCAGTTTCATCAAAGCTCGAGGCTGCGGTTGAGCTACTCACGGCAGAAGTACATCCAGTCTATCAGCCAAAACTGTCTGTCTAAATAGGTACGCCCTATAAGCGTTAACTCAAAGCTTGAGAGCAGTCGATTGCCCGGTTTGGCAGTTCAAGAAATTGCTTTCCGGTGAGCGTGTTTTCCGAACACAACAATCCAAAGATTGTTTCCCGGTTGCCAGCGATGCGGTTACAACACGCGATTCGCTCCTCCAAGTTTCAAACTGCCAAACGCACTTTCGAATCATTGGAGCCGAAATAGGACCAATCCGGCCAATGGCCTGTTGTAGCGCCGGTTAACAACATCGCAGGAGACAAGCTGTCTCGCTGTACAACTATGCTTTCGATGGGATATCCCGCTTCTATAGCGCCGCTGCTGGCCGTCGTGCTTTGTGGCTTTTCCGCTCAATGTGCCTCGCCTGCGGCGCAGCCTTGGAATGAGCCATTTGCTTCGACGCCTGCGGCGATTATGAAGGCCGCATCCGCTGTGCCCGCCTCCGACGCGGAAGTAGTACTGCTTCTTGATGACCATCATTATGAGATACAAAAGGACGGCAAAACCGTCTCAATCTTCCGCCGCTTGTACCGGATTGCTAGGCCGAGTGCTGTCGAAGAATGGTCCAGCATCGAGCAGGAATGGGAACCGTGGCACGAGAGCAAACCGGAACTGCGCGCCCGAGTGATCTCGCCCGATGGATTGTCGCACTGGCTCGATGCGAAGACGATCGCAGACGCACCGGTTATGCAACTCGATAGCGCGATCTTCTCTGATGCAAGAATGATCCGCGCGCCGCTTCCAGCCGTATCGGACGGAGCGGTAGTGGAGTACGAAATCGTCAAGCGAGACACGACTCCTTTGTTCGCAGCGGGAGTGGTCCGTGAGCTGATCATTGGCGGCGGACTCCCAGTTGAGCGCTTTCACGTCTCCATCGACGCGGCCAAAGGTGTTCTGCTGCATACCGGAAGCAGCCTCATACCGGAATCGGCGATCACGCGCACACAATCGAGGTCCGGCATTCACGTGGAAGCTGAGGTGGGCCGGAAAGAGCCGGAGAAGGATTACGAGCCTTCGATCCCGCCCGAGCAACGGGGATACCCAAGCTTCCGGTTTTCGACGGGGACGTCGTGGCAGCAAGTCGCCTCGGTTTATCAGCAGATGGTTTCGCAACAGATCACCGGCGGCAATATTCAGGCGCTACTAACGGATATTGGCGCCGCTGATTTACCACGGACAGGACCACAGCGCGAAATTGTGGAGAGGTCGGTTGCGCAGTTGCATCAGCGGGTCCGCTATACAGGCGTAGAGTTCGGA
The DNA here is from genome assembly GCA_051004875.1 of Bryobacteraceae bacterium. Lineage (GTDB taxonomy): Bacteria > Acidobacteriota > Terriglobia > Bryobacterales > Bryobacteraceae > Bog-105. The sequence continues at coordinate 27,868 of JBPCJX010000151.1, forward strand.
CAGGCGGCAATTATTCCAAACCCACCTGATGTGGTTATCCGCCGGCACTACGGCGACTGCAAGGACAAGGCAACGCTGCTGATCGCTATGCTGCGTGCTGTGGGGGTGGATGCGCATATTGCTCTGTTACGTGCTGGCGATATGGCGGATATCGACCCCGGACTGCCTGGCCTCGGCTTGTTTGATCACGCGATTGTATTTGTACCCGGCAAGGAAGCCTTATGGATCGACGCAACCGCCGAGAATGCGCGGGTAGGAACTCTGCCGATCACGGATCAGGGCAGGCGCGCGCTGATTGTGGACGATTCCACGATCGCGCTGACAACCACTCCCGAATCCAGTGCGGCCGATAACCGAATTATTCACAACGTGGAAGTTCGGTTGCAAGAGGACGGAAAAGGGATGATTCGTGAGGAAGCGGAAGCTTATGGCAGCTTTGAGTTCCAGATGCGATCGGCGTATGCCGGGGACGATCACCAAATCCGCGCCGCTCTAGAGCGATTCGCCAAGAATTCGTTTGGCGGTGAAAGCCTTGGCAATTTCGCGGTTACAAGGAAGGGTGACTTTTCTCATCCTTTCCGGTTGACAATGGAAGCTAAAAAATCCACAGCTGCCGTCACAGGATTACAGGATGCAGTAGTCCGACTCTCGAACTCCTTCTTGTTTGACGGCCTGCCGTTCGATCTCACGCTGGACTTGGGACACGACCCAGCAGAGCAGAAAGCTCGCAAACACGACTTCGTTCTGCAAATGCCCTATCACGCTGAAGTTCATTTCAAAATCTTTCCGCCCCCTGCGTTTAGCCCTAATCAATTACCTGGAACGCAAAACTCAAGGACAGCGGGGGTAATCTACAGCAGCGAAACGAAACGTAATGTCGATGGAACGATACAGCTCGATTTTAAATTCGAGACCGAAAAGCGGAGATTAACTCCTGCTGAATTTGAGAGCTTACGAACAGAGCTAAAGAAGCTTCTGAGCGTGGGCGGGCAGGTGGTCGCTTTCACTTACAAGGCAGCAGATCTCATTGCGGTGGGAAAGACAGCCGAAGCGCTCCAGATGGTGCAGGCAGATGCCGTCCAACATCCAGGCAGCGCCCTGCCACAGATGCGTTTCGCTCAGTTTCTAGTGAATGCCGGCGCCGGGGAAGAGGCTGTCTCTGCGGCGAAGAAGGCGGTAGAACTGGACCCGAAATCGGCAGGGGCTTGGCTCGTTATGGCGTACGCCTACGAGCACGATTCATTTGGCCGACTGAGGACCGGCGACTGGAAACCGGTTGACGCGGAGAAGGCAGTCAGGAAAGCCATGCAACTAGACGAATCGGATGCGGAAGAGCCGATGGAGCTTGCCATTCTGCTGGAGCACGATGCGGCGGGTGAGCGCTATGCGAAAAGTGCGCGGCTGGCCGAGTCCGTGACTCTATACCAGCAGATGCTGAACAAAGGCGCGAATCCGGCTGTAAGTCAAAACCTGACGTTCGCGCTTATGCACCTGGGGCGTTATCGCGAAGCAAAAGAGGAGATGAAGAAGCTTACAGGGCAACCCATCTACGGCACCCTCTCTATAGCGGTAACAGCTTTGACGGACAGTTCGGAGGCCGCGATTATCAACAGCCAAAATCTGTACAAGGACAACAACTCGAGGGCTCAGAATCTGAGTGCGGCAGCCGCCGCATTGACGCAGGTGCGTGAGTATGCCGCAGGCGAGCAACTATTCCGGGCTGCGCAGCGATTCAGCGATAACCCGCAGTTCGCGCAGGTGGCTGCGTGGTATGGAAAAACAAAGCCGTACGAAAAGGTGCTGTTACCTGAAGACGATGTCAGATCGCCCGTACAGCGGTTCCTTCTACTTGCTTCGAAGACCACCGCAACCCGGGAACAGATAGCTGAAATAATCAGCAAGCACGCGGACATCGCGGGCTGGCAGGCCCGTATTGCACGCACGAGAGCGCGGTTAGCTATATTTCGCATCGGTTTGCGATCGATTGGTGGCACACCTGACACACTGGCCGATGTCGTGATGAGCGATAGCAAACTGGAGGTGGCTGACCAGGGCAAGCGGGAACAGTCAGGCAGCGGGTCCAAGGCTGTTTTGCAAGCTGGAAAACGACAGGTCATTACCCAGACGGTGCAGAGAGCTCAAAGCGGCGCGCCGGTATACCTGCTGACCGCTACATCGCGGATGAATCTCGGCGCTCTGACCTTCTTCGTGGTTCGGGAAGACGGCCATTGTCGGCTTATCGGAACCGGGGATGGATTAGAAACTGTCGGTCGGATCGTGCTGGATGCGCTCGCCAAGGGCGATCTGACTACTGGCCAGCAATGGCTCGACACTGTGAAAGACAATGCTCTTCCTGAATCAACGCGCGACGACAAAGGCCCGGCAATCCGTTATCTATGGGCAGGAACTGCACCCGAAACTCGAAACGCCATTTTTGCTCGGGCCGCGGCGGCAAGCTTAATGGGAACTTACGCCGGCGCCCATGAAGCAGTGATGATCCTCAAGCAGATATCCGCACACCCTCCGCAGTATATGGACCGTGACGATCTGAATTTTGCGATTTGTGAAGCACTGAGCAAAGCGCGTGGCTGGGAGGAACTGAGGGATGCCTCGCAACCTCTGCTAAAGAGCAAACTGTATCAAGAACCGGGAATGCGGTTTTTAGGAGAAGCACTCATGGGCCTGCAGCAATGGCCCCTACTGGCGAACGCCGCAGAAGCGCGCCTGGCGGTTTCCGTGAAGGACCATGCCGCCCTGCAATTTGCCGCGGTGGCGGCGATGGCTCGGGGCGATTTCGATACCGCCGCAGAATACGTCACGCGATCTAGACAAGCTCCTTATATGCAGCCTGTATCGGACAAAGTGCTGCAAGCGTGGAACGGGATACTTGCGGACAAAGTGTCAGACGAAATGGTGGACGATCTGGATACCGGAAATCGACACTCGGGGCTCGATGAAGGTCCAGGGTACGCATACACGCTTGCTTTGGCGCAGCTGTTCAACGGCAAACCGGACGATTGTAAACGGAGCTTATCAATTGCGTTGGAGATGGATCAGACAGACCCCTCTGGTCTGGCCTGGTTGGTGCAAGGGGAACTCATGAAGCACTATTCTCTCGAACACGCGGCAGCCTCGGCGTTCGAGCATGCGCGATCGAGCGGCAGCTTCAAAGAACTTGACTTCGCCAGACTGCTGATCCGGAATTAAACCAAGAGCACTGCCACTGCTCTGCAATTCCTAAGGCGCACGATGGTTCCTCCAATCCACTCGGACGTACCCTTAGAATCTTCTGAAAATGGACCGAGTTGACTAGTTGAGCACGAGAGGTCGGAACTCGACTATTGGTGCCGGGGCAGCAATACGGAAATACCAGTCTCCATTCGCCTGCAGGTATCATGAGCCCGCTTTATTGGCAATGCGTGACAGGCGGTGTTACCGGACAACTGGAAATAGGCCGAATTCCTGCTTCCGGCTCTTAAATTAACGCTTCGTGGAGGGGTAAGCCCCGCTGGGATGCGGGGCTTTTGGTCAGCTTGGGGTGTGAGGAATTTCCAAGAATTGATTTAATCTAACAATCCTCGCGATTTTTGTCTTGGACCTGAAGATGGATTTTGAACTCCATCCAAAGGTGGAGGCCAAATTTGTGCCACATCTTTATCGTAAGTTCGACTCAGGTATCCACCCTTAGATACAAGACAAACCGCGACTCCGCTGCTACTCTGCCTTGACAATCCTATAATGCGCATGACGATCAAACGTGCCTCGTCCACTCTGCAGATACTGCTCATTTTTGCGCCTCTTCTTGCCGCTCAAGACCCCACCGGAGTGATTGAAGGGCAAATCACCGATCCTTCAGGCGCTAACGTTCCCAATGCGGAAGTTCGCGCTCGTCAAACTCAGACGGGATTCGTCGCCACTCAGCATTCAGGACGGGACGGAACTTTCCATTTCTCCTATTTGCCTGTCGGCGAGTATGACCTGCACGTCACTGCGCGTGGCTTCGCGTCATTTGATTCCTCCGGAATCCGCATCGACGTGAATCGAAATATCAGCCTGCCTGTCCCGCTCCAAATCGGGCCTAGCAGCAGCCGTCTTACCGTCGCGGCAAACGCGGCAACCATCGACGTTAGCTCCACCCTCGGCAACGTCGTCTCGTCTCGCGAGATCACAGATCTGCCACTGAACGGCCGCAATTTCACTCAGCTTGGCTTGCTGCAGCCAGGCGTGGCACCCTTGACCTCTGGACTTGCCGAAGCCGGTGGAATTCTGCGAAGCGGACAGGCTTATGCCGTCAATGGTGAACGCCCTGAATCGAACAATTATCTGCTCGATGGGGCGACCAACGTAGACAGCGTAAATGGAGGCTTCGCGTTACGCACGCCAGTTGACGCAGTGAGCGAGTTTCGAATACTAACCTCGAACGCCCCAGCCGAGTATGGTCAAACCAGCGGTGCGACTACGACGGTGATCACCAAGTCCGGCGGAAATAGCTTTCACGGCAATCTTTACGAGTTTTCTGAGAAACGATGCTTTTGATGCGCGCAACTTTTTCGCCGCCACCACCGAGCCGCTCCATCAACATCAATTCGGGGCAACGCTCGGGGGGCCGATTCGCAGAAACAAAGATTTCTTTTTCGCGTACTACGAGGGGCAGCGTGATAGGCAGGGTAAAACGCAAGCCGCCATCGTGCCGACTGCTGCCGAGCGCACGGGTGACTTTTCGGACTTGATAGATCCGCGCACTGGCCAGCGCAAGCCGCTCATTAACGAGTTCACACAAGAGCAATTCCCCGGCAACCGCATACCGCCGTTTCTGATCAGCCCCATTGCGCGAAACGCAGCCAACCTCTACCCGCTTGGAAACGTCTCTCCAGGTCTATTTGCGTCGACGCAAATCCTCACCAACGACTACGACCAGGGCGGCTTTCGGCTCGATCACTACTTTGGAAATGGCGATCAGCTTTTCGGGCGCTTCGCCACCTCCGCTGTAAACACACTCGATCCGCTCCCGATCAACGGGTCGAACGTTCCCGGCTTTCCAGTTACCGATAGCATTACGACGAATTCCTTTACGATTTCCCACGTTCATTTGATTTCGCCGCACACCGTCCAGACCGTCCGGGCCGCGCTTTTCAGAAATGTTTTTTTCCACACCCAAGCGCAGAATCACACGCCCGCAAGTAGCCTGGGGTTTGCCTATCAACCTACTTTAAGCGTTGCAGCGGGGCCTCCTTACTTAATTGTCAGCGGCTATGCAAGCATCGGGAATCCAATTACTGGCCCTCAGAACACATATCAAAACGACTACCAGCTCTCGTATTCTTTGGCGCTAACGCGCGGGCGCCACAATCTGAAAATCGGAGCGGACCTCGACCGCCAGCAAATTAACCTAATTCTGGGCATTGCCACAAACGGCTTCTTCGTCTTCGCCCCTTTTCCCGCCAGCGACTCGTTTGCGAGCTTTCTTCTAGGCCAACCCGTGCTCTTCTTTCAAGGTGGCGGAGATTTCAATCGAGGACTCCGCAAGTGGATTGTCGCCGGCTACGCGCAGGACGAATGGCGTGCGACTCCCCACCTCACGATCAACTACGGGCTCCGCTATGAAGTGAATACGCCCTATACCGACATTCGGAACCGCATGAACGCGTGGGCGCCAGGACAGCAATCGACAGTGATGCCTGATGCTCCTCGGGGCTTGCTTTTCCCTGGTGATTCCGGCGTTCCCGTTGGTATTGCGCCGATCAACTATCACGAATTCATGCCGCGCATCGGCTTGGCCTGGGATCCCACAGGAGATGGCAGCACCATCATTCGAGCTGGTTACGGCATATTCTATGAAGGCTTTACAAATGGCGTCGGTGGTCCGTTGCAGGCTGCCGTCAGTGCCCTTCCCTGGACAGGGGCATATCAGCTTCCAGGACCGGGTCTGAATTTCGCCGATCCCTATAACGGCCAGACTCCGCCTTTTGTGACCCAAAGTTTCGTGCGCCCGGCGACCATCCTAACGGTGCAATCCGGCATGCTTCCGCCATACTCGCAAAATTGGAATCTCTCTATTGAGCGCGTCCTCGGCAAAAGCTATTTACTCGATATCCGGTACGTCGGAAATAAAGGCACGCACTTGCCCCGTTTCATCGAGGCAAATCCCGCCGTCTACGGCCCGGGTGCAACGCAACAAAATGCCGATCAGCGCCGCCAGTTCGCCGATTGCTCGGGTCCGCAAGGCTCATGTGCCTTCGCGTCCGTGGGCCTGATCGCCAACGACTCCAGTTTCACCTACCATTCCTTGCAGCTCGCTTTCTCCCGCCAATTTACGCGCAATCTCGGCTTTCTTGCCTCTTACTGGTGGTCGAAGAGTCTGGATTATGTTTCCTCGCTGAACATCGCCGGTTCCGCGCCTACGCTGGTTGCCGGCGAGAACGACCTGGCTCAGAATCCTTTCGATCTGCGCGCCGAGCACGGTCCGTCTTTGTTTGACGCCACTCACCGCTTTGTCCTCAGCGGAAGCTATGTCTTGCCGCAATGGAAAGACGCTCCCAGATCCGCGGGATTCTTTGTGAATGGCTGGCAGCTCAATGCCATCGCTAGCTTCTCTTCCGGAACGCCGTTCACTGTTTACGACAGTGCCAACGTTTCCTTGCAAGGATCAGCACCCGAAATCACCGGGTTTTACTCCAGCCGTCCAAATCTGATTTCCGATCCCAACAAGGGTCCGCACACTCCCTCCGCCTGGGTGAACCGTTCGGCACTTCAGCAATTGGATCCGGCAACTCAAGCAGGCCACTTCGGGAATGAAGGCCGTAACGTCGTGCGTGGACCTGGTATCGAAGATGTAGACTTGTCTCTATTCAAAAACTTCCAGGTTCGCGAAACCGCGCGCGTCCAGTTTCGAGCAGAGTGCTTCAATACCTTGAATCACGCCAACTTTGGCCTACCCCAGAACGATTTGCAATCTCCCGCGTTTGGTCAGATTCTTCAAGCTGGCCCGCCGCGCTTGTTTCAGCTCGCGTTGAAGCTAGTATTCTGACGCCTTGCACGCTTCCCCAGTCCTCAATCCACTTTCAAACCGGCTGAGACCTCGCCATCCGGCTCTGATCCTGGCTGCCGCCTGTTGCGGAGGTTTTGTCAGTTTTGGGTCACTGCTTGTTTTTACATTTGGCATTTTCTTAAAGCCGCTAACGGCCGAATTCAGTTGGAGCCGCGCGCAAGTATTGCTCGCATTCACTGTTGCTGCGCTCACCGTAGCTCTCTGCTCTCCCTACACCGGGCGCCTCCTCGACCGATATCCGGCGCGCTACATCGTCCTGCCCTGCATGTTGATCTATGGTGTCGCTTTTGGCTCTCTCAGCCTCCTCACAGGCCATCTTTGGCACTTGCTCGCCGTTTTTGTCATCCTCGGAATCGTCGGAAATGGGACCACACAGCTTGGCTATGCACGTGTCATCAGCGCGTGGTTCGATCGTGGCCGGGGCCGCGCCCTTTCAGCAGTCATGGCGGGAGTAGGATTGGGCTCCATTGTGTTCCCAACTTTTGCTCAAGCGCTGATTTCCGCTTACGGCTGGCGCATGGCTTATGCGGTACTGGGCGTTACGATTCTGCTGCTCGGAATTCCGTTATCGGCTGCCTTTCTCTACGAACCGCAGCACCGCACCGCGCAGGCGCAAACAGTGCATTCCACCTCAATGCCCGGCAGCACTCGCTCTTGCCTGCGAAACTCTGCATTTCTTTGTTTGACCACAGCGCTCGTATTATTTTCGGTGGCGACCAACGGTGTAATTGGCCACTTGTCGCCATTGTTGACCGACCGTGGCTTTCCGGCGCAACTTGCTGCCGCGACCTTAGCTGTGCTCGGATTCGCATCCCTCTCGAGCCGTCTGCTTACCGGATACCTAATGGACCGCTTCTTTGCAGCCCGCGCAGTCGCATTCATGTTCGGCTTGTGCGCGGCGGGTATTCTGATCATCGTTTTCACGCATCAAACATGGACTGCTTATTCAGGCGCGCTGATGATCGGCGCTGGGCTCGGTGCTGAATCCGACGCCGTGCCGTTTCTCCTCAGAGATATTTCGGCCTTCAAAATTTCAGCGAGCTCTACGGCTATACCTGGTCGGCCTATGCAGTCGCCGGCGCCCTCGGTCCTCTTCTGATGGGTCGTTTTTTCGACCGCACACACTCATACGAAATCGTTCTCCTAGCTTTCTTCGGCATGGTGCTCATCGCGGCGGTGTTGTTCAGCAGATTGCCCAGGTATAAAGCAGCCGCGCATTGATGATAGTTGGCTGTGGCGAGCGTCTGTTACCCTCGAAGGAACCCCTTACGCATGAGCGATTTGACGATCACTCTGCCCGATGGCAGCGAACAGAAAATTCCACCAGGCACGCGGCCTCTTGACGTGGCAAATTCTATCAGCCCACGCCTTGCCTCCGACGCAATCATTGCGCGCGTCAATGGAGAATTCTTTGACCTGACCCGCCCTCTCGAGGCCGACGCTCAACTTCAAATTCTGACCACCAAGAACCCAGAGGCTCTTCAGGTCTACCGCCACTCGACCGCCCATCTTCTAGCCGCAGCCGTGCTTGAGCTCTTCCCTGAAACCAAGCTGGGGATCGGCCCGCCAATTGATACCGGCTTCTACTACGATTTTCAGCGCGAGACGAAGTTCACCCCCGAAGATCTCGAAAGAATCGAAGCGCGCATGCGCGAGCTGCAAGCCAAAAACCTGCCTTTCGAGCGCAAGCTCACGTCCAAGCAGGACGGTCTTGAGAAGTACCGCTATGACTGGATGAAACGCGAGTTGATCGAGGAGCGCGCCGGCGATATTTTCACCGAATACACTCTGGGACCCGATTTCATCGACTTTTGCCGGGGCCCGCACGTCCCCTCCACCGAGAAACTCAAAAACTTCAAGCTGCTTTCCATCTCCGGAGCTTATTGGAAGGGCGACGAAAAAAATCCGCAGCTGCAACGCATCTACGGCACCGCGTTCTTCAGCAAAAAGGAGCTTGACGAATACCTTAACCGGCTCGAAGAAGCGAAAAAACGCGATCATCGCAAGCTCGGCCAGGAGCTGGACCTCTTCAGCATTCAGGAACTTGCCGGACCCGGCCTGATCTTCTTTCATCCCAAAGGTGGCATCATCCGGAAATTGATCGAAGACTGGATGCGTGACGAGTATCTGAAGCGCGGCTATTCGCTTGTCTACACGCCTCACATTGCGCGCAGCGATCTCTGGAAAACCTCCGGGCATTACAACTTTTACTCCGAAAACATGTTCAAGCGCATGGAGCTGGACGACGCCGAATACCAGCTGAAGCCCATGAACTGCCCGTTTCACATCCTCATCTATCGCGACCGCCTACATAGCTATCGCGATCTTCCTGTACGCCTGGGCGAGCTTGGAACCGTGTATCGCTACGAACGGTCGGGCGTCATGCACGGCCTGCTGCGCGTTCGCGGTTTCACCCAAGACGATGCGCACATATTCTGCACTCCCGGTCAAATCGAAGACGAAGTCGTGAATTGCCTGCAGTTCGCCCTCGACACCCTCCAGACCTTCGGGTTTGATCAATACGAGGCTGAATTATCCACCTGGGACAACGGCGCGAGCGGGAAGTACGACGGCGCCCGCGAAGAGTGGGAGCTTGGCGAGAACGCCTTGAAACGCGCTGCGGAACGCCTCAAGATGAAGGTGAAGATTTCGCCCGATGAAGCTGCGTTCTACGGCCCAAAAATTGACGTTAAATTGGTCGACGCAATCGGTCGTCTCTGGCAGCTTTCAACGGTTCAGTTTGATTTCACGCTGCCGCGCCGCTTCGGCCTTGAATACATCGCTGAAGATGGAAAATCTCACCAGCCTCTCATGGTGCATCGCGCCTTGTACGGCTCTATCGAACGCTTTTTCGGCATTTTGATTGAGCATTACGCTGGCGCGTTTCCCGTTTGGCTTGCTCCTGTTCAGGTCACCGTGCTGCCAATCACGGATCGCCAGATCCCCTATGCCAAGGACGTTCAGCAGAAATTATCTGCCGCAGGTATTCGCGTCCAGCTCGACGACCGCAGCGAAAAGGTCAACTTCAAAATTCGCGAAGCTCAACTGCAAAAAATCCCGTTCATGCTCGTCGTAGGGGACCGTGAAGCGCAAGCCGGCCAGGTTTCTGTACGCAACCGCAAGCACGGCGATCAAGGGGTCGAAGCCGTGGACGCGTTTCTCGCTGGTATTCAGCAGTTGATCGACACCAAAGCGGTGACCGAGTGATTCTCACCGCCTTCCTAACCGTTCTCGTCGTCGGCTCTCTCGCCTACTGCCTTTTGGTGGTGTTCGCAGCCCTTAAATACACGTCCGAAACTCGACCGCATGCCCAAGCCGACGCAAACACATTCATCTCTGTTCTCAAACCGCTCTCCGGCATCGAAGAAGGGCTCCGTGAAAATCTCGTATCGTTTTTTGAACAGGATTTCAGTCAATTCGAACTGCTCTTCGCCGTGCAATACGCCCATGATCCCGCCGCCCCGCTCTTAGAATCGCTGATGGCTCTCTATCCGCATGTGCGGTCCCGATTATTGATCACCGGTGAATCACCATACCCAAGTTCGAAGGTCTATAGCCTCAGCCTGATGACCGGTGCTGCATTGCATGACTTACTGGTCCTAAGCGATAGCGATATTCGTGTCGATCGCACGTTTGTCTCCCGTATCGCTGCAGAATTTTCGGCCGATTCTTACGATTTGGCAACATGCTCATACCGCGCAATACCTGGTCGCACGATTTGGTCCCGCCTTGAAGCTCTCGGCATGAACACCGAATTCTGGGGTGGAGTCCTCGTCGCCAAGCTCATGGAAGGCGTCCGCTTCGCCGTTGGCCCTACTGTGGTTGCCCGCCGCAAAGTTTTGAACGCGATTCCTTGGAGCACACTGAGCGGATATCACGCCGAGGATTTTGTCCTCGGCCAGCGTGCCGCAGAAAAAGGATTTCGCGTTGACCTCTCGCACTGCATCGTCGAGCACCATCTTGGCAGCGATACCATGCGGACGAATTTATTGCATCGCATACGATGGGGCCGCAGTACACGCCGTTCCAGACCGTGGGGATATGTGGGCCAAGTCTTCACCTATCCTCTCCCCCTGGCGCTCCTGCTGCTAGCGTTTGCGCCTTCGTTGTGGCCCGTTCTGATCGTCGCCATCATCCTGCGCGCCTGGGCGGCTGATAGCGTCTCACACTGGCTCCTAAATCGCCTTTCGGTCCGCGATTGGCTCTGGATTCCCGTGCAGGATCTGCTCGGGTTCGTGTTTTGGCTGGTCGGCTTTACTGGAAACAGTATTCACTGGCGCGGCCGGCAATACCGTCTCCGTGCCGATGGTACGCTTGAGCTCGTGCCCTAACCCGGTTTCTTTTTCTCGCGCTCCTTGTCGACTTGCTCGCGCACTTCCTCCGGCGGCTCCCTTTCATTAATCGAGTAGTAGCCCTCTAACGTCGCGTTCGAATCGGCGGCATCCTCCAAACTTCGCGCCGCATGTTCCGCCTCATGCGGACTCTCCACCAGATTCTCCGGTTTCTCGTGTTCTTCTTGTTTTGGCATTTGCTGTTTTGCGCCCTTCCTTTTTTCGAAATCTACGGCAGTACATCCGCAAGCTGAACCTCTACACCGAGAGACTGAGCCGTGAGTCTACCATCCTTCACTTCAGCTGGAGGATTTTCTGATTCAAACATCCACGCCTTCGCTTGGTAAGGATCGATTACCCACACGCACGGCACGCCCATTGCCTGATAGTCGCCAACAGACCCGAGGACCCGATTCCACCGATCGTCCGGCGAAAACACCTCAACGCAGAGCAGCGGCGCCTTCGTGACAACCTCTTCTAACTCTTCAACCACGCAGACGTCCGGAATGCGAACGCGCATTGCCGATATCCTGACCCGCTGTTCCGGCAAGACAACCCACGTCTTCGCCGCTAGCTGTTCGCTCAACTTCAAATAAATCTTTCCTTGGGTATACGCGTGCTTTCCCTCCCCCACATTACGCTCCACAATCACGCCGTCAATGTATTCGCAATCGGGCGAACACGACGTGTTCATGTATTCATCCAGCGTTATGGGTACAGCCGCCGTCGCCATACTTGAATGCTACTGCGCTCCCCCGGTTGCCGTGCTTTTGGCCGGATACGCCGATAGAAATTTCGAAATCTGCTGCTCCGCCGCCGGCTTTGCCGCCGCACAAAGGTGGATCTGCTCCAGCGCATTCGCTAAGGAACGCTGCCCGCCAATCACATCTTTCATCCGCGGCTCAAAGAACGTCTTCGCCTCGTTCCCTGCCGAGTCGCTGCATACAGAAGCCGCCGCCACAGACGGCAAATACGACGCGTAATCAGTCCCCACGGCTCTGGGCAATTTTGCCTTGATCTCAGCGTAATGATCCCTTACATACTGATACGCCAAAGTGGCAGTTTTCGGTCTGCTTCGCATCGTGATGATCGTGCGCCTCGATAGCCGCGCGTCAAACGTTCCGTCAAAAGCCATTGCGAGGCTCCGCTTCACTAATTGCGGCTCCTCGAAATCGCCCAAGGTCCCGATCAACATCGGCCTGAAGTATGGATCGTGTTCTGCCTTGGCAGCCGTCAACACCTTTTCATAAAACGGAGAGTCGCCATTTCGCGCGGCCGTGGCGAAAACGCTACTCACAACGTCCGGGGTCACAGCCTTGCGATTCTCCAGCCACGCATTCGCCAGCCGCTTCGCTTTCGCAATCAACTGCGGATCCTTCCCCCACCGTGCAACAAATCCCACCAGCTCCGGTCGCAATAGCCGTTGCTCCGGCGTGTCCTCAGGCTTGTCAGTCCAGCCCAGTTGCCGCGCTTGCTCGCCAAACGTATCCTCGATGTAACTGGCATAGTTCGGCACCAGGTTCGAATCCAGATACTGCTGCGGAATCGTCGCCAATTCCATCGCAGCCCGTGTAATTTCCGGCCGCTTGTCACTCTTCACCCTTGGCACCAGACCAAGCACTTGATTCCAAGGCATCTGGCTGGTGGTTGCCAACATGTGCACACCGCCAAGCACGCCCACCTCTTCTGCCAGCGTCAATTCTTTGCTGTGGTCCAGCAATTTCGTGAGCGATTCCTGATCGTATCGGACTTCGTAGTAACCAATCTCTTTCGCGTTCGCCAAATACCAAGCCGGACACGCCTTCTCCGGGAGCGTAACTGTGGCCTTCTGTTCCGCGACAAGTTTGCAGGTCTGTTTTCTACCGCTCCCATCCGAATAAGCCACGCAAAGCGGAACGCCCCATACGCGACTTACATCACCGCTCGACCCCGCGGGCAACAGACGCTGTTGTTCTATTTCCAACCTCGCTTCAGCCCCTTGTGCGCACGTCAAACGCGCCTTCACTTCCGAAACTCCGGTCTGATTCAGAAAGGTTGCAAAGGCGGTCGCGTATTCAGGCTTGGTCGTCCGCCCAAGTTGCGCCAGAAAGTCTTCCGCAGTAGCATTGCCGAATGCATGCGCTTGCAAATAATCATGCATGACCCGCTGAAAGTTCGCCGGCCCGACGGCATCCTCGAACATCGCCAGCACCGATCCGCCCTTCTCATAGGTAATTCCGTCAAACGCGTTGCCGATATCGCTCTTGCTCTCGACCGGTTGATTGATGCGTCGCGCGCTCGTCTTCGTGTCCACGTTAATCGCTCTAAGCCGGTCACTCTGATCCTCCGCACGCGTATTCCATTCCGGCTTCCATTCCGCAAGCAGCTTCGCGGCCATCCACGTCGCGAAGGATTCGTTCAGCCATACATCGTTCCACCACTTCATCGTGACCAAATCTCCAGTCCACTGATGCGCCAGCTCATGAGCGGCGATCGACGTATACTGCCGTTCATACCTCACGGTGTCTTGCCCCGGCGGCGAGAGAATGATGTCCGCATCGTACGTTACCAGACCCGGATTCTCCATCGCTCCGCCAAATGAAAGAGGTATCGCAATCTGGTCGGCCTTGTCGTACGGATACGGAATACCGAAATAATTTTCCTCTCGTGTGAGGATCTCCGCCGACACGCTTGCCGCATATTTCGCGCGTGCCGTATCGCCGCGCGGCACGACAATCCTCACCGGCACATGTCTGCTCCCTGCCGTCCCGGCATCCACGAACTCGAATGGACCCACGCCAAACGCAATCAGATAACTCGGCAGGGGCTTGGTCTCGGTGAACCGCACTGCCTTCATGCCATCGGATTCCGGGGTCTCTTTTTCCACTTTCGTGTTCCCTACCGCCACATCATCCTGCGGCACATGCAGTGTCACCTGCCAGGGGATTTTGAAACTCGGCTCGTCAAAGCAAGGAAATGCCTGTCGTGCGCTGATAGCCTCAAATTGTGTGAACAGATACGGGTCTTGATCGCGCTTACTTTGGAAAATTCCTTCGCTCGATCGCAGATTCACCTTACCCGTGAAGGCCACGCTAAAGTGCGCTTTCCCCGGCTGCAATGTGGAAGGAAACTGGAATCCAACAAAATCTTCGCCGCCGCGCAGAATCTGCGCCTCAATCGTCTTCCCATTGTCGACAAGCTTCGCATCGCTGACAGTAAGCTCCGCCGCATTCAGCCAGAAATGGTCCACCGCGCTGTTGATGCGTAGGTCTATCTCCACCCGCCCCGCGAACTCCGTCTTCTTCGGCGACAACGTCAGATTTAGCCACATGTGTTCCGGTTGCACAGTATTGCCCAGGCGCAGCGCCGGCGGTTGCGGCGCGGTCATCGCCAAAACGGCGGCAAACCCCAGAACAGGAATCATGTAACGGTTAACCTGCATACAGAACCATTTCATCACCCCGCCTCTGGATAACTGATCTGAAGTCCCTCCACTCGCGCCCAAGCGGTGAGTTGATGAGGCTTTGCACTTTTCTCCGAAATAATGTCCTCCACCTGAATGCCGCGCACCAACAGCGCATCGCCCACCAGCGATCGATGGCAGCGCCACGGAACTGCTTCGGCGCACATGATCACTGTTCGGGAACTCTCCGCTCGTGCAATCAAATCGTCAATTGCCGCCGCAAATTCCGTCGTCTGCATGTAATCCGCATAACCACGAAATGATGCATTCTTCCAACCGGAATTGAGCGAGTCCTTCCTCGCATGCCGCAAACCTCCCAGAGCCGGCAAGTGAACGTACCCGAACTGATGTTCTGCCAATACTCGCTTCAGCGCATCTTGATCGTATTGCGGATTGCGGCGTGAGCGCGGGATGGTTCTGATATCTGCGACAAGCTCGATCCCAAACGCCCTGAGTATTGCCAGGAACTCATCCGCGCTCCGCGTCGAATGCCCGATTGTATAGATCGTCCTCACTTTCCCGGCCTGACACGCAATACTTCCTTTGCTTCCACGCGTTCGAATTCCATCGGAAAACTTTCTCCAACATAGTATGCCCGCCACTGGTCCTTATAATGTGCAGACGCCACAAAACCCGATTCGCCCGCCACCAAATTCTGCACAGATTTGTCCAAATCACCCAGATCCACCACCATGCGCTCCGAAGGACCAACTACCGCCGTCGTCTGCTTCACGGATGTGCCCGACCCACTCATCTCGACCGGCCCGATATTGAAGAACCGACCCACCAACGGTAACTGTTTGCCCACTGGATGCTCGATTTTCCACTGCAGCATTTTTCCCCATCGCCATTTCGAAACCGGACTCCCCTGCTCTCTCCGCCCCGCTTGCAGCGCGGAAACGAACCTTTGCTCTAGCGACTGATCCCAGTCGTTATTCGGCACCCATCCTGACGGGCGGTTCCGTAGCAACTGTTCGATCACCTGTGGCCGCGGCCTGATATCGGGGACGTTTCTGATATCGTCCATGTTTGTCGAACCAGATCGGTTCACACTTGACTGCACCAATTCCTGACCTATTTCGCGGCTCAGCAACTCCGTCACCATCGGTGCAGCCTGGTCCCCTTCCATCTGCCCGTTCCACCGCCGTAATATCTCAATCGCCTCGTGCATCATCTGTTCGTTGCTGCCACGCGTGCGGCATGCCGCTATCATCTGTCGTGCCAGGAACTGGTCGTACGCAGAGTACACGTCCTTCTGCACCGCCAACATGTCGCGCACGGTCAGCCTGCGTTTGCCGCCAAGCAAAGCGCGAATCTGCTCGACACGATATCGATCAGCGAAGTTGCCTTCCACCCGATACCCAAAATCGGGTGGAAAAGGATTCTGATTTGCGCTCGCAACGATACCCGAAGCCGGGTTATACGTGCTCGGCATCTGTTCAAACGGAATGTAGCCATCCCATTCGTTATTTCCCGAGGTGCCATCTAGAGGCGCGTCTCCATCGAAGCCACGTCTAATTGGCACCCGCCCTCCTGCCTGATAGCCGATGTTCCCCGCTCTGTCCGCGTAAACGAAATTTTGTCCCGGCCCCCAATAACTGCCGACCGCGGTTCGAAACTGCTGCCAGTTCTGCGCCCGGTCAATGTCGAAGAACGGAAATCCAAAGCCATCTATCGCACTCCATCGCATGCTGAACGTCTTGCCGCTTTCAGATCCAACTACGGGCCCATGTTGCGTCACCCAGATATGCACATCAACTGGCTTGCCGCCCTTGACCTGAATCGTCTGGCGGTCAACCTGTGCTTGCTCCATATTTCCCCGGAACAAATAGCGGCCGGTCCGCTCATCCATTTGCTCCGCATAAAGGTCCAGAACATCCGCCGACAAGTTCGTCACGCCCCATGCAATTTGCTCGTTGTGCCCGGTAATGACACCCGGCACACCCGGCAAGGCCGCCCCCGCAACATTCAACCTCGGAGCTTTCAAGTGCACCAGGTGCCACGTTCCCGGAATGCGGTATGCCAGATGCGGATCGTTGGCCGCCATCGGTTTCCCGTCCGCCGTATGCGTGCCCGAAACCGCCCACGCGTTTGATCCCACGCTCACAAACTGTCCTTCGATTGCGGGGAAAAGGGCCTTTACCTTAGCCGTGTCCGCAATCGCCAGCAACCTGCCTTTGGCGAATTCGAATCTCGAAGAGTCTGTCAAATCCCGGAACATCGCAAGCCCAACCAACACCGAATCCGTCACGCTCCAGGGCTGGGGATTATAAGTATGGCCAGGCATCGAAAACTCGAGCGAATAATTTCCTCGATGCGTATCAATGAAATAATTGACTCCGCGCGCGTACTCGATTAAAACGGCACGCTCGCTTCCACTGAGATGGCGTGCATCGTTTTCTGCGATCGCCCGTATCCGCATTCTTCGTGACCGCTCGTCCGTAGGCACAAGCGCAGGGCCAAAAATTTCGGCCAGTTCACCCGCGCTGTACCGCCGCACCCCGTCCATTTGCCACAATCGGTCTTGAGCCGTCACATATCCTTGCAGAAAGATGGCGTCCTGCCATGATGCCGCTTCAATGTGTGGAACTCCCCGGGTGTCGCGCTTGACTGTTGCAGGCGCCCTAATCGGAGCTGTCATTTCACCGAAGGTTTTAGGCAGCGGCCGGATCGCATACCAGTACACTGCGAAGGCCACAACCAACGCCAAAACCATTATGCCCATATTCGCGACACGCACCAGCCGGTTTAGCACGCATCGATTTTACTCTCTCGCTCCATCACGCTCATCAAACGCCGAAGGAGCTGCATAGCGAGGGCCATGGCCCTACGGTTCCTTATCCTGCTGCTTATTCTGGCGATGAACGGCTTCTTCGCCGCTGCCGAAGTCTCGCTCGTCTCCGTGCGTCAATCCCGCCTTCGCGAGCTCGCCGAACAAGGCCAGGCAGGTGCGCAAGTGGCACTCACATTACTCTCAAATCCCGGGCGTCTGCTATCCGTCACTCAAGTTGGCGTCACTCTTGCAAGCCTTGGACTCGGCTGGGCCGGCGAAGACACTCTCTACAGCCTTTTCCTCGGCACGTTAGAATCCTTCCAGCTCCGCGCCTCACCTGTCTTGTTGCACGCCACCGCGTTCGCCGTCGCATTTTTTTTGATCAGCTACGCTCATGTGATCATCGGCGAAGTCGTTCCGAAGAACCTTGCCATCCAGAAAGCAGACCGCCTCGCAGTACTCGCGGCGCCGGCGCTGCTTATCTTTTACCGGCTATCGCAGCCCTTCGTCGTAATAATCGAGCGCTCATCCGCCGTGATACTGCGTTTGATCGGCCGCGGCGTTGGCCATGAACGGGGAGGTCACACGCCCGAAGAGCTGAAGTATATTATCCAGTCCAGCCGCCACGAAGGCCACCTTCAGCAATTCGAGCAAGACGCAATTCAACGGCTTATCGAGCTCTCCGACTACTCTGCACGTGAGATCATGACGCCCCGCCACAACATCGTCTCGCTCTCTGTCGATGCCGATCTCGATACCGTCCTAAGCTTCATGGCTGAGCACAAATACACGCGCGTCCCTGTCTATGAGGATCGCCCCGAACAGATCATCGGCATCGTCCACTATAAAGATCTCGTGCGCGTTTGGGAGGAGCGCCGTTTTGCTCATGAGGGGCGTCGCGCCACCCGGCCCTTCCGCTTGCGGCGCTTCCTTCGCAAGCCCTTGGTGGTTCCCGAAACCAAGCCTCTCAACCAGCTCATCGACGAATTCCGCACAAACCACGTGCACATGGCCCTCGTGGTGGATGAGTTCGGAACCGTTGCTGGATTGGTCACGCTAGAAGACGTACTGGAACAGATCTTCGGCGACATCGGAGACGAGCATGACATCATCCGCCCCGCGCCCTCTCAAGAAGAAAAGGGGCTGGAACTCGAAGGCAGCACCACTATTCGCGATCTCGAAACGCGTTACAACATCGTTTTGCCGGGCGAGGCCGGCTTCGAAACACTCGCCGGATTCTTACTATTTCAGTTCGGTCACATTCCGAAGGTCAATGAATCAGTTGAGTATGGCGGGCGGCGTTTTACTGTCACGACCATGGACCGAAACCGCATCGCGACCGTGCGGATTGAGAAGTTAGAGCCGAATTAATGCCTACGAACCTTCTGCCCCTCAAGCTTCCCTAGATATTTGCTCAGCGGCTCTCTGGTCCCCGGATGCCTGAGCTCCGGTGCAATCTCGAGCAGCGGTTCCAGCACAAATCGGCGCTCTAGCATCCGCGGATGTGGAATTGTGAGCTGTCGTGTCGCCATCACCACGCTTCCCAACAGCAGAATGTCAATGTCAATCACGCGTGGACCTCCGCGAACGGCGCCCGCGCCGCGTTCCCGCCCCAGTTCACGTTCGATGCGCTGAATCGCGCCAAGCATTTGCAGCGGGAAATATAACGTCTCGCATTCCACAGCCAGATTCAGAAACCAGCGCTGCTGAACCACGTCTTGCGGCTCTGTTTCGTACACCGACGATTGCGCAAGTAGGTGAATGTTATCCCGCTCCAGCGCACGAAGCGCCCGGTTTAAGTTCTCCTCACGCTCACCTACATTCGAGCCAAGCGAGAGATAGACTCGCTTCAACGGCATCAAAATAACGCCGATTGCCCTCCCAATCGCATGCCTCGCGGTATCTGAAAATACTCAAACGCCCGCTCCGTCGCGATTCGCCCGCGCGCTGTGCGATCGAGAAAACCTAGCTGCATTAGATAAGGCTCGTACACTTCCTCAATCGTGTCAGGTTGCTCGTCAATCGACGCCGCAATCGTATTCAATCCAACCGGGCCGCCGCCATACTTCACCAAAACCGTCATCATAATTTTCTGATCGGTTTCGTCCAGCCCGTATCGATCCACCTTCAGCAGGTCCAACGCCGCTTTTGCCACCGCAAGATCGATGCGGCCGTCCGCCCGGACCTGCGCATAATCGCGCACTCTCCGCAGCAGCCGATTCGCAACCCTCGGAGTTCCTCGTCCCCGCTTCGCAATCTCATGCGCAGCATCATCCGTGATCTCAATATCGAGCAGCCTCGCTGATCTCTCGACAATCTGCGCCAGCGTTGCCTCGTCATAAGGATCGAGCCGCAGCACAATCCCAAACCGTCCCCGCAACGGCGCGCTGAGCAAACTGAGTTGTGTCGTAGCACCCACCGCCGTAAATCGCGGCAGCGCAATCGAATGTATTCGCGCCCCCGGTCCAGCTCCAACCAGAAGATCCACGCGGAAGTCTTCCAGCACGGAATAAAGCAGCTCCTCGATATCGGGCATCAGCCTATGTATCTCATCCACGAAAAAGACTTGGCGAGCTTTGATATTGGTGATGATGCCGGTTAAATCCAGCTTCTTCTGCAATACCGGTCCCGCCGTCTGATCCAAGGCCACCGAGAGTTCTTGCGCAATGATCCCGGCGAGCGTCGTCTTCCCCAGCCCCGGCGGCCCACACAGAAGCACGTGATCCATGGCTTCGTCGCGCCGTTTGGCGGCTTCAATCGCTATCGAAAGCTGCTCGCGTACATGCGGCTGTCCCGCGAAATCGTCCAACCGCGTAGGACGTAGCGACGCCTCGAATTGCCGCTCATCTTCTTGCGGCGCTCGAGACACCATTCCCTGTCCGCGCGCCATAGTCAAGCCACCACCTTAACGCACCATCGCAAGCGCAGCCCGGAAGAACGGCTCGAACGATTCCTCCACCCCGCGTTCCTTCGCTTTCCGAATTGCTTCTTCAGCCGACGCGGTCGAGCAGCCCAAGTTCTGCAGCGCCGAAAGCACATCTCGCTCCAACGCGCTGAACGATCCTCCCGCCCCTGCTGCCATCGCCATCTTTTCCGCGTCTTCCATCCCAGGCAACTTATCCTTCAACTCGAGCACGATGCGTTCCGCCGTCTTCTTGCCCACGCCCGGAATCCGAATGAGTTGCTGAACGTCGCTGTTCCGAATCGCCCCGATCAAATTCGAGGTAGCCAGCCCCGACAGCACGGTATTCGCAAGCTTCGGCCCGATGCCGCTCACCGAAATCAACCTCTCAAAGACGACCTTCTCTTCCACAGTTGCGAAGCCGAACAGCGACAGCATGTCTTCCCTGACATGCGTGTAAATCCGCAGCGCGACAGCTGCCCCGACCTCTGGCAACGAAGTATATGTCGAGATCGGGATCTGCACGTCATAACCCACGCCCGCCGCTTCGACAATCACTTGATTCGGATGCTTCTCGATGAGAGTTCCCCGCAGATGTGCAATCATATCGCCGGATCACCCATTATCGAACCGTACCGCACCATCCACGAAGCCTGACCTATTACAAGTTAATGCGATGAAAGGCCGTTGCAGCCAGAACTGGCCGCCTGCTTTATTTCCTGCAACAAATTATCAAGTGCCGCCCGTTCAAACCAACGTCCTTGTGCGATCACTCCTCGTATTTTTGTGGTGTTATGGATGTCGATCAAAGGATCGGCATCTAACAGCAGAAGATCAGCGGGCTGCCCCGCTTCAATCGCACCGAACTGCTGCTCTTCTCCATAAAATGCAGCCACATTGGAGGTCGCTGTCCGCAGGACCTCCATCGGTGTAAGGCCGAAGTCCCGAACCATTTTCTGCAACTCATCATGCAGGCTGAAACCCGGATACATCAGAACCACAGCCGTGTCCGTACCGGCCAGAAATTGCACTCCTGCATCACGCATCTCACGGACGTTCCGATAGTGTTTTGGCAGTTGCTCACGCAGAGACTGATACGCCTTCGCCGTTTCTGGGTCCTTCAGTTCTTCGGCCTGCTCACGCCAGTCGATGATTAGGTACCCGCACACATATGGGCGTCGCGAGTCCAACTCTCCGGCTGTATCCTCTACACGTCGCTTCACCTCGTTGTAGGGCAGGGCGATCAGGGCATCAAGGTTGACGGCTGTATCGGACATGAACAGTCGGGATTGAACCATGTTTTGAAACAGAGCACGGCGTTCTGCTCGCGTGCCATCCACTGGTGGGAAAACTAGGACGTGTTCAACGCTTCGCAGTCCTACTCGCATCAGTTCTTCCGGCGGAGCTACAGGGTGTGCGGCGAAGGGCACCCCTCGTCGTGCTGCCTCTGCACCGACGGCTCGAAACGTATCCAGATCCGGCGTTGTCCGCATTTTAATGTGGTCTACCCCTTCCTGTGCTAGCCGCTTCACTGCCGCTCGTCCCTCTTCGGGATTGGCCACGCCGATGCGAAGTCGGTCCACCGGCTCCACCGTTCCTTCGCGCTTCATGCGCTCCAGGTTGGCGCGCGATTCGAGCATCTGGCCCGCCGTCTTGATCCGAGGACCCACGAGCTGACCGGCTTCAATTTGAGAACGCCACTTTGTCACTTCGTTAAAATCACTGCCCATATCACGGACTCCCGTCACGCCGTTGGCCACGAACAACGGTAACGACAGCACGCCTGCTTTCGTCAGATGCACATGCGCATCCCACAGTCCAGGCATGAGGTATCTTTGTTTTCCATTTATCAAATGAGCGCCCCGAGGCGGTTCTACGGAACTCGGTTGGATGCGGCGGATGCGCCCTTCCTCCACCACAACGGTCCGATGTGGCAAGACGGATTGCCTTCGGGGATTGATGACCGTAACATCCGTAATCGCCGTCGTCTGGGCTCGGACGCCGGATTGTCCCGCCAAGGCAACCAACATCGTCATGAGAAATGTATGTGCAAAACGCATATAAATAGTTACGTCCGGGTCATGGCTGCCCGCCTACACACTTTTTACCGGAACCTGAGAGGAGATAACGTGATGCGGTTCTCGACGACGCGGCCCGTCTTCATAAACTCGACCATGACCGGTTGAATTTCCGGAGAGGAAACGAACAGATCATTTCCGTGTCCGCCTCCCTGGATCAGGACATGGTAGCTATGCGGAAATCCCTTTCGCACCTCTTCCGCATTGCCGGGTGGAGTCCGGCCATCCAGGGTACCGCTGATGAACAAGGTGGGGACTCCGGAGCGCACCGGGGTGCGATCGTGAGCGGGTAATGTAGGAACTCCCCACGCTGCGCAGACGTCGGGGATCGGGAAGTCGAGATTAGCGAGCATACCGGCTTGCGTTTCCTGTTCGATTCGCGCGAGCCGTTCCGGGGAGGCACCCGAGGCGCAGTCCGTCGTGAACGACATGGCGGAGCCAATCGAGCCTGTACGCTCCTCAACAATTTCCGCGGCTGCCTCTTGTACCAAAGGAGAAGAGAATCGCCGGCGGTCAAAATCCAGCAGCGTGCGCGGCAATCGTTCTAAACCGGCACGGTCCCCGAGCATGCCGATGACGAGCTGTTCCAAATCGAAGCGCCCCAGAGTGACTTGCTCCGTGCTTTTTGACTTTGCATCGGTAAACGGGACGCTCAATGGCGTCCCTTCCGCTGCGGTCAGGACTCGTGTCACTAGGGCTCTGAGGTCGGAAATCTCATGGCGGAGAGTGGGATCATCGGCCACCAGCTTTGCGAGCGTCCGGAGCTGGCGCTCGGCTGTGCTCGGCAGTTTCAACGTGTCATCAGGACCCTCAACGCCGGCTAACACGGCTCGGTCTATGTTCGCGCCGTGATAGCGAATCGTGGTCAAGCCCAAAGTTGTTCCGTAGCTGCTGCCCAACAGCCGAACTTTGTCCACACCGAGTGCCTCGCGCAAGGAATTCACATCGTGGGCACTCTCCACCACATTGTAGGCAGCGAGTTCGACGCGCCGAGTGCGCCAATAACTCGCGCACTCCCGCGATGTTTTGTTCAGAAAGGCGAGCAGCGGCATTCGCTCGCCAGTAGAGGTCAGTGGGAAGCCGAGCATACCGGGACAATCCAGGTTCGGTTCCGACCCGCCGACACCTCGCTGTTCGAGTGCGATGACATCTCCTGCTTCCCGCATGGCCAGGAACACGGCCCCGCGAGGACCTTTGGCAAGATGAATTGCCGACCCTCCAGGTCCACCCGCAAGGTAGATCACGGGCGGTCCCGGCTGAGGCGACGTACTTTTCACCAGGACAAAGGCGAGTGTGATCTTCCGGCCGTTCGGGTGATCGTACTGCTCCGGCACTACGAAGCGGCCGAGTTCAGCCTGAATATGCTGGCTTTGATACTCGTATTGGTACGGTTCGAATCGAACCCTCTCGGACGCCTGCGTCTCACCTGTTAGAAGGAGTGCTATGACAGTGCAAAGCGGCACGAGAGTACGACGCAGCACTTGATTCGAATGCTTCTCAATAAGAGTTCCCCGCAGGTGCGCAGTCATATCGCCAGATCAACCATTATCGAACCGTACGATTATGGTATGAAGCGCAACTCAAGGATTCATAACCGTGCAACATACAGTGATCATCGAGCGGGCTCTAAACAATTTCAGCGCCTACGTACCGGATCTGCCCGGTTGTATCGCGACGGGTGCCACCCGCGACGAAGTTGAAAAGAACATTCGTGAAGCCATCGAGTTTCACCTCGAAGGAATGCGCGAGGACGGCGATCCAATCCCCGAGCCCACGAAACAGGCCACATTGGTCGACGAGGCGGAACCGCCCCGCCCCTCTAGCTCTCTTTATCGCCCGACCTCGTTCGCAAAAACGAACCCATTTTGAGAGTTCGTTTCGCAGTGTGGCGGTTAAGCCACTGAAACCAGAGCCGATCCTCCAAATTGGGTTCGTCTCGCAAAGGCCAGTTCGTTCGGTAAACCCGGCTTCGTTCCGTAAAATGGCCCTATCCATGGCCCGTCGCCGCTTCTTCGTCCCGGAGGTCCGCCGGGGTTCCGCTGAGCTGACGGGTCCCGACGCCGAGCACCTGGTTCGCGTCCTCCGCGCCGAGGTCGGACAGCTCTATGAACTCTCTGATAACCGCGACCTCTATCTCGCCCGGATCGAAGCCGCCCGCAAGTCGGTCGTCTCGTTCCGTGTTGTCGAAAAACTCGCCCCGTCCGCGCCTACGGTTCACGTGTCCCTCGTCGCCGCCCTAATCAAGTTCGACCGCTTCGAATGGCTCGTTGAAAAGGCAACGGAGCTGGGCGTCTCGCTCATTCTGCCGTTCGAGACCAACCGCACCGACCCAGGGCTCGTACAAGCGTCCCAGAAGCGTCGCACCCGCTGGGGAAAAATCGCGGTCGAGGCAAGCCAGCAGTCCCGCCGTGCCCATCTCCCTCAGATCGAACCGGCAGTTGGTTTCGCAGAAGCCCTACAAATCCATGCAAGCGTTAAATTGCTGCTCGACGAAACCTCGGACACTCCACCAATTCTGGAGCGCTTTCCCGACCAGCGAAGCTCGGCCGATCACGTCGCTTTGCTCTTGGGTCCGGAAGGTGGTTGGACTGACGAGGAGCACCGGCAAGCCGTCGCAGCGGGTTGGCTACCCTGTTCGCTCGGCACTACGATCCTGCGCTCCGAAACTGCGGGGGTCGCCGGGCTAGCCGTAATTCAAGCAGCTTGGTCGCGGCCCATAACCTGAACTCATACCACACGCGGCACAATCGCCACATCGATTGGCTTATCTCCGACCGGAATCATCGTAAACAGCGAGGCCCCGGACCTCAGCCGGTTCCCCCGAATGGCCGGGATATGGATCACCGCCATATCGCCCGACTTCTCACCGAGCACCAGCGCGTATTGGCTATCCGGCGTAATCACCATATGCCCCGGCAAACCTCCGATCTCGACAATCCCGATCATCTTCCGCGTGGTGATGTCGAAGATGCACACGTCTGACCCATTGCGGCTCGCCACAAACAGGTAGCCGGGATTCTCTGAACACGCCATGACGCCGGGAGTTCGACCCGCAAGCACCGTCTGTTCCACCTCGAGCGTGTTGTAGGGAAACACAATGGCAACTCCATCGATACCTGCGCCAGACACAAACACTTGGCCACCGTCGGAATTGAAGCACAAATTATCGGGCTGCATCGCAAGCGGCAAGTCCGCGACCACTCGCAGAGTTGGAACCTCGAGCGCAGTCAACAGCCGGTAATGGAGGTTTGCAACCAGCAATAGAGCGCCGTCGCTCCTGAATCGCACATCACCGATCCGCCCGGGGAGCCGCGTTCGCGTGTGCTGTCCGGTGACCAAATTGAAAAGCTCGACTGAACCATGTTCACCCGTTGAAACAACCGCGTACTGAGTAGAAGCGATATCTAATCCAATCGGTTGCGCCTCTAGCTTGTGCCGCCGAGTGACATGGAGAGAGTGCCCGTCAATTTCAATCAATTCGCGCCCGCCCGATGCGATAGCTACAACATCCTTTCCGTCCGGCACGATCCCGAAATCAAAGAGCTCGCCCGCCACCTTTCTGGCTGCCACCCTGTTCAGGCTGCGATCGATGATATGGACAGTACCGGTGGATCCAGTAAGCACATAAGTGTGGCCGTCTAACGGTCTGGCAATAACCGCCGTCGGAGCCGCGCCCAGATGAATCGGTTTGAGTAGTTTGAAGGCCGACAGGTCTACGACCGCCAGGCTGTCCTCGCCCGAGGTCGCGATCAGCGCGTAGCCGTCATATCCGGTTGCTTTCCTACGGCTGCACGCGCCCGCGAGGACTACGTGGCTGAGCGCTATCCATTGCCGCCGCGTCATTTCCATCGAAAGGCAACCATCTGAAAAGAAGCCGCTTTCGCCGCCGCTAGTACTAATCCTATGCTACGCTCTGAGGGAGTCTTTGCACTCTCAGAACGCTGGTTCATGAATTTCAGGTCTATTTTCAGCCTTATCTCCTCCGATCTTGCCATGGACCTCGGGACGGCCAACACTCTGGTGTTCGCGAAAGGAAAGGGTATCGTCGTCAATGAACCTTCCATCGTCGCCATCAATAAGAACACCGGCGAGATAGAGGCGGTCGGCAAGGAAGCCAAGGAGATGGTCGGCCGCACACCCGGCAACATCGTTGCCATTCGGCCTATGAAAGACGGCGTTATTGCCGATTTCAAGGTCACCGAGCGCATGCTGAATTACTTCATTCAAAAGGCGCATGGCCGCAAAATGCTGGTGCATCCTCGCATCGTAATCGGCGTACCGAGCGAGATTACCCAGGTAGAAAAGCGCGCCGTCAGCGAATCGGCCTATCGGGCGAAGGCGAGCGAAGTTCACTTGGTTGAACAAGCGATGGTGGCGGCGATGGGCGCAGGCCTACCGATCACCGAGCCACAAGGAAACATGATCGTCGATATCGGCGGAGGCACTACAGACGTTGCTGTCATTTCTTTATCGGGAATCGTCTACTCTCGTTCCGTTCGCGTCGCCGGTAATGAGATGGACGACGCCATCATGAACTACCTGAAGCGCAAGTACAACTTACTGATAGGAGAGCGCACCGCAGAGCAGATCAAAATCCAGATCGGCTCCGCTTATCCACTCGACCGGCCGCTTACTATGGAAATCAAGGGCCGCAATCTCATCGAGGGTGTTCCCAAGACCATTACTGTCGAGGACAGCGAAATCCGTGAAGCCCTAGCTGAATGCGTGGGCACGATTATGAACGCAATCCGGGTGGCTCTCGAACGCACCCCGCCTGAATTAAGCGCCGATATCAGCGACCACGGCATTGTTCTGACGGGCGGTGGTGCCTTGATTAAGAACTTAGATCGCCGCATTCGCGAGGAAACGGGATTACCAGTGTCGATCGCCGAAGACCCGCTCGCCTCTGTCGTTCTGGGAACTGGCCGAATGCTGACGGATTTCAAGCTGTTACGCCGCATCGCCATCGAATAGGTCCTCGCGCACACTTTCGGAGAGTGATGAGACTCTTGGCAGCCTCATCAGCACACCTTTACAGTAAAAGAAGAAACCCATGGAAGCATTGCTGAGCCGCTTCAGGAATCTCACGATTCTGCTGATCGTTATCATGGCGCAGTTGCTGTGCTTGGCTTACCAGGTAAAGACAAACCGCGACCAGCGCTTGATCCGCGTCTGGGCTGTCACGGCCGTCACGCCGATGGCTGGCATTGTCGAAGCGGTCCGCCGCAACACCATCGGATTTCTCGAAGATTATTTCATTCTTCTCGACGTCCGCGAGCAGAACCGGAAGCTTCGCGCGGACAACGACCACCTCCGCATGGATAACATCTATTACCGCAACCAGCTTACAACTGCGGAACATGCACGCGCGCTCAGCGTCTTCCAAGCTCAGAGCCCCTCGAAAACCGTGGCTGCGAGGGTAATCGGCAACAGCACGGTTGTTACCGCCAAAGCGGTTTTTATCGACCGCGGCTCAACCAGCGGAATCGACGAAGGCATGGCTGTCGTTACCCCGGATGGAATTGTCGGCAAAGTGACGGCTGTTTACCCGCTGGTCTCACAAGTGCTCTTGGTCACTGATCCCACGTTTAAAGTGGGCGTCGAATCACAGAAAGGGCATGTGCATGGTGTGCTCAACTGCGGCGCTGGGAAGTGCTCCGTCGAACAGATTCAAAACGAGGACAAAATCGAAATTGGAGAGGCTTTCTACACGTCTGGCGAAGACCGGATTTTTCCAAAGGGCTTCCCAGTGGGAAAGGTTGTCTCATCTCAGCCGGGACAAGGCACAAAAGATATCAAACTGAATCTCAGCGGGGCTCCCGGCGGAGTCGAAGAGGTATTGGTCGTGTTACAGGGCGTACATCAGCAGATTCCGGCTGCCCCCGTCGTGCAGGAAGCCGCCGTAAAAATGCTTCCGCCTCCGCCGGAGGATTCCGGAGCGAAGCCCGCGCAACCTTCGAAACCGCAGACCGAAGCCGACAAAATCGTGGAAAAATACAACGCCCTTGGGAAAGCGCAAGCACACGTATATGGCGCTGTGGGCTCGAATCTTCCAAACTTCAACGTCAGGCAAAGCACCGAGCCGAACCAGACGTCGCAAGGTGAAAATCCGCAGCAACCTACCTCCTCCAATGCCGCTGCTCCGAGCCAGCCGAAAGAAAGCTCGCCTCCGCCCACAGCCAGTGCCCCACCGACTATTTTGGGCGCTCGTCCCTCACCCAAAGCGCCGCCCACGAAGACTGCTCCTCAACAACAACCTGCAGTGAGGCCTGACCCTGCTCTTCCATTAGGCGCGCCTCGTCGGAAACCTGTCACTCCGCCCGCCTCTCCCGACCCACAAAAAGCCCAGCCCCCGCCTCAGCAATGAACGAAACAAGCGATCAGCTACTGACGCGGCCTATACGGGAAAGCTGGTTCAGCCGTTTTCAGGTCCTCGCGCTTGCCGCGATCACGCTGGTTGCCATTATCGGCAAAGTGTATTTGCCGCGACTGATCCCCAACACCGAATGGCTCGAACTGCCGCTTCTGCTAACGGTTTATTTCGGCTTGATGCGGCGCAGCCAGCTTGCCTCGCTGCTCTTTGGCGCGTTCGTAGGTTTAGCCGAAGATTCTCTCTCGCCGGCCAACATTCCGATTGGAATGTACGGCATTACTAAGACGTTGGTTGGTTATTTTGCTGCGGCAGTAAGTGTACGTTTCGATGTAGAAAGCACGCTCATTCGCGTCGTGCTCAGCTTCTTCTTTTACTTCTTTCACGCCTTCTTTTACTGGATCATGCGACGCGCGCTACTCGGCCAGATGGTGCCGTTCGACCCGCAGGAAACCTTCGTTCACGGGGCGCTGAACGCGGTGGTCGCAGTACCATTGTTCCTGATTCTCGATAGAATGAGGATGGCTGGTTCTTAGCCTTTCGACTCAGTGGCATTACTTGAAAGCGAACATCACCGCATCGAGGAGTTACCCTCAGATCGGCTGATACGCGACGATCCTAAAACAGCGGCCGGAAAGGTTGCGATCTTCCAGTACCTGGTTGTCGCTGTCTTTATTTTTCTTGTCGCCGGCTTTTGGAAGCTCCAAGTACAGAATCCGGACCTTTACAGCGAAGCGGCGGAGCGCAATCGCATCAAGGGCACGCCCGTTCTCGCGCCTCGTGGGAAGATCCTCGATCGGGATGGCCGGGTCATTGTAGACAACAAGGCCTCGTACTCACTGCTGCTGAATCGCGACCAAATTAAGTGGGAACATCTGCCGGCAATTGCTGAAGCGCTGCAGTTTGATTACGGCGAGCTCACGAACAAAATTCGCCGCATGGGATCGACCCCGCAGATCATTATCAAAGATCAACTGACGCGTGACGAAATTGCCTTTGTAGAATCGCACCGGGATGTCAGCTCATTCCCCGAAATGCAACTCATCCAGGCGTGGCGTAGGCAATATCCGCAGGATGGCTTCGCGGCGCATGCGGTCGGCTATGTCGGCGAGATCAGCGAATCGGAACTCAACTTAGCAGGCTTTATCGACTATCACCAGGGCGACATTATCGGAAAAGACGGCATTGAGCGCCAGTACGACCAAGTGCTTCGCGGCGTTGACGGTCAGCAGCGTGTGCTGGTCGACAACATGGGTCATGAGCGCCAGATCGAAGATCCCCAAAAAGCGGTTCCCGGCAAAGATTTGCGATTGACCCTCGATCTGGATTTGCAAGCTGTCGCTGAGCTCGCAATGGTAGACAAGAGGGGCGCTGTGGTGGCTCTAGATCCGCGCAACGGCGAGGTGCTCGCCTTAGTTAGCCGCCCGGCCTATGATCCGAACAAGTTTACGGGACGAATCAGCCGCACCGATTGGGGTGCCATGGCGAACGATCCTTACAAGCCATTAATGAATCGTGCGATTCAGGCCGAGTTCGCGCCCGGCTCCACCTTTAAGCCCTTTGTGGCACTGGCGGGCCTTGAATCGGGCATCATAGACGACAAAACTGAATTCCACTGCCCCGGCGGCGCATCCTTCTACGGCCATTACTTCGCGTGCTGGCGACAGAAACAGGGCGGTCACGGCAACATTTCACTGCATCGCGCCATTGCCCAGTCATGCGATGTGTTCTTCTATAACGTCGCCAATAAGCTCGGAATCGATCGTATTGCCCACTATTCAGAATTGGCGGGATTCGGGCACAAGACAGGTATAGATCTGCCGAATGAACGGGACAGCACCATGCCCTCGACGCGCTGGAAAATGCGCATGTTTCGGCAAAAGTGGTATGCCGGAGAAACTATCTCGGTAGGCATCGGACAAGGCGCCGTGACGGCTTCACCGCTCGAGCTGGCCGCCGCCGAAGGAGGATTGGCGGTAGGAGGCAGGTGGTTCCAGCCGCATTTAGTGAAAACCACCGCGCCCAAAGTTCTGCGAACCGCAAATTTGAATCCAGAGAACGTGAATCAGATCATTTCCGGAATGTACGGGGTAGTGAACGAGGGCGGCACTGGGCGTTTCGCGGCACTTCCGGGAATCAAAGTGTGCGGCAAGACCGGCACGGCCCAGCTGGCATCCAACCAGTTGCTGAAAGGCACAAAATTGGGCCAGGCAATGAAAGACAATGCCTGGTTTATAGGGTTCGCACCTGAAGAAGCACCCGAAATCGTGGTTGTCGCCCTCTTTGAAAACGGCGAGCATGGAGATCGCGCCGCGTGGATCGTACGCGACGTGCTGAAGGCCTATTTCGATAAGAAGACACGCGACTCGGAATCGCAGATCACGAAATTGAAGCCGCTCATTGAACGCAGCATCTTCACACCACCAACTCCAGTTGCCGCGCTGAAACTCGCGTTGCCCGCCGGTTTGAGCCAGTAATGCCGATTTATCGTTCCCTCCGCGACTTGGACTGGCCTCTGCTTTTCATTACTCTCGCGTTGTGCGGATTAGGCATATTGCAAATTTATAGCGCAACTTCGGGAAGCAAGTGGCAGGATGCCTGGTGGAAGCAGATTATTTGGGTTCTCACGGGAGTCGCAATCATGTGGGTAGTATCGCTGCTCGACTATCATTCCCTGCTCGGACAGCGCGTCTTCTATCTGTACACAGCGGCACTTGTGCTTCTGATTGCTACTGCGTTCATCGGAAACAAAGTGTTCGGCTCGACACGCTGGATAAAAATAGGCCCGTTCACGTTGCAAACGTCGGAGTTCGTAAAAATCGTTTTAATACTGCTAATCGCTAGCTATTTGACCAGCCTGAAGACCGAGAGCCTCAATTGGAAAGACATCTTGAAGCTCTGCGGCCTAGTGGCGGTTCCGATGGTGCTCGTGATGAAAGAACCCGACCTCGGTACAGCTTTGACCTATGTGCCGATTCTGATTTGTGGCGTGTTAATGGCTGGCCTGCGGTGGAAGTATCTCCTGATCATTGTGGGTTTACTGGTTATTACCTTGCCAATCGGGTATCATTTTCTTAAGCCATATCAAAAGGATCGACTGGTAAGTTTCATCTACCCGGATCGCGACCCGAAAGGGACGGGCTTCCAGGTTATCCAGTCGAGAATTGCCGTTGGCAACGGCGGGATGTGGGGTCGTGGCGCAAAGGAGAGTTCCCAGACACACTTGGGCTTTCTGCCTGTGCCGCACACGGATTTTATCTTCTCATCCTTTGCGGAAGAGCACGGATTTGTCGGAGTTATTATTGCGCTCGCGTTATATTTTCTTTTGATTATGCAGATTGTGCAGAATGCGCAGACGGCAACCGACAAAGCAGGTCTGTATATCGCGATGGGCGTGGCGGCGTTGTTGCTGTTTCACGTCTTGGTAAACGTCGGAATGGTGGTTGGCCGTATGCCGATCACCGGGATTCCGCTCCCGTTGATGAGCTCGGGAGGTTCAAATACTTGGTCGGTATTTCTGATGCTAGGTCTGGTGAACAGTGTCAGGTTGAGAAGGTTTGTGAATTGAAGCAAGACGATCTAACTGGTTTTCGTTTCTGAAGCGCGCACGTTAGTAAGCAGGGTTTGAATTTTGCGACGGAAACTAACTAGCCGATTTCGATGATTGAAGGGTCGAACTGAGTAGGACATAAGAGTTTCGGATTGCCAACAAAATTTTCTTGTTTACTCAGAAATGATGTAAACGCGCCAGAGGAAGGGTGTTCTCGAGCAAGTCTCCACTCTAGTTCCTCGGCAACAGGTTTTCGCGTTCAGCCACCGCGTTTTAGCCGTCGAGCGCGGCGCAAGTCCGGAGTTTTCTGTGCTCTCATCATCGGCCCTGTAAGGCGGTGAAATGAGTAAGGAATTGGTGATTGGATCCAATCGCCACGAGACAAAAGTAGCAGTTCTCGAAGACGATCAGTTGGTCGAGCTGTATTTTCAGAGGGCCAACGAATACTCGCTCGCAGGCAGCATTCATAAAGGCCGGGTAACGCGAGTCCTGCCGGGAATGCAATCGGCGTTCGTCGATGTGGGCCTGGAACGCGACACATTTCTCTACGTTACCGATTTCTTTGAAGAGCAAGAAGATATCGACGCTGTCGGGGACGAGAAGCCCGTCCGGAGCGATCGCCGGGACTTTAGCCCAGCCCGAGGACCGGAACGTGTGCGTGACCAACGCACGCAGGAATCTCGCGAGCGACCTTCCACTTCTCCCGAATCGCCCGCATTGGAAGCTGGGGAAACTGGCGTTGTTGAGCCCGAGACAATTTCTTTCCCTGATGTGACGCCGAGCTCAAAAGTATTCGGCAACCGACCACCTGAGCGGACGGACGATGAGCGGGAATTTCGTGGAGATCGGCGAGGCAGACGATCGCGCCGGCGCCGGCCGAAAGGCGGCCAGGGCTTCCCGGAGAACAAGTATGCGCAGCCCGCCGGTCCGCAACCGAGACCTGAGTTGCCTCCCGACGTCCGCACGGCTGAGAAGCCAGAAACTGCCGCGGATGTGATCCTTCTCCCTGGCGAGTCGCTAGCTAAGTATCGGAATATTGCATCCACGCGCCTGGAAGACTCGGGACCCTTGGAGCGGCCCGGCGAGGCATTAGATGTCGGCACTCCAGAAGGTCCGGCAACGGGCTCCGATTTTCACGCCGAAACCGATTCGGACGAGGAAGCAGATCTGGATGCTCAACAGCAGGAGATCGAGTTAGCAGATAAGGTTCTTGCGCACCACGATGACCCCTCGCCCGCTGCAGAGGAAGAGAAGCTAGAGGAAGTTAAGCAAGATCAGCCCTCTCCTTCGTCGGCGAGCGACATTGAAGCCGATGAACGCCCACAATCCAACAGTGTTGAGGCTGACCAATTTCGATCGGTCGAGACAGCAGGTTTTGCAGAGTTCGATGCGGATGACGCCAACTCTTCTGGAGCGGCGGTCGTGTCTATTGAAGAAGTTGCTGACTCTGAAACTTTGGATTTCGATGAACCCGATCCAAACGGGCTGGACGAAGACTCAGAGGACCTTCCCTCGTCAGCTTCTTCGGAGACTGATGAACGCATGGTTGATCCAAGGCCGTCGGCAGGTTTGCCGGGACCGCAGAGTGCAGCAGTTCGTGAGCAGGGCGGACGTTATTTGCATCGCGCGTCGCGGCGCATGCGACGAAGGCGAGGAGGAAATCGCTTCAACAACCCGGCGCAGGAAACACCGGGCACCCGGGAATCGAGCGGTGCGGCTAGCGCCGCAGCAACCGCGATGGAGCCAGAAAGCCGGACAGACGCACAGTCCGATGTTCAGGAAGATCGCTCTGCGGCTAGGCCTGAGCGAGTGATGCCATCGATCACGGATCTGCTCAAGCCAGGCCAAGAAATCATCGTTCAAATCGCAAAGGAACCCCTTGGCCAAAAGGGTGCTCGCATCACGTCACATGTTGCCTTGCCAGGGCGCTACGTTGTTTTCATGCCGAGCGTGACCCATGCGGGCGTGTCTCGCAAAATCGCGAGTGAAGAAGAGCGTCACAGATTGAAGCGGATTCTGCAGACGCATCGTGCCGGAACCACGGGAGGTTTTATCGTTCGCACGGCCGGAGAAGGCGTATCGGAAGAAGAAATCGCTGCCGATATGAACTTCCTCTACAACCTGTGGATGGATATCCGGGAGAAGGCAGAGAAGAAACCGGCGCCGACGTTGTTGCATTACGATCTTAATGTCGTGCAACGCATTCTACGCGACCGGTTGACTGAAGACTTCAAAGCAATCTGGATCGACAACGAAGAGTTGTACGAGAACGTGCTGAGTTTTATGCAGCGCTTTCAACCGGCTCTCGTGAGCCGGGTAAAGATGTACACCCGCTCTGCTCCGATTTTTGACGCGTTCAACATCACGCAGGAGATCGAGAAGGCACTTCGGCCGAAGGTGTGGCTGAAATCGGGCGGCTACATCGTGATCAACCAAACGGAAGCGCTGGTGGCGATCGACATCAATACCGGCAAGTTCGTTGGCAAGTCCAACCGGTTAGAAGACACGATCGTGAAGACGAACACGGAAGCTATTAAGGAAATTGTCCGGCAGATCCGGTTGCGCGATCTTGGTGGGATCATTGTGGTCGATTTCATTGATATGGACGAGCGGAAGAATCGCCAAAAGGTGATGCAGGCCTTAGAAGAAGCCATGCGAGCCGACCGCGCGCCTTACAAAATTCTGCAATTTAACGATTTCGGTTTGGTGGCGATCACACGCAAACGTGTTAAGCAGAGCTTAGAGCGCACGCTGTGCTCGCTGTGCCCGTATTGCGATGGCGCCGGTTACATTAAGAGTGTTCAAACTGTAGTTAGCGAGATCCTAGCGGAGGCGCAGAAGATTGCCAAGGCGATCGAAGGCAAAGATGTCGTGCTGCGCGTCAATCCAGCCGTTGCGAAAATGCTAAAGGCGAGCAGCAACCGTTACCTGGAAGAGATGGAAGATATTCTCGGGCGGCCTGTGCTGGTGACGAGTGATGCCAGCCTGCATCACGAGAAATTCGATTTGGCGTAGCACAGCTGTACGCAAGCCGGAGAGATGGCCGAGTGGTTGAAGGCGCACGCTTGGAAAGCGTGTTTAGGGGAAACTCTAACGTGGGTTCGAATCCCACTCTCTCCGCCAGAATAGGTCAGTAACATAGCTTCCGATGGGCGATCATGGTGGGCAATGAATGTTACAATCGGGCCGCCATGATGCCGCTCAATCTTTATCGCCGGTATTTCCGGACCCCAGGAAAATGCACCGCTTGATACGAGCCTGATTTCCGCAATTACGAAGCCGACGAGCTACGCCGGGGCTGGGGGAAGGGGGCGGTGTCGCCTGCAGCACGATCCACGCCATCCTGGATCGGCATGGCTTAGTGACACGGAGCAAACGTTCCAGGACGCACACAGAAAGAACGCCGCTCTCTTCGGGCTTGAGTCCGAATGCCCTATGGCAAACAAGCGCTATTGCTATCCGCTGACGGTGACCGACCATGCCTCGCGTTATCTGCTGCCGTGCGAGGCCATGGAATCCAATCAGGAACAGTTTGCCTTTACAGCATTTGAGCGCCTGTTCAGGGACCGCGGTTTACCGTAAGCCATCCGCTCCGATAATGGCGTTCCGTTCGCTTCACCCAATGGGCTGTTCAATCTCTCCAAGCTCTCGGTCTGGTGGCCGCGCCTGGGCATCAGCATCGAACGCATCCGGCCCTGGTCATCCCCAACAGAACGGCCGGCATGAGCGCATGCACTTGACACTCAAGAAGGAAGCGATACGTCCCGCCGGCGCCAATCTACTGCAACAGCAAGCGAAATTCGATGCCTTCCTGGAGGAGTTTAACAATGAACGCCCGCATGAGGCACTCACGATGAAGTGCCCTGCCGAAGTTTATACGGCTTCCACCAAACCCTATCGCGGCATTGGCGGGCCACACTACCCGTGTAACGACAAGACTGGCGTTGTCACTAACTGTGGCCGCCTGTGTCTCTATAGAAAGAAGATCAATTTAAGCATCTGCCTGGCTGGCCAGGCTGTGGGCATCAATGAAGTCGACGACGCCCTCTGGCTCGTCAGCTTCATGCACTACGATCTCGGTTACGTCGATCTGAGGAGAAAACGCTGCAGCCCCTCAAAAATCCCTTCGGGCCAAAACTGTTACCTATGTCTCAAGAACAAACCGTTGCCTCTGGCTCCGGAATGGAGACTGATCTTTTGGCTCCTCAGGTAGGATTCGAACCTACAACCCTTCGGTTAACAGCTATAGGATTTACCGCCTATCGTGGCTACCCACAAGCGATCAAGAACGCTCACAAGCCCATATTTACGGGTGCTCCAGAGCATCCAGGCACTCATGCGAATACCCACAAGCGCTCACGAAACATCATGAGATTGAAGTGGAGTCCCACAAGATCCCCCACAAGTCAGCCCCAAAACAGAAATTCTTGTTATGTTTGGAAGGCCGCCTAGCCTGGCCGGGCGACAAGTCGGAACCCTACCGATTGGCGGCTCACCTTAGGGATTCGCGGAGGGAGCGATGACGCCTCAAGAACGGCTCGAGTTAGAAACACAGCATCAAAGGAGACTTACAGAGGCTGTCGAAGGCCGCGATCCAAAAATCGATAATTCGTGGCCTAAGGTATACGAGTTGTGGCTAAAGCATTATGCTGCGCTGGTCGAGGCTGAGTGGAGCGCTGCCATCGATCGAGGACTCCCGCCCAGAGAAGTGCACGCCCATCTAGTGAAGACGAAGCGTGACCTTCTTCGCTTTGCAGCGTGGAACGACCTCATGCCTCCGGAGTGGAAACACTGCTGGCTCTTGCGGCCCAAGGAGATGCCTGCACTTCGAAGATATCTCAATCGACACCTGACAGCGGACATTTCACGTTTGGTAAACATAGCTTACGAACACGAGAAAACAAAGCCCATAGAGGAGCGTCAGGATTACCCCAACCTCGAAAGGCTACAGACCAGTTCGATGCCATCACCGGACATGCTGACAGAGATGCAAGTTGAGCCCTCCATCAATGTTCTGACCAGAATAGAAAGAAACGTCCCCCCCAATGAGAAAAATCCCAAAAGGCCACCAAGTTGCGCGAAACCATCCCCAGCGTCGTGGGATCAGCTTGAAATTACGTTTCTATGTGATCATAGAGTTCAAATCCGCATAGGCGCCTGGTCAGAAACTTTGAACTACAACGAATTCGGATTCGGCGATAAAAGGGGAAGGGGAAGGGGCGACAATCCGAATCGGCAATGGAGTCTTCTGCGCGATCTTGCTCAGGCGAACGGCACCTTACCCAAAACAGATAGGAAGGGTGGCGACTTAGGGGCTTTCGAAAAGAAGATCGAGAGGATAAGAAAGGTGATCCAGAAATACTGCCCCCAAACGAAAGGTGATCCGTTGCCCTGTGAAGATCAGGCCTACAAGGCGCTCTGCAAAATTAACTGCTCTGCGTCATTTAAAACATGATTTGTCGCCGACAGATTGATTTGTCGGCAGAAATATTTTTCATAAAACATCGTTCTTGATTGCAAGCACTTAGGGAGTAACGCTTGCCCTAGGTTTCCAAACTCGCCGACTTGTCGCTCGGTAGGAGTATATGAATACTTCAAAACAGAGCGTCCCCGCGATCATTTCTGAGCCCTCATTAGAAAAGCTTCTCGACGAGTGCACCTGTGCCCGACTCATCGGCCGTAGTGTAGCGAGTCTACGAAGAGATCGCCTGTTGCGTCGCGGCATACCGTTTGTTAAGTTACAGCACCTGGTTAAGTACCGGCCCAGTGACGTGCGGGCTTACACTGAGCGGAACCTTCATGGAACCAACGGGGAGGTCGCATAACCCATGGCTCACGAAGCGAAAGCCGTAGGTGTGACCTGCGGCTTTCGAAATAAATTCACGGCCTCTGAATGGAAGCCGCTTGAGAAAAATACCCTGAGGGGCTTCTTCAAAATATCAATGCCGAGCGGTCTCGTGATCAAAGACTGCATGTTGCACGAGAGTAATGGGTCACGTTGGATCAGCTTGCCGGGTAAATCGTATTCAAAGCCGGACGGCTCGAAAGACTTCGTGAATATCATCGACTTCGCGTCAAAGACGGCCCGTAATAAATTTCAAACCGCAGCATTGACTGCCGTGGATGAACTGCTGGGGGTTGGCCATGGCCGCTAACACCGTACACATACCAGATCCCGTTATGACAATTCAGAGCGTTCGGAGTGGGCTCGACGTGTATTGGAAACCGGGCGAGATTCATGAGGTGAGAGTTCTCGCGGATCGGCCGGAGTGGTTTGGCTTCTTCGACAGCCAGGAACGTGCAGCAGCCGCAATCTTGCGACACGCAAAAACACCGGGCGTCAGTTTCTATATGACGGCCAATCCAGTGAATCCCGCGTTGTTAGCCAGAGCCTCTAACACCTTCAAAAAGCCCAAACTCGGACTGTCGACGAGTGACGGCGATATTGTTCGCAGGACAAGGCTCGTATTCGATTTCGACCCACGACGACCTGCTGGAATCAGTGCGACGGATCA
>JBPCJX010000152.1:0-65671 GCA_051004875.1 Bryobacteraceae bacterium
GTGTCTTTTCAGATCCCGGTACATCTTCGGAAACTGTTTAAGATCTTCACCTTCCCGAATGTCGACAACCAGCGCCGCTCGGTTCCGGCTTTTCGAATCGTGTGTTAGATCAGCGAATTTTGGTACCAGCGAAATAGGGAGATTATCAACCGCGTAAAATCCTGCATCTTCAAAGGCTTTGAGGGCAGTTAGCTTCCCCGAGCCGCTGACGCCGGTGATAATCACTAAATCGGGTTTTAAGGCATGCTGGTTGGAGGCAACCGGGGGGCTCGCCTCTGTCTTGGGCTTTGG
The DNA here is from genome assembly GCA_051004875.1 of Bryobacteraceae bacterium. GTDB lineage: Bacteria > Acidobacteriota > Terriglobia > Bryobacterales > Bryobacteraceae > Bog-105. The sequence continues at coordinate 292 of JBPCJX010000152.1, forward strand.
CATTTCGTACACGTTGACCGCAAGAACCGCAACGCTCTTCGGCGAACGCTTACCAATATAGCTAGACGAACGGCTAGGACTCGATCAGATCGAAGTTTCCGTCACGCCGCCGGACAAGCACTGAAAGGCAGTCCCGATCCGAATCCCGATACACAACGTAATCCACCTGTGTTTCCATTTCGAGAAGCGCCTCCTCCAGAGTCATAGGTTTACGACCGTCGTAATCTACATGGAAGATCTTCGGCTTAACCGCGCGGGCGTTATTCGCGATAGTGGCATTCTCTATGGGATTTTGCCCTTCGGCAGAAACGTTGTTCTCCCAATCTTCCTTGCTGGCTCGAACGCCCTTCGGGTCACGATGCGTATCTCGCCAGCGGCTTCGCAGCTTTACGATCTGCTTCTCCAGATTCTCGATCGCTTGATTGAAAGCCGTAGCAATGTCGGCATCTGCGGCTTCCGCGATCAGCGAGTGATCGTATACATTGGTCACAATTTCTACTTTGTGGAGGTGGCGTTCCACGCGATGCGTTACGTGCGCCTCGCGTTCGCCCCGCTGCTCTATCATCTTGCTCAGTTTCGCAAGCTTTGCTTCCACTTTTCGCTCCAGCTCGGGAGTGAACTCTTTTGTCTTACCGGAATAGATGAGCTGCATCGGTTCCTTTATCCGCCCCCGGCTTTCCGAAAAATCAGCCTCGCCGGATGTGATCTTCTGACTGCCCGTTAGGTTCGAGCCCGTCGTTGGTGTGTGGATGGAATTTTCATGTCCTCCCGATATTTTGCAACCGTGCGCCGGGTTACTTGAATTCCTTCCGACTGTAAGCGGGCGGTTATCTGCTCGTCCGTCAGAGGGTGCGACGAATTCTCCTCTTCGATCATCTTCTTGACACGGCGCTTCACGATAAGCAGCGGTGTCCCGCTTCCAGAGGGTCCCTGGACGGCCTCGGAGAAGAAGTATCGCAGCTCGAATACACCCTGCGGCGTGTGCGCGTATTTACTCGAGACTGCGCGGCTTACCGTCGATGGATGCACCCCGATCTCTTCCGCTACGTCCTTAATCATCATCGGTCTCAGATGGTCAATGCCGGACTCCAGAAATTCAGGTTGACGCCGGATGATGGTCTGGCACACGCGGACGATGGTGTGCTTGCGCTGCTCGATATTCTTTATCAACTGGAGCGCGGACGCATAGCGCTCTTTCACATAATTGCGGATGTCTTTGTTCGGTTCCTGCTCGCGGTCGATCATCCGTTTGTACTCGCCGTTAAGGCGAAGCTGCGGGATGTCATCGTCGTTCAGGCTGATCACATAGTCTTCGCCGTCTTTGGAGATGTAAACGTCAGGCTCCACCTGCCGTGCCCCTGCGCCCGAATAACGCAAACCCGGTGCCGGATCCAGATGTCTGATCACATTGACCGCAATCTGGATGTGCTCTATGGGCCGGCCCAACACTTTCGCCAGCTGCGACATCTGACGCGTTTCCAGAAGCTTTAAATGATCGTGGATAATTTTCCAGGCCACACTGTCCCGGGCGCCGCGCGCTTCTAGTTGAAGCAGCATGCATTCGCGTAGAGTAGTGGCGCCGATACCGGTCGGATCCAGAGACTGAACAGCCTTCAAACCAGCTTCTACATCTTCAAGGCACAGATCTTCAGCCGCCGCAATCTCTTCGAGCCGAGTCGTCAAGTAGCCGCTCTCTTCGAGGTTGCCGATGATGCTGTTTGCAGCTTCGCGCACACGCTCGGGCAACACCGCCACGCTAAGCTGCGCCTGTAAGTGATCACTTAATGTCACCGGTGATGACAAAAAGGTCTCAAACGAGGGCTTGTCAACTGATTCAGACGCCGGGCTTTTAAATCCCGGATCGAGATAGTCATCGAAAAAGCTGCCGAAATCGATTTCATCAAAAGGATCTGGCTCGGATTTGACAGGCTCTTCCGTGGCTGTTACTACTGCCGATACCTCGCCAATACTTTCCGGCGCCGCTCCCGTCAAATCGCCATCCGGAGATGAATCAAACCCCGGCAGCGAATCCCCCGCCTCAACCTTGTCGAGAGTCGCCTGCTCCGCCGGATCGGCTTGCCGCTCCCGCTCGAGTATGGATTGCACTTCCGCCGGTGTCAGCTCTTCTGCGCCGTCCACCGCCTCTTCCAACACCGGATTCTCCGCAATCTCGTTTAAGATCATGTCCTTCAGCTCCATTCGGTTGAGCTGCAGGACCGTAACCATCTGGACCAGTCCAGGCGTGAGTATCTGCTTTTGCTGGACCCCGAGATGCAGTCGTTGCGAAAGCGAACTCATTTGGCTTCAGTGTAGCACCGGAAACACAGGTGCTGAACGACAGAAAAGTGCAGTATTTAACCGCTTTTTCGCAAGAGTTTATCGCTTTCAGGGCTAACTGGCAAGCCTTGGCGGAAAGTAGAAATTATCTCCGAGGTAAATGCGGCGAACCTCAGGATCGTTCCCCAGCGACTCGGGCGACCCGGCTCGAAAGATACGCCCGCTGCTGATGATATAGGCGCGATCAGTTACAGCCAACGTCTCACGAACATTATGATCGGTGATCAGAACACCGATGCCCTTGCGCTTCAGGTCTCCGATAATTCTTTGCAATTCCAACACCTGAATAGGATCGATGCCGGAGAAAGGCTCGTCAAGCAGAATGAAATCCGGTTGCAAGACAAGCGATCGAGCGATTTCAACGCGCCGCCGCTCACCGCCCGACAACATGTACCCCTTACTGTGGCGCACAGTCTCAAGACCCAGATCACTGATCAAATCCTTCATCCGCTCGCGTCGTTCCCGCGCGTTCAGCGGCAACGTCTGCAGGATCGCCATTAGATTGTCTTCGACACTCAGCTTGCGGAAGACCGAAGGCTCTTGCGGCAGATAGCTGATTCCGCGCCGCGCCCTCAGGTACATGGGCAGCTGCGTGACCGGCTGGTTATCCAGGAGAACCTCGCCGGCTTCCGGGCTGATCAGGCCGACGATGATATAGAACGATGTCGTTTTCCCAGCCCCGTTTGGCCCCAGCAGTCCAACAACTTCCCCCTGTTCGACTCGAACCGATACGTTATCGACAACTCTGCGGCCGCTGTACGATTTCGAAATGTCCACCGTTTGCAGAGTCCGGATTCGATTTGTCGTCTGCACTTATTTCGTTTATTTAGGCCGGCTCGATCTCTCCAGGCCCATGTCCTATCATACGCGGTGAATGGAGGCATTCGCTTCGACAGGCATCCGCACTACTTCAGTGCGTCTCACCCTCGGCTGCCTTGTTCTTGCACTCGCCTGTCTCCGGCTCTGCCACATCCATTTACTTTGGGCCGATGAAGATTACCATCTCGCAGCGGCTGTTCACATCCTCAACGGCAAACTTCCATACCGCGATTTTTGGTACGACAAACCTCCTCTTTGCGCTGTTTTTTACCTTCTCATCGGCGGTTATCCGGGATGGCCGCTACGGATTCTTGATGCTGTGTATATCCTCGTCGCCTGCTATTTGGCTTATCGTCTCGCACGCGACTGGTGGGGTGACGAATTAGAAGGATACACGGCCGCACTTCTCCTCGCATTTTTCACCACCTTCTATTTGCCGTCTGCCGTTATTCCTTTGGCCGCGGACGCCTTGATGATTGTCCCGCATTTCGCGGCGATTTATTGCGCGCGCAGAAAGCTTCCGCTCTGGGCCGGGGCGTGGGTCGGAATCGCATTGCTTTTCAATACAAAAGCGCTTTTTGTTCTCGCCACATGCGCAATTTTTCTCGCCCCGCAGTTGCCCCTGCTCCTATCTGGCTTTGCTGTGCCTCTCGCCCTCGGCCTGGTTGTCGCGCAGCTCTCAGGTGCATGGGCCGGCTATTGTGAACAGGTCTGGCGATGGGGCTTTATCTATGCGGAAGGATCGCCGGTCTTACATCCGCTAAAAACAGGACTGACGCGCACAGCAAACTGGATTGGATTCCACGCTGCCTTAGTCGCAGGAGCCGTCTACGGATTCGTTCAGGCTACTCGAAACGATCGCAACCAGCTGCTGATCTGGATCGCCCTATCGTTTGCCGCAGTATGTCTCGGTACCCGCTTTGCCCCGCACTATTTTCTTCAACTCCTGCCGCCGCTGGTCATCGCTGCGTGTCGCGGCATCGCGCTGGCCTTGCGAGCCTGTCCGAAGCGGGCCGCGGTCCTGCTCACCGCCCTTTTGCTGGTCCCGTTCATCCGTTTTGGTCCTCGCTACGCGCTACTCGCGCTCGACAACCTGAAGCACCGCGACCCGAATTGGTCCGACGTTGTGATGGATCTCGACAGTCAACGTGCCGCGGCAGAGATCCGTTCCTTGGCCCGCCCCGGAGACACGCTGTTCGTGTGGGGATACCGTCCCGATCTGTACGTCTACACGCGCATGAGCCCCGACGGCCGCTTTTGGGATTCGCAGCCACTCACCGGCGTTCCTGCCGACCGTCATCTATCGGCCACGAACGCGATTTATAGCGGACCAGCAACCGCAAACCGCCGCGAACTCGCTCACTCGCATCCGGATTTTATCGTAGATGGCCTGAGCCCCTTCAATCCGAAGCTGAGCCCGAGCGTCTTCCCGGATCTCCGACCCTGGATGGCATCGTACAAGCTCATCGATCAAACCAAATTGTCGTTAATTTATCGCCGAGTCCAGAGCCAACCCTGACGCGTCTCACTTCTTCCTCATCTGCGTATATGCTAGCTGGTCTTTCTGCCCTTCCACCACCAACCGGTCGTCGTCGCTGTAATAGGTAAGCTGGCGGCCTTTCGTTATGCCTTTATAGCTGTCCACCATCTGTGGCGCCCCGCCGTTTAGAACCACTTTGTTCTCTTTGGTGTAGTATTCGCAGTGTTCAGAAGTGCCCGTGCGTGTTCTAGTCGGTTTAGCTTCAACGATAACCACGTCGCCATCGGCAAATGCGTGGTCAAGAGAAGATTCATCATTTTTCTTCTCACTCTTTGGCGTCAGAAACGCCCGAAGCTCTTTTGACTTCACGGTCATCGTGCCTCGCACGAGCTTTACCCCGCCGCTGTAAACAGCCACGCGCTTATCGTCTCTATAGGACAGCTCCGGCGCATGCACAATAGTAAACACAGGTGCCGTATCCGCCTTATTCGCTGCCTGGTTGGCCTTGCTTGGCGCTCCGTTTTGGGCTTGTGATTTGTCGTCCGGCGTGTTGTCAACCAGCTCGCTCACAACGTTTCCGATGGCGTGAAGCGTCTGCTCGTCGCGATCGATATCGATCACGTTTGCCGATATGCGATTCCCTCCCTGCCACATCACTGCATGCCCTTGGTAATGAACTTGCGTGTTGTTTTCACGAGTGATCATGTTGTCTGACGTCGCTTGCATGGCCTCCGTAGCGTCCAGCATCGATGTCCCGGCTTTCGCACTCTGATCCGGCTCATGCGTTGACACCACATGGCCGCTCGCATCCATGTCACCGTTCGCCTGATTCATGACAATCCGGTCCGCAATGGTAGCCCCCGTATTGTCCGAAACGCGGCCGTTATCGGTCAACGTGATTCGATTGATCGTTTGTTCGAGAAAAGCCTTCTTCGCATGTGCCCGGCGCACACCCTCCTGGTAACGAAAATTTCCAGTCTGCTCAATCGTCGCGATCTGGTTTGTGTCCGGCGTGAACTTCGCTGTTATCTGGTCGCTCCAGGTCAAGGCCGGCGCACGCCCCGCTTCCGGTTTCCCATCCTTTTGAGAAGCTTGCTTCACTGGAGCTGACGTGGACGGCTTATCCGTGTGAGTCGAAACGTTCCAAGCCAGAAACGTATCGACATAACTGCTTCCGCCATACAGGATGCGGAGTCGTGAAGCATCCAAAATCCGGTGCGACTGCTCGGGGCGATTCGGCTGGAATTCCAGTTGCGCCTGAGATGGCGCTCGAATCTCCTGAATGTCCTGGCCGCCCGGTTTCATCTCGAGTTCAATGTGCTCGCTCCGCAGAATGCGCGTTTCCGTCAACTGCACGCCCGGCTGCGGCAAGGGAGCTGACTCCGCCTTCGCATGGCCATCGGCAAGCGCTAGATGGAGAACACTGTCGTTTTGAACCTCGCCGTTCACCTGCTTGCTATCAACCGTGAATCGAAGGTCAGCATGATTACCCGTTACCGTTGTGCGCGACCCAGGTTCGCTCGAAACGATTCGCGCTTTTTTCTCCCCGATAATCTTCACCATCACGCCGTTTTCATCGAACACCGCCGTCATCTTTTCCGCCGAGTACTCAACATGCCGCTCGTCCCGGTCATCCGTTCCGACCGGATGATCCGAGTCAATGTGATTTAATACTCCATCGACTAGCGTCACCACGGAATTCTTTGCTTGGATGTTCGTCGTTTGACGCTGCAGCTTCGACCAGGGCGAAAGATAGATCTTTTGCTGCAGCTCGTTGTACAACAGCTCCCCCGCTTCGATATGCATTTTGTTGCCAACGGGCCCTTTCCCGATCCAGTCCAGCGCAACTCGCGATTTCAAATGTAATTCACGCTTCGTCGGGTCGTACTCGGTGCCCACCGCCTGCCCGTCGCCTTCCGCAAAGTGGAAGGAAGCAGCTTGGTCCGTCCTCGCTCTGCCCGTCTTCGTCTCGTATGTCACGCCCGACGTTTCCACCCGAACCAGCTTTGCCACTTGGTCCTTGTTCTCGGCGTCTTTGTCCGAAGGCACGTTCATAACAATCGAAACCGGACCGTCCGATTTCAGCACCTCCGATTTCTCGTCAAAGAATGCGTGGCCACTGCTGACGTACGTGTAAGAATCAGCGTCTTTGTGATAAAGCCGCAACCGCACGTCCGTCAACTCGAATGTCGAGGGCTGATGAGCTCCTTGGAAAGATTTTGCCTTGACATCTACCATGGGCCGGTTCGTCTGAGGGTCGTCCTTCCACCAGTGCCACCCCGATTTCGCAAGTGCTTCAAGCGTCGTATCGATTGCCGGAACGGGTAGAACGGGCCGCTTTCTTTCTTTATCGAGACCCAGCTTGTATGTGTACGCTACGACGGCCGATAGGAGAATCGCGGCGAACGCAAGTAAAACGGAGATTCGCCGCATTGTTTAGGTAAACAACCTCCTTCATGATATACAAGCGCGATTTGGTGTACATAGCCACGCCATCCGAAAGAAATGTGAGCCCCTTGCTATCAGGCCTTGCTTGGCGACAATCCAAGTACTTCTCCATCAGTAACTTACAAGAAACCCTTGTCACTCCCCGTCAGAGTGTGCTAAAACAGCGACTGGGCGATGTCCTAGGGATCACGCCCACATTCAAACATCAGCTTTAGCTAGCTCGACACACTGGAGGTTTTACGTATGAATTTTCGACCGCTACACGACCGCGTGTTGGTCAAGCGAATCGAAGAAAGCGAGACCATGCGAGGCGGTCTCTTTATCCCCGATAGCGCAAAAGAAAAGCCGCAGCAAGGCGAAGTCATTGCGGTAGGTAAGGGAAAGCGCACTGACAAGGGCGACATTATCCCGTTAGAAGTCACTGTTGGTGATCGCATTCTATTCGGTAAGTATTCCGGAAGCGACGTTCCGAAGCTCGATGATAACGAGTATCTGATCATGCGCGAGGACGAGGTTCTCGGCGTATTCAGCAACGGAGCTTCTAGCGCCAAAGGAGGCAAGTAAGAAATGGCAGCAAAACAGATTGTTTACAGCGAGAATTCGCGTCAGGCGATTCTTCGCGGCGTGAATCAATTAGCCGAAGCCGTGAAGGTGACGCTTGGTCCAAAGGGCCGTAACGTAGTTCTCGAGAAGAAGTTCGGCGGTCCGACGATTACCAAAGACGGTGTCACGGTCGCAAAAGAAATCGAGCTCAAAGATCCGCTTGAAAATATGGGCGCTCAGATGGTGCGCGAGGTCGCTTCGAAGACCTCCGACATCGCTGGCGATGGCACCACGACGGCCACGATTCTGGCCCAGGCGATTTTCCGCGAAGGTGTCAAGAGTGTTGCCGCAGGTGCGAACCCAATGGCTCTCAAGCGCGGCATCGAAAAGGCCGTTGAGCAGGTCGTCGCAGAAGTGAAGAAGTTCTCGAAGGAAGTTCCGTCGCAGGGCGATGCGATAGCCCAGGTCGGGACGATTTCGGCGAACGGCGACGCTACCATCGGCAACATCATTGCGGAAGCAATGCAAAAGGTCGGCAAGGACGGCGTCATCACGGTTGAAGAGTCCAAGACCATGGTCACCGAGCTGCAGACCGTCGATGGTATGCAATTCGATCGCGGCTATCTGTCGCCTTACTTCATTAGCGACCCCGATCGCATGGAGTGCGTCCTTGAGGATCCGTACATTTTGATCCATGAGAAGAAGGTCAGCAACATGAAGGATCTTCTGCCCCTACTCGAACAGATTGCTCGCTCGGGCAAGCCGCTTCTCGTGATTGCTGAAGAAGTGGAAGGTGAAGCGCTCGCAACGCTGGTTGTGAACAAGCTGCGCGGTACGCTCAACGCCTGCGCTGTGAAGGCGCCAGGCTTCGGTGATCGCCGCAAAGCGATGCTTGAGGACATCTCTGTTCTGACCGGCGGCAAGGCCCTCATGGAAGAGACAGGCATTAAATTGGAAGGTGTCCGCCTCGAAGATCTCGGCCGGGCGAAACGCGTCACGGTCGATAAGGACAACACCACCATCATCGACGGTGCTGGCACTCAAAAGACAATCGAAGGCCGCATCAAGCAGCTCCGTGCTCAGATTGAGGACACGACCTCTGATTATGATCGCGAGAAGCTTCAGGAGCGGTTGGCGAAGCTGGCTGGCGGCGTAGCTGTCATCAAAGTCGGTGCCGCGACTGAGACCGAGATGAAGGAGAAGAAGGCCCGCGTCGAAGACGCGCTGCATGCCACTCGTGCCGCCGTTGAAGAGGGCATCGTTCCGGGCGGCGGTGTGGCGCTGCTCCGCGCTGGCCACAGTCTCCAGGGCTTCAAAGTCGAGGGCGACGAGCAGATCGGTGTTGACATCATTCGCCGTGCAACTGAGGAGCCGCTCCGTCAAATTGCCGGTAATGCCGGTTACGAGGGAGCGATTGTTCTGGAGAAGGTTCGTTCCAACTCCGACAACAATTTCGGCTTCAACGCCCAGACTGGACAGTACGAAGATCTAGTCAAGTCGGGCGTAATCGATCCGACGAAGGTCACCCGCTCAGCCCTGCAGCACGCTTCATCGATTGCGGCTCTCATGCTGACAACCGAAGCGATGGTCTGCGAGATTCCCGAGAAGAAGCAGTCCGCTATGCCCGGTGGTCCCGGTGGCCATGGCGGTCCCGACATGGATTACTAATCCATTCCAAATCGCAACTAATGAGCCCGCTAGGCAAACGCTTAGCGGGCTTTTTGCATTTAGTTCGGCCCGAAATACCCTCACTGCCCTAAGGAGATCTGGTTTACGTTCTGAGCGTTTTCTATTTACCTGTCTACGCGCAACAAGTACCCTGTTGTAAAGGTCTGAAGCGCATGCAACAGCTCCTGGGATGCCTTAAACACGACCCGCCCCCAAGAAGCGCAGCTGCAGAATGCATGGGGAATGAGAAGTGAATGGCCGACATCAACATCACACAAGCCGAAGCAGACGTGCTGATTGCCATGGAAAAACAGCGAGTCGATGACAACCAATGGTTTTTCCGGTTCCCGGTGGCAGGCTTGCAATCCCTCTCACATCCGTAGATAAACGAGAAAATTTCGAGCTCGATGTGGCCCGTGCGCAACTTAAGCTCACGAAGGCTACATACCAGAATCGGGCGCGGCGGCCAATCATTCTCATGCGTTTAGATCTAGACGGGCGGCCCCACCGCAACCCGAACGATGAGGAAATTTCCTGTCCGCACCTTCATATCTACCGTGAAGGACACAGCGATTAAGTGGACGATTCCGGCACCGCCCGATATCTACTCCACCGTCAACAATCTCTTCGTGACGCTCGAAGCATTTATGCGGCACTGCAATGTTACCGTGCTGCCTGATATCCAAATGAGCCTGTTCTGATGAGCGCAGCCGAAATCGAGAAGCTTCTGAACGATTACCGGGCATGGTTGAAAGACAAGACCACGCTACGCGAATTGAACGGCGATTGGATTGAAATCACGACGCCTTACCTTGACCGGCATAATGACGCGCTGCAAATTTACGCGCGCGGAGAAAACACCGGTTATCTCCTCAGCGACGACAGCTACACCATTCACGACCTCGAGGTTCATTGGGGAGCTGGCAAATCGCTGCCTTTCGATCCGGAACGCGGCGGTCACGCTATGGATTCTGCTTCCGGACGCGCGGCGCTTGGACGTGGCGAACGATCTTTATCGGCGGCACCTATGCGGCCACGTTGATCTTGTTCGTCGTGATTATGGCGTGGGTTTAGGAGCTTTGCTGCTGCTCTCGGGTGCACAACGTGTTGGTAGTACAGCGCCCGATCCCAAGCTCGGCAATATGTTGGCGCTCTTTTCCGGCCTTACTGGGTCATCAGGCTCACAGGCCTATGTTGGGTTGGCAAGCGAGGCGACAGTGCAGAATCACCCGCGGAGACGGTGATCGCCGGCAACTGTATTGCATTCGCTGCGTGTCTTCCCATGGCATGGCCCGTTACTCGCGTAGCGGGTCTCGATGTTGCCGTATTGCTATAGCTAGCCGTGTTTCAGATCGGGCTGGGTTATCTCGCCCTGACGTGTTCGATTCGGCATGTTCCGGGCCTAGAGGCATCGACGCTGTTACTGCTTGAGCCTGTCTTCAATCCGATCTGGACCTGGCTTGTCCACGGTGAACAACCGGGCGTGTTCGCGGTCATTGGCGGATTGGTGATTATTCTTGCGACGCCTGCGGGGACATGGTGGCGCGCGCGAGTTGAGCGGCCGGTTTTGTGTTAGCCCAGAAATATCCGGATAAGAGCGCTCGGGGAAATTACACAACTCTTACAAAGAAAAGGCTCAATTCTTGTTACGTTCGATATGTGAGTCCGATTGCTGAGATCAATGAGCGTGCTGAAGCGGTGAGTATTGATTCGCGTACAGCGCCCGAACGCCACGGAATGAATTGGTTAACCACCGTCATTATGGCGCTTTTTCATGTAGGGGCGCTTGCTGCTCTCTTCGTGTTTAGCTGGCGTAACCTGGCCGTTGCTGTTCTTCTCTACTGGGTGGCGACCGGACTTGGTATCAGTATGGGATATCACCGGCTGCACACGCATCGTTCATATAGGGTTCCACGAGCGCTTGAGTATTTCTTTGCTTTTTGTGGCGCGTTAACGCTTGAGGGTGGGCCGATTTTCTGGGTTGCTGTCCATCGAATCCACCACCAGAAATCGGATCAGGAGGGCGACCCGCATTCACCCCGGGATGGCGCCTGGTGGGCTCACGTGGGCTGGATTTTGTTCGGGGAAAGCAATCACAATAACACCCGGCTGATGTCCAAATACGCGCCAGATCTGGCCAGGCATCGTTTCTACGTGTGGTTGAACAATTATCATTGGGTTCCGATCATTGCGCTGGCAGCGGTTCTTTTCGCAATCGGAGGTGTTCCTATGGTGCTGTGGGGTATCTGTCTCCGCGTGGTTGTCGGACTTCACGCCACTTGGCTGGTGAATTCGGCGACACACATGTGGGGCGCTCGCCGTTTCCGTACCCGCGATGATTCCCGCAATAACTGGTGGGTAGCGCTGATGACCTTCGGCGAAGGCTGGCACAACAATCATCACGCACACCCGACATCGGCGCGACATGGATTGGCGTGGTATGAGTTCGATCCTTCCTGGATTCTGATCAAAGCCTTAAAGTTCCTGGGCGTAGCGAAATCCGTTCATGCGGCGAGAATCGAAAGCCAACTCGCCGAACGAAAAGCTGCCTAAACCGAACTGGGCCTTACCCGGAACGGGCGTTCAGCTGCGGTGTTAGTTTCCTTCGAGGAGTGAGAGCAAAAAGCAAGCGCACCGGAAATCTAGCTGAGTTCTTTACCGCTTCACGGCTACGCGGATCGGATCTTTCCGTCAAACGATTTCCGGAGCGAGCTCGCGAGATCGATGTTTGAGTTTTCTGCTCGACACCAATGTTGTCTCCGAGTGGGTCAAGGCGCGGCCTGATTCCGGCGTCATCACACGGCTGGCAGTAGCTGATGAAGATCGCGTCTTTCTGAGTGTGGTGACATTGGCTGAGCTGCGGTACGGCATCGAATGGATGCCGTGAGGAGCGCGGCAGAAGCGGCTAAATGTCTGGCTAACGAAGAATCAATTCTTCGCTTTGGCGGCTAAGGTGCATTCGCCTCACGTTAGTAACTCGCAACACCTCGCATTTTCGCGTGCTGGGGAACTCCTTGCTCAATCCTTGAACGGCATGAGCTTCCTGCGACAGTTGTACTTCTGCAACAGTGCTTCCAAGATGACACGGCCCTAGAGCGGGGCATAAGCTGAAATCATGGTGGTAACGGGCCGGCAGAAGTCCATCGCATTCTTCATCGCACTCGGCGCCGGACTGATTTCAGTCATTCTCTTCTTTTACATCGGCTGGGTGTTGTTCAACTGGCGCACGGGCATCCTGCTTTTCTTCGGCGTCTTGCTTGTGCTCATGATCATTAGCGGCGTTGTACTGAACACGATCTTTCTGGTGCGGGAAATTCGCCGGAACGAGCAGCACGATGCGTTTATCAATGCAGTAACACACGAGCTGAAAACTCCCATTGCCTCCATACGGCTCTATCTCGAAACGCTCCAGACGCGCGCGGTCGACGAACATAAACGCAGGGAGTTCTATCGCATCATGCTGGAAGATAGCGACCGGCTGCTGACGACGATTGAGCAGGTGTTGCGTAGCGGGCGGATCGGTCACGCGACTCGCCTTGTCAATTCGTCACCCATCGATCTCCGCGAGTTGGTGGAGGAGTGCCTGATCCGCGCCCGGACGCTGCATAAGCTGCGGCCGGAGTCTCTCGAATATCAGCCTGGGCCGGCTTTCGAGGTGCAGGGCGATCTAGATGAGGTGAGAGCCGCGGTCGCAAACCTGATCGACAATGCTGTGAAGTATTCCGGAGGCGATGTAAAGGTGACCGTGGAAACCGCCAGAATTGATGATAAATACGTGGCGGTGCGCGTAAGAGACCACGGGGTTGGGATTCCGAAAACTGAGCTGAAGCGGATTTTCCAGCGTTTCTATCGTGTTCCAGGACCGCTCGCGGCGCGCCTGAAGGGAACGGGTCTGGGGTTATACATTGTCCGCACTGTAGCGAAGAGACATGGCGGGCGCACTTGGGCTGAGAGCGAGGGTCCGGGTCGCGGCAGCACCTTTGTGCTTCAGCTTCCAATTGTGAAATGAGCCGGGTTCTGGTAGTGGAAGACGAGCAGCACCTCGCCGATGGGTTGCGCTTCAATCTGGAAGCGGAGGGGTACCAGGTTCAAATCGTAGAGACGGGCGAAGAGGCGCTGCAGCGATTAAGGCAGGAGAATGCGGGCTTTGACGTGTTGGTCCTCGATGTGATGCTGCCCGGGCAGGACGGTTTTGCCGTAATCTCCGAACTGCGCCGCGTCGGTCAATTTATTCCTACCCTGATGTTGACGGCTCGCGGCCATCCGGACGATATACTGCGGGGCTTCGCGGCGGGCGCGGATGACTACCTGACAAAGCCTTTTGAGTTATCGATTCTGATTGCGAGGATTCGCGGCCTTCTACGCCGGCGGGAGTGGCTGGAGGGGTCTTCGAACCACGTTGCGCCCGTTGGCCAAACCAAGGACGCCTTCACGTTCGGCGGCAACGCGGACAAAACGGTGAATTTCGATCGGCTGGAACTGTGGGTGGGGGATCAGGTCTTTCGGCTCACATTAATGGAGGCGAATGTTTTGCGATACCTCATCAAACATGAGGGGGAGCCGGTCTCGCGAAAGACAATGCTGGATCAGGTGTGGGGATTACGGGATGATACCGACACGCGGCCGATCGACAACTTCATCGTCAGGCTGCGGCGTTATATCGAGGACGATCCGACGCGCCCTCGACATCTACTTACGGTTCGCGGGGTGGGCTATCGTTTTTTGGCCGCTCCGGCTCAACCAGGGGCGGCTTAAATGCGCCTATGCGGCGGTCAACTGGCGGGTCGGGAACCGCTGGATTTACGGGAGCGGGTGCGTTTGCAAGGGGATCCGCCGAAGGTCTTCCGGGTGCGGTCGTCAGCGGCAGCTGTGAAAGGTCCAAAGGTTTCGCGATGCCGTTCTCGTCGACTTCATTTGAATCAGAATTGGAGGGCTGCTGGCGGCCTTGACGCCGCTCGAGCTTTCCCTGCCGCTTCTCGCGACGGGCAGCTTCCTTCTGACGTTTTTGAAATGAATCGCGACCTGCCAACGGACCTCCATTTCCGTAAATGCACGAACAATGAAAACGATCAAAGCGCCCGGATTACGGCGCGCTCTAGTGTTTTACCAGCGGGACTTTCTAAAACCGCCGCCATTGCCGCGACCACTGCCACCGCCGGCACGTGGGCCATCAGTTTTGGGACGAGCTTCGTTTACGTTCAGTGTTCGTCCGTGCAGATCCGTCCCATTTAAGGCCGAGATAGCTGTTTCGGCTTCAGACCGGCTCGCCATTTCGACAAAAGCAAAGCCACGTGGTTGACCGGTCGTCCGGTCTGTCACTACGTTCACGCGCTCGACGGCACCATATTGAGAAAAGATCGAATTAAGATCGTCTTGAGTTGTTTGGAAACTGAGGTTTCCCACAAATACGTTTGTCATAAAAAACTCCTAGTTGCTGAATTTGTCACACAAGCAGCTAGGACCATAGAAGAAAAATTCAACAAAGACACAGCCGCAGGTAAGAACACTGTCATCATAACACATGTTCGAAAACAGTTCCTGAGGAGTGCCTGCCATTTCAGCTACGAAGTTGCTCGTATTCGATCCAGCCGGTCCCGGATGCGAACATATGCCGCGACGGCCCGCACCGCGACTTAACACGCAAGCCGCTGATGCGAAAGGTTTCGCGCGGGCACTGAGATGGGGGACTGCATGGTGCTAAAAGTGCGTCAGGAACTTATCATGGAGCCATAACTATGGGCTACGCCACGCTCGGGGGAGAAGAGTTACGGGGAGACCGCGTCGTTCGGTTTGGTCCGTTTGAACTCTGTCTTGACACAGGTGAGTTGCGGAAGCTTGGGATTCGGGTGCGGCTGCAGGGAAAGCCGTTCCATATTCTGAACGCATTGCTGGAAGAGCCGGGGCACGTGGTCACGCGGGAAGAGTTGCGAAGCCGACTTTGGCCTGCCGACACGTTTGTGGATTTCGAAAGTGGACTGAACACTGCCGTGAACCGCTTACGAGTCGCATTGGGCGATTCGGCAGAGAACCCGATCTACATCGAGACGCTGGCACGGCTCGGCTATCGATTTATTGCCCCCATCACAGTTTCTAACGGGCGGCCCGAGCTTAATGCGCCGCACCAGTTAGAAGCGGTTCGGCCACAGCCGACTAGCGTTGCATCTGAGGTAACTGCTGTCGACCCCAGGCACTCTGTTCCGACTACACCACGGAATCGTAGGCTTGCGCTTCCCACTCGTAGGCGGCTCATGGTCGGAAGCTCAGCCATCGTACTCATGGCAGTCGCAGCAGCCTCTGTTTTCTTTCGAAATGGCTGGTCGCGTCCGGAGCCATCATTTCATCAAGTCACGTTCCGTAAAGGCTCGGTAGCGGAAGCACGGTTCACTCCGGACGGTGGAAACATCATCTACAGCGCCGACTGGAACGGAGTCGGTAGCCGCATGTTTCAGGCGGATCTTGTGAGTCCAGAAGCTCGAGATCTCGGTTTTGAAAACGCGTCGTTAGCGAGTCTTTCACGGACAGCTGAAATGGCTGTCTTCGTCAAACCGAAAAGCGCCGAAAAGATGGTGCTCGAACGGGTGCCGCTTCACGGCGGAGCGCCGCGGCCGATCTCGGATCGGGCTGAGGGCGCGGATTGGGCTCCCGACGGAGAACTGTGTGTGGTGACACAAGGAAATTCGACTTGGTCGGTAGAGTTTCCGGCGGGGCGAAAAATCTACACTTCGAGCGGCTGGATAGCGAGTCCGCGTGTGTCTCCACAGAGCACCGAGGTAGCTTTCCTGGAGCACCCCGTGAAAGGTGATGACGCGGGACAAGTGGTTGTGGTGAACTCCTCCGGCGAGGCGCACGTCCTTAGTTCGGGCTGGGCGTCTGCGGTGGGATTGGCCTGGCATCCTGCGGGGCGCGAGGTGTGGTTTACCGCAGCACGTTCAGGCGCCAACCGAAGCCTTATGGCGGTCGATCTGCGCGGGCGCGTCCGGCAAGTTGCGACCGTTCCGGGAGATTTGCAGCTCAAAGACATAGATCATTCGGGGAAGGTGTTGATTGCGCACACGACGCAACACATGACTATGTTCCTGGGGAACCTAAATGAAAAGTCTGAACGGGATATTTCCTGGCTGGATTGGTCTCGTGCCGTGGCAATTACGCGGGACGGCAAAGCCGTTCTGTTTGACGAAAGTGGCGAAGGGGGCGGGAAACAGTACAGCGTCTATCTGTATAGGACCGAGACTCGTTCAGCAGAGCGGCTGGGCGAAGGCCGCGCCCTGGATCTGTCCGATGACGGACAGTGGGCGCTCACGCAGAGTGCCAGTGACCCTAGGAAACTTACTCTGGTTTCAGTAAGCGCGGCTCAACCTAAACCGATATCCGGACCGGGATTGGCCTACCGCTGGGCGAAATTCTTCCCAGCTGGCAATGAGATCCTGTTTGCAGGCAGTTATCCGAAACAGTCTTCAGGAATTTACAGACAACGCATTACCGACATGAAACCGACGCTTGTGAAAAACGGCTTGGAACTCGACGACGCCATCATCGATGATAACGGCCGTACTGCGGTTGGTTGCGACGGATCTCAAATCGTGGTGCTGGACCTGTCGAATGGCAATGCACGTTCGATCAAGACGCAACAATTTGTTTCGCCGGCGGCATTTATCGACGCGCAGACCATCCTTGCCAGACATCAAGATAACGGTTCGATTGTGTTCGAAATGCTGAACCTTACAACTGGGCAGCTAACACCTTATCGGCGTTATGCGCCGCCTGAGTTGATTGGCAGTTCGCATTCTCTTCCCCTGTATGTCGCGAAGGATCTCCGGACATTTGTGTATTCCCGCATGCAGAGCCTGTCGGACCTCTTTGCGGTTTCAGGCTGGCAATAGGCTTGAACTGCAATCCGGGTAACGGCATAAGCCACAGATTCAGAACGTAAAAGGCACTACTGTTGCCTGAGGCCCTGCTCCCGTCGGCGTTGGTTATGGATTCTTCAGAGACAAGTTAGAGCACCGCGTTCTCGATCCGCAGTACTGTCGGCGTAAGGACAGTAACTGATCCGCGCAGACAGAGGGCGTTATAACTCTCGCTACTCGCGCAGGTCGGTGGGAGTATACCGATGAAATCACACTTTAATTTCTCACTCGAGCTTTATTCATGCGACAGGGGTCTTTCTGCTGCAGCGGAAAGGCGGGCTCAGTCGCTCTTTGCCAGAACCCGCAAGGCGCCTGCATCAGTATGTATCGCGCTGGCGTTGCTCGCAAGCCCGATTGCATGGACACAGGTAACGAGTGGCGATCTTGTCGGCATCGTTGTGGATCCCACGGGGGGCGCAATTCCGGGAGCGCAAGTCGACATAGTCGAGGAATCGACGGGTGTCCGAGGGAGCCAAAGAACAGAAGCAAATGGGCAGTATCGGTTCAGCAATCTGCACATCGGTAAGTATGACCTTGTAGTGAACGCACCGGGATTCACGAGGACTAGCTTGAAAGGTGTGGCCGTCGAATTGAATAAGACCGCCACGCAAAACGTCACGCTCGCAGTGGGGCAGCTATCGCAAAGTGTGGAAGTGGTCGAGGCGAGTGAAACAATTGACACGAGCACAGCGCAGATTCAGAGCAACTTTACTGCGAAGCTCGCAGCGGATTTGCCGGTAGCGAGTCTTACGGGGGGCGGCGTGCTCAATCTTTCTTTGCTCGGGGCGGGAGTTTCGAATGCAGGCGGCGTTGGAATCGGAGAGGGTCCGTCGGTTGGAGGGCAGCGACCTTATAACAACAACTTCACTATCGAAGGTATCGACAATAACGAGAAGAGTACAACGGGCGCATTGATCTACGTTCCTAACGACGCTGTATCCGAGTTCACGCTGATGCAGAACCAGTTCTCAGCAGAATTCGGGCACTCCTCCGGGGGCCAGTTCAATACCAACATCAAAAGCGGCACGAACCAGATTCATGGCGCGATTTACGACTACGTGTCAAACCAGAATTTCAATGCAGTGGACCAATCGGCTGCTAATTCCGGAGTACTTACAAATCCTCGCTTCGACCAGAACCGCCTGGGAGCATCGTTCGGCGGACCCATCAAGAAGGACAAGCTGTTTTACTACGCTCTCTTTGAGTACAATCCGACCGGTCAGGCGGCAGTGCCCAGTTCACCGCTACTTTCACCGACCGCCGCTGGATACGCGCAGCTCACTGCGCTTCCCGGGGTTTCTGCGACTAACTTGGGTATCTTGCAGAAGTATGTCGCGCCCTCCACTGCACCAACCAGGACGACCCCGGTTGGGCCTCCGGGTGGGGCCGCGGTGAACATACCTGTCGGCGTGCTGGAGGTTGTCGCGCCGAATTACCAGAATGCCTACTACGGCGTTAGCTCGATAGATTACAACATTTCCGATCGCGATCAGTTGCGTGGCCGTTTCCTCTACAACCGGATAGATACGATTGACATCGCCGGAACTCTGCCGGCCTTTTTCAATCTACAGCCGACCAGGGAGTACCTGGCTACTTTGAGTGAATTCCATAACTTCACACCTAGCGTGACCAACGAGCTGAGGCTTGGGTATATGCGATTTAATCAGCAGATCCCAGTGCCCGATGTGAGTTTCCCGGGGCTGGATTCGTTTCCGAACCTCGCCTTTAACGATTTGAATGGGCTTCCGATCGGTCCCGATACCAATGCGCCACAATTTACGATTCAGAACACGTATCAAGTGACGGACAATTTGACCTGGACCAAAGGCGGGCATACCTTCAAGTTTGGGTTCGATGGACGGAAGTTCATTACGCCGTCAACCTTTACACAGCGGTCGCGGGGAGATTACGAATATTCCACTCTCTCGATGTATCTGTTCGATCAGCTTCCGGATCAGGTAGCGCAGCGTAGTCTTGGAAATCCGGTCTACTACGGTGATCAGATTGCGACGTACGTATACGGGAACGATCAATGGAAGGTGAATCCTCATTTGACCGTGAATTTGGGGCTTCGCTGGGAGTTTACAAGCGTTCCTTACTCGAACCGGTTACAAACTCTAAACAGCATCTCTAATGTGCCAGGTTTAATTGAGTTCAACAAACCGAAGCCGCAGTACAAAAATTTTGGTCCGCGGGTCGGAGTAGCCTATTCTCCGGGTTCGAATGGCAAAACTTCGATCCGGGCCGGGTTCGGCATTAACTATGACGTTCTCTATGACAACATTGGCATTCTGAATCTGCCGCCACAACTGAGCACGACCGTTGACCTGCTCGCTTTTAATCCGACCAATATCGGAGCAAATTTTTTGGCTAATGGCGGAATCGCTCCCAATACCTCGACTGGCCCATTGACACAGGCTGAGGCGCGAGCGGCCACGGCGGCTTTCGTCGAGAATCAAAAGCTTCCCTACTCGATTCAGTGGAACTTCGGTATCGAACACCAGTTTGCGAATGATTACACATTCGAAGCGCGATATCTCGGCACGCGTGGCGTACACCTGGACGTGCAACAGAGAATCAATTTCGGATCGCCTGTCACTCCTGGTAATTCGCTCCCCACGTTTTTCTCTACACCGACGCCGAGTCAATTGGCTGGCCTGACACGAACCTTCGGCGATTTTCCGCCAGTTGGAGAGCTTCCGGCATATGCTGCGGCCGGGTTTGGAGCCACGATTGTCGATAATGCGCCGATTGGCAACTCGTCGTATCACGGACTGGCTTTGCAGTTGAACCGGAGGTTCTCGCGCGGACTGCAACTGATAGGCGCCTACACCTGGAGTCACAACATTGACGACAGTACGGCTGACTTTTTCACGACGGTTCTGACTCCACGCAGGCCTCAGGACTTCCAGGATTTAAGGCGCGAACGATCGTCGTCGGCTTTAGACCGGAGACACCGATTTACACTAACCGCAGTCTACGACGTTCCCTTCTTCAAAGGGGACCATAACTGGTTCGTGAAGAACCTCGTGGGCAACTGGGAGGTGGCTCCAATCTACACGTACGAAAGCCCCGAGTATGCGACGGTGCAGAGCGCGATCGATTCCAATTTGAACGGTGACCCATGGCCCGATCGCGCGATTGTCAATCCGGCAGGCGCGGGCGCGACTGGCACCGACGTGCATGCGATCGATGGCAGAGGCGCAACCATTCCCATGGATGTGACAGACGCGGATGGAAATACTGCTACAAATCCGGCGATTGCGGCGTACGTTGCAAATAATCCGAATGCGAAATACGTAATAGCCGGTCCGGGAGCATACCCCAATGGGGGCCGGAATACGCTTCCGCTTCGGCCGACCAATAACCTGGATCTCAGCCTCGTGAAGCGGTTCTCGATCACAGAGCGGGTAAAGCTTGAGTTCCAGGGCCAATTCAGCAATGCGCTGAATCATCCGCAATATACAGGCGGATACGTGAACCACGTTGATGGCGGAAATCAAAACCTCGTGAACATCGTGAGTTCGACGAGCGTGCGGAACATGCTCACCCCTGGAAATCCGATCTTCAATCGGCCTGATCTGGCGTTCTCGAGCAATCCACGGCAGATCGTCCTAGTCGGTAAGCTCACTTTTTAGCGGATTACCCGTTTTCGCAATGGGCGAGTGCAGTCGATAACCGCTGCACTGCCTGCTCACAGCATTACGACCACCCATCGACAAGATAGAGCCGCGAGAGATCCAAACTTGTCGAATAGGCGTAAGCACCGGTTGCAGGCGCGATCGCCAAACCTGCTAATCCGATAACGCCGGCCTGATCGCCGAGCGGGAGAGTTTTCCAGAGCTCAATTTTGCTGGTTTGGAGATTCGTTTTCACGATTCGATATACGGAGTCGCGAAAGGTTACGGCATACAGCTGCTTGCCATTCGTGGTCCATGCAATCGGAAGTGCGTTCAGCCCGGGCGAGATCTGGCGAGCGCTGTGAGTGCCGAGATCAAAAAGGAGGAGTGCGCCGCTGGTGGTCGCGCCCGCCATGCGCAGTCCATCGGGAGACACTGCAATAAAGTCCATATAGGGCAGTTCATTCACGGGAATGGGTTTGCCGCCTTCTAGGCTCTGCGTGCAGATGGTGAGGATCTCTCCTGGAAAGGCTCCACCGACCAACAATGTCTTTCCATGGGGCAGGAATTTCGCCCACTGGTACTCAAACCCATCTCCCAGCACGTTGCTTGCGCGTTGCGAAGCGATTGAGGTAAGCGTCAGACGGGTTCTATCCTGCGGATCGATCGACAGAACTGATTTCTTGTCCGGCGATATGGCAAGCCCGCGACCTGAGGCTATACGGAAGCTGGTGCGCGCCTTCAGATCGTGGACGTACGTCGCGTAATGCTGGCCGCCGCCATTGCCGCCCTCGGTAAAAAGCACGAAATTGCCATCAGAGGAGATGTCATCGACATGAGACAAATCAGAGTATGAAAAATCGCGCTCGGGACTGTCGATCCCTGGCGCACCCATCAACGTCATGCGGATGTCGTCGATGGCGACCAGCGCGCGTCCCGTGCTCGATATGTCGAGCAGACGGAGCGATGAGCGTGCGTCGGAAAGCTGCCGTATCCTCGCTGTTTTCGACACTGCGTATAAAGCGCGGGCCGCCCCTTTCTTGCTTGCCGTGAACCAGACTTCATTGCCGGACGGCGACCATGCGAGTCCTTCAGCACTGCTCCAGTCTTCGGTAAGTACTCGGGTGTTGCCTTTTTTGTCCACAAGCCGGACGTGACCGGCGTCATCATCCCGCACTGGGTGCTCAAGAAATGCGACTTGATCTCCGTCGGGGGAAACACGCAAACCGTCGATGCAACCGTGTGAGCTATAAACCACGTTGCCGACCGGAAACTCGAGCACAGAATCCGGCTCGGTTTCGCGGACGATGGCGAGCTCTCGCCCGTTGGGCGCCCAGTCAGCAGCTTTTGTCCCTTCCGCGATGACTTGTGCGGCACCTCCGTTCAAGGAAACGCGGGAAAGACGGACGGGGCCATTCCATACAGACGGATTTCGCGAAACAAATGCTAAATCTCCATTTCTGGAGACCGAGGCGAGAGCACCTGGCGCAACACCCAAAGTTCGGGATTGCGAGTTTTTTAGATCCACTAAATATGTATGCCGATCGCTGCCTCCCCATTTGGCGGTGTAGATCACATTCTTCGAATCAGGGGCGAATCTAGCAGATCCGATCACGCCGGCTCTGAATGTCAATTGCCCGAAAATCGGCTGCCGGTGCATTCCAGGCGCCTTGGAGCGAACGTATCCCAAAATAAGCGCGATAACCGCCAGAACGAGAATGCTGAGCGCTGCAAGCTGAAAAAATCTGCGCAATCTGTAACTGCGCGGGCTGGCGCTTTGGACCTCGGGCGTTCGCGGGTTGGCCGATATGTGAGTGTATGAACTCCGCGAGCCGGCACTCGGCGCGTCGACGCCTTGGGTCTCAAGTTGCGGTCCGGCATTGGGCGCAATTGCGGCGGATTCATTTTCTTCGATCTCGACAACCGGGCAGATGAACCGATAGCCGAGACGAGGAAGAGTTTCGATGTAGCGCGGCGCTTCTGCCGAATCGCCAAGAGCTGTACGCAGCCGGTTCGTCGCCGTATTGAGTCCGTTTTCGAAATCAACGAAGGTACCAGCCGGCCATAACTTTCTGCAAAGTTCCTCTCGCGTTACCAGTTGACCGGGCTTTGCGAGCAGCGCCTCCAAAACCTGTATCGGCTTGGTCTGTACTTTGATCCGTGTGCCGTGCTTCGACAGCTGCCCAGTTTCGCTTCGAAGCTCGAACTCGGCGAACCTGAATGTGCGTCGCGACCGCCTCGCCGGCACGCCTGATACCCCCGGGACACCACCGGTCAAACCGGTGCCGTCGGGACTCTCCTGCAGCATTATGGCGTAGGATAAGCATTCTTAGTACCAACTTCAAAAGTGAACGTTTTTAGGAATATGAGTGTATCGCGCGCGAATCCTTGGTTCATTCTCGAACAAAGCTGTTCGCATTCGAAATAGTTACATTTGTATAAGAATTGTAAAAATTTTCAAGCCGGGTCGCCGACGAGTGGCGGCACGTCTTAGCTTTTGTCGTCGGGCTTTTTACCCAGGCGAGCTTGATCCTTCTTTTCGAGGCTGGCCGCTTTAATGGTATTCCGCACTTGGATACCAAGAGCCTGAGTTACCACTCGCTCCGCCTCAGCAAATCGTTGTTGTTTCTTTAATACTTCGGCATACTCCTGAAGCCAGGTGGGAAGGATCGGGTTGTCTGCTCCGGATGAAGCTTCAAGTAAACGAATTGCTTTGCTATAGGCCGTGCTGGCTTCTTCGAACTGCTTTGACGTCCGATGAATCACGCCGATGTTACGCCAGGTTTGGGCTAATCGCACAGTATCGGATCCAAGAGACTTCTCTTCTATTAACTCCGCACGCTGAAACAAGGGAAGGGCGTCGTCAATTTTCTTTTGGTTGAAGAGTTCGACTGCAAGATTAGACAAATCAGAGGCCACCTTGGGGTGATTAGGGCCGAACCGAGCCTCATCGATCTGAAGAGCTCTCTCATAGAGGGCTCGGGCTTTCTTGTGATGCCCTTGCTTCGCCTCTATTGACGCGGTATTTGAAAGCGCAGCGGCATAATTCGGATTGTCCGGCCCAAGCGTTTTTAACCAAAGATTGGCCGCCTTTTCGTGCAGTGCCTTGGCTTCTTCCAAGTTGTTTTGCGCGGCTTCGACCATACCGATATTTGTCCAGGCAATCGCCATCCTGGGATCTTGGTTCCCGCCATAAGCCCGGATGATTTCCAACGCTTCCATCCCATGCTGGCGTGATGCGTCGAGCCTTCCGGTCTTCATTTCGAGAACTGCGAGATTATTTAACGCTTCTGCGAAATTTGGATAGCGACCGGCCGGGCTCTTTCTCTCGATTGCAATCGCTTTCAGGAGCAACGGCTCGGCTTCCGAAAGCCTTCCCAGTTCGTAGAGGGTGAGCCCGAGGTTGTTCAGGGTTAAGGCCTCGATATCTCGATTGGCAAGCTGTAGAGCCTCTTCGATCTCGAGCGCCTTTCTGTCTTTTTCAAGCGCATCCGCATAATGACCGGTTTCGTAGCTCAGGAGCGCTGAGTTAGTGAGAAGTTTTGCGAATTCACGGCTTCTTTCGCCCTTGGACTCCCGGATAGTTGCAGCCGCACGCTCGTACAGCTGCTGGGCCTCCTTATACCGGCCTTGCTGTTGAACGTTCAGTCCCAAATTGCTTAACACAGATCCCGCGATTTGGTTTGCACGGGTTTGGTTTCTCTGGAGAAGAGAGTACGACTGCCGAAGCAGGGCCTCCGCCGAAGCGAATTGGCCGCGTGCGTGAGAGATCGCGGCGAGGTCGTTCAGTGAGACAGCCATTTCAAAATCGTCTGGTTGTTTTAGCTTGCGATTGATCTGAACCGCGCGTTGGTAATCCTGTTCCGCATCGGCCAGACGCGACTGAGCCGCCTCAATCTCTCCCAGTTGGTTCCACAGAGTGACGGCTCCCGCACCCGCCGGATCTGGCAACGATGAGAGAGCAGAGCGGAACAGCCGTTCTGCCTCCGGGTAAGAAGCGCGTTCGGAGGCGGTCATGGCCTGCGAACGTAAGACCTCCCATCCCGGACCTTCCTCTTTCGCAGAAGTGGTTCCAGAAATAGCTGCGCATAGCAGACAGAGCGCAAGAACGTGGCGCATAGCTGTTACTCTTCGCCAGAACCCCTTTCGGTCGCATAAAGCAATAGCGAACCGGAATGCATTAGCACAAATGCTCTAGATCTAGGGGTTCGGCTTCCCGAGTAGTTTTCACGATTGAGGGTAGGCCGCTCAATGGACCCAAGCTAATTTCATTCTTACTGAGGAACCACGAATCGACTTACTCCGTAAGTTGGCACTAACAAATCTTTGTGTTAGCGAGTATGTGGCTTCCGCCCTCAGCTCGAGCCAGAGTCGAGTATGCCGGCAGCCCATAGTCAGACCCAATGGGCGTATCTGTTGAGATCCACTAATGGACGGAAAAGCGTGGTCAATGGTTAAATACAAGAACGGGCGTCAGCGATATGCCAGAGATTGCCTCAAACGACGTACCAATTATCGAGCCTGTTCAAGAGCGTGCTGCAGGTCCGATCATTCAGCGCAACGTCGCTGTAGACGCCTATCGCGGGCTTGTCATGCTGCTCATGATGGCGGAGGTCTTGCACTTCAGTCGCGTTGCACGAGCGTTTCCTGGAAACTGGTTCTGGAGCGTCCTTGCGTACAATCAGAGCCACGTGGAGTGGGCCGGCTGTTCACTGCATGACCTGATTCAGCCTTCCTTTTCTTTCTTGGTTGGCGTCGCGCTGCCTTACTCGATCGCCAGTCGCCTGCGTAAGGGAGGAACATTCGGAAAG
This sequence comes from Bryobacteraceae bacterium, assembly GCA_051004875.1. Lineage (GTDB taxonomy): Bacteria > Acidobacteriota > Terriglobia > Bryobacterales > Bryobacteraceae > Bog-105. Next base: position 25,925 of record JBPCJX010000152.1, read on the forward strand.
ATGTTTGCCCACGCGATCTGGCGATCCCTCTTGCTGATCGCACTCGGCATCTTCCTACGATCAATCAACAGCACTCAAACTTACTTCACGTTTGAAGATACGCTGACGCAAATCGGATTAGGTTATCCGGTCCTGTTTGCGCTCGGCTTCTGCCGGCCGCGATGGCAGTGGAGCGCGCTGGCTGTGATTCTGACCGGGTATTGGCTGGCTTGGGCGTTATACCCAGCCCCCGGCCCTGGATTTAATTACGCGGCCGTCGGCGTTCCGGCAAATTGGAGTCACAATTTCACCGGCTTCGCTGCGCATTGGAACAAGAACAGCAACTTGGGGGTCGCGTTCGATCAGGGGTTTCTGAATATGTTTCCCCGCGTTAAGCCTTTCGTCGCGAACGAAGGCGGTTATCTGACGCTCAGCTTCATCCCGACACTCGGCACAATGATTCTCGGCTTGGTTGCGGGACGCTGGTTTCGAACGTTTGCGCCGAAGATTCCCTTCAAACGCTTCCTGCTGGCCGGAGTGATTGGCATTGCTGCTGGTTTACTGCTGCACGTGACCGGCATCTGCCCGGTGGTGAAGCGAATCTGGACACCGAGTTGGACACTATTCAGCGGCGGCGCGTGCTTCTTGATCTTGGCTGCGTTCAGTTGGGTGATCGATTTTAAGGGCTATCGAAAATGGGCATTTCCGCTGGTCGTGATTGGAATGAATTCCATTGCGGCGTATATGATGGCACATTTGTTTGAGGATTTCATCGCGAGCTCGTTTCGCATTCACTTAGGCGAAAGGGCATTCCAGATTTTCGGAAATGCTTTGGAGCCGCTGCTCTTGGGTATGGCCGTGTTGTTCACGTATTGGGTGCTCTTGTTCTGGATGTATCGGCGCAAGATCTTTCTCAAGATCTGAGCGGGCCAGCCAGATCATGAAGGCCGTTCGCCCAAACTAGGATTTGCGCCGCTAGGATCTATTCGGCTCTCAGAGTCATGATCGGATCCGTGTGAACCGCACGCCATGCGGGAATCATGGCGGCTCCGAGCGCAACGATCATCAGGATGAAAGGCACGGCGATGAAGATCCCAGGATCAAGCGGGCTGGTGTCATAGAGCAAAGCGGAAAGGGCTCGGGTTACGAGAAGGGATACGGCTAGCCCAACTGCAATCCCGGTGCTTGACAGTCGCAAAGAATGTCGGAATACCAGGACCAGGAGGTCGCGGCGATTTGCTCCCAAGGCAATACGAACGCCGAACTCTTGCGCGCGTTGCGCGGTGTTGTAAGCGAGCAGGCCAGCGATCCCCAGCATGGCAAGCAGCAGAGCGGCGATGGCAAAGGAGGCGAGTAGCAAGGTTCTGAACCGCTCAGCGGATAGCGAGTCTTCCAGGACCCGATCGATAGTTTCTATGTTTTCTATTGGAAGACTGGGATCGAATTGCTTCACCTCATGTCGGACAGCGCTTGCCAGTGAAAGTGGATCGCCTGAGGTGCGCGCGACCACATTCATTTCGCTGACCCAATCTTCCGGTGTGGTAAACAATATCAGCCGTGGAGAATTGCTGGTGAGCCGGTCTTTTACATCACCTACCACGCCAACCACCGTCATCCATGGAGAGTCGTTTGGGGGGGCCGTCGGCACCGAATTTGATATGCCTGCCAATCGGATTGTCATGTGGCCAGATCCGTTTGGCTACGGCCTCAGAGATCACCACGACAGGCGATTTTTTTAGCCGGTCGCCCGGCTTGAGCAGCCGCCCGCGCAACAGTGGGATGCGAAGCGAATCGAGCGGATTGCCGATGCCGAACACGGTATCGACTCTTTCTCTGGCAGCGCCAGGGCCCTCGACAGAAATAATACTGTTGGACGTGGAGCCCATTGGCAGATTCGATATCGCGCCCGTTTGCTGAACGCCAGGGAGCGCACTCATTCGGGCAAGCAAGCTATCGAAAAAGCTCGCTATCAGGGCAGGTTTGTTGTAAATCGTGGTCGGTAGCGAAATTCGCAGGCTGAGGACGTGTTCGGGCCGGAATCCGGGATTCGCTTCACTCGCTTTAATGAAACTACGCACCAGCAAACCCGCGCTGGTCAGTAGCAGGAACGCGAGACTGAATTGTATCGTCACTGCTCCTGACATTGCCAGGCGCTGATGTTTCGTTTGGGTGCTCGTGCGTCCGCCGCCGCGAAGCTGATCGGCCACAGCCGAATGCAGCGTATTTACGAGAGGAGTAAGGCAGAAGAACAGCGGTGTCGCCAGGGTAATCGCAATCACAAATACCGTCATTCGCCAGTTCAGACCCATTTCATTCACTCGCGGCAGATTGTCCGGAGCGAAATGGAGCAGGAGCGGTGAAATCCAGAGCGCCGAGCAAAAACCAATGAGACCGGCAGTGATCGAGAGGACGAGTCCTTCAGCGAGCGTCTGGCGAACCAGGCGCCAGTTTCCTGCCCCTAAGGCGGCCCTGAGCGCAAACTCGCGCCGGCGTGCCACCATGCGGCTGAACATCAGATTGGCAACATTGGCGCATCCGATCAAAAGAACGATGCCGACAGCCGCTAGCAACAAGAGGAGCGGCCGCTCCAAATCTCCCGTAAACTCTTCGCGAAAAGGAATGGTGTGCGATACCAGCGAAAAATTTGGCAGCCCCTGCCGGATCAGTTGCTTCATCTCGGGTGGATAGCTTTCAGTAAGTCGTTTGAGCAATCCTCGCATTTCAGCGTTTGCCTGCCGAATGGTTACATTCGGTCGCAAGCGGGCGATCATGCTGAAGTCGAAGTTGCTAACGGTCTGTTTCCGGTCATCTTTGCTCCAGGAAACAGGCACGAAGAGTTCCGCAGGGCCGTCGTTGAAGCGCGATCCGCGGATCGGAAACGAGAACGAGCGGGGCATCACTCCGATGACCGTATACGGCGTTCGATCAAGAAAAATCGTCCGACCAAGCGCGCCTTCCGGCTGGCTGAACGCAGTCTGTGCAAACCCGTAGCTTAAGACGGCAAGGCGCGTTGCGTGTTCATCCTCTTCCTTTGTAAAGGCTCGTCCCACAGCGGGCGGAACTCGCAAGAGCTGGAACATCGAAGCTGTCAGGCGCGCGCCTTTCGCCCGGTGGGGCTGGCCAGTTCCGGAGATCTCGTACGATTGCGTGCGATAGGAACCCGTCACCTCGAAGGAGCGATTGTTGGCCGCAACGAAGAGGTAGTCCGGACACGAAAACGGCATGACAGGGAATCCCAGGCTCGGGACGCCTTCTGTTACGGAAACGAGACGATCTTGGTTGGGAAACGGCAAGGGGCGAAAGAGGACTGTATCCACCACCGAGAAGATGGCGGTGTTTGCACCAATGCAGAAAGCCAGAGCGGCAATCACAGTTACTGAGAATACCGGCGCGCGGCACAGAGTGCGAACGGCGAATCGCAAATCGTTGATGGTTTCCTCCAGCCAGCGAACGCCACGGGCATCCCGGCATTCCTCTTTCAGCCGTTCCGCGCCCTGCAGACTTGCTATTGCAAGCCGGCGCGCTTCGTCCGGGGGAGTTCCTGCCGCAATCTGCCGCTCAATTTCGTGCTCCAGGTAATCGCGCAGCTCGTTTTCCAGATCGTTTTCGACGCGCGATCGATGGAACAGCGACCAAAATCGCAAGCGTAATTTCCTCATCCAACGCATGACGAACTAACCTTTCGCGGGGAGAACGATGGCAGAGATGGCTCCGGAGAGGCGCTTCCAATCCGCAGTCTGCGCATCGAGTTGCTTTCGACCCTCTTTGGTAAGGGAGTAGAATTTGACGCGACGCCTGGTATCACTGACCAACCATTCAGCAGTGATCCAGCCTTCCTGTTCCAGCTTGTGCAGCGCCGGGTACAAGGAGCCGGGGCCGACCTGCAGAGCGTCCTTTGACATTTGTTTTAGACGTTGGGAAAGAGCCCACCCGTGCATGGGCTCCAAGGCTAAGATTCTCAGGATGAGCAGGCTCAGCGTGCCTTGAACAAGATCATTCGGTTTCATCAGTGTTATCGATATCCGATAACAGAGTACCCCTTGTGTGCCTCTGATGCAAGACAGATCTTTGCTCACAAGCCTCCATTCACAATCTCCCGCAACATTGCGCTTCCGATCTCGTGCGCTTCTCTCTCTTCGGCCAGCAGTCCGGGACCTAACATCGATCCGAGAAAAATAATGCCACTGCCCTTTCCGACGGGCCGCTTCGCGCACACAGCCACTCCTTGGATTTCCGCGATTGTTTCCGCGCGAGAGCACTTCAGCGGTGTAACCATGCTGAAATCCCTCACGAGCCGACGCAGTGGCCAAGTGTATTCAATGTAAGCACCCCGGTTTGCAAGCGGGGCTTGCACTTCAAGCCCGAACACATCGCGCAGCACTCGAATCTGTCCGGTAGCTTCGTGTCGGGGCATGAAAGCCAGACCGCTTTCGAGAATCAGCCACGCGCCGGCGCTTACTTGCCTCCGCAGTGCGAATGCGGTTTCACAAGAGAGCTGCCGGGCTCCTGGAATAATCACCACTTTCGAGAGCGGGCGGGATGGTAGCTTGTTCCGGTTTAGTAGTAGTCGAAAACCGTTCGCCGACTCTTCGGATAAGCAGTGCGGCTCGGGAATAATCTCCAGCTCCGCGCCCGGCGGCTCGAGTGGATGCTGGACGAAAGCGGCCGCAAGTGGAGTCGAAAGGATACTCAACAGAAATTCACGGCGCGTCGGCATGGCACCTCTACAGCTGACCTGAAATAAGCCGGCTCATGGCTGCGGAGGTATCAAAAATCTGCTGATCGGGCGCATAACGATACCGCGTTTCCATTTCTGCGATCAGCCAGCCGTCATATCTCACCTTTGTCATCGCCTCGCGAATCGCCCGCCAGTTGTTGTCTCCCAGGAAAACGTTCGTATAGACACCTTCTTGCCCACATCTTCCTCTGTGCTTCAGTACGTCCTTAACATGGATGCGGGTGATTCGGGGGCCGTGTATCTCGATCCACTGCTCCGCAAAGCCCGTGTCGTGGATGTTGCCGACATCGAGATGAATGCCTACCCATGGACTATTCACTTCGTCCAAAAAAGTGTAGAACTCACGCGGGCTCAGAAGAAACCGTTGTTCCGAATTGCAGTTCTCGATCCCAATTTTCACTTTTGCCCTGCCTGCGACCTCCCCTAGTTTGCGCAACGCCTCCAGGCAGCGAACATAGATCTCGTTGTAAGGCGTGTCGCTTGTCACCACTCCAGCGACCACCAGGATCGCGTCGGTTTTGAAGATCTGTGCAGCTTCGATCTGCCGTTCGATGTGATGAATTGCCGCTTGCCTCTTGGCGGGATCACGCGCACAGATATTTTCGTCCCAATCCAACGAATTGGAGACATTCGAAACCTCTAGACCGGCATCTTGAATCTTGACAAACAGCTGCTGGAGGTCGGCGTCCTTCGTCTGCATTTGAAACCAGGGTCGATCTCCCAACCAAAGCTCGATGCCGTCATAGCCAGCGCGCTTCAAAACCTTCAGACCATCATCAAAACTCATGCCCTTCGGAAATATTGTGTCTCCAATTGATTTCTTCATAAAGGAAGTCTATTCACTGTTAATACAATAAATGATAGGTAATTACATCTGATCAAGGCAGGCAAATGGATTCGAGGGGCGGCCCTTTGGCTAGTCTGTCCTATCGTCGCAATTTGTTCCACGCCTGACGTTCAAACCATTATTAAGAAGTCCGTCGCCGCAAATGAAGCGGACTGGAAGGCTGCTCCGAATTATTCGTATCGCGAGCGTGACCGTACAGGCTCGACTGCCAAAACGTACGAAGTAAGCATGATCCACGGGTCGCCTTATCACCGCCTCATTGCAGTGGACGAAGAGCCGCTGTCGCCACAAGCTAGCACGAATGAGCAGCGAAAACTGGAACGGGTAATAGCACAGCGCCGCGCGGAGTCACCCGAGCAGAGGCAAAAGAGAATCGCCCAATATGAGAAAGAGCGGAGGCGCGATCACCTGATGATGGACCAACTAACTCAGGGCTTTGATTTCCAATTGATCGGAAGCCGGATGGTTGACTCACATGACGTTTACGTGTTGCGAGCTACTCCTCGAAAGGGATACAAGCCGCCCAACATGGAAACGCAAGTCCTGACTGGCATGCGCGGCGAGCTCTGGATCGATAAGAAAACGTTTCAGTGGGTCAAGGTGACGGCGCACGTGATCCGTCCCGTCAGCATTGAAGGCTTTTTAGCACAAGTACAACCTGGCACCCGATTCGAGTTGGAAAAAATGCCTGTGGACGATGGTATCTGGTTGGCCAAGCACTTCGAAATGAAATCGAGTGCTAAAATCCTCTTCCTGTTCAATCGGTCAGATCAGGAAGACAGCACTTTTTTTAATTACCGCAAAATTCCGAATACGGAATCCGCTTCGACGGCCGCGAATACGCGGGCGAAGTAGGTATCGGTTCGTTCGTAGCTTCCACCATAGAAGTCCTGAAAGAGAAGTTTCCGCCGTAAAGCAACTATCCCCTCGGAAACGGCCGCTTGCGCGTCTGCAAGTTGTTGCTAATTCCGGTTGGGATCCTCTCTTTATTTCTATTTGTTGCGATTGGCCGGCATCGGTTCATCGACCCGGATGAGGGCTCGCTGCTCCGGGCGAACAAGTCATGAGTTTTTGGCCTGGATACGTTTTCGGTACACACGCAGCCCCGTTTTCCGGATTTGAGAGCGATAGTGCCATATTCGGCATTGCTCGTACCCGGACAACGATCGAAATATCACATCGTCTGCCGCTCCCAGATTGAGGCCCAAATCAGAGCCCGCACACCTCGAATCGTAGTTCTGGGCAACCAGAAATATTGGCATCCGCCCGAACAGCCCTACATGGAAGCTCTCGTCCATTCCGGCTATCATTGCGTTCGTCTCATAGAAAACACATCCATTTACATACTGGACTGGCCTAACCCGCCGCCGACTAACTAAATAAGAGCCTTCGTAACATTTTCGAAGTTGTCTGGACAGGGGTCGTTTCAATGAGCGAATCGGCTCGTTTCACTCACTCACTAATAAGTGGAGACAATTCACGACCGGCATCTCCGTGTACTGTCGCTAGTCATTCCCGTCTATAACGAAGCACCGGTACTCCGGGTGCTGCTGCGCACGTTGAAACCTGTGCTGGCGGCTACCGGATGGAAATACGAGATTGTCTTCGTGAACGACGGCAGCAGAGATGAATCTCTGCAAATGCTCCTCGCAGAAGCCGCCCTGGACGAACGCATTAAAGTACTTAGTTTCCCTCGGAACTTTGGACACCAGACCGCGGTTACTGCAGGCTTGGATTTCGCGGGCGGCGACGCGGTCGTCATTCTGGATGCCGACCTGCAAGACCCGCCGGAGCTGATACCCAAAATGCTGGAACTCTACTTACAAGGTTACGACGTAGTGTCCCCCCAGCGGATCTCGCGAAAAGGCGAAGGCCTCCTCAAGCGTGGGACGGCTTCGTTGTTTTATTGGCTGATTCAGACATTTGTGGACAACCGAATCCGCTCCGAAGTTGGCGACTTCCGCCTGCTAAGCGGTGCCGCGGTGAATGCGCTGCGGCAGTTTCGAGAGCAACATCGCTTCTTGCGCGGCTTGATTGCTTGGCTCGGGTTGCGAGAGGCTCTGCTTCCGTTCCATAGGCAGCCGCGTGCGGCCGGCGAAACCAAGTATCCATTGCTGAAAATGTTGCGATTCTCTTGGACCGCTATCACATCATTTTCGGCCCTGCCGTTGCGCTGCACGATGATCGCCGGTATCGCCGCAAGCGGCGTGTCAATGCTCTATTTCATGTACGCCGCATATGGCGCGTTCGTTCTGAACAGGGTCGTCCCTGGGTGGACTTCTATTGTATTCCTGCAATGTCTATTTTTCGGCATTACACTGCTCGGCATCAGCGCTATCGGCGATTACGTTGGTCGTATCTACGAAGAGGCAAAATTCCGGCCGCTCTACATTCTGGATCAGGTCGTCAATCTGCGTGCAGGCGACGTTCAGCGTATCGCAATGATGCAGCCGCGGGAGACCATACTGCCGCAACATGAGTTGCTGCAGCTCCGGGAAAAAGTAGGCAGCTCTGTCTGATGCCAGCAGAGTTTGACGACTATGCGGCGTCTTACCAGAAGCTGCTGCACGATCCTCTGAGGGAGCGATTTGCTCCCGGATCACAGTTTTTTACCCGCAGGAAATGGGAGCTACTGAAGGCTTTCCTGAGCGCTCGCCGCGTTCCTACTATGGACCAGAAATGGCTCGACGTGGGATGTGGTTTCGGCGATTTGTTGCGCTTGGGTAAATCCTTCTTTCAGGAAGCCTTGGGATGCGATCTCAGCCCGGAAATGCTTGCCCAAGTCGAGGATTTGGATGTGCGCCTGCAGAATCGGCCAGACGAGTTGCCTTACGAATCGGCGTGCTTTGATCTGGTCACCGCAGTTTGCGTCTACCATCATGTCGTTTCCAAAGACATGCGATTGGGACTCACGAGCGAAATCAAGCGGATTCTTAAGCCGGGCGGCGTCTTCTGTCTGATTGAACATAACCCCCTCAATCCGATTACTCGATTGATTGTGCGCCGCACGCCGATGGATGCAAATGCCCAATTGCTGGGTATCTCAGAATCAACTCACCTACTGAGGGCCGCAGGCCTGAGCATAATTGGGAAGGAACTCTTTCTCTACCTGCCAGAAGCGTTGTACGACCGAGCTACCTTCCTTGAATCCTGCTTTCGAAATATTCCGCTAGGGGGCCAATACGCGGTCTTCGCTGAGAAGTCGGCCTGATGCCACATGCGTAGAGGCTGAACTTCGGAAGTTGTCGCCTAGTGCTCGATGGTTCCCGTTTGCGGGAGCCGCCGCCGTAGTAATGCTATCCGCGCTGTATCTTCTCCCCGTGACACAGTTGCTTCATCGTGTCGGCGATGAAGGAACGATTGTCTATGGCGCGCAACGGGTTCTTGAAGGTCAGGTGCCGTACCGGGATTTTCTCGAAATGATGGGGCCTGGGTCGTCTACTGGCTGGCATTGTTCTTCAAGCTGTTTGGGCTTGGCTGGCAGGTCACACGTTTTTATCTGTTGTTCACCGGAGTCGCTACGGCGCTGTTGATTTATTTCATTACTCGGCGCTTTGTTCGCGGCGCGACTTCATTTGTGCCATGCTTGTTCGCGGTTGTCATGGGCCTACCGTTTTGGCCGGGATGCAATCACCATTGGGACAGCAATTTATTTGCCTTGGCAGCACTTATATGCTTTCTGAAATGGCAAGACGGCGAGCGTCTTCCGTGGCTGATGGCGGCTGGCACCCTTGCTGGTGTCACTTCCTGCTTTATCCAGCAGAAAGGCCTCTTCTTAGTGTTGGCGTTCATGATCGCGATACTTGCAATCCCGGGGCTGGTTAGAAGCCGGCAGTGTGGATTCAGCGCTATAGGCCACCTATTCGCCGGATACGCTCTGGTTGGTATATGCATCGGCTTTTTGTTTTATTGTGCTGGCGCACTCCGCGACTTGCTCTACGCGAACTTGGTGTGGCCGCTGTCCGGCTACGAAACAGTAAACCAGATTTCATACGGTAAAGGCATAGCCGATCTAGCGATTGCACCGTGTTCGTTTCTGCTTCACGTTCTGCCAGTTCCATGCGCACTGCTGATCGTCTTTCTGTGCCTGCTGCCCTTTGTCCTCATCGTTGTCTCACCGCTGCTTGTCATCGCGAGTACAATGGCCGCCACATGGAAGTCGCGTATAAGTAAGCTGATTCTGCCCGCCCCCGTGATGACCGTTGTCCTTACCGGATTGGCATTATGGGTATCGGAAATACACAGAAGCGACATGATGCACCTGCTGTTTGGAGCGCCGGTGCTGCTCATTGCGCTTTTCGCATCGGCAGAGCAGTTGTTCGATCACAGCCGGATCAAAAATGTACTGCTAACGGCAATAACTTTGGGCGTTGTCCTGCTTGGGTGTTTGAAATTGGCGGAATGCCGGACATCATACAAAGTCGAGACGAGGCGCGGCACCGTCCTCGATGTCACACAAGATGATGCAATGCAATTTCTGAACAATACGGCCGCTCAGCGCGAGTGGGTTTTCGTTTATCCATATTACCCGATGTATTATTACCTTGCCGACGTCAGAAATCCCACGCGCTTTAGCATTCTTCTCTATCACTACAACACGGCAGAGCAGTTCGAGGAGGTCATCCGGGATTTGGAAAGTAAACACGTAAAGTATGTTTTTTGGGACACCGTCGTGGATGGCGCAAACTTGCGGACTTGGTTTCCAGCGTATGTCCAGCCTCCTCGAGATCAGCTGAAGCTCGAACGATACTTGCAGTCGACTTACGACGTGGTATCAGTCAAGAACGGGTTCCGAATACTGCGACGAAACCGTTATTGAGCGTGAAGAGTCTCGCTTTGTTTGGGAGAAGCGAGCGTCATTCGCCCGGTGCGAAGCAAGATAGCGGCGCCAAGTACAAACAGACCGATGGCAATCCATTGCGTGATCGAAAACGGACCGACAAGCGATTGTTCGTGCTCCCGAAAAAACTCGATGATGAACCGCGCCGTGGAGTAGAGGACCAGGTAGAGCCCGATCACTTGCCCCGGATGATGCGAGCGATTGAACTGGCGATACAGAATGCCGAAGATGATGAAATTCGCCGCGGATTCGTAGAGCTGAACGGGATGCAACGGTCTATCAAGCGGCACAGGCGCAGCTGCGTTTGAGCGGAAGTACACTCCCCACGGCAGATGGCACTCTTTACCCCAACAGCAGCCGGCCGCGAAACAGCCAAGTCGTCCAATCGAGTGTCCCAGAGAAATGCCTGGCGCAAATGCATCCATCGTGAGCCATACTGGCAAGTGCTGACGTCTGATGTAGAGCGCCGCGACAACCAACGCAGCGATAAACCCGCCATGGAAGACGCCTGCGGCTTGTAGGGTTGCCAGCGAGAAAATTTCGCCTGGATGACTCAGATACTCACCGGCGTCGAACAGGATCATGAACAGTTTCGCTCCAACGATGCCGGCGATAGCGCAGTACACAGCCAGATTTGTGATCTTCTCAGAGGACAGGCCAACACGGCGAACCAACCGAAGCGTTATTCCCAACCCGGCCAGGAATCCAAGCGCGACGAGCACGCCGTAGGTGGGAATGTAAAACGAACCGATGCTGATGAGCTTGGGAAACATGCGTACTATTTGTGCGCGAAGCCGGTACTCTCTTCGACCGGCTTCTGGCGGTGTAGCAATAGGTCCATCAGCAGCAAGATCGCACCGACCGTGATTGCGCTGTCGGCAACGTTAAACGCCGGGAAGAACCAAGTACCATGGTAGACCTCAACGAAATCGGTGACGGTGCCATGTGCGATCCGGTCGTAAAGGTTGCCGACGGCGCCGCCAAGAACGAGCGAAAGTCCTAATCGCGCGCCAATACCCGTGAAGCTACTCCCACGACCCCACAAAGCCGATGCAACGAAAAATAACACTATTGTCGACATGCCCACCAGTACGGCGCTGCGGAGATACGAATTGCTTTCAGCCATAAACCCGAATGCTGCGCCCGGATTCTCGGTATGCACGATACGAAACCAACCCGGAATGAGGGAAACGCTATCAAATAGGCTCATTGAGTGTTGAATCCAGATCTTTGAAACGCGGTCCGCAAGGACCACGATCGCTGCAATCAGGAAGGGCATGAGCCGGGCGGTTCTGGTTCGCTGATCCGTCACCTAATTCAGAAGCTCGGGCAGCGCGGCTGCACATGCCGCGCAAACAGTTGGGAAATCTTCATTGCTGCCGACGTCCATCGTGTATTTCCAACAGCGTTCGCACTTGTCGCCGCGGGCGCGGTCGACGAGAATCGCGAGTTTCCCAGCGGAACTGCGCGCGATCTCCACTTGAGAGACAATGAACCACGTTGGGAGTTCACTTACCAGCTTCTCCAAGAGCGGATAAAGATCCTCACCTGCATCGAGACGTACGGCCGCTTCGAGTGATGAGCCGATTACTTTTTCTTCGCGGGCACTGTCAAGCGCTTTCAGCACTTGCTCCCGCACGGGCACAAGTTGGTTCCAATACGCAGCCGTCTCGCGCTGTTCGGACGTGATCTCTTCGCTCAACATTTCAGGCGTTGGAAAGTAATCGATGTGGACGCTTTCCGGCACGCTGGCGGCGAGTTTACTGTGCCGCCACACTTCTTCGCAGGTGAACGACAGAATCGGCGCGAGCAGACGCACCAGCGCAAGATTCAGCCTGTATAAGGCGGTCTGGCAACTCCGGCGCGAGTGCGAAGACGGGGCATGAGTATAGAGGCGATCTTTCGATACGTCGAAGTACAAGGCGCTCAGATCTGTAATCGCAAAGTCATAGATCGCTCGATATACCTTGTGGAACGCGTACTCGTCGTACCGCCCGACGCATTCACGAACAAGCTCCTCGCCACGCAGCAGTATCCATGTATCGATACCTGTAAGCCGATCGCCGGGTACGGCGTCGCGGGATGGATCAAAATCCGCGAGATTGCCGAGCATAAACCGGAACGTGTTGCGAAGTTTGCGATAGGCCTCCGACAACCGCGTCAGGATGACGTCTGAGATGCGAACGTCTTCGGTGAAATCGACGGAAGCAGCCCACAGACGCAGAAGGTCGGCACCATATTGTTTCGTGATGTTCTCCGGCCCAAGGCTTCCCATGGACTTGGACATCGCCCGCCCTTCGGCATCCAGGGTCCAACCGTGAGTAGCGCACTCGCGATACGGTGAGGCGCCTTTCAAGCCCACGCCGATTAGGAGTGAACTGTGGAACCAGCCGCGGTATTGATCGCCGCCCTCGAGGTACATATTGCAGGGCCAGTCCAAATGATTTTTGGGCGTCAAAACTGCGAGATGGCTTGACCCCGAGTCGAACCAGACGTCAAGAATGTCAGTTTCCTTGCGGAATGAAGTAGCGCCGCAGTTTTCACAAGTGCAGCTTGAACCCATCAACTCTGCTGCTGATTCTGAATACCAGATATCGGAGGTGTACTCGCGAAACTGCTGGACAACGCCGTCCAGGACGGGCTTGTCAGTAAAAGGCTGGCTGCAGTTTTCGCAATAGAAAACGATGATCGGCACGCCCCACACACGCTGACGCGAGATGCACCAATCGGGGCGGACAGCGATCATATTCGAGATGCGCTCTTCACCCCACTCGGGATACCACTTCACGGTTTTGATAGCCTCGAGTGTTCTCGCACGCAGACCTTCGCGCTCCAAACCGATGAACCACTGCTCGGTGGCCCGGAAGATCACAGGATTGTGACAGCGCCAGCAGTGCGGATAACTGTGGTCGACATTCGCCTGAGACGCGAGCGCGCCGTGCTCTCTGAGCAACTTGATCACTACGGGATTACTTTCCCAGACCGTTTTGCCGAGGAGCTCGTCCGGTAAAGAGCCGCTCACACCTCCGGCCTGAAACATGCGGCCAGCGGCATCAACAGGACAATAAACGGGAATGTTGTAGCGCTGGCAAACGACGAAATCGTCTTGACCGTGGCCGGGAGCGGTGTGGACAGCGCCGGTCCCCTGGTCTAGCGTTACATGATCGCCGAGAACGCCAAAGGAATCGCGATCGAGGAATGGATGCCGGAAAACAGCTCCTTCGAGACTCGTGCCAGGAAGTCGCGCAACGACGGTTTGATCCCAGCCGAGCTCTTCGGAGATTCGTGGCAAAAGACCTTCGGCAACGATCATGATGCCTTCAGGCGTGTCAACGGCGACGTATTCGAATTTTGGATGAAAGCAGATAGCGAGATTGGCTGGAATCGTCCAGGGCGTAGTGGTCCAAATGAGCGTGTAGACGTCGCGTCCCGTGAGCGTGCTATCGAGCAGCGCCGGATCTGTCGCCAGCTTGAACCGCACATAAACCGAAGGGCTCGAATGATTCTCGTACTCAACCTCCGCTTCCGCCAGCGCAGTGCGATCCTTGATGCACCAGTGAACAGGTTTCAGTCCCTTGTATACGTAGCCGCGGTCCAGAAAATCAACAAATGCCTGCGCGATGACCGCTTCATATTCAGCGCTCATCGTGAGATATGGATCTTCCCAGCGGCCGAGCACGCCCAGGCGCTTGAACTCCGCACGATGAATGTTGACGAACTTCGCTGCATACGCGCGGCATGCTGCACGGATCTCGGCAGCGCTCATTGAAACCTTACGTTTCCCTAGCTCTTGATCGACCTTGAACTCGATGGGCAATCCATGGCAGTCCCAGCCAGGAACATATGGCGCGTCATAGCCGGCCATGGTCTTCGACTTCACGATGAAATCTTTAATGATCTTGTTGAATGCGGTGCCGATATGGATGTTCCCGTTTGCGTAAGGCGGGCCGTCATGCAGCACGTATTGAGGGCGACCGGCGCGCGACTCACGTATGCGCTCATAGAGCTTGCCTGCCTCCCAGCGTTCGAGGATCTTCGGCTCCGCCGCAGGCAGGTTCGCCTTCATCGGGAAATCTGTTTTCGGAAGGTTGACGGTCTTCTTCAGGTCAACCGGGGAAACATTCATGGATGTAATGTCATCGTATCGAACGGGCTAAAAACTGCCATGTACATTGTGCGATGATGCCCTGATGGTGACCCTATGAAAACAATTGTTCTGTTGTTTGCGGTTCCGCTTATCAGCATTCCGGTTTACGCTCAATCCGCGCAGAATCCCCTCAGTGAGGGCCAAAAGGGACTTTACAACTACCTCAAGGGCAATCTTGTAAAGGCAGCCGAGAAAATGCCGGAAGAAAATTATGGATTTAAACCCACGCCGGAGATTCGAAGTTTCGGACAGATCGTCGGCCATGTGGCGGATGCGCAGTACATGTTCTGCTCGACAGTGCTTGGGGATGGCACGAAGCCGCCCGGGATGGGGGTGCCGCCGCCACCCATGGCAATTGAGAGGAGCAAAACCAGCAAGACCGACCTGGTCAAAGCTCTCAACGACTCATATGCCTACTGTGATAAAGCTTACGACGGCATGACGGACGCGCACGCAACGGAGATGGTCAAGTTCATGGGGCGCGATATGTCTAAATTGACTGTGCTTTCCATCAACAATGCTCACGATGACGAGCATTATGGCAACATCGTGACCTACATGCGGATCAAGGGGCTGGTGCCGCCCTCAAGCGAACGCGCGAACCAACCACCAAAAAAACAAGGACAGTAATAGATGGAGCGCTGGCGTTATCGCGTTTGAGCGCCGGCGTAAATTTCTGTTGAGTGCGCGGGCAAATGGACCTCTCCTGCGCCGCCCCGAAGTCGCAGATTTTCGGTAACACCTAATTGGCTTTGAAACTCGGCGTCACCGCCGAAGCGAACGGGGATGTTTGCGTTATCTGACCCATTGTTGATCGCGATGATCACCTTTTCGGTGCCGCTCTGCCTTGCATAGATCCAGGTTTGTTTCGTCACAGCCAAATCGATCATCTCGCCTCGCCGCAAGGGTTCTAATTTTGCACGTACAGCGGTCAGTTTGCGGACATGGTCGAACACAGCCGTTTCTGGTGCAGTTCGTCCTGAAGCTTCGAAGGCGTTTCGGGTATCCTCCTTCCAGCCGCCGGGAAAGTCGCGCCTGTTATCTGGGTCGTCGGCACCCGGCATCCCAATCTCGTCTCCGTAATAAATCATTGGCGTCCCACGCGCCGTCAGGAGAAATGTAAACGCCAATTTCAGCTTTTCGACCGTGGCTCCAGGCTCGCTCATGAAGCGCATTACGTCATGCAGCCCAAGAAAGGTAATCAACGACTTGGGGTTCGTGTACAAGCGGTCTTCGGCGAGTGTTTGCGCAACTGAATCGATAGCGTTGCCTCGCGCGAAGACATCCCGGATCGTGTAGTAGGTTGGAAAATCGAAGAGAGTATCGATGCCGCTATCGACCCCGTCGAAGCGCTTCGTCCCGCCTTGAAAAAAGGACGTCACCGCCGGATTCTTGTCGAAGACTTCGCCTACTGCGCGAAGATTTGGATACTGGCGCTTTAGAGCGGCGGACCAATTATTCCAGAAACGGCGGTCGACATAAGGCAGCGTGTCCTGCCGGATTCCGTCGAAACCTGCCATCCCAACCCACCACAACGCATTTTGAATCTCATATCGCGCAACCTCCGGGTCATCCTGGTTCATGTCAGGAAGCACGTTTTGAAACCATCCCTCAAGGACACCTCGCCGGAATTCCGCGGACGCGTGAGGGTCAGGAAGCGTCCAGATTTGCCAAGTCTCATCCACGTGATGTGAAGCGGTGCCATGAAACCATGTTGGGTCGGGCGGATCAGTCACCCAGGGATGATAGGGGCTGACGTGATTCGCCACTTGGTCCTGGATGACTTTCATTCCCGCTCGATGTGAATCATCAACAAGCTTCCGAAGCAGGTCGAGACTTCCGAGATGCTCTTCAACGCCGTAGTAGTCGATAGTGCCGTAACCGTGATAATCCGTTACGGGCTGGCCACCGATAGCTTGGTTCCGGTTTACTTCATTCGTGTTGTCGTAAACCGGTGTAATCCAGAGCGCCGTGACGCCCAGGGTCTTCAAATAACCGAGGTGATCGATGATGCCCTGAAGATCGCCGCCATGATAGAAGCGACTCTTACTTCGATCGAAGAGGCCATGCGAAATGGCGGGGTCATCATTGGACGGATCGCCATTGGCAAAACGGTCGGGCATGATCAGGTAAACCACATCATCTGGAGAGAAGCCCTGAAAGCGGCTGGCAGGAGAGAGCGGGGTCGCGATGTCGAAAGGAGCGACGGCCGCGCCTTCTGAGGTTCGGATTTGTAACGGGTACGAGCCAGGCCGCAATGTGGGACGAATCGTGATATCGACAAACAGATAGGTACCCGCGGCATTGACCCGAAGACCGCTCGCGCTCATCCCTGCTGCAGCACTGACTGTCGCACCGGTAAGACCGGATCCCCGAATCAGCAGCCGGACGGGATTGATCGAATGACCAGCCCACCAATTCGGAGGCTCCACTTTGGTGACAACTGGATTGCCGAACGCTATGGCCCAGGCGAGAGTAAGAGCGAGCGTCGAGGGTAAGCGCGATTTACGTGTAAACCTCAACGTGTTATGGCGCAATCTGACCTATATAAGCGCCGTACGCCGGCAGCGCGATGTGTGCCGCATCCGCAGTCTGGCCCGTTGAGAAGGAAGCGAGCACAGTTTTGACGTGCTTCCCTTGTAAACTTTGAGGTTGAAAATCGAAGCTGACGGTTTGCGATGCTGCAGTGAAATTTAGCGTCACCAGAACGGCCTTGCCGTCGTTCGTCTTCCTCAGATAGGAGACGACATTAGGGTTGCTCTCATCGACGGGAATGAAATCGCCATCGCGCAGTTGCGGATTCTCTTTACGGAGGCGGATCAACGCCTTGTAATAGTTCAGAATCGAATCCGGTTGACGTGCTTCAACCGTGACATTTACGGTCTTGTAATCGGGCCCAACTGGCAACCAGGTGGACTTGGCGGCACTAAAACCTGCATTTAAATCGGTATTCCATTGCATGGGCGTGCGTTCGCCGTCCCGCCCTTTGTCCTTCGGCCACCCCAGCTTTCCCACCGGGTCCTTAACATCTTCCTTACGCTTAGGATCGTTATTCATCATCCCGAGCTCTTCGCCGTAATACATCAAAGACGCACAGCGCGGCGTCAGCAGCACCGTCGCGAGCAACTTAGCCGTCGCGACGTTGCGCTTGCCTTCCCCGTAACGGTCCAAACTGCGCGGGTTATCGTGGTTTTCAAAGACGAATAGCGGCATGTTGCCGTTGAGTTTGGTTTCGGCCTCTTCGAGCTTACGCCGGAAATCCGCTACTGAAAGCCGATTGGTGAATCCGAACTGCGTCTCCATGGGAAGTTGTAGCTCATCGCGATTTCTTCCGTACATCTTTGCCAGATCGCCGATATTGTGAACATACGTTTCTCCGATCAGGACACGGCCCGGAAATTCGTTTGTTACTCGGCGCAATTCGCGCAGAGCCTGGTGCACCGCTGGGAGATTGTCTGTGTAAAGGCGCGAGATATTACGGTCCCCATACGCATTCATGCCCGCCAGATACGGCTCATTTTTCAGCGCAATGTCCTCGAACAGGCTGGTGACAGCATCGAGACGGAAACCGGAGACACCTTTTCGCATCCAGAAGCGCGTGACATCGAACATCGCGCTTCGAACGTCTTTGTTGTTCCAGTTCAGGTCTGGTTGTTCCTTATAGAACGCGTGGTAGTAGTACTGCTTGCGCGATGCCACGTATTGCCAAGCCGAGTGCCCGAAGATCGATTGCCAGTTATTAGGTGGCTGGCCATTGGGCTTTCCATCGTGCCAGATGTACCAATCAGCTTTCGGATTCGTCTTCGAAGATTTCGACTCGATGAACCAGGGATGCTGATCCGAGCTGTGATTGAGCACGAAGTCCACAATGAGCCGAATGCCGCGCTTGCTTGCTTCGGCTTGCAGTCGATCGAAGTCCGCCATCGTTCCAAACTGCGGGTCGACACCCTCAAAGTTAGAAATGTCATAGCCGAAATCGACTTGAGGTGACGGATAAAACGGCGTAATCCAGATCGCGTCGACGCCGAGGTCCTTCAGGTAATCTAGGTGCTCCGTGATTCCGTTCAGATCACCGATTCCGTCGCCATTGGTATCGCCGAAGCTGCGCGGATAAATTTCGTAGATGACCGCATGCTGCCACCAATTCTCATCCGATGCCGCTCCATATCCTGGGTGAGCACGAAAGAGACCGAAGAACGCCAGCAGGAAAGCTAGCCTAACTCGGCCAATCGAGTGCATTACGTCATCTTACGGCAAATTAGTTACCGAAGGCGCTGCGCGTCGGAGGCGGCGCATCGCTGTGCTTGATGGCACGCCAGAGAATCGCATTCAGCTCGTCGTCATCAGCTAAGTCGGCATCTGAAAAGTCCAAGCGCGCGGATTCTTGTGCGCCGCGGGCTTTGCCTGCGTTGCGGTCCGTCAACGAGATTTTTGGCTGAATTACGGTATAGGATCGGACATCCGCCTGCTGGCCAAAAGTGGCAAACATGGGACGGGCACCGGCATCGAAATGGGTAAGCGGACGGAGACCAACGATCAATTCCATTGTCCGGAGCACGCCGGTTTGGTTGTACATGGCGGAATCGACGATACCGCGATGCGTGAAGGGTGAGATGACCCAAGCCGGGGCACGGTGCGAATCCACATGATCAGGACCGTTCTGCGCGTCGTCCTCAATGATGAAAATCGCCGTCGAGCTCCACAGCTTACTGTGCGAAACCGTATCGACAAGAAGCCCGACAGCATAATCGTTCTGGGCGGCGTACGATAAGGGCGTCAGTTTTCCTGGCGTCGTGCCCTGCGTGTGATCGTTTCCCAGCCGCACGATGAGTAGTTGCGGCGCTTGACCCTTAGCCTCGAAATCCTTCCATTCGCGGATAAGCTCGTGAGCTCGGTCGATGTCAGAGTATTCAAGGTCGAAGCCACGGTAATTCATATCGGTATATGGCTGCAAAGCAGGATCTCTGACCTTGGCGATCTGGCGCGATCCATTCGTAGATGCGAAAGGGATGTTGGTCACCCAATCGCCGTAATTTCGGATGCTTATGCCTGCTTCGAGCGCGTTATCCCAGATATAGCCAGCAGGCGGAGTGTTCGCGGGCTCACCGCCTTCAAAGTCGTACTCACGGCGGCGATGCCCGTAATTGTTCGGCCAAAGTTTCACGGTGTAATCCGGGGCGATTGCGGCGGCAGACCAATTATGACCGTCCGCGCTCACATCCGCGTTCTCATAGAAGTTGTCATAAAGGATGAAGTCGCGCGCAAGCTGGTGCAGGTTCGGTGTGATCCGCTCTCCGAACAAGTTGAGCGACTTGTCACCATTGCCTTTTTCCATGTCGCCGAGGACCTGGTCGTAGGTACGGTTCTCTTTGATGATGTAGATAACGTGCTGGATTGGAGAGGCGTGCTCCTGTGTGCGTGCGAAGCGAGCCTCCTGTTCGTCCGTGATGTTGCCGTAAATCAGTTCGTCCCGATACGGTGAGTTCCGGAGAACCGTAGCCGTGTAGTCAGTCAATTTCTCTTCAGTAACCGGCGGCACGAATGCTGCGGTGCCGGTCTGGATACGGGCGACGTACTGGACGGTAGGAATTGAGGCGCCTCGACCGTGCACGGCGGGATTGGGACCACCTGGATTCGCACGGCTCCCGAGGCCCTTGCCATTCAAAACCACTAAGCGTTCGTCGTCAAGGATGCGCACAGCCGTCGGATACCAACCAGTAGGAACGAAACCGAGCACTCGCGTCCGCGGACCGGATATGTCGGCGACTCCGACCGCGTTTGCATCCGAGCAAGCAACATAGAGACGAGTTCCCTGCTTGTCGATCGCCAGCGCGGAAGGCGTCATGCCCAGCGGGTGCATGGGACTGAGCGAAAGATTGATGGATTCCAGAGTCCTCAACTGGCGATCACGGGTAACGCCGAGCGAATAGACGTAGTTAGTGTTGGCTGCCGCGACAAACAGGCGCGCCACATACTCGGAACTGCCACTCTCTTCAGCAAGAGCAGGCTTGTTGAGCCAGAGCATGTCCGTCGGATGTGAGCCGACGCGCGTCATGGCGATTTGTGCGCCACTGTTAGCGTCATATTGATAGACCGCAGCGTCAGCCCAACTGCTCACGATCAGTTGCCTGTCGCCAGGCGGCAAGAGTAGCCGGTAAGGGCGGCGGCCCGATTTCCAGCGTCCTATTAATTGGCCGGATTGAAGATTGATGACGGCGATGCTGTCACTGTGCAGATCTGCCGCATAGAGCAGATGAGCATCGGACGACACCGCGACATCGCCGATAAACGAGAGTCCTTTATTGTTGATATCGGGAACGGCAATAAAATCGCGAGAGCGCGTGAGCGCCCCGTTCTGAGGGTTGAGAGACAGCTCGTAAACAGAGGCGCGGCTTCCGCCACCAACATACACTGAGTTTCCTCGTGGCGAGACGGCTAGGCCGAGCCATGCGTCCGGCAGAGGCGTACGTCCGATCTCGCGCTTTTGTGCGATGTCAATGACACTGACGGATGGCGGATTGTACCCGGCGTTTAGGACGAGCAGATACTTGCCATCATTTGAAACCGCACTGCTCAGGGGCAGAGTATCGACCTGAACCTGATCGCCTGCCGGGCGGATAGTCCAGCCGCTATTCAGGAGGAAACCGCCGCCGGGCAGCGGGCCGACATGCTCGCGAGGAGCACTCTGTGGAACAATGTCTTGCACCACCAGCAATCCGGCGAGCGCAAGAACGAACGTAAAGGCAGATTTCATTCGATGAACCTGTGTGCGATGGGGAAACGGCGTCCAACGCCGAATGCTTTGGGGGTGATGCGCAGACCGGGCGCGGCTTGCTGGCGCTTATACTCGTTGCGGTCGACTTTTCGGATGATGTCACAAACTAAGTCTTCGGGCAGTTTTTGCTCGGCGGCGATGGCCGCGGCAGACTCGTACCGTTCAATGTAGCCCGCCAGGATTGCGTCGAGTACCTCATATTCCGGAAGAGTGTCCGTGTCCTTCTGATCGGGACGAAGCTCGGCGGAGGGTGGTTTAGTAAACGTGTTTTCAGGAATCGGGCCGGGCCGCCCTCTTGCTTCGTAACGGGCGTTTGCAGTGCGCGCAAGCCGGTACACCATAGTTTTTGGCACGTCGCTGATCACACCCAGGCCGCCGCACATGTCGCCATACAGAGTGCAATAGCCTACCGCAATCTCACTCTTATTGCCGGTTGTCAGCACCAGCGATCCAAACTTATTCGACAACGCCATCAATGTGAGACCGCGGAGCCGAGACTGAATATTCTCTTCTGTTGCATCGGCGTTGAAGCCGGCAAATAAGGGATCGAGTGTGTGGACCATGGCTTGGTAGCCGCATTTGATAGGAGTGACTTCAAAGCGGATGCCCAGATTGCACGCTAGTGCGCGGGCGTCAGTAAGGCTGTGCTCCGACGAATAAGGGCCCGGCATGCCGATACCGGTGACGTTCTCTTTGCCCACCGCTTCTACCGCGACTGCCGCGACCAGCGCCGAGTCGATGCCGCCGCTCAATCCGACCAGGACACTACGGAATCCACATTTGCGGATGTAATCGCGGGTGCCGAGAACCAGTGCTTCGAAGACCGCTTCGTCGCAAACCAGGTGATTCGCATGATCGTCCCCCACGCCGGTTGAGGAATCGAAAAGAATCAGATCTTCACCAAATGATTTCGCCTTTGCGGCCAACTCGCCATTGGAAGTCATTGCAAAGCTCGTGCCATCGAACACAAGCTGATCGTTACCGCCGACCATGTGTACATAGGCAACCGGCAGCCTGAAGCGCTTCGTGGTTGTGTGAAAGATTGACTGGCGCTGCTCGCGTTTTCCTATATTCCATGGCGAAGCGTTGATGGAGATGATTACATCAGCACCTTGCTGAACGAGCTCTTCTATCGGATCACGGGAATAGCGGCGCCGTTCCCAGTATTGTTTGTCATTCCAGAAGTCTTCGCAGATGGCGAGCGCAACCCTCGTGCCGCGGATGGTGCAGATGCATTGGCGGTCAGCGGGCTGAAAATAGCGCGCTTCATCGAACACGTCATAGGTAGGCAGCAGGATTTTGCGCTGGTCGAACACGACGCGGCCGTTCTCGATGACAGCCGCCGCGTTCTGCGCTTTGATTGGAGCGTTTTCAGGAGATCGGGCTACGTACCCGAGGATCAGGGCAAGATCAAGGTTAGCGGATTCTTGTGCAATGCAGCGTAGCGCGTCGGCCGTGCGGCCGAGAAAGGAATCCTTTTCAACCAGATCTCGAGGAGGATAGCCGGTAAGAGACAGCTCAGGGAAAGCCACTACTTCGGCGCCGGCGCGCTCAGCCTGGCGGGTGAAATCAAGGATCTTGGCGGAATTGCCGTCCAGATCTCCGACGGTTGTGTTGATCTGCGCGAGGGCGATCCGCATCGAAACTCCATTGTATCGGCGTGGTGTGTATAGGCCTGGTGTGTATCGATGTGGCTGCAACCTTTCGGGAGGCGTGGCGCATCTTTATAGCGTGGCGTTGCTGCTTTCAGTTGAAGGCGCTACGCTGAATGAAGGTGCAGTTAGGCGCTTGATAATGCGAAGTGTTCTCTTCGGCATGCTGGGGGTGGCGATTTGTAGCGCGCAGCATAACCGCGCTGGTGGCTTCCATACGGGCGGTTCGGCACGTTTTTACGGCGGCGGTTCCGGGATACATTACCAGGGCTCTGGCGTGTGCTTTGCAAACCCTGGCTTCGGACACGTGAATTCTCTGCCGCCACCTGCAAGCGGAATCAGCGCTGAGGCCTGGAACCAGATTCAAAGAAGCAATCGCTTCGCTCACTCGCAGGTTCCCTTCGGAGGCTTTTTCGCGCCGTATTACTATCCATCTTTTGGATTCGGCGATAACAGTTACGCGAGTAGCCAATATGGTGCTCCACCGCCTCCCGATTCAGGCGTGCAAGGCATGATGATGGTTGAAGGCGCTCTTGGCCGGCAGATTCGGATGCTGAGCGATCAGCTCGATCAGTTGAAAAATGCACAGCAACGCAGCGCCGAACTTCAAAATGAGGGCCTGCAACAGACAACTCCGCAGGTCCCAATCACTCTGGTCTTACGCAACGGCCAGCAGATCCAGGTTCAGAACTACGCGGTGATGGATCACACCTTCTGGGACTTCACTGGGCAACCAGCGCGAAAGATTCCGGTGTCGAGCATTGATATCGCAGCCTCGACGAGAGCGACCGAAGCCAAGGGCGCAGAGTTTCCGCAACTCAACGGAACGCGGTAGCCAGCTAATCGCCACTTAGCACCGCCTAATTTTGACGTCACGTGGAAACACCGCGGCTGTAGTCCTGAGCGGCCATGTTTCGCTCCAGGAAGTTGGCCTCTCGGTCGTAAACCGCTTCGCTTCGGGTGCGGTTCCGCCCCAAAGGAATGCAGTGGTCTCGGGCGATGCCGCTGTCGGGTCGCATGACGAGACGTTGTCTGCCAAAGACAATTTAGCGGCTCCAAACACAGTCGTTCGTGGTTCGAAGCTGGACTATCCGACAAAGGCACGGTGCGGCTTTGTGAACACTGCGCTTGCAGACAAGAAGGTGAGATGGTAATCCCAGATTGATGACGTGCAGTTTGCCTCACCCGACATTTACTCCTGATGGGCAGGCCCCTCGCGAGGATGACATACACAAGGGCCTTCACCGACCAATAGAACACGTGTAAACAGAAGCGTTTTGTAGAATCGGCTTATCATGCCGGGAAAACGCGCTCTTATCACTGGTTCATGCGGACTCATAGGGTCCGAAGTTAGCCTACACCTTGGGCATCACGGTTTCCGGATTTTTGGTATTGACAACAACGAGCGAGCCGTTTTCTTCGGCCCAGAGGGAGATACCCGGTGGTCCCTCGATCGTTTACAGTCCAATCTCCTCGATTACACTCACTTTGATATCGATATTCGTAACCGCGCGGGCATTCTGCGGCTAGTTGCCGAGGTTAAACCCGATGTCATCGTTCATACTGCTGCGCAACCGTCGCATGACCGTGCGGCCTCGATTCCCTTCGATGACTTCGATACGAATGCGGTCGGCACCCTGAACTTGTTGGAAGCTGCACGCCGCACCTGTCCCGAATCGCCGTTTGTGAACATGTCGACCAACAAAGTATATGGTGATTTGCCAAACACGATACGTCTGCGTGAGCTTGAGACTCGTTGGGATTACGACGATCCAAATTACGAGCATGGAATCCCGGAGACTTTTTCTATAGATCAATCAAAACATTCTCTCTTCGGAGCCTCCAAAGTGGCCGGAGACGTGATGGTCCAAGAGTACGGACGCTATTTCGGCATGCCCACGTGTTGTCTACGCGGCGGGTGTTTGACCGGCCCCAATCACGCCGGAGTGGAACTGCACGGTTTCTTGAGCTATCTGGTGCGCTGCAATCTAGAGCAGCGTGAGTACAAGGTTTTTGGATACAAAGGCAAACAGGTTCGTGACAACATTCATTCCGAGGACGTTGCGAACCTGATCCTCGCATTTTGTGAAGCACCCCGATCCGGCGAAGTCTACAACGTGGGTGGAGGGCGCGAAAACTCGTGCTCTATCCTTGAGGCGTTCGCGGCTGTGGAAGCGTTGACCGGCAAGCAGCAGAATTACACATATGTTGATCAGAATCGCATCGGTGACCACATCTGCTACTACAGTGATTTGCGGAAAATCAAGGCACATTTCCCAGGCTGGAGTATTACACGCCCGTTGCCGGAAGTTTTTCAAGAAATTGTGAATGCCTGGCAGGCGCGCCTCGGCGCAGCTCCCAAAATGGCCGGCGCTAAGGGATGAAGATTCTCATCACCGGGATCTGCGGCTTCGTGGGAAGCCGACTCGCTGTAGCGATTCGTGAGAGGCTGCCCACGACGGAAGTATTCGGAGTCGACAATCTCTTAAGGCCTGGGTCCGAAGGTAACCGCGTCGAGCTCGCGTCGAAAGGTATCAAATTCCTACACGGCGATCTCCGGATACGCAGCGACGTCGAAGCTATTCCGGCCAGCGATTGGGTCATTGATGCCGCTGCGAACCCGAGTGTTCTGGCGGGTGTCGACGGGCGTTCTAGTCCACGCCAAGTTGGAGAACATAATCTGATTGGGACGCTGAATATTCTCGAATACTGCCGGGAGAAGAAAGCCGGCCTTGTGCTTTTGAGTAGCAGTCGCGTTTACTCGGTCAGAGATCTTTCGGAGTTGCCCGTCCGCGAGCACCAGCAGGCATTCGTTCTCGAGACAGCGAAATTATCAGTTAACGGCGTGAGCGATGCCGGCATCACGGAATCTTTCCCGGTACGGCAGCCCATCTCTTTATACGGAGCAACGAAACTTTCGTCTGAAATTATGGCCATTGAGTATGGCTCTACATTTGGCTTTCCGGTCTGGATCGATAGGTGCGGGGTGTTGGCCGGAGCCGGCCAGTTTGGCACGGCCGAGCAGGGTATTTTCTCCTACTGGCTGCATGCACATGCTGCGCGATTGCGGCTTCGCTACATCGGGTTCGGCGGGCGGGGCTACCAAGTTCGCGACGCATTTCATCCAGAGGACCTCGCAGATTTAGTGACGGCCCAAATGCGCCGTGACCCGCCCCAGGACGCAATCTACAACGCCGGTGGGGGCGCATCGAACGCTATGTCGCTTGCGCAGTTAACACGATGGTGTGACGACCGCTTCGGAAAGCACGCACCGGAATCGGACCTGCAGCCACGCCCTTACGACATTCCCTGGCTCGTTATGGATTCGACCCGCGTTGCTCGGGAGTTCGGTTGGGCACCCAAGCGTTCACTACCCTCTATTTTGGACGAGATTGCGGTACACGTCCGAAATAATCCCGATTGGCTGGCACGCTGCGCGGCGTCATGAACCAAGAGGCGCCCGCTTCCAACAAAGAACCACTACGGCTGCTCAGCATTGTGATTCCGGCCCGCAATGAGGAGGGGTGCATCGCCTCCACGGTCGAACACTTATACGTCGAGCTTCGCATCCACGGAGTTCCGCATGAAATTCTGGTTGTGGATGACGGCAGCACAGATTCGACTTGGGAGAAGCTGCTGCATTTGAGCGAACGCGTGCCAACTCTGGCGCCCATCCAGAACAAAGGTGCGAATGGGTTCGGACGCGCCATCGAGTGCGGCTTTGATCATATGAAGGGAGACGCCGCAGTCGTGATGATGGCCGACGAATCCGACGATTGCCGTGACGTCGTCCGGTATTGGCACCTGCTCAATCAGGGATGGGACGCCGTATTCGGCTCTCGCTTTGTGAAAGGCGGGGGTGTCATCGATTATCCGTGGCTCAAGCTGAAGGTCAATCGCTTGGCCAACTTCTTCATCCGGATCATGTTTGGCATCAGGCTGAACGACACTACCAATGCCTTCAAAGCCTATCGGCGCACGGTAATCGAAGGCTGCCGCCCACTTCTTTCGCCGCATTTCAATTTGACTGTCGAACTCCCGTTGAAAACCATCGTGCGCGACTATAGCTGGACCGTGATTCCGATCACCTGGCGCAATCGGAGAACGGGAGAAGCCAAACTCAAAATAACCGAGATGGGAAGCCGCTATCTGTTTATCTGCCTCTACGTCTGGCTTGAGAAGTATTTCAGCCGTGGCGATTACCGAAGAAGTCACTGATTTTCATTGCCAGCGAGCATGCTGCTTTCTTGCATTCCCCTAACGGCCGTTTGAATTTGAGGATCGCGTTGGGCCGCAATTTCGTCACCCTTATCCACACCTTGGGCCTGTGTGAGGATCTCTTCTTTCAGGCGCGTTGTTACCCAGGATCGCTCTCGACTCCACTCGGCCACGCTTGGCTGAATTCGCCGCGAGGATAAGAAGACTTTGAAATCATCGATTATTTCTGGCGTTACGTCAAATGCCGCTGTCAGCGGCGAGTGCGTGGGCAGATACTGCGTGGCAAATGCCGTAATCGCGCCGCTCGCATCCAGAACGGTTTCAAGCTGAGTGGCCGCCGTGGGGCCAACGCGAATGTCGGGCTGAATCCCCCCGCCTCCCGTCACAAGGCGCCCCTTATCGGTCCTATATACCGGCCGTCCGGCTGATGAATTATTTCTGAAAGTTTCCGAGAGCGCAGAATTGCGAAGCGGGCGCTGGATCGACCGGCCGCTTGGCGTGTAATAGAAGGCAGTCGTAATTGCGAGGCCAGCTCCATTTGAAAGCGGTGCTACGCTCTGCACCAGCCCCTTACCATAACTGGGTTCGCCGATGATCAGCGCTCGATCGTGATCTTGCAGGGCGCCGGAAAGAATTTCTGACGCGCTCGCTGTCTTTTCGCTAATCAGAAGCGCCAATTTGAACTTGTACGGATTCGCCTGCTTGGGTACGTCGGCCACCTCGCCCTCGCCCACTCTCCCCTTCGCCGTCAGTATTCTCTGGCCGGGCTGTAGAAACATCGATGCGGCTTCTAGCGCTGCTTTCACCACTCCACCAGGATTGTTGCGCAGGTCTAACACTAGTCCGTGGAGTGAATTTCCTCCTAACTTCTCGATTGCGTCTCGTAGCTGCCTGGCCGTTCGCAGATCCCAACTCGTCACACGTATATACCCGAATCCAGGCTGTAGCATGAAAACTCGATCGACACTGGGCGAGTCAACCAACTCGGGCGTTAGCGCGAATTGCAGAACTTTCGGAGATCCCTGTCGGCGTATGTAAACCGCCACTTTCTGCTGCCGCGCCTCGGTCAGCAGCTGAATGATTTGTTGCGGTTCTAGCGAATTGATAGACACATTGTTGATCGCAACCAACTCGTCCCCGGGCTGAATTCCGGCCTTATTGGACGGAGTTCCGGGCAACGTTTGCAGGAAGATGACTTGACCTGGAAGCACCGAAACAACACTGCCAAATCCCTTCTGTTCCGACTGTTCCATTTGTTGCAATTGCTGGAACTGTACCGGGTCGAAGAACTGTGTGTGCGGATCAAGCTGCCGGAGCATCGAAGGAATCGCACCCTCGTAAATCAGCTTGTCCGAGGGCGGCGGGTCTGAAGACTCAGCTTGGACCGTAGAGAGGATGTCGATAAACTTCTTTAGCGAGGGAGCTACGTCTTTTGCGGGATCACCTTGAGGGGTACTCTGGGGAGGCGATCCGGGCGCTTGTGCCGCAAGAGCGAACGCCAAGGCAAACGTGCAGACACACGCGAGCATTCCCGCGGTTTTTCGATTCATCGCGAATAACGAATATCACGCCGTGCATTTGAGCGCTGCAACGCCAAGGTGATCAGCCGGTCTAGCAACTCGGAGTACGGAATGCCGGAGTACTCCCACATCTTTGGAACCATGCTTATGGATGTGAATCCGGGAATCGTGTTGATCTCGTTCACGAAAATCTCACCACTCGATCGCTCCATCAAAAAATCCACTCTGGCCATGCCCTCGCAACCGACTGCATCAAAGCAAGCCAAGGCGAGCCGTTTCAGTTCTCCGGTTTGTTCTTCGGTCAGCTTAGCCGGAAGCTGAATCACTGCCTGGTTCAGCAGGTATTTGTCTTCATACGTGTAAAACTCTTGCGAAGGGAAGATCTCGCAAGGCGCGGAGGCCATAGGGTGATCGCCGCCGAGAACCGCGCATTCAAATTCCCGAGCCTCGACTCCTCGTTCCACGATGATCTTGTGGTCGTATTGTGCTGCAAGCTCGAGTGCTTCTCGTAAATCACGGCAGTTTTTTGCCTTCGTTATGCCGACCGAAGAGCCTAAGTTGCTGGGTTTCACAAACACCGGAAACGAGAAAGGCAATTGCACGCATTCAGGATCGAACTTCCCTCTAGTCAATAGGACGTGCTCGACTACTGGAAGTCCCGCCTCTTTGCACAATCGCTTCGTTACAGCCTTATCCATCGAGACTGCCGATGCCAATACTCCAGCTCCAACATAGGGCAGTTCCGCTAAATCGAGCAGCCCCTGTATTGTTCCGTCCTCGCCAAAAGTACCGTGAAGCGCGGGAAACACCACGTCAATGCCAGAGTTTGCGCCCGGTTCCGGCAGTATTGGCGCTGGATCCCACGTGCCATCCTTGCGGATGAAGTATTCAGAAAGACTGTACTTATTTGGATCGAGCGCGCGCTTGATCGATTCAGCGGAGCGTAGAGAGATCTCGTGCTCACCGGATCGCCCTCCGTAAAGGAGGGCCACCGCAATCTTCTGTCGTGCCTGACTCAACTTATCATTGTCTCTCGCTCATCATCGGGTTCAACGGAAAAGCCACCTGGCGGCCTCAGCGACCAGGTGGCTTCGGTAAAACTGACGCGTCTCAGCCACTCCCTTATGGGCGCGGTTCAGTAAGTTTCTGAACCGCGCACGTTAAGTAAGCGGGTTGTCGCTACTTGCGCGATGAGATGCGGTCCAAAGTACGAATGAATTCCTTCGCTTCGGCAGGAACCGTCTGATTACCCTCCAATAGCTCCTTGTTACTGATTTTCGAACCGTATAACTCTCGATTCGCGTCGTCGTCTTCGGTCACCGCCGACCCGCTAATATCCAGGCCGCCGAAAAGTCCGCGCTGACGCGAGTAGGTCAGAATCTCGGCACGCATCTGGGCGTCAGTCATCGCAGACGCACTGCGTCCGAGAGGTCCAGCAGCCGCGGAAGCTTCACCACCGATCTGGAACTTATTGCTTATCAGGTGCTTCATCCCGTTCTCATTCATGACCAACATGATGACGTCCGTCTCAGCTCCGCCAATCAAAAGGCCGAATTTCCCACCCGAAATCCGTACCGCGCCGGGGGCAGACCAACCCACTCCGCTCTGCTTTCGGCAGGTGAAAAAGCCCTTCCCATATTGAGCGCCGACAATGAAACCGCCTTTCTTGAGATTCGGGATTACAACTACGCACGACGCCCGATTCAGCAAATCCTGAGGGATGCCCTTGTCAGACGCGTTCATCATATCCTTCAGGTCATCTGTTGCCGCTCGCAGCCGCGCGGCTGCCGTCTTTTGCGCAAATGTTGGAACTGCAATAAGCATCGCCAACACCGCTCCTGCCAAAACTTTCATCATTGCTCCTCCTACTGTCTCCTCTGAATGTGCATGTTCGCTTTCACACTATGAGACGTATTGTAATGCAAGATTGAACATCGAGTTTTCGCTAATCTGTCACATATGTGGCTTATAAATTGTTAATTTGCCGTCCTACGTAGTGCGCATTACATTCCGAGCGGCTATAATTCGGTTGGCCGTTTGTTTGGCCATCTGCACGCAATCCGGAACACCGACCCCATCGTATGCATTCCCCACCAGGTATAGACCCGGACAACGGTCAAGCGCTTGCGAAATGTGCAACCGCCGCCGAGCATGTCCCACAACGTACTGCGGCATGGATTTGGGCCACACATGCACGGTATGAAAGAGTGGCCGCTGGTCGATGCCCATCAACCTCGCGAACTCCGCTTGAACCAGTTCAGCCACACTCGGGCTAGGCCTGTCGAGAAGTTGCTCCGCCTCTCCACCAACAATAAACGCCCTCAGGGCTACCGTTTCAGGCGGCACTCTGGAGGGAAACTTTGTGCTTATCCAAGTTGCGGCCGCTAAGCTTCGTCGCTCGATTCGAGGAACGAGAAATCCAAAGCCGTCGAGCCCATGCCGCAAGTTCGACCGTTCGTAAGCGAATGTAACGAGAATCGCAGACGAATAAGGAATCTCGGCAAGCTTGGAGGCAAGGGCAAGTTCAGCGCTCTCAAGTAAGTGGCTGCAAACATGTGCTGGACAGGCCAACACAACCTGATCCGTGCGAGTCCAGTCATCTCCCACCTTCACGAGCCATTTAGGGCCTGACCTTTCGACTTGCGCCGCCTCCCCGCGCACCACATCCATAGAGCCTGCGCTCGCGGTGGCGAGAGAATCGGTGAGAGTCTGCATGCCTCCGGCGAATGACAAAAAGACGCTCTTTCCTGGCGATTTCTGACTATGCTCATGACGCAAGCCGCGGATTAAACTTCCGTAGGCCCGCTCGTACCGAAAGAATCGCGGCAGCACGCTTTCGACACTCAGATTGCTCGGATCACCGCCATAAATACCCGACAATAGTGGCTCGGTCACGTAATCCAGCACCTCGCTTCCGAAGTGATCATTGACGAATGTTTCGACTGACACATCCTCGGTTCGCTTGCGGGGCGCGGAAAGCGTCTCCTGAAGGAACCGTAGCTTCGTTTTGATACTGAAGAGCTCCGATCGCAGCACCGGCATCCACCGTCCAGGAACCATCATCACCATGCCCTTAGGCATCGCGACCAGTTTTCCTCCTCGAACCACGAAGATGCGGCGGCGTTCATCGTTTGAGCCGATGATCTGGTTCTCTAAGTCGCCCAGCTCTCGCGCGAGTTCCGTGACTGCTGGCTTGCTTGCGATATAACTGTCCGGTCCCGCCTCGAGTTGGCATCCCTCGATCAGATCGGTTTTGATCAGACCGCCGAGTCTGTTCGCCTTTTCGATAAGCGTGGAACGGATGCCACGCTTCCCAAGGAAGTACGCGGTTGCCAGACCTGAGATACCGCCACCGACGATGATTACGCTTGCTTCCCCCACGTCTTTATGGATGGAAGTTTCGGACGATCTCAACAACAGCTTTTACATTATCTACGGGCGTTTCGGGCAAAATGCCATGCCCCAGATTCACGATGTGCCCCGGCCGCGAGGCTGTCCTGCGGAGCAGGTCGGTCACCTTGGTACGAAGCTCAGGCAGCGGGGCAAACAAAGCCGCGGGATCAAGATTGCCTTGAATCGCGGACCGGTAACCAATGTCCATCCACGCTTGGTCTATATTGATACGCCAATCAACGCCCATCACGTCACCACCTGCGGCGTGCAATTCGCGAAAGAATCCGCCAGCGCCTGTCCCGAAGTGTATGACCGGCACTCCCGTCGTGCGGATTCGTTCGATCAGTGCTCTCGAATATTGCTGAACGTAGCGTATATAGTCCTCCGGGCTTAGCGCACCCACCCAGCTATCGAAGACCTGAATTGCGCGTGCCCCGGCCCCCACTTGCATTCCGGCGAAGTCCCCTAAAACATCCACCAGTTTGCCCATGAGTCGGCGCCACATGATTTCGTCGCTAAACATCAGCTTTTTTGTCTTCAGGAAGGTTTTCGATGGACCGCCCTCAATCATGTAGCTCGCCAACGTGAATGGAGCGCCAACGAACCCAACCACGGGCACCTTGCCGGCGAGAGCTCGTGTCACAAGCTGAATCGCCTCTCCGACGTATCCCAGGTCGTCAGTCCTCTCCGTCGATAAGGCATCGATGTCCTCGGACTCCGTGATTGGATTTTTGATCAGAGGTCCCTCGCCGCTGACGAATTCCAGCTTCAATCCCATCGGCTGAACGGGTAGAAGAAGATCGGCAAAAATGATCGCTGCGTCTACATCGAGGATTTCGATCGGCTGAAGAGTAACGGCAGCGGCAAGTTCGGGCTTCTGGCATATTTCCAGGATGCCGTGCTTGGCGCGAATCTCGCGGTACGGCTTCAAGTACCGTCCCGCTTGACGCATGAACCATACTGGCCGGACATCCGTGCTATGGCGGCGGCATGCCTCGAGAAATCTGCCGCTCACCGGCGCGAAGCGCATCTCGTTCCCACCTTATCTCCAGAGATCGGTAACACGGATCATTTTCAGATCCATGATGATGACTTCGAGTTTACCTTTGGGTGGGGATGAATTTAGCTCTGCGGGTGTTCCTCGTCCCGCGGACGGCCGCGCCGAATACGCTTCAGTAAGTGTTCCATCTTGCCAGTTGTGCCTGATAAGACGTCGGCTTCAAAGTGCAGCTCCGGCACGCGAAAAAGATTGAGGCGCAGGGCCAACTGGCGGCGCAGGAAATGGCGGGCGCCCTCCAGTGCTTGAATACTCTCTTGCTTTTTTCTATCTTCGTCGCTCAGATGCAAGCGTACCTGCGCATGCTTCCTATCTGGTGAAACCAGAACTTCGGTAACTGCGACATCACCAATTCTCGGATCCGAGAGTTCATAGGCAATCATTTCCGCGAGTTCCTCTCGCAACACTTCCGAAACGCGCTCGGTGCGATGGCTGTCCATTTTTCGGCCTCCAGTTGAGTTTACGTTTGCCGATTCCGAAGAGTTTCGACCGGGCGTCCGGTCTTACATCCATTCAACATTACTTCCGGCCAATGCTCCGCCTAGCATGCTAGCGGCGTGAGCCTCTACTGCATGAAGGACTTGTTCCGCATGCACGCGGTCGTTGGATACGGTTACGGCGGCAATGACGGAGGCTTGCCAAGAATCCAGATGGTCGATCTCCGCCACTGAGACGTTAAACCTCTCCCGCAACCGATCTTTCAGGCTCTTGACGACGTGCCTCTTTTCTTTCAAAGAATGCGAATGTTCGACACGGATTTCAAGCGTCAAAATGCCAACTGTCGGCATAAGCCCGGTTACCGGAGCACGTTTAGGCGCGGCGCATCGTCAATGCTGCCGGGGAATTACTGCGATACCAATACTTCCGGCGCGATCCGCTCCATCGTGAACCCCTCAAGAATGTCGCCGACCTGAATGTTATTGAAGTTCGTCAGAGAGATACCGCATTCGAGACCGTTCTTCACTTCGCTTGCATCATTCTTGAAGCGCTTAAGCGAGTCGATTTTTGCAGTGTGGATAGCGCTTCCGTTGCGCACAACACGGATTTGGCTGTCCCGCCGTATCACTCCGTCGGCAACATAGCAGCCTGCAACCGTGCCAATTTTGCTGATCCTGAACGTCTCGCGTACTTCGGCGTGACCCTGAATCGTTTCCTTGTAAACAGGTTCCAGCAGACCCGTCATCGCACGTTGTGTTTCATCGATCAGTTCGTAGATGATGCTGTGGAGACGGATCTCGACCTTCTGCTGCTCGGCCGTCGCTTGTGCACTGCGCTCTGGACGGACATTGAAGCCAATAATAACCGCATCCGATGCAGAGGCGAGCAAGACGTCGTCTTCAGTAATTGCGCCAACTCCGTTGCGAAGAACCCTGACCCGCACCTTCTCGTTCGAGAGCTGCTGCAACGTTTCCGAAAGCACTTCCGCCGTGCCACCCACGTCGGCCTTGATGATCAGATTCAGATCCTTGAGTTCGCCTTCCTTAAACTGCTCATTAAGAGAAGCAAGTGTTGCGACCCGAGCGCCCTTTGCCATGGCTGCTTCGCGGACCTTCGCCTCACGATAAATAACGATTTGTTTGGCCTTGGACGTGTCCGAAACAACCTGAAAACTATCCCCAACCTCCGGGAGGCTTTCGAGACCGATTACCTCGACGGGCATTGAAGGCTCTGCTTCTTTGGCTGCATTGCCACGATCGTCAAACATGGCTCGAACCTTGCTAAAGAGCGCGCCGCAGATGAAGAAGTCCCCGACGTGAAGCGTTCCGTTGCGAACCAGCATCGTCGCGACTGGGCCGCGGCCTTTGTCAAGCTGCGCTTCAAGCACCGTGCCAAGCGCGGGCCGGTTCGGATTCGCTTTGAGGTCCAGGATGTCGGACATGAGCAGAATCATCTCGAGCAACAGATCCAAGTTTTGGCCTGTCTTTGCCGAGACGGGAACCGTCACTACTTCGCCACCCCAATCTTCGGCCAGGAGACCACGATCAGCGAGCTGCTGCTTTACGCGCTCGGGCTGTGCGTCTGGTTTGTCTATTTTGTTGATGGCTACTAAAATCGGCACGCCTGCGGCCTTGGCGTGATCGATCGCTTCTAAGGTTTGAGGCATCACGCCATCGTCCGCCGAAACCACAAGCACGACGATATCGGTCACCTTCGCGCCGCGCGCACGCATACGAGTAAACGCCTGGTGGCCAGGAGTATCGATAAAGACGATTTTCCGGCCATTCTTCTCGATGTGATAAGCGCCGATGTGCTGTGTGATTCCACCCGCCTCGCGCCCGGCTACGTTCGTCTCGCGTATGGCATCCAGCAGCGACGTCTTTCCATGGTCAACGTGACCCATAACGGTCACGACCGGCGCGCGACGAACGAGGTCCTTCGTCTCTTCGGCTAGCTCGACGTCCTGTGTGCTCTCTTGTTCGTAACTGACCTGATTGGTGGACGCGCCAAATTCACGCGCGAGGTCTTCCGCCAACCTGACATCGAGAGTCTGGTTGATCGTGGCGAAGATTTTCTTTTCAACAAGCTTCTTGACGACCAGGTTTGCCTTGACGCCCAGCTTTTCGGAAAGCTCTTTAACAGTGACACCTTCGGCAACCGTGATCTCGCGGTCAATGGGCGGTGGCTCAAGCACCGCGGTGCGCTTGGAAACGCGCTCTCGCAGGTTGCCTTCTTCGTGATCCTCACGTTTGCGAACACCCGGCCGCAATCCCGGCTTCGCCTGATGACGCCGCTGCTGCTCGGTAGGCAAAAGTGTTGCCGGCTCGGGCCGCAAAGGAGTCGTCGGGTGCATGGGCCGCAGACCAGGCCGGCGTTGACCAGGGAGAATGGGAGCGCTCGGAATGCCCGGTCCGCGCATGACGGGCTGGCCCGGGCGCACTGGGCCGCGATATATCGGCTGACCAGGAGCAGGCGATGGCCGCGCCGGTGCTGAGGGAGTTGGACGAGTCTGCTGCAAACGCGCCACTAAATCGGGTCGAGGGGGAACCACTGGGCGAGCTGAGGGCTGCCCCGCCAACCCGGGTCGTGTTCCCTGAGGTCGCGGTGCAATGGGTGCTCCCGGGATGAGGCCAGACGAAGAGCGCGCTGGCGTCGGGCGAGGCGGAATGGGCGCACCCGGGACCGATGAAGCAACAGGCGCGGAGGGCGGCGGACCGGGCGCTACCAAGTGCGTAGGTGGCTGCGGCGATTTTGGTTGCGGTGGCGGAAGGGGCGTAGACCGTCCTGGCGGCGTTGCTTCAGACGGAGCCCCCGGCGTGAATGCTGCAGGCGCAGCAGGACTCGCAGATCCAGGGCTCGCTGATACAGAGCTAGGCCGCCATGGACGCTCCGGAATGTCTGGGCGTGGTCGCGTTTCACCGGGTAAAGGCTGCCGCGGACCGCTTGGAACCACACCACCGGCCGAAGATCCGGGGCTCGGCAGAGGCGCAGGTCGAGCGGGAATGGAAATGGATCGATTGATCGGACCAGGCGCGGCCGGGTGAGCGGCCGGCGAGGCTAATGGCGGGTGAACAGCACCGCCAGTCCCGCCCATCGGCGGGCGCAACGGCGAAAACTTTGATGCAGGCCGTTTCGCTTCGGGAGCTGCTTGCGCGGAGTCGCCAGGAGTGCCGGGGATTGCTGCGCCTGCAGTTGTCGGGCTCGGGCCTGTCGGCATTTCAGGAGCGTGCGGCTGCTCTAAACCGGCTGACGGTAAAACTTTCGATGGTTCTCCCTCGGTGCGTTGAACAGGCGGGCGTATGGGCGGCCTTCCGGGCGTTGCACCTTCTCCTGCCCTGGGCGGTTGAGACGCTGAAGGTTCAGCTGGAGGCTCGGCCACAGCGCTAGGTGTTGCGCCCGGCTGCTCACCATCGGCGGGGCTTGCGTCTTCTGCACGATGCTCCTGCAGATGCCCATTCGAGCTTTCCGGAACATCTCTTTGAGATCCCCCGGAGCCCGTCAAACGCTCTCGCAAAATGATTGCGACATCCTCGTCGATCGAGCTCGAATGCGTCTTCTTCTCCTGCACACCCAATTCGGGCAAGAGTTCGATAATGACGCCGGGCTTGACCTCAAGTTCCCGTGCCAGCTCATTAATTCTAATTTTCTTCATAGAACAGACTGCTAGATAACTCCTTACACTACCGCACTTTGTAGCTGGTTACTCGGATTTTTCAATGGTACCAGATTCATTGCTTTCCGCAGTTTCGTCCGCGCCCACGAAGTCGCGCAATGTTGAGGGTGCCCCTGACAGGCCTTCCACCCTGCCCAAGTCCAAAACTTCAGCTTCCCGAGTTTCCTCGAGCGCTACCGGTTCATGCCTGGCTAGATCATGCTCGAGCACACCTGTTTCGATATTTTCAAATCCTGGAGGAGTCTCATTCTCCCCTGCTTCGCTATTTTAAGATGCTTCACTCGTAGTTGCATCGATAGCCGTCTCAATGCTCTCTGCATTGACTGGCGCGGCTTCTTGTTCCGGATTGTCGTACTGGCCATAGAACGAAACCACCGCGGATTGAATTTGGCTCACCGTCGCTTCATCGATCTCAGGAATGGCCTCTAACTCTTCAGGCGTCATCGAACCAAGCCGCTCGACTGTCCCGATGTCTGCCGCTACAAGTTTTTCGACAATACCTTCGGGCAACCCGTGATCGATCAATACCGACACAGGCGCGCCCGAGATAACCATGTCGCCCATGCGCAGATCTAATTCCCGCCGCTTTTCTTCTTCACTCTTGATATCGATCTTCCAGCCGATCAGCTTCGCTGCCAGACGGACATTCTGGCCACGCTTGCCGATTGCGAGCGACAATTGCAAATCATCCACAACCACTTCCATGTGCTTTTCGGCTGAATCGACAATAGTCACGCGAGAAATTTTCGCAGGACTCAGGGCTTTTGTCACGTATTGAATGGGGTCATCCGAATATTCAATGATGTCGATCTTCTCACCGCGAAGTTCGCGGATGATGGATTGCACGCGCATGCCCTTCATGCCCACGCATGCACCTACGCTGTCTACATCGCGATCACGGCTCGCAACAGCAATCTTGGTTCGCTCCCCCGCTTCCCGCGCACAGGCTTTAATCGATACGGTGTTGTCGTAAATCTCGGGCACTTCTTGCTCAAACAAGCGCATGACCAACTCAGGCGCGGCGCGTGACACGACCACACCGGAGTTCTTGCCCCCGCGTTCAACGCCTTTGATCACGCAACGCACCCGATCGCCAACGCTGAAACCCTCAACACGCGATTGCTCCTTTTTGGGTAGCCGCGCTTCGGTTTTGCCTATGTCGACGATATAGTCCTGGCCCTCGAGGCGCTTGATCATGCAATTCACCAACTCGCCCTGCCGGCCTTGAAATTCGGAAAACACACTGTCGCGCTCGGCCTCACGTACCTTTTGGAGAATTACCTGCTTTGCGGTTTGCGCCGAAATGCGTCCCAGGGCCTCTGTGGGCTTCAAAACGCGAATTTCCGAGCCGACGTTTGCGTTTTCGTCGATTCTCTTCGCTTGCGAGACGCTGATCTGCTTGGCGGGATCGTCGACCGTATCTACAACTTGCTTGACTGTATATATCTGAATATTGCCGGTGTCTTGGTCCAAGTCGGCGACGAGATCTTCCTGCGAGCGGAAGTGCTTGCGAGCAGCGGCCAGCATTGCGTCTTTTACCGCGTCGAGAACGATTTGCGGATCAATGCCCTTTTCCTTGCTCAATATTTCAATGGACTGATAGATCGAACCCACGTGTAATACCTCTAAGCGACTTATATTTGATGTCTGGCTGGGGTGGAAAGCTGCGGACTCACCACTCGAACTTCAGCTTGGCCTTTTGAACCTGCCCAAGCGGAACACGCACCATGTGTTCCGGTGCTGTTTCCAGTTCGAGCACGCCGTCGGCGAGCCGGGCCAGCTTACCTTCAAACCACCTCTGGCCCTCGATAGGCTCCTGAACGCCTACCCGGATCTTCTGTCCAACCACGCGCTCGAAATCACGAGGTTTGGACAAGTTGCGGTCCAAGCCAGGCGAGCTTACTTCCAGCGTGTAGCTTTCGCCGGGCACGGCATCCTCGTCGTCAAGCAACTTGCCGAGGTTTCGCGAAATCAACTCGCAATCGCCATGCGTGACGCCACCCGGCTTGTCGATATAGACCCGCAGCAAGCGGCTTCTTCCAGCACCGCGCAACTGAATCTCGGCGATCTCGATGCCGGTACCTAAGGCGGCTTGTTCGCTCAGTTCGGTGATCCTTTGTATTCGCCCGGTTTCTTCTAGTGCCGGCATCTACGTTCCTGTCCAATAAAAAAGTGGGCTTTTCGCCCACTGCTTCACTCGACCTAACATCCTCTATTAAAGCATTCCGCTCTGCAGACTGCAATTCTGCACCGGCAAATATGCGCGTCCGGAATTGCGAAACGAACTCGGGACCGCAGGAGGGCATTTTGCCGAACGAACTCGCCCGGGGTACAGGGTTCGTCGGAGGTTAAGCTT
The DNA here is from genome assembly GCA_051004875.1 of Bryobacteraceae bacterium. GTDB lineage: Bacteria > Acidobacteriota > Terriglobia > Bryobacterales > Bryobacteraceae > Bog-105. The sequence goes on from JBPCJX010000152.1 coordinate 65,558, forward strand.
CAAACATTCTGCAAAAGGGAGGTGGGTCAGACTGGACCTTTCGAATTCAGTTAGGCGCTGAAGAAAGGAAAGGTGACAGGTGACCCGAAGGCAGGATAGCGCGAAAGGAAAGAT
>JBPCJX010000153.1:0-3825 GCA_051004875.1 Bryobacteraceae bacterium
TGAGCTGGCCCATGTTGCCGAGCATCAACGGGATTATAAAGGAGCTCTGGGGTATCTGGCTCATGCGCGAGATATTGATGCTGAAAACGCATCGGTTCACTTCTTTTTCGGCATCGTTTGCATGGAGGACAACTTACTGCAGGAAGCCTATAGCTCCTTGAAGAAGGCGGTGAGTCTTGATTCTGGTAATCCATACTACAACCTGGCCCTGGGCTTAGTGGCGCTTCAGGAGGAGCCGGAAAAGGCCGTCCCCGCATTCAAGAAATATTGTGAGAAGAGGCCAAGCGATCCCCGGGGGCATTTCGGGCTGGGTGTGGCTTATTTCTACAATCGCAGTTATGACTTAGCTCGCCGAGAGCTTACTCCACTGACGGCCCACCGCGAAACGGCAGCAGGTGCCCACTATTTTCTCGGCCGAACCGCCCAAAAGCAGGATCAATTGAGTAATGCGGAGCGGGAACTTGAGGAGGCCGTGAGCACCGATCCGAAATACGCCGATGCGGCTGCCGAACTTGGCCAGGTTCGGCTGGCTGCAGGCGAATACAAGATGGCCGAACAAGCGCTCCGGCGCGCTCTCGAGATCGATCAGGACAACTACACGGCTCACGTGAATCTCATGGTTCTTTACCACCGTAAGGGTGATCCCCGGGCGGCAATGGAAGCTCAGCGTGTCAAAGAGATCAGAAAAGCGAGTTTGGAGCGCAGCATGGAGCGATTACGCAGGATTGTAATCCAGCGATGAACCATAACGTGTTCTGCAGACCATTTGTCCGTATCTGACTCTAGACCGTGATTGTTGGCCATCGGCCGACCGTTGGTAAACCCGAGAAGAAAGCAACCCACTTAATCAGGATAGTTCTCATTGGCCTTCACAATCCGGATTTCGTGGTCTGAAAATTTGTGGTGCGATCCCGGAAGCTCAAGTTTCGGCATGTGGCAGGAGGTACAGTCATTGGTGGACACCTTGCAATGGCGAGATCCGGTCTTTCCTCCACCGTGGCAGGCTTGACACTTCGCGTCATAGTGGGCGGCATCTCTATCCAGCTCTTGGTGTGGATCGTGACAGGCCAGGCAGCTGATGCGCGAATCCTCAGCGTCGTAACACTTGCTGTTTGTAAGTCGATACGGCTGAAACCGCACATTCGTAATGCCGCGTTTGGGACTGAACGCAATCTCTTCCCAAGTCCGATGGCACTGGCCGCAGAATTTTGAGACCTCCTCCGTAGAGAGAGTGTTCAGCTTTTTCATTCGGGCCAATATCGGGTTACCCTGCTTCAACCCCGCCAAGTGGTCTTGCGTAGAACCGTGGCAGCGTTCGCACTGCACTCCGCCAATCAGCTTGTCAGGCGCGAATTGGCCTCCGTGACTGGTATTGGTGGCGTGGCAACCAAAGCACTTCATTGCTTCATCGCGCCTCATATGTCGCCCCAATGCCTCGAGAATATTAGTCGGCTTTAAGTCTGCCGCCCCGAGCGTCAAGTCGAGTCCATCTAATTCCCGGAAGTAGCTGACACGGCTTTCATAGAACTCGCCCCCTCGCTTGAAAACGTACGTTTGCCCGGCTGAACCGAGCCCAAAGGCCCATGCAATCGGAACTGTCAACGTTTGCTGCCCGTCAGATACCGAGTAGCTGCTCTCGGCTCCTTTCCGTTCGATACCGTAAGAATACTTCCCTTCTGTGAATGACAGTACCTGATGGTTCTTTAATATGCCGCACTCGCGAACTACCTCGAGAGCGTGGGCCATTGAAGTGGTTGGGTGCGGCTTAGCCTGGGCGGAGTGGCAAGTCGAGCAGAGACTTACGGGGCGTGAGGAAGCAAACGCATCAGCCGCGAACACGATTTGCGCGAATGAGAGAAACGCGCAAAATAACCTGGCTCGCTTCATTTTTGCCCCGACGCATTACTGTCAATAGATTTTACCGGCTTCGGAGGCCGAAACAGTATAGCGTCGAACTGTGGTCGATGGTGTAAATTGTTCCGTCATCGATCGCGATACCGCCGAAGTGGTTCCAGGTTTTCATCGCGTCCGTATTTTGGTAGAGTAACTTCCCTGTCTTCGCATCGAGCGCAAGAAGCGATGCCGGCCTAGTACCTGCGCCACGTTCCTCCGTTGTGAGCAGGTTCTGCTTCCATTCTTCTTCGCTCTTGAAATCTGTCTTGCCCAGAAACTTGTCTTGACGTGGATTTTCACCGGTAGCTACGACGAACACTACTCCATTTGCGACTGCGGGAGCATCGGGAAGATTAACGTCTGATGAGACCCAGGCAAGTTTCAGACAGGGTTTTTTTGACAATTTATCCATTTCGATCTGAAACGCCACAATGGAACCGTGCGGCCGCGCGCCGTTGGTAATTCCCGCTTTCGACACTTCTTCTGAGGTGTCCCCCCATAGCGTGATATAAACCCAGGGCTGTCCGTCCTCGTCCTTCCAAATTGCCGGCGCTCCCCAGACTCCTTTCTCTTCCAGTACCTTTGAAAGATTGCCAAGGCGAGGCGAAATAGACAGTGGTGTCTCGTGGTCTTTGTCACCCAGTGAATCTGCGTTGAGCAGATACACCACGGCTTCCTTTCCTCCACCGACGATCAGATGATAATCCTGATAGGCAAGCCAGGTGTGGCCACCAGAAGGAAGGTCAAGATCTTTTTTGTTGATTTCGGCTCGGTTCAAGGGGCTGAAATAATCGATAACATTCAACATGGGCGTTGATGCCGCAAGGAACGTACTACCATAATTCCCCTTGGATGGATCAAATGTGCCGTCGCCGGTCGTGACGTACAGAACGCCATTACTGCCAATTGCAGCGCCACCTCTGCTCCACATACCCGCGCCATATCCATCGCGAACAAGCGTCTCGTAACTGGATCGGTGCGTGGACTTATCGACCTCCATGGAGTAGATTCCGGAGCGGTCGCCGCCACAAGCCTGTGACGTAGTTGTGTAAACAAAGCCATCGTTGAGATTCAGACTCCAGGGTTTTGAGAATGGCGGAACGAACTGAAATGGACCGAACTTGATGCTCCCAGTACCCAAATCCAAACCGAACAATCTCCCGTCGTAGGCAAGCGCGAAGATGAGATTCTGCCGCCGGTCAATCACCGGCGTGGCATTGAGGGCATTAGGGCAGAGATAAAACGAATCCGCCTTAGCTTTCACAAAGCTTTCGAAAGTGCGTTGCCAGGCAACCGAGCCGGTCGACGCATCGACTGCGAAAAGGTGATTGGAGCTCCCCGCTACGTAAACTAGGGTTTTGATTCCAGACGGGGTGACTACATCTCTCGCTACGACGGGCGCGGTCAGCGCATTGAGAGCGAGAGGTAAGTTATCGAGCTGAACAGACCACTTCAACTCAAGATTCTTTACGCTCTGAACTGTCAGCTTCGTTTCTTCCGGTGCCCAGCCCGACCGCTGCGGATCATGGCCAAAAGTCAGCCAATCCGCTGGGAGGGGGAGCGTGAAGGTTAGCACGAAAATAGTCGCGATTTGCGAAACACGTTTTCTCATCATTGATCGTGAAAGGTAGGGATGCACTTCAACCAGACCTGAAGATAACCCGAGATTAGGCGTAAACCTCGTCGACGATCCTCAAAATATAAGACAGATTGCGGCGCATGTCGGTCTCCAAACTACCAGCATGAGCATCCGTTTCGAGATTGCCCCAGCCGCTCCATCCGATGTCTTTGATTGCCTGAATTATCGGTTCGAACTGAATTGTGCCTTCGCCCAAATAGTGGGGGTTGTCTTTGAAGTGGAATTGACAAATGCGATTCTTTCCGAGCCAGCGAATCTCTCTCACCACATCAAAGCCAGCAGCCGTTGAATTC
>JBPCJX010000154.1:0-18648 GCA_051004875.1 Bryobacteraceae bacterium
GCTCTCGGCGGATTCGCACATTCAATTCTGGAGCATACCGCTGCACCCATCTCCAAATCGTAGATGGATCAACGAAAAGGTTCCGTTCACGCATGATTTCGGTCAGATCACGATAGCTGAGCGAATACCGCAAATACCAGCGAACGCATAGCACGATGATCTCGTCGGCAAAATGTCGTCCCCGAAACAGCGCTGGTCGCTTTTGGCGCATCGAGCTTCGCGCTATCAGATCAGTCGAATTCGTTTGCAACAGATCCTATGCGCCTACATGGTGCTGATCTTAATGTATCGTTTGATATCCGGAATGCTCACGATCACAGCCGCTGCAAGCGCAGTCATCATTAGGTATCCAACAATGTGGGTAAGCTTCATGTTTAGCTCCTGACCTGCAATTACAACACTACTCTTCTGCAAATTCAAATGGAAGGAAAAACCGTTTAGGTGGAATGCATCTCCGAACCGCTCGATAGAGCTAGATAAAATACGCGTCGGGGAACCAGTCTTTCGATGAAGAATGCACCGGCCGAGCTGAACGAAACCCCTGACCTTGTTTTCGTTGATCCGGACAAGAGAGTCCAGCAAGCTCAAGCGGCGCTTCAGCATGAGCGGAGTATCTCCTCGGCGATTCTCGATACCGTTCCGGCGCTGGTCGTGGTACTCGATCCCGAGTTCAAGATTGTTCGCTTCAACCAATCCTGCGAAGTGAGTACGGGTTATCTGTTTAGCGAGCTCAAGGACAAGGAGGTCTGGCCTCTGTTTTTTACCGACGAGGATGCGGACCCGTTTAGGGCCGGTATCCGGCGGCTCCGGAAGAACGCGCCACCAGCCCAATTCGAGAGTTATTGGAAAAAACGAGACGGCTCCGCGGTCGTGATTAGTTGGACGGTGACCGCACTGTTTGATCACGCTTCGGCTATCCGCCTTATCATCGCGACCGGGATTGATGTAACGGAAAACAAGCGCCTGGAAAACGCCGTAATCGAGATCAGCGGCCGTGAGCAGCGGCGCATCGGGCAGGATCTGCACGACGGCCTGGGCCAACATCTCACTGGCATCGCATTCCTCGCGAAGGTTCAGGAGCAAAAACTCGCGGAGAAATCGTTGCCAGAGGCCAGCGACGCAGGCAAGATTGTGGATCTCGTCAATCAGGCCATTTACAAGACGCGCGAACTCGCGCGCGGACTTCTCCCGGTTCTCTCTGGGCCGTATGGCCTTTTATCCGCCTTGCAGGAATGGGTGGCCGAGGTGCAAGATATCTTTCGGATCGAATGCCGCTTCGAGTGTGATGACCCGGTATCTATTCAAGACGACGGCATGGCGAATCATCTGTTTCGAATTGCGCAGGAGGCTGTGCATAACGCGATCCGCCACGGGAAAGCGAAACACATCGCGATCGGCTTGAGAGGTGCCGAGGAAGAAGGCGTGCTCACGATTCGCGATGACGGTTCGGGAGTCAGTGTCGAGCGCTCGAGCTGTGCCGGAATGGGTTTGCGCATCATGGATTATCGCGCTCGCATGATCGGCGGTACGCTTACCGTCGGGCGTGCGGGTGAGCGTGGAATGCTCGTTGCGTGCCTCTTCCCCTTACGAAAACGGAACGAAATCTAATGAAGCGAAGAGTTCTTATAGTCGACGATCACCCCATCGTTCGCGAAGGACTTGCCCAAATGATCAATCGCGAGCCCGATCTCACTGTGTGTGGGGAGGCCGCCGACATGCAAAAAGCAGTGCAGCTTATGGAAGCTTTGGAACCCGATATCCTGATAGTGGACATTTCGCTCGACGGTCCCGACGGCCTCGACCTTCTGAAGCACATCCGAACGCAGGACCCCAGCCTGCCTGTGCTCATCCTATCCATGCATGACGAGTCGATCTATGCCGAGCGGGCCCTGCGTGCCGGCGCGAACGGCTACATTATGAAACAGGAAGCCACCGACAACGTTCTCGATGCGCTGCGCCGCATTCTGAACCGCGAAGTCTACGTAAGTCCGCGCATGGCCAACAAAATGCTCCAGCAGTTTGTCGGAGCGACTGGTACCGACAAGAGGCGCTCGTCGGTAGACGATCTTTCAGACCGCGAACTCGAGGTGCTTCGTCTCATCGGGGCGGGCCATGGAACCCGGCAAATAGCTGAAGAATTACGTCTCAGCGTCAAAACAGTGGAGACGTACCAAGCACACCTAAAGGAAAAGCTGGTGCTGAGGAACTCGCGCGAGCTGGTGCAGTATGCTGCGCGCTGGACCATGAGAGGACGCGCTGCAGAAGCCTAGTTGAAGCATCAGGGAATTCCTGACGAAGGCTCCAGTGTTTCACCTTAGGAACAAAACCGGAGTCACCTGCTTCCGAAGGCTTTACGGGTGTGACCCAATAAACCTATAAGCAACGGCAATCGCCAGCTGTCTAACGCTTCTATTTCTCCAAAGGAGAGCGCCCGCATGCCAGATACTGTCCCGTACGGCCGGAAGACTCAAAGGCCGTCACCTGTTTCTGACGTCCACATCATTTGGATGACCGGCGGATTGAGTTGCGATGGAGATACGGTCTCCATTACGGCAGCCACCTTGCCGAGCATCGAGGATGTGATTATGGGGGCAATTCCGGGCCTTCCCAACGTGCATCTGCACAACCCGGTTCTCGCCTATGAAGTGGGCGACGAGTTCATGAAGTTTTGGTACGAGGCGTGGGAGGGCAAACTGGATCCTTTTGTGTTGGTGGTGGAAGGGTCCATTCCGAATGAACGGGTCAAGAGCGACGGATATTGGGCGGCTTTCGGGACAGACCCGGACAGCGGGCAACCCATTACGACGTGCGAATGGATCGATCGACTTGCGCCCAAGGCGCTGGCGGTGGTTGGCGCGGGAACGTGTGCAACCAATGGCGGCATTCACGCGATGGCCGGAAATCCGACGGGCTGCATGGGTTTGCAAGATTACCTGGGCCGCGACTGGAAGTCGAAAGCAGGCCTGCCCATTGTGAACGTCCCCGGATGTCCGGTTCAGCCAGACAACTTCATGGAGACTCTGCTGTATCTGCTCTATCAAGTTGCGGGGCTAGCGCCGATGATCCCGCTAGACGATCAGAATCGGCCGAAATGGCTTTTGGCTTCACCGTTCACGAGGGTTGCGACCGCGCCGGCTATTACGAACAGGGCGATTTCACGGACGACTACGGCTCACCCAAGTGTCTCGTGAAAATCGGCTGCTGGGGTCCCGTTGTGAATTGCAACGTGCCCAAACGCGGCTGGATGGACGGCATTGGAGGGTGTCCGAATGTTGGCGGCATTTGCATCGGTTGCACGATGCCCGGCTTCCCGGATAAATTCATGCCGTTCATGGACGAGCCACCTGGGGCACGCGTCTCGGCGGGAACGATCGGCATTTACGGCCGGGCTATCCGTGCCCTTCGCTCCATAACGAATGACACGGTAAACAAAGAACCAAAGTGGCGGCATCCTGGCAGGCAGCTTACTACCGGTTATCGCCCAAGAGCTTTTTAGCCAGATTGCCGAATGCCACAGTACATCGTCCATCTTTCGCGGCTACAGCATCTTCATGAAGGGCAAGGACCCGCGTGATGCTCACTTCATCACGAGCCGCATCTGCGGGATCTGCGGCGACAATCACGCCACGTGCGCCACCTACGCGCAAAACATGGCCTTCGGCGTTCGCCCGCCGGACATGGCGGAGTGGATCGTCAACCTGGGCGAAGCGGCCGAATACATGTTCGACCACAACATCTTTCAAGACAACCTGGTCGGCGTTGATTTTTGCGAGCAGATGGTGAAGGAAACGAATCCTGGCGTTTGGACGAAAGCCCAAGGCACGCCGGCACCGCACGCAGATCTTCACGGCTTCCGCACCATCGCGGACATTATGACTCCGCTCAATCCGTTCAGCGGTTCGTTCTATCGCGAAGCTTTGCAAATGAGCCGCATGACACGCGAGATGTTCTGCCTGATGGAGGGCCGCCACGTCCATCCATCCACGCTTTATCCCGGCGGAGTCGGCACCGTTCCCACATCCCAGCTATTCACCGATTATCTGGTTCGTCTGATGAAGTACGTCGAATTCATGAAGAAGGTTGTGCCACTGCATGATGACCTCTTCGATTTTTGGTACGAAGCGCTTCCCGGTTACGAGAAGGTAGGCCAGCGGCGAATCTTACTTGGCTGCTGGGGCTCCTGGAACAATCCGAAGGTCTGCGATTACACCTACAAGAATATGAGCGAGTGGGGGCGCGCCATGTATGTGACGCCCGGGGTTGTGGTCGACGGCGAGTTGGTCACCACCGATCTGGTAGACATCAATCTGAACATCCGTATTCTCCTCGGTCACTCCTATTACGACGACTGGGAACAAGGCGAAACGTTCGTCAAAGAAGATCCGCTCGGAAATCCGGTGGACCAGCGGCATCCCTGGAACCAGACCACTATCCCGCGTCCGCAGAAACGCGATTTCAAGGGCAATTATTCGTGGGTCATGTGCCCACGCTGGTACGACAAACGGACCGGCGACTATCTGGCGCTGGATACCGGCGGAGGCCCAATTGCCCGTTTCTGGGCGACCGCATTGGCAGGAATAGTCGATATCGGCTACGTGAAGGCTACCGGCCACAGCGTGAAGATCTATCTGCCGAAAACCATCACGCTGCCCGAAGTGGAGTTCGAATGGAAGATTCCGAAGTGGAGCAACGCTATTGAACGGGACCGCGCCCGGACGTATTTCCAGGCCTATGCGGCCGCTGCAGCGCTTCACTTTATCGAGAAGGCTTTGGGTGACTTGCACGCGGGCAGAACGAAAACGTGGAGAGAGTTCAAGGTGCCGGAGGAAGCCATAGGGTGCGGATTCCACGAAGCCGTTCGAGGCGTGCTGTCACACCACGTGGTGATCCGCGAAGGTAAGATTGCCAATTACCATCCGTATCCGCCGACTCCATGGAACGCAACGCCGCGCGACGTTTATGGCACACCGGGTCCGTACGAAGATGCGGTCCAGAACACGCCTATTTTCGAAGAGAACGGGCCGGATAAATTCAAGGGCATCGACATCATGCGTACGGTCCGCAGCTTTGATCCGTGCCTGCCATGCGGCGTCCATATGTATCTGGGCGGGGGCAAGGTGCTTGAGACCGTTCACTCGCCGATGTTCGGACATCAGAAGTAGTTCGAATGATGGACACGACCGCGTTCCGGGAACAGGTGGGCCGGATCGAGGAATTGGTTCACAGCATAGAATCCACTGCTGATCCGGCAATGCGAGCGGCAGCCAAAGAGCTCGTTCAGTCGGTAATGGATCTGCATAGTGCGGCGATTGAGCGCATTCTGAAGATTGTTATGAAAACCGGAGAGCTGGGCACGGGCATCGTTCGATCGCTTGGCGCAGATGAGCTGGTCGGCAGCCTACTCGTTTTATACGATCTCCACCCGGAGGACTTCGCGACTCGCGTCGGTCGCGGGGTCCAGAAGGCACAGCAAGCCCTAACCCGGCGCGGTGCCAGTATCCATGTGACCGCGATCGGCGATGATACCGTTCGGCTGAAGATCGACACGAACGGCCATAGCTGCGGCTCCACAACAGCCGAGTTGCAATCAATCGTGCGAGGCGCGCTCTTCGAGACAGCTCCGGATGCGGCCGAAGTGATCATCGAGCCCGCGCAAAGCGAGGCTGCTTCCGGTTTCGTGCCACTCGACAGCTTGCAAACCAGCAACGGATCCGGGCCGCCTCGTGTTTTGAGCCGGCCATGAGTTCCGGAATGGCTGAAGCGCAATACGGCTCATTCAATGCGCTGCGCAGCTTGGTTCGCCAGCGAGACCCACGGGAACGCTGCGAACTTTGCGGAGCCGGCTTGCATGGGGATCACCAGCATCTTTTCGAACCCATTGCGCGAAAACTCCTGTGTACCTGTGATGCCTGCGCAGTTCTCTTCCATGAGCATGGCGAAACCCGGTACAAACGGGTACCACGCCGCATTCGCGGGATTCGAAATTTCCAAATGACCGGCGCGCAATGGGACGACCTGATGATTCCTATTGGCATGGCTTTTTTCGTTAAGAGCAGCGTGGAGGATAAGATTCTTGCCTTTTATCCAAGCCCTGCAGGGGCGACGGAGTCGATGCCTTCACTCACCGCCTGGGAGGAAATTGTTAATCAGAATCCGATCTTACATGAGATGGAGCCCGACGTAGAGGCCCTAATCGCAAATCGGCTGGAGCCTGACGGCGGCGCAGAGCGCGGCGAGTATTATTCGGCTCCGATCGATAAGTGTTACGAGCTGGTTGGGCTGATCCGGTCCCATTGGCGCGGCTTGTCTGGCGGCGCAGAGGTTTGGAAGCAGATTGGCTCCTTTTTCGATGAGTTAAAAACCCGGGCTTCCTGGGAGAGCGCTCATGCCTAGCCTGAGCTTTCGGGTGGAGGGTGCGGAGGCCGTGCCCTTCGCAGCCCAACCGTTGATCGCGCTGAAATTACGCATTGGGAACGCGAACCCGGAAGAGACAATTCACACGATTGCTCTTCGCACCCAAATCCAAATTGAAGCAAATCGCCGTCAGTACAATGCTGGTGAGAAAAAATCGCTGCGCGATCTTTTCGATCAACCGGAACGTTGGGGACAGACGCTTCGGCCCATGCTCTGGACGCACGCGAGTGTGGTCGTTCCGTCTTTCCAAGACAGCACAACGGCAGATCTCCAGGTGGCGTGCACGTTCGATTTCAATGTCGCGGCAACCAAGTATTTTCACGGCGTTTCCGACGGTGACATTCCGCTGAACTTGCTTTTCAGTGGAACCGTGTTCTACGCCGACCCAGACGGCGCGCTGCAGGTATCGCCCATTTCATGGAACAGCGAGGCGCGCTATCGTTTACCGGTTCGCACCTGGCGCGAAATGATGGAATTTTATTACCCAAACAGCGCTTGGCTTTGCTTAAGGCGCGATGTTTTCGACCGACTTTATGATTACAAACTTCAACATACAATGCCGACGTGGGAGCAAACGCTGGAAGCGCTACTCGCCACGGAGCAGGAGCCGGTACGGTCATGAACCGGCAAAGAGTCGAGGAGATCGCGAATGCCGTGCTTTACGAGGGCTATCTTCTCTATCCTTACCGCGCATCGGCTGTAAAGAATCGCCAGCGTTGGAATTTCGGAATACTGTATCCGCGAGCCTTTGCCGAAGCGCAGCGCGGCGCCGACCGGTGGAATATGCAAACGGAATGCCTGGCGGCGGTATCTAGTCGCGGCGCCGCGATCGATATCACTGCTCGATTTCTTCATCTCATGGAACGCAGCGATGGATGGCAAGAAGCCGCAGAATGCGAAGTGCCGATTCGGGACTTGAGTCTAGCCGACCTTGCCGAGGGGCCAGTGCGGCACGCATTCGGTTATCCGGCGAGTTGCGAAACCGACGAGCGCTTTGTGAGAACCCGTGCGGCTATCGAAGGCGCGCTGGAGGTGCAAGCGGAACCGCTCGCGAACAGGTTGCTCAAAATTCGAGTTGATGTCTCGAATACCACGTTGTTTGATGACGCCACAGGGTCTAGCCGGGATCGCGCGTTGATACAGTCTTTCGCATCCGCCCACACCATACTCGAACTTAAAGGCGGCGAGTTCATTTCACTGCTCGACCCGCCGGACGATTACCGGGACGCCGCCGCGCAATGCCGAAACCTGGGAACATATCCCGTCCTAGCCGGCGATGAAGGCCAGCGTGACGCAATGCTATCGTCGCCGATTATTTTGTACGACTATCCGCAGATCGCACCGGAAAGTGCCGGTGCATTGTTCGATGGAACCGAGATAGACGAAATTCTGACTCTACGGATCATGACTCTGAGCGAAGAGGAGAAGATCGAGATGAGCCGGGTAGATGACCGTGCGCGCCAAATTCTCGAAAGAAAGGAAGCCATGCCGCCGGAGCAGCTGATGAAAATGCACGGTGCGTTGCGCGGCTTGCGGACAGCCGGCGAGGAGGCGCCATGAACGCGTGGGAATGGCAGCTACTCGAAGACAAGAGCTCTGCTGAATCCATCGAAATCGCCGGTTGCGAGATAAGGAAGGACGATCGGGTTGTATTGCGTCCTCACGCGGGCGGCGACATATTTGACCTGGCGTTGGCAGGACAAACCGCAATCGTTGAAGCGATCGAGCAGGATTACGAAGGCAAGCTGCACGTGGCGGTCGTGCTCGAAGACGATCCCGGAAAGGATCTAGGCGTGCTTCGCCAACCGGGTCACCGCTTCTTTTTCAAGCCTGACGAGATCGAGCCGTGCACACCGGCGACAAATAGCGGCGCGCGTACGACGGAAGAACCAACAATTCTTTTAGCCGGAATCGGCAACATTTTTCTCGGTGATGACGGTTTCGGCGTCGAAGTGGCGCAGCGGCTCGCAGCGGAAGAGTTTCCGAAGAGCGTGCGTGTCCGCGACTTCGGAATTCGTGGTTACGATCTCACGTACGCGTTGCTCGAACCATATGAGTTGGTCATTTTGATCGATGCGTGCCCGCGCGGCCAGAAACCCGGCACGGTATATGTCCTTGAGCCTGAGCTAAACGACGCAGCCGAATCGGCAACGCCTATCGCGCTCGACGCACACACCATGAATCCCATTAACGTTCTTCGGCTGGCGAAGGTCATGGGGCCGATCTCAAGCCGCATCGTGCTAATTGGATGTGAACCGGCTACGCTCGGCAGCGAAGAAGGCCAGATGGGGCTAAGCGAACCTGTTTTGGCGGCAATTGACGAAGCCACGACGCTGGTCAAACGCATCGTCAAAGCCGCTTTAGTGGGCGACGAGTTCTGAGCGTCCTATGGAGTTTGAGCATTACGCAATCGACACCGCGCTCAGTAGTCTGACACTCCGGGCGTTCGCGAGCGCAGCTTTCGCCGCTCTGGAAAACAGCCCGACGCTGGTGATACGTGAATTCGCAGGGTGGGTGCGGTTCGCTGCCAGAACCTTCGATCAGGCCTGTGTCCAGCTTAAGATCAATGCCGGCTCGCTCACCGTTGCCGAAACTATGAATGAAAAGGATCGGGTCGCTATCGAACGCATGATGAGGCGCGAAGTATTGGAGGTCGAAAGGTACCCGGAGATCATCTTCTGCAGTTCGCGCCTTTCCGTGAGCAAGGCCGGCGGCGGACAGTATTGGATCAACCTTGTCGGGGATCTCTCGCTTCACGGGATCACCGGAACCCTGCCGGTTGCCGCACAAGTTGCTTTGGTGGGCAATACATTGCGTGCTCATGGCGAGTTCACCGTGTTGCAGACCTCGTACAAAATGAAACTTGCGCCAGTGCCTGCGCCAGTCCCCGGCGGGACACTAAAGCTGAAGGACGAAGTGAAGTGCTCATTCAATCTTCTTGCCCGGAAGCAAACAGATCTGGCTCCGCAAGAAGGTCAAATATTTGCCGCGGAGGGTTTATAGATGTGTCTGGCCATTCCAGCCAAGATTATGGAACTGCTGCCGGATGACCAGCAGCAGCGTGCTTTGGTAGAAGTTGTGGGCGTACGACGCCATATCGATACGGGATTATTGCAAGACGAGCCACTGAAAATTGGAGATTGGGTTCTGGTTCACGTCGGCTTCGCAATGAGCAAGATCAGCGAAGAACAAGCGCAGGATCAATTGCGGATGCTGGCCATGCTGGGCGAAAGCGAGGCCGTTCTGCAAGAGGTCGAAGGCTACGGCGTGACTGATACCGAGCCGCGATTGTCCAGGAACGGTGGTCCGTAGGAGCTATATATGAAGTATGTAGATGAATTTCGCGATGCTGGCGTGATAACGAAAGCGGCCGAGGAGATTCGGCGCCTTGCGACACCCAGCCGGCATTACCGCTTCATGGAGGTGTGCGGCGGGCACACCCATGCCATTTACCGATTTGGCTTGAAGGATTTATTGCCGCCGAATATCGAGCTTGTGCACGGTCCCGGATGCCCCGTCTGTGTCCTTCCGATGGGACGTATTGACGATGGATTATCCCTGGCAAAAGACCCGAACGTGATTTTCACAGCATTCGGCGACATGATGCGGGTTCCCGGCCGCGAGGGCAGCCCTCTGGAACACAAAGCACGCGGCATGGATGTGCGGATCGTCTATTCGCCTTCTGATGCACTGAAAATCGCTCAAAAAAATCCCGAAAAGCACGTCCTCTTTTTCGCGATTGGGTTTGAGACCACGGCACCCTCGACCGCGCTCACATTAATGCGTGCGAAAGCTACGGGCGTGCGCAACTTCTCGGTTTTTTGCAATCACGTGACGATCATCCCCGCGATTCGCGCGATTCTCGATTCGCCGGATATGCGCATCGATGCGTTCCTAGGGCCTGGACACGTCTCAACTGTGATCGGCTGCCAGCCGTACGAGTGGGTTGCACGGAATGAAGGGAAACCGATCGTCGTCTCTGGGTTTGAGCCGGTCGATATCCTGCAAACGATCGTGATGCTCCTGCAGCAGCTCAAAGCGCGTGAAGCGAAAGTCGAAAACCAGTACAAACGCGTGGTGCCTTGGGCAGGGAATCGCGCAGCGCTCAAGGCTATGGCGGAAGTATTCGAATTGCGCAACTACTTCGAATGGCGCGGCATGGGGTTTATTTCGCAGTCCGCTCTCCGTATTCGCGACGGCTATGCCGAATGGGATTCGGAGCGGCGCTTCTCCGTGCCCGGAGTGCGCGTGACAGATCCCAAAGCGGCGCAATGCGGCGAAGTGCTGAAGGGTGTTCTAAAGCCGGTGCAATGCAAGCTCTTCGGAAAAGAATGTACGCCGGAGCGACCCGTGGGCGCGCTGATGGTTTCTTCCGAAGGTTCTTGCGCGGCTTACTACAACTACGAGCACCGCAAGAACGAGGCGCTGACACAACTTAGCGTGGCAGTGTGAGGAGCGGCGCATGAGTGCTGTCCAGCCTAAACTCCGGTTCCGCGACTCGCAAATCGAAATGGCCCACGGAGCTGGAGGTAAGGCGAGCCGCCGGTTGGTGGAGGGTCTATTTGCGCCGCTGCTGTTCGGCATCTCACCTGGACCTCTAGGCGACGCGGCTCATCTCAATATCAACGGAACGCGAATCGCCATCACGACCGACAGCTTCGTTGTGAAACCTCTGAGTTTTCCCGGCGGATCGATCGGTGAGCTGGCCGTGAATGGAACGGTAAATGATCTTGCGGTCTCGGGCGCTAAGGCCGAAGCGTTGGTGGTGACCTATGTACTCGAAGCCGGACTCCCAACCGAAGTTCTAGAAGCGGAGGTTCGGGCCATGAGCAAAGCCGCCACTGCAGCCGGAATCGTGATTTCGGGTGGCGATACCAAAGTGGTCGAGCACGGCAAAGCGGACGGCATGTATCTGACTACCGCGGGTATTGGAAGACTGATTCCGGGCGTCACGATTTCGCCTGCATCGGTTCGCCCCGGCGACAAAGTGTTGATCAGCGGACCCGTCGGCGATCACGGCATCACCATTCTGCTCGCTCGCGGCGAACTCGATCTCGAAGGGGAGATCTGCTCCGATACGCGGTCCGTGCTCCCGCTCATCGAAGCTCTTGCAGAAAAAGCAGGGCCTGGTATGCACTGGATGCGGGATCCCACGCGGGGCGGAGTAGCCACGTCGCTAAATGAATTGGCCCGCGATTGTGGACTGGGTGTCCTGCTCTTCGAAGAACGGATACCGGTTCGCGATACGGTGCGCGGCGCATGCGAGTTGCTTGGCCTCGATCCGCTTCACATTGCAAACGAAGGCCAGTTCTTATTGGTCATCGCGCCGGAATACGTGGATGTCGCGCTCGATATTCTGGAACAAACTCCAGGTGGTGAAGGCGCGACGCTCATAGGTGAGATCCGCGAGCAGCCGGCAGCGACCGTTCTTGCGGTCGCTTCGTATGGGGGCACGCGCGTGCTCGACATGCTTGTAGGTGATCCTCTGCCGCGGATCTGTTGATATGGTGGTCAGCCGCTCCCATCTTGCCAGCCGGATTGAGACTGCATTGCACACGCGGAACGAGGCGTACGGGGCTTTTTTCTCGCGGGAGTCGGAACGCCTTGCTATCGCCTGCCGCGAGATGTCGGAGCGTTTCCTCAAAGGCGGCCGATTGCTTGCGTTCGGAGCGGGTCCGTATGCTACCGACGCGCAGCACGTCTCCGTCGAATTTGTTCACCCGGTGATTGTCGGCAAGCGCGCGCTTCCGGCACTTGACTTATCGATGCTCTTCGATCCGTGGCTCGATGCCGTCGCGCGGCCCGACGACATCGTCATGGGTTTTGGACCGCCTGAGGGCGATCCGAAGATCGGCGCCTCTCTCGAATCAGTGGAAGCGCGCGGCTGCATGATTTTTGCGCTGCCGGGAACGACAGGCACTTATGTGCTGAGCAAGACCATTGCTGACGCTTTCATGCACCAGGAGCTGATTGAGATCCTTTACCACACGCTTTGGGAGACTGTGCATGTTTTCTTCGAGCGCCGGGAATTGGGTCATGACGCCGGCGAGGCGAGTTTTCTTTATCCTTTTCTGGGTCAGGAAAAGCAGGAAGACACCAGTGTTATCTGTGAAGTAGCTGCTTCTATTGAAGTGAAGGTTCAGGAGGACGCGAAACTGCGCGAGCAGGTCGCCCGCGAGGAATCGGAACAGATTGCGGAGGCGGCGCTAGCGATTCGCGAGCGGCTCGTGCGCGGCGGCAAGCTCATCCTTTTCGGGAACGGAGGATCGGCGACGGATGCGAATGATTGGGCGCTCGACTGCATTCTTCCGCCGTCGGGCTACAAGCCTGTTCCGGCCGTTTCCCTTTCGATGGAACCCGCCAACATCACGGCGCTGGCGAACGACGTTGGCACTGAGGTGATCTTCTCGCGGCAGCTCATAGCACAAGCCCGGCCCGAAGACGTGGCGATTGGAATTTCGACCAGCGGCGGCTCGCGAAACATTATCATGGCACTCGAAGAGGCTCGCAAGCGCAATCTGCTCACAGTCGCTTTGCTGGGCTACGACGGCGGCGAGATTCTGCGCCGTGGTTTGGCCGATCATGCGCTTGTGGTTCGCTCCGACTACATCCCGCGCATTCAGGAAGTACAGGCTTCGGTGTATCACGTTTTACGGGAGCTTTTCGAGGTGCCAAATCTTGCCGAAAACTGAACTCTACGGAACCGAAAGCTGCCCGAACACACAAGAGATGCGCGAATGGCTTGAATGGCACGGCCGCGAGTTTGTCGAATACGACGTGGAGAGCGATTCCGAAGCTCTTGAGCGAATGCGCGACGCCACGGGCGGACAGCGCACGGTGCCTGTTCTCGTTGAAGATGGCAAGGCCGTGCAGATCGGTTGGCAGGGCCGCGGGTGCATCGCAGGTATGGCCCCAAGCAGATGAGGGCGGCGCGATCCATCCACGTTCGCGGCATTGTGCAGGGAGTAGGCTTCCGGCCATTCGTGTTTCGCCTGGCTCACGCGAATTCACTTGCCGGGTGGGTTCTCAATGAAGCGGAGGGAGTCGACATTCATGTCGAAGGTTCCGAGCCGGCTGTACAAACTTTTCTTTCCGAACTGGCCTCGCGACCGCCGGCCGCCGCTCAAATCGCAGCCATTGACGTTCAGTCGTCTGACGCCGTCGGCCTAAGCGACTTCACAATTCGCGAAAGCCGTCACAGCGGAAATCTATCCGCCCGTATCTCTCCTGATTTGCCGGTCTGTGAAGCATGCTTGGCGGAGTTGTTCGATCCTGCCGATCCGCGCTATCGCTATCCCTACATCAACTGCATGAATTGCGGTCCTCGCTACTCGGTGATTGAAGGCCTTCCCTATGATCGGCCGAAAACGACCATGAAGCAGTGGTGCTTGGATTCTTTTTGCGCCGCGCAATATGGCGATCCAGCCGACCGCCGATTTCATGCCCAACCGATTGCGTGTCCGGCGTGCGGACCGCACTACTCTCTGGAATTAAGCGGCGACCGGATTTCCGGGAACCTCGCCGGCATAGAAGCAACGATTCGCTTACTGAACGCAGGTCAAATTGTCGCTATGAAAGGGATCGGCGGTTATCATTTGACGTGCGATGCGAAGAACGCGAACGCAGTACGTGCCCTGCGTGAACGAAAGTACCGCAAAGAGAAGCCATTCGCTGTTATGGTGCGCGATCTGGAAGTAGCCCGCAAGATCGTCGCGCTATCACGCGAAGCTGAAGCGCTGCTCACCTCCATGGCGCGCCCAATCGTTTTGGCTCGGGCGAGAGTTCTGTTTCCCGAAGTCGCACCAAATAACGACGAACTGGGCGTCATGCTACCCTACGCGCCCTTGCATCATCTTCTGTTCGCAGCCGGCGCGCCAAATGTTCTCGTCATGACAAGCGCGAATCGCTCGAGCGAGCCGATTGCATACCTGGACAGCGATGCGCACGAAAACCTTGCGGGCATCGCGGATGCATTTCTGATTGGTGAGCGGCCGATTGCACGCAGGCTCGATGATTCCGTAGCTCGTGCCGGGGCATTCGGCCCAGTCATTCTTCGCCGCTCGCGTGGCTATGCGCCAGGCGCAGTCGCCGTGATCCCGTGTCCTCAGCCGATTCTCGCCGTCGGTGCGGACCTGAAGAACGCGATCACGCTGGTTGTTGATGGGCAGGCATTCGTGAGCCAGCACATCGGTGACCTCGAGCATTACTCGTCCTTCCAAGCTTTTCAGCAGACGATTTGTGATCTAACTTCGATGTATAAGGTCGACGATAGCGAGCTTTTGGTCGTGCACGACGCGCATCCTCAGTACGCGTCTACAAGTTATGCTTTAGATCTTCCTGCCCCCCGGAAAATATCCGTTCAGCACCACTGTGCCCACATCGCTTCCGTTCTCGCCGAGCGCCAAGCCTGGGATACCCGTGTGGTGGGCGTCAGCTTCGATGGGACGGGCTTCGGCGACGATGAAACAATCTGGGGCGGCGAGTTTTTCGTAGGCAGCGTCAATGCCGGGTTCACTCGCGTCATGCATCTAAGAAGCGCCCAACTCCCCGGTGGAGATGCGGCCGCGCGATATCCTGTGCAATGCGCCGCTGGATTTTTGTCGCAGCTCGAGGATGTTCCAGAGTTCGATGCGCCGCCGTTCTGTTTTCCCAGTCGCTATCGCGCTTCCCTCGAACTCCTGAGGAAAAAGGTTCGGACCTTCGAGACCACGTCAGTCGGCCGGCTTTTCGATACGACCGCCGCTCTTCTGGGTTTCACCCGTGAGATCAGTTTCGAAGGACAAGCGGCGATGTGGCTCGAACATATTGCGCAATCCACTTCCGATTGCGAAGCATACGCATTCCCGCTGGATGGCGATAATCTAGACTTCAGACCGTTGCTCGAAAGTATCATTTGTGATCGCCTGCGTAGCCGTCCGCAACCCGAAATCGCGCGTGCATTCCACTTAGGACTGGCGAGCGGTCTGTGTAAAGTAGCGGTCAGGCTCTGCGAAACACATTCCGTCGGCACCGTCGTGCTTTCCGGCGGTGTTTTTCAGAACGAGCTGCTGCTAAAGGGCATCAAGCGGCTGTTTGACAGGGAAGCAGTTCACGTCTGGACCAATTCCGCTGTTCCGCCGAACGATGGCGGCATCAGCCTGGGCCAGGCAGCGCTGGCAGCCTTCGGCTCATCTGGAGGCTTCCTTGCATGAACTCTCCATAGCCTTGAGCATCCTGGACGTTGTGGAGGAAGAAGTGAAACGCCGCGGCAACGTCGGTGTCGAGGCAATTCATCTAAAACTAGGCCCTCTGGCAGGCGTGCTGAAGGAGGCCCTGCTTTCCGCGTTCGAGCTCGCGTCTGAGCAAACGGACTTTGCCCGATGCTCTCTGGTGATCGAAGATGTTCCGATCTCGATCCATTGTTATCAATGCAACGCGGAGCGCCCGGTCTGCTCCATGCAATCCTTCTGCTGTGTGGATTGCGGCACACCCGCATCGGAGGTCGCACATGGCCGCGAGCTGCAGATTTCTGCTTTGGAGTTGACGGAATGACATCTTCGCCTCGCATCGTCGAAGTCCGGCAGAACGTGCTGAAGCGTAACGACGAGATCGCTCGCGGGTTGCGCCAGCGCTTCAAGGAGCAAGGGGTATTTGTGGTAGGCCTGGTCTCCAGTCCCGGCTCCGGCAAAACAACCTTTCTTGAGAAGACGCTCACAACGTTGAAGCAGCAGTACCGTCCTTCAGCATTGGTGGGCGATCTCGCCACGGACAATGATGCCGCACGGCTGGCACGCAGTCAGGCTCCGGTGAAACAGATCACCACTGGAACGCTGTGTCATCTGGAAGCGGCGATGATCGAAAGCGCGGTCGACGATTGGACCCTGGCGGACCTCGATTTCCTTTTTATAGAAAATGTCGGGAATCTGGTCTGTCCGTCATCTTACGATTTAGGCGAGAATCTTCGGCTTGTTCTGCTCTCCGTCACAGAAGGAGAAGACAAGCCGCTGAAATATCCCACCATCTTCAACAGCGCAGATGTTGCTGTGATCACGAAAACCGATTTAGCTGAAGCAGTTGAATTCGACTGGAGCGCCGCGCGGGCCAACATAGAGGCGGTCCGCCCTGGCATGGCGATCATCTCAGTTTCAGCGAAGACCGGGCAAGGAATGATCGATTGGATGGAATACCTGCTCGCTCGGCGTACGTAGTGACTCTTGTTCACTCCTTCAGGAACAGAAGTCTCTTACTTCGAGGTGGCTCGAAATACGGTACGCGCCATCTGCAAACGGCTTTCTTCAAGGCGCGCGTGCTGCTCCTCAGCACGCTTTATGAGCTGTTGCAAATCCGCACCGCGCACTCGATCATCGTTCTCGGCGATCACCGCCAAAGCCCGCCAGAGGGCAAGCTTCCCCAGAATTCCTAGTCCCAGCGTCTCGAGTGCCTGGAAGCTTCCAAGCCCATTGCCGGAGCCGCGCTTCAGCTTAAACCGACTTACCTTCTCGCCCAACCACGCTGCAGCTTGTTTGAGGTCAGGTGATGTCTTCCCAATCGGATCCAGGATTGTCTGTAATATTTGCCGGTCCTCCGCGATTTCGATCAGCAGCGCAGCGGCAAACCCACCCAGCAGCTCACCGGAATACTGATCACGTAAGGAACCGAGAAGCTCGATAGCAAAATTCGACCCAGCCAAGTGATCGTGTAAGTAAGTCGCGAGCGGGTCGCTCATTAGAGCACCTATTCCTGAATATAGTTATGTTTCTTCACACCAACGTTGCAGAAAAGTTCACTTCATTGCTGGCTTAACCATCTTCCCACTCTGGACAAGTACTCGGGCGTCATCCGGTGATAATTCGTAATGTTTAATTACGGCCCGGTCAATGGCTAGAACGTATGTATTCGCCGTCGCACGGGGAGCATCACAGATCTGTCTGGGGCAGAACCGATAGATCACTACTTGAGGATGAGATCCAACCCTGCTCAAACGTACGGATTACTTTCACTGATGCTGCTAGGTTGGTCCCTGCATCAACCTCCCGACTGCGATGGATGGGATCTTGACGATCCAGCGGACGCCAGCAGAGTGGTTCCAAATTCCTGCCTACGTGCAAGTACCTCCCTAATGGCAGAGTCGCTTCCGCAAACGTTCTCGGCACTCTATCGGTTGCGCGACCGGGTGAGGGGAGATGCTTCAGCAACATCTACGGATCTGACCCCGGCACTCAACGCAGCCATCGAATACGTGCAGCGACACAGCCAATGGAAGCCGGCCCCCTATGGGGGGCACCGAGTTCGGCAGAGATTGCGAATGCTAAGAGCAAAAGCCCGACGCGCTATGTGGACAAAACGGTGCCGATCCATTTCCTTCACGGATGTGTTGCGAATACCGTTTAGACGGCCACTCTTTGTGGTATTCGAAGGAATATTCGAAAGGCGGATCGGGCGTCACTCTCTGGAATGCTCCGACCGCTGGAGGTCACGAGAAGCTGGTCATCGAATCTATGGCAAACTCCTCGACCTACGCTGTTACACAAGACGGGATCTACTTCGTCGGGCATGACCGGTCTGGACCGTGTAGGTCCATTCAGTTCCTCGACGTGAGTACGGGCCGGTTCTCGCGTATAACTACGGTCGATCGTCCGCCAGCTTTGGGCTTGACAGTTTCCTCTGACCGCGAATGGATCATATACAACGAGATGGAACGCACCTTGCTCCCAGACGGTTGAGTGCGGCGATGCAGAGTGCAGGAAGAACGAAGGAATGGTGAATTCCGATTCGCTCCAACAGGCCTCCTTTCGAGCACCGGAAATTTGCACGGCCCGCCGTAGCAGCCACAGCGGCCCTGAACCTTTCCCCGTCAGACGGTCCAGATCAGATATGCCTAGCACTAGGCATTCACGCCCGATGCAAGGAACCCGCCATCCACAGTGATAAAGGTTCCATTGATGAAGCTGGCCGAGTTCGAAGCAAGCAGCACGGTGGCTCCGACCAACTCTCGTGTCTCGCCGAAGCGTCCCATTGGTGCCCGTAGCTTATACTCAAATCCTCGATCAGTGCCATCCAGGAGTTTCTCATTCATTTCCGTGCGAAAAATGCCCGGAACGATGGCGTTTACGTTGATTCCGTTTCTTCCCACTCAATCGCCAGACTCCTGGTGAGCGCAATCACACCTGCTTTCGACGAGTTATATGCGGCCACCTGGTACAGAGAAGCGAATGCGCCGATGGAAGCGATGTTGACAATACGGCCTCGCTGGTG
>JBPCJX010000155.1:0-40142 GCA_051004875.1 Bryobacteraceae bacterium
TGATCGACGGCAAGGTTGCGTTCGGCCATGAGCTCTTCCAAGTTTCGATAACTGAGTGAAAACCGGAGATAACGTCGCACGCACAATATGATGATCTCGGGCTCGAAATGCCGTCCCTTGAACACCGGGGGTCGCGACTTACGCAGGGACCGCCAGCCTATCAGACCGTCTCAACGGTATGGGAATTCAATGAAGTTTGGACGGTGCCGCACAGCACTGTTAGCATGCGGCTCAATCGTAATAACAGGAATGCTATGCGCTCAAGATGTGAACGACAGCCAGTCCCAAAATGATGATGGCACGCATGCAAAGGGTCGGTCAGAGCATCCTGGAACGCGTGAGGTTATTCCCCATAGGACAAATCAGCATAAGGCGGGAGCGCTACCTGCGGGCTGGATTGGCATAATCACTCCGGCGATTAGCGATCATGGCGGTTGTGTGATCGCCACACCAAATGTTCAGCGACACAGCGGCTGGCCAGGCAGATCGTGCGGAATTTCCTATTTGGCCTCAGTGGATCGCTCGATTCCTATCCACCACGTTCTCAATTTAATCCTTGCCACGCGTCACTTCGAGTGCATTTAGGGCTACTTGACTTGATCCGTAAAATGGATTTCCGAACCTTTCAGATGCACGGCGTCACGGCAAAACGTCTATCAAACAATTTGGATGGCATTACGCTTTCGAGTCGTACCGGCTTACCCCTGCCGATCCGATTCCCGCTGCGTTCGACAGCACAAGAGCACGTTCTGCGGCCTTGGCTGGCATCGATCCTTCCGAATGGACCGAGGCGGTGGTCACTGAATACGCCAGCGGCGCCGGTATCCGCTGGCATCGCAATGCGCCTCCCTTTGGCATCGTTGCTGGCATTTCGTTGATGGGCACGTGTCGCATGCGCATGTCTGGGATTCCGCTTTTTTGATGGCGCACACCGCACGATTCAAGGCTACGAAGCAATGCACATGATTCGCAAAGGGCAAGTTCGGTGGTTGTCAAGGGACGACATCGCCGCACAAGCCGGTTCATCGAAGTCATCTTCGGCGTCGCTGCTTAGTTATTAACAAATTCGCAAGCGCTTCGTTCTCTCGCCGCTATTTGCAACACTTCCCTTCCCAACTTGGCCATGCCCTACATCGCGTGGTGAAGTATTATGAGCAGTTCAACAATGGGAGGCAGGGATGAAATGGGGGAACTACTTGAAGACCGCTCCGATCCAACGCTAATGGTATCTAGACCAGGAACTCTTGAGGAAGAAGCATGCGATATCGAAACAGAAGTGGAACCTGGCGAATAGGTGCGCTAGTGATCGTCATCTGTGTCTGCTCATCGCCCACTCTTTTGTTGCGATTGCATTCTGGGCAGACAGCCGAGCACCCTGCACCGGCGCAACGCTCGCCGGTCCCGGCGCTCGAGGAGACGGGATTTCGTTCTATTTTCGACGGTAACAGTTTGGGTGGATGGGACGGCAACCCCGAATTTTGGAGCGTAAAGGACGGGGCCATTGTTGGCCAGTCCACCCGGGAACATCAGCCGAAGCAGAACACGTTTTGTATTTGGAAAGGCGGCCAGCCGCGGGATTTTGAGTTTAAAGCAGAATACCGGATCACCGGTGTCAACGATGGTAACAGCGGCATTCAGTACCGGAGCGTCGAGCTTCCAGATATTGCGAAGTGGGTCATGAAGGGATACCAGGCCGATATCGATCTCAAGCAGCAATACACGGGTCAAATCTACGAAGAGCGCGCTCGTGGTTTCCTCGCGCTACGCGGGCAAATCTCGTACGTTCCTGACGGCAGGAAAGCAGGCTCGATTGGCTCGGTCGGCACGGATACAGAATTAAGAAGCTTTATCAAGGACAGTGATTGGAATGAGATCCATATTGTTGCTCGCGGAAATGTTTTGATACAGCTGATCAACGGCCATGTGATGAGCACGTTAATTGATGACGATTCAGCAAACCGGAAGATGCAAGGTGAAATCGGTATTCAGTTGCATCGCCTCCCGAATGCGGCGATGAAGATCGAGACACGCCACATTCGGCTCAAGCCCCTGTAGCTTGGCCCGATTTGGCAATCGTTACGGTCTGCTGCAGCTTCCATTCGAAATGTGAGACGATTTCGTTGTTCGTTCTGAAACGTGCTGCCACCCGTATGAATCCGTCTGCTCCTTTCGTCAACGAAAGCGGCTTCAGGTTTGCCATTCGCACGAGCCTCGCGTTAACACTTCTGACGGGAGCCGCGAAAGCAGATCTGCCCGAAGGGTTCGGAAAGACACAGACCGTTAAAGTTTGCGGGACGTGTCACTCTCCCGAACGAGCTGTCTCGCTTCATCAAAGCGATTCGGATTGGGAAGAAACGATAACGAAGATGGTGAAATTGGGAGCTCGAGGATCGGACGAGGATTTCGAGTCTATCCTTGTGTATCTAACCCAGCACTTCGGCCCGGAGAAGCCCCGCTCCATCAACATCAATAAGGCAACGGCTGTGGACCTGCAGACAACCCTGCTGCTTAGAAGATCGCAGGCAATGGCAATCCTTCAGTATCGATCTCAACATGGCGATTTCAAATCGATTGACGATCTTCGGAACGTCCCTGGCTTGGATTTCTCAAAAATCGAGACGAAAAGAGCCCGTATCATTTTTCTAAGCTCGGAAACTCACTGATGATCTACCAAACTTTGAGGCTTCATCGCCAGCAGAGGCGGCCGCGCTTGGCTATGGCTCGTCATTTCACGACAGAAAGCCAGCACAGTAAAGGATTAGGAAAAGCCCCGGCATGCGAAATTTCTGGCTGATAGCCTTGTCGGCTACTGTGACGGGCGTGCTTGCTTCGGCTGCCGACTGGCCCATGACAGGCGGCGGACCTCAGCGCAACGGGTGGGCTAGATCGGAACGGCTTCTCGACAAAGCGAACGTCGGCACCCTCACATTGCTTTACAAAGTCCGGGCCGACAATCAATCCAGAGGCCTCAATTCTCTAAGCGCGCCCATCATCAACGGCAACCTGATTACCTATCGCGGCTTCAAAGAAATGCTGATTTTCGGCGGAAGCTCCGACAAGGTTTTCTCGGTCGATGCTGATCTTAACCAGCCCCTCTGGGAGGCGCGTATGGAATATCGGGGAGATAAAGTGCCGGCGAACACTCCGAGCGCTCACTGCCTTGACGGTTCCGCCCCGCCAGTGCTCATGGCGGGCAACAGCTCAGCTCTCATGCATTTTGCCTCTGAAGCAAGTCACACACCCGCCGCGGCTGGCGTCAAAGCACAGCGTCGTTCGCCGTACTTCCCTCCTCTTTCGCAAAGTGTGTTCCCGTTACGCCCGACCACCTTAACTCAGCTCGCGGCCTTATACACGATCAGCAGTGACGGCAATCTGCACGTACTGAACAGCTCCACAGGCAAGAATCTCATTCGGCCAGTAAAGTTCGTCCCTCCTAATGCGAAAGTGACTAGCCTGAACATTTGGGAGAACATCATCTATGCGACTACTGGCGATAATTGCGACGGCTATCGCAACGCCCTGTTCGCCATCGATCTGTTGAGCCGCGAGAAAAAGGTCGAGTTATTCGTGCCGCAGGGTGGCGGCTTTTCCGGCACAGGCGGCACTGCAATCGGTAAGGATGGAACCGTTTACGTGCAGGTAATGTACGCGCCCGGCGACGCCGCTGAGTCGCACGGCGAGACCGTCGTTGCGCTCACTCCGAAGAATTTGAAGGTGAAGGACTACTTCACACCCGACACGAAGCCTAGAGACAAGAGCAGCGCAGAGGTGCCGGGCATTACACCTTTAGTGTTCTCTTCCTTTGGCAAGGAGATGCTGCTGGCTGGCGGAACGGACGGCCGCCTATTTCTGCTGGATTCCAAATCGTTGGGAGGAGCGGATCATCACACGCCGCTGTTCGCTAGCAATCCCATCGCGCAAGGTAATAAGAAGCGCGACAACTATGGTTTCCGAGGCACATTCTCCAGTTGGGTGGATTTCAATACCGGTACAACATGGTTTTACGCGCCGATTGCCGGACCTCCCCATGCCTCAGCTAGATTGGGGGCGGCAAAAAATGCGCCACATGATGGAAGCATTGTCGCGCTGAAGCTTGCAGAACAAGACGGGCACCCTGCGCTGCAGACCGCTTGGCTCTCACGTGATATCGCCTCGCCTGCACCCGTGGTCATCGCGAATGGCATGGTGTTTGCGCTTTCGACGGGAGAATCGCCGAGTGTCGCTAATCGAAAGCACGCACGGTACAGCACCGCTGAACTCGAGCAGGTGGCGGGCAAAGCGACCCTTTTCGTCTTGGATGGAGCCACTGGAAAGCAACTCTACTCGAGTGGTGATTCTGTGTCGAGCAGTTCTCCCGCAGGCGGCTTGGCGCTAGCCAACGGTCGAGTCTACTTCGCCACTCGCGACAATACCGTCTATTGCTTCGGGCTGGTGCAGAATCATTCGCAGCTGAATGAACAGTAGCAGCACCATGACAGAACCGACATCGCAGATGCGATTACTAAATTGCCTTCTGGCCGCAGTACTCTCGACATTCGGCCAAACTGCAAATTGGTTGACCGAGGGCGGAGGCCCGCAGCGGACCAATTGGCAGAAGGACGAACACATCCTCACAAAGCAAAATGTTAAGGATCTAAAGATCCTCTGGAAGCTCAAGCTGGACAACCAACCGAGAGAGATGCATTCCTTATTTCCGCCTCTGATTGTAAGCAACGTCCAGACCCTTAGCGGCCTTAAGCAGATTGCAATTGAGGCAGGCATTTCGGACAACCTCTACGCGATTGATGTGGAAACCGGAACGGTACTTTGGCAGAAGCATTTTGAATATCCTCCGGTAAAAGAGGGAAGGGGTCTTGAGCCGGGCGACCCGCTTTGTCCGGGCGGGCAAACAGCAACGCCCATCATCGGCCCGGCCGATAACTCCGGAAAAAGGACTGTTTACGCGCTTGCGGGTGACGGCCGGCTTCACTCAGTCGATGTAGCAAGCGGGGAGGAAACGGCAGCGCCGGTAAAGTTCGGCTTCGGCAACTCAAAATCATACTCGCTCAATATGTGGAATGGCGTGATATTCACCACTACCTCGCAGAGCTGTAACGGCAGCCCGAATCAAGTGTGGGCAATCGATATCAACGATCCGACTAAAAAGGTAATGATCTTTAACCCTCGCAGCGGTGGGCTTTGGGGACGGCAAGGCGCAGCAATCGATTCTACAGGTACGGCCTGGTCGCCGACGGGAGATGGCGTGTACGATCCTGAAACCCGCACCTTCGGCAATGGACTGATTGGTGTGAAGGTGGAAGGGAAGCAGCTTCAGCTGCAAGATTGGTTTGAACCCCCGAATTGGTTTTGGATGCGTAAACGGGACCTTGACATGCAGGTTACTCCGACTATTTTCAACTTCGGAGACAAGGAACTGCTAGCAACGGGAAGCAAGGCATGCCGGATTTACCTTCTGGACGCAAGGGCTTCCGGTGGCGACGATCACCAAACGCCGCTCGCGCAGACACCACTTCTCTGCAACGAAGAAGTCAATTTCGCTTCCGCTGGTATTTGGGGTTCGCCGGCCACTTGGGAAGACTCGGCAGGTACGCGTTGGATCCTGACGCCTTTTTGGGGACCGGTTCACAGCAACTTTCATCCGCCCATCTCCTACGGACCCGTAACACACGGTGCAATCGTGGCCCTTAAAGTTCAGTCGCAGAGTGGGTCGTTCCAACTTGTGCCCGCGTCGCGTGATATGAACCGTGCGGAGCCTCCCGTCGTCGCAAATGGCGTTGTATTCGCGTATGGAAGCGGCGAGAACACGGAACAGGCTTATCCCGAACGTGGCTTGTATGATTACAGCCCGGAACGCATCAAGAACTCCACGCACGCCACTCTATACGCACTCGATGCCGAAACCGGCAAGGAACTCTACTCGAGCGGTGATCAGATTACCTCATTCAATCACTTCAGCGGACTCTCGGTTGCGAACGGGCGTGTTTACATTGCGACTTATGACAGCACGCTTTACTGCTTCGGCTTATCGAACTGAATGATCTGAATGAGGCAGAGCCAACCTTCGTGACCACGTTAACCAATCTCCATTTCGTCGCTCCATAAGAGAAGGCGGTTAAACGCCGTAGAGATGGTCTTTTTCCTGGCTGCTTTCTCTCTGCACTGAATCGGGTCAGATCCGTGAACTGCCTTCCATTAAACAGGGAACTATTGAGCAATCAAGCGCCTGTTCTGATTCCAGAAAAGATTCAAACGCGATGAAAACCGAGCCGTCGAGAGACCTTGAGAACACCCTCACAATCACTCCCAGCCGCCGCCCAGCACATCGCGGATCTCGCCGCGCCCGTATGGTCCAAAAACTCGCTCGAGTTCGCGGGACATAGGTCCCTTTCGTTGTGTGTGCTGTTCTTTGTCTAAGTTGGTGATCGATTGCTAGCGTAGCGTGAATGTCCTGTTCGCTGGATCCGGGCGAGTCCGCCATATGTGTTTTTGCTGCATCTCGCTCGGTAGCCGTCGCGCTCGCAGGTATTTCCGCGCCGTCTTCGGATCCATGCCCGCCCTTGCCCCCGCCACTTCCCACGACAACTTCGGCGCTAGCCGCCACAACCGCTTCACCTGTTGATCGCTCACCATACAAGTCTTCTAACTTGTATGTTTTACGTACCACCGTTGCCGGGAATTCTAATTATCGCCGGCGAGGAAATTTAATTGTCGGTGCTCAGCTCGCAGATTGACGGATGCGGTAGATGGATTCTTAATCGGCAAACGATTTCTGATTCACGATCGTGATCCGTTGTTCACGACCGATGTGCGTGCGAACTCTGGCGGCTACCGAGTGAATGGAATACGACTGCCGCCCCGCTCACCGAATCTGAACGCTTATGAAGGTTTGTCCGAACGCCGAATAGTCGTCCTTGACCTAGCCGCAATCTCGAAGAGATGAGAGCGGAAGGCAGCTGGAGAGTTTGACGCGAAATAGTCCGAGAGAATGGAGTCATACCCTTGCAGCTTTTTTGGGCTTGTGCAAAACGCTGCGAAGCGCAACGGGGAATGCGCCAAAAAAGCTCGGCTGTTCGACGCTTGCTGGTCGTAGCTGTGGCCTGGAGACTCCAGGAACCAAGTATTCACCTTCAAGTTCATCGAGAAGAACGGGTTCGATCGTCGACCAAGCAGTCGCGATTTGGCCGCCGATCACCACCACGTCCGGGGCCAACCCTTGTGCTAACGCCTTAATTCCCCGGCCAATCAGAGAAGCCGTGTTCAACAATTCCTGCCGCGCACAGTTATCACCCGATTGAGCTAAGGCGATCAAATCATGTAGAGAGTCGACCTGTTTATCTGGATTTTCGCACGCGACTGCAAACCTTCCGAGCGCAGCTTCGTCGGAAGCAAGGGCCTCCCAACATCCGATGCTGCCGCAAGAGCATCTCGGTCCTTTCGGGTCCATTGGGATATGGCCAAACCCACCAAGGCCAATGCGAGATCCAACGTATACTTCGCCGTTGAGAATCAACCCAGTTCCAATTCCAACTCCCTCCGCAATAAGAACGAACAACATGCAATTAGCGCTCCAGATTTCCATCGGCCCGTACCAGAGCTCGGAGAGTGCGGCTGCGTTTGCGTCATTTTCAACCTGGACTCGCAAGTTGAGTATGCCTTCCAGTAAGGAGGCGATCGGAACATCCCGCCAGCAGAGGTTTGGCGACCTCATCAGTCGCCCTTCAACTCGATCAATTAAGCCTGGAACACTGACCCCCACGCCCGCCAAACTGGCACGATGGAAATTACTCTTAAGTTGGCTGGCGATTTCATTGCCGAGCTCAGTCAAGAATTTGGCAGCATCGCAGTCGGTCCGGACCGTCCTGTGATTAAGAATTCGACCGTTGAAGTCGCCAACACCATATATTGTGTGGTGTACGCCGATACTAATCCCGACGACATAAGCCTTCTCGGCGTTGATCTGCAGATATGTAGCCGGACGGCCTCCGCTGGAGGGTGCCGCCTCGCCTTCGTAGATTACGGAAGCGCGCAGCAAACGGTTAACTACAACCGAAACGGTGCCCGGTCGCAGACCAGTGGCTTTCACCAGGTCGGCCCGCGAGATGGGTTGACGATCACGAATGACGTGTAGAAGTTTAAGCTCATTTGCTTCGCGGACGTCTTCCACACCTAGCATCCGGAGTTTGTGGGACGTTTCTGTTCGCATTAGAATTCGGGAGCGATCTTCATGATGCAGCGATTAAGCCTACGACGGAGTTTACTATTGACCAGCATTGTCAAGCCTACTAGACTTTTTATAGGCCAAAGATAAAGCCTCCTGTTTCGACAGATGAGCAGCAGCAGAGTACATTTCATGATATTGGGTTCGCCTGCGGAAACGCTCACGGCACTGCTCGAATGAGAGCTCTGGCTGTTGACGTGGGTGGCACACGCGTCGCTTGTGGCGCGGTCGACGATCAAGAACTTCTTCAGGCGTGCAGCATCGAGACCGATAGTCGCGGGTACCTGTCGACGCTACTACCGACTATCGCCCAAACTCTTAGGTATTTGAGGAAACAGCACGCCGGAAACTTCGCCGGGATCGGCTTTGGGTTCTGCGGGCTTGTGGACAGCGCCCGCGGGCGAGTCATTTCGACCAACCACAAATATTCCGACGCCACCGAAATTGATTTGCGCTCCTGGGCACGCGAGGAGTTTGAGTTGCCGCTGAAGCTCGAGAATGATGCCCGGCTAGCGCTCCTTGGTGAACGGCATTCCGGCGCCGCTCAAAACACCGACGATGTAGTGATAATGACTTTAGGCACCGGTATCGGCACAGCGGCTCTAATGGGCGGACATTTGATTCGTGGCAAGCACTTTCAAGCCGGGTGCCTCGGTGGACATTTCACGATCGTGGCAGAAGGCCGAGTGTGCTCTTGCGGCGCGCGCGGCTGCTTTGAAGCAGAGGCGTCCACGTATGCGCTGCCAGATGTTTGCAGGACTTGGCCGGGGTTCAAGGAGAGCGCGTTAGCCCGTGAGCCGAGGCTTGATTTTGTGACCCTTTTCCGTTGGGCAGATGGCGGAGATAAAGTAGCGGGACAGATTCGCACAAGGTGCATCCGGATTTGGGCGGCGTGCGCGGTCTCCCTGATCCACGCTTACGATCCCGAACTGCTTGTACTCGGTGGCGGGTCATGCGGAGTTCCTATCCGATCCTTGCGACAATTCAGGAGCACATCGATTGCTACGCGTGGACGCCCTGGGGCAAAGTCCGGGTCGGTGCCGCTCAACTAGGGAACGATGCAGCTCTGCTGGGTGCGGTCCCTCTGCTCGCCGAGCCGAGATGAGATCTAATTACGAGAAAGATCCCTCTATCTCGATCAGTTCCGATCCGTCAGACTGCAACGTAGGCTGGAGAGCCATTATCGACCGACTTCGAAGTCAAGTGGCAGGCGTCAACAGAAGCGTAGTTGTTTGCGTAGAGTGCTATCCCGGGGTGTTCGAGGATGAGATTCAGCGAGCAATCCTGAACTCTCTGTCGTCAGCGGAAATTATTCGCACTTGCGATTTTCTCAAACCTAGTTCAGAAATCGATTCGATGCTGGCCCGGGAACTCACGGACGATCCGGTTTTTGGACGGCTGAGCAGTTTAGATCTCATTGACTTCTTCAACCCGGAAAATCTAAACCGATTCGCACGTGAGCCGCGGAGCACCGGTTTGCTGTTTCTGCTCGGCCCGAAAGCGGTTCTTGCGGTATCCGAGTGGGATCTGCTCGTCTATGTCGATCTCCCCCGATGGGAGATCCAGCAACGGCAGCGCCGGGGCGAGATCGGTAACTTCGGAGCGCATAATCGCGAAGCATTGGCCGCCGAGAAGTACAAGCGAGCGTTCTTCGCGGACTGGCGCATCGCGGACCGTTTGAAAAAGCAGCTACTTGCCAGAGCCGATTTTCTCCTTGACACTACGATCCCGGGGCATCCGACCATGATCTCCGGTAATCTCTTCCGGCAGGCTCTGAGCCAGACAGCAAGGCGGCCGTTTCGCGTCCGCCTATTCTTTGATCCGGGCCCATGGGGTGGCCAGTGGATGCGCGAGGTTTGTGATCTACCACCTGGTCCGCCCAATTACGGATGGTGCTTCGACTGCGTGCCCGAAGAAAACAGCCTCTTGTTCGCTTTCGGCGATTGCCGGGTTGAAGTCCCTGCACTCGATCTGGTATTCAGTCATCCTCGCGAACTGCTTGGCGAGGCGGTTCACGCGCGATTCGGGACTGAGTTTCCCATTCGCTTCGATTTTCTCGACACGATGCAGGGTGGCGATCTTTCTCTGCAAGTACATCCCTTGACGGAATACATCCAGGAGCAATTTGGGATGCATTACACGCAGGATGAAAGCTATTATTCGCTTGATGGCGGCAATGATGCTTGTGTGTACTTGGGTTTGCGAGAGAATATCGATCGCACGTCGATGATTGCCGATCTCCGGGATGCCCGGCGGGGCGAGTTATCTTTCCGGCGGAACAGTATGTAAATCGTTGGCAAGCTCAAAAGCACGACCACTTCCTGATACCAGCGGGAACGATTCACTGTTCGGACAAAAACAATATGGTACTGGAGATTAGCGCTACCCCGTATATCTTCACGTTCAAGCTCTGGGACTGGGATTAGACGGCCGTCCGCGTCCGATCCACCTCGATCATGGGATCCGGAATATCCAGTGGGAAAGAACCACGAATTGGGTAAAACGGGAGCTCATCGATCGCGCGCAAAGAGTGGCAGAGGGCGACGGCTGGTACGAAGAATGTACCGGCCTTCACGAGCGAGAATTCATCGAGACCCGTCGTCATTGGTTCACCGGGCCTGTAACGCACGACGCGAGTCGAGGTGTGAACGTGCTGAACCTGGTGGAAGGTCGCGAGGTGCTCGTCGAAAGCCCGAATAATCACTTCGAGCCCTTGACGATACACTACGCTGAAACGTTCATCGTTCCTGCCGGGGTCGGCGAGTACCGAGTGCGACCCACTGGTACAGCGACCAAGCCCCTTGCAACAATCATAGCTTTTGTACGCACAATGCCATGATCATTGCTTATACGGACATTTATTAACACGGCCCGCAATCCTGAAACGGCGATCTTGCGGATAGCGCTTTCTACCTTGATCAAGAGCCTCTGAAGCGCGATCCTCCATGCCCATGTCTGTCGCCGCAGAGGCGAACCCCAAAAGTGCATCGGCATTATCAGGCTCACTTTTCAGGAGAATCGAAAATTGGGCGAGAGCCCTTTCCGGCTGTCTTTGTTCCAGTAAAATTTGAGCGAGTAAGAGCCGGTACCGATTAAGGCCCGGCTCAATCTCGAGTAATTGAGTGATAGTGGCGCCCGCTTCCAAGCGGTTGCCCGTCCCGAGATAGGCTCGAATCAGACCCTCATATGCAGCCGTAAACGTCGGTTCAATCTGTGCCGTCTGCCGGAATTGCTTTATTGCCGCTTCAGATTCCTTCCTGTCTAGAGCGGCCTTGGCTGCATCGTATGCTGCCACGGCCGCTTTGATGTGTATTGTGCTCGCTTCCCCCAACACTGAAATGCCAACAGCCAATATGAAGCAGTCGACGATCATGGACGCGATCCATTCTCGGACAATGCGTTGGTGAGCCTCCGATCACCCAGTTCTGTAATGCCATCGGCAGTCTGGCTACGGAAGTGCGAGAAGAGGAGTTGTGATTCGTCGGTTCTTCCTAACGCTTGGTAGGCACGCGCCAAATTGTAAGCTGCACTGCGTGAGCTCGGATCGTGTTGATGCGCGACCTCCAGATCTTCTGCCCCTTCTCTTGGGTGGCCGGAATCAAGCAACAATTTTCCCCGCAGAACTCGTGCAGAAACAGAGTTGGCGTTGAGCTCGATAGCACGATCAAGTTCGTTCATGATGTCTTGTTTCTTAATGCCATCCACCTTCAATAGGCATTCGGCGAGCAAATAATGCAGATCTGCATCGGCAATTCCCGATCCGATGGCACTTCTAAGCGAATTGATGGCATCGCTGAACTTACCCTGTTTGTATTCGGTGAGAGCCAGAAAGAATCGTGGGTCGGCTTTGTCAGGAGAAAGACTAGACGCACTCCGGAAATCTTCATGGGCTTTGTCCAGCTGGCCGAGGAGCGTATTGGCGGCACCTCGAACAATGAACACTTCAGCGAATTGCGGGAACACTTCAACGGCTTGGGAAGCAACTTTTGCAGCTTCCGCAAACATGTCTTGATCCGCATAAAGCGTGACCAGATTCAAGTATGCCGGCAGGTCATCTCGATTCCTCTGGATCTCTTGAACGAGAGTTGACTGAGCTCGCTGGTAAAGTCGGAGCTTCGAGTACGAAACACCCAGGAGATTTGCTGATTCCGCATTCAAGGATCCCTCTGCCTCCAGAGGCTTTAGCTCTTCAACCGTACTCCTGTAATCAGCTATTTCGAAGGTACTTAGAGCTACAGCGTAGCGATGGCTTTGCCGATCAGGCACATCTTCAGGAACCGATTTGAATATCCTGAGGGCTTCGGAGAAATGCCGCGCTCTCCCGTAGAGCCAGCCTATTTCGAATGATTGGAGAGGAGAGATGTTGTCGCAATCATTCAATCTGTTTAGCGTTGCCACTGCTCCATCGTACTGCTTGCTGTGAATCAACTTTTCAACTACTGTTATGTCTGCTGCAAAGTTGCACTTCGTTTGAGCTTTCAGGCACACACATGACACAGCGCTGGCACAAATCAATACGCACATCGACGGTCCGGACGCCCTCTTAATGCACATATACTTGAGGATCTTCGAAGTGCAATCCCTCGCGTGCCTTCGCCTCGAGAGTAGCCGCCCTTTCGCGCTCCGCGTGCGCTTCCGATAGCCTGTGAAGCTGCTGATAGAGTTGCGCCAACTCGGCATGGAAAAGGACGGAGTCACGCATTTTCAGCTTTAGAGAGTCCAACACCTTGAGAGCATCAGGTAACCGTCCGCCGTGTCGCAATGCTCGAGCCAGTTCCACGCCTACGGACGGATTCGATCGATCTCTGTCCCAAGCACTATTAAGGTGAACCAGCGCCGAGCTCCAGTTACCTTGATGGCTCTCGATAATTCCTAACTGACTGTTCCCAGGGGGGTTGTCGGGTTCTATCGATAGAGCGTGCAACAAGTATTCTCGCGCTTGATCCTCCTTGGCCTCGGAGATAGCAAGTTCCGCAAGCCCCAGATATGCTGCTATTAGGCGCGGCTGCTGCACGATTGCCTCGTTGTACTTCGACCGTGCAGCAGCATAGTTTTTCTTTTGGCGGTTTATGTCGCCGATTGCAACCATGAGGATCGCTTCACCAGGCCTCTTCTTGAGCGCGGCGTTGGCGACGTCCTCCGCTGTGCTGACATACTTCAGCTGCAACAATTGTTCGATCAGCGCATAAGCGATGTCTGGTCGATCTGAGCTTAGCTCCTCGGCTCGAAAAAGCCAGGGGATAGCCTTTCGCGGTTCTCCGGCTGTCGCGTAGTCAAATCCTACCCGAAAATACGCTTCGATGTTCCCGCTATGCTTGTCGATTGCCTGAAAATAAGCGCCTCTAGCTTCTTCGAATTGCCCCAACCGCGAGTAGGCCAGTCCTAAATTGATGTAAGCGGCATCGTCCGCATCCTTATCCCGTATCCGACGCAAGTACTCGATAGCTTTCTCATAGGCACCCTGCTGGCCCAGCAGGGTGCCTAGAGTGAAGAGCACACGGGAATCGGATGGATCTATCGCTGCGGATTGCTCCAGTGCTTTTGCAGCTTCGGCCGCTTTGTTGTTGTGCAGGCACGCAATACCGAGATCTGCCAGCAGCTGCGCGGACCTTGGGCTCAAGGACACAGCTTTACGGAATGCGTCTTCGGCAGCAATTGAATTCCCTGCTAAATCATTTGCGACGCCGGCTAGCTCGAAGAAGCGGGCGGATTGCGTGCACTGCGCCCGTGCGGAATCGAGAATGGCTTCGGCTCTGTCCAAATCACCCTTCTCGAGAGCCGCAGCGGCAGGTTTAATACTTTCGTCACATCCTGATTCAATTACGAGCAGAAGGAGAGCCGACGCAGCAACTATCAAAACAAGAATTTTAATGCAAATTGAATATCACGGGGCGACCCTGCGCTGTTGATGACGCCGAATGAGGCATCTTGTACGTTGTTATCTGGCAACCCAAACCGCGGATGGTTTGCCACATTGAAGAACTCGCCCCGGAACTGTACCTTCATTCTTTCCGAAATAGCGAAATCTTTGAAAGTCGTGAAATCGATGTTTGTTTGGCCTGGCCCAAACAAATTGTGTCTTCCCGCATTGCCGAACGTGAAGTTGGCAGGAAGAGTAAAGGCCGCAGTATTAAACCATTCCAGACGACTTTGAGTAAATCCGGAATATGGATCTCCGACGACTTGAGCGCGCTGGCTACCGCCACCCACATTAGCAATGTCCCCGCCCGCGTCGATGCTGAAAGGAGCTCCCGAGACATAGGTATAGATACCGCCTATATTCCAGCCTCCTAGCAGCGCCTCAGTAAAACCATTGGCACTCGCGAGGAATTGTTTTCCTCTTCCCACTGGAAGAGCATAAATTCCACTGATGGTCAGTAGATGACGACGATCGAAATCTGATGGCCCCCAATCGCGGCGCAGGTCATACTCCGTCTCTAAACTACCGGACTGCCCTTCCGACTGCAGGTCAAGCGATTTTGACCAGGTATAGGAGGCCAGGAATGTTAGTCCGAAAGACAGCGACTTCGATAGCTTAGCCTGCAGAGCGTTGTAGCTCGAAGTGCCGATATTCGTACTATTAGAAATGCTGCCGCCGGCGAATTGTGAGAATCGCTGGCCGCGGTCGACCAAAGGTCCGGGTCCAGGAATTCGGGCAGTGTTGATCTGAGGTTGGATGAACAAATGTCTGCCCAACGATCCAACGTAATCCAAGCTGAGAACAAGCGAATTCGTCAACTGCTGCTCGATTCCTGCGTTGTATTCCATCGCGTAGGGAATCTTGTTTCGGGGATTGGCGGTAAATGCCACCTTGGGTTGCAGAGGGTTCAAGAACGATGAAGCGAGGGGCAAATTGTCGAAAGAAGTATCTGGCAAACCGCGATTCAAGTTACTTACGGAGACACCATATCCCTGCGGCCAGGAGATTCTTGGATCCTGTGATTCCTGAACCAGCACGTTGTTATGATCGTCAAACATCGCAAACGCGCTACGGAAGACGGTCTTATCGCTGGCACGATAGGCCAGGCCGAAGCGCGGCTGCCATCCGTCATATCGTGGGTCAAAATAACTCTTCCGCACGTTACCCGCGGAGAAAAGCGGTGGAAATGCAGTTGGAAGTAAGAATGCTCCGGTATCCGGATCGAGCCCAGAAACTTTATTGTCCTTGTAGGAAGGTGGGTGCACAAAATCGTAGCGCAAGCCAACTGTGACGGTTAGCTTACTCGAGACTTGCCACTTGTCTTGGACGTAGCCGGCGTACCAAAACGTGCTGGTATCTGCCGACGTATCACCGAGGAATCCGAACAAGCTATCGGGCAGCCCGAGCATAAAGCTCGCCGCTCCAAGCCCCGTATTGTTGAAGACACCCCCTTGTGAAGTGGCATTCCGTGTAAAGCTCGTGCTCAGCCCCCAACCATCGTCAAAACTATGAATGTGGTAAACCATGCCGCCGACACCGAAGGTGTGGTTACCGCGTACCATTGACAAGTCAAGGTGGCCGTCATGATTTTCTGATGGCCCAAGAGGTATGGCAAACTGGCTGACGCCAGTGTAGCCCTCGGAAAGACCTAGCTGCGGACCTAACGGTACTCCATTCCGTTCAGGATTGATTCGAGAATAGTTGGTAGCTTGAAGGAATTGCGTCCCGGCCGGCTCATCAAGTTGTCCGAAGTTGGTATAGGTGTAGCCATAATGAAGATCCAGAATAGTTGTTGGACCAAATAAATGCGTGTAACCGACAGCAGCGGTTCGGGCATAGTTGTCAAGAGTCTGCTGATAGGTCGGCAAATCCTCAGGCCGAGTCACCGTAGGGTGTGTACGGTTGAATCGGCCGTAAATGCTGTCTTTATCTCCGAAGCGATGGTCAATCCGTATGCCGGTTTGATCGTTGTTAGTTGCGGTCGATGCGACGAACTGATAGTTCGGCAACACATTGGGACCCACAGATAGGTTCGGAAGCGGATAATATTTTTGCAGCACAAGTTGTGCGGCTGGGCTGAGCCGAGCAGTCGGTATCACATTGCCCGGGAAGGGACTTCGGATGATATTCCCTGGATTCGCGGGATCCGCACGGCTTGTGGCAGGATCGAAAATCTGATTCTCGAAATAAGGGTGCCCGGAACTGTCCGTGCCAACTTGCGGACCAAGCACTGCAGAGAAGTCACCTTGGCGCATCGCTTGGGTCGGAACGCTGGCAAAATGACTGGCGCTTTGTCGCGATCGAAAACCTTCCCAGTAGATCGCGAACCAAGTATTGTCTCGGCCGTTGAAATGGGGTAGCCGGACAGGTCCACCGACGTAAACGCCGTACTGATTTTGCTTGTACGGCGGTTTTTGCTGGTCGAAGAAATTGCGGGCGTCAAGTTTGTCGTTGCGGAAGAACTCCCAAAGCGCGCCATGAAAGTCGTTTGTTCCCGAGCGAGTCGCGATGTTGATATTGGCACCCGAGGAAATCGAAAACTGCGCGTCCGTAATGTGGGATTGAACGTTGAACTCCTGCAACGCGTCGGGTGGTGGACTTATCGCCCACGTGTCCGTATAGGTCGCATTATTGAGAACGCCGTCCATAGTGAAGTTGTTCTGCTGCCCACGTTGACCATTCACCGACGGGCTAATCCCCCCGGCTCCTTCCCGTACAGTGAACGCCCCCTGTTGACCCGACTGGACTGGAGCCGCACCGGGGGTCAAGAGGACGAGCTGGGTGAAACTTCTTCCGTTCAAAGGCAAATTTACGATTTGTTCATGTTGAATTACATCGCTGATGGTCGCACTGGTCGTGTTGAGTTGCGGCGGTGCCCCCGTAACCTCCACCGTCTGGGATACCGACGCTAGAGAAAGCTTGAAATCCAAAGTTGCGCTCTGATTCACCAAAAGTGGGACCCCTAAACGATTTTCGGTCGCAAACCCCGCCTTTTCCACAGTGACATCGTAGGTGCCGAGAGGCAATTGCGGAATTGTGTAAGTCCCATTGTCTAAGGTTGTGGCTGTTCGCTGGAGACCTGTGTCTTTATTTGTAGCCTGAACTTGAACACCGGCTATCGCCGATCCGGAAGGATCCGTGATTGTTCCGTTGATCGAGCCGTTCGTGGTTTGTCCATTTAACGTGGCGACGAAAAAAGCGGTGACCATCGTAAGACAACTTAGCCTTCTGAGGACTCTCATTTTCAACTCCTACAGGATGAAGTCCGCGCCGCGACTGAGCAACTCTGGGCAAGCGAAGACCATTACGATAGGTATATGCCAGAACGCTAGCATGGTCAAGACTTTTTTAACGCTCAAGTGAAAGTGTTATTCCCGCTGACGGAGTTGCCCACCGGGGTGCCCGGTTGACGCCTGGAAGGGCGTCAGCAAGTGAGCGGTGTTTAAGGCAAGGAAAGGTCCCGATGTTAGTTCAGCGCTATGGTTGATTCTTTCATCGGAGCGCTCAGGACGGACTGATTGGCAAGCGTTCGCGCTAAGCGCGAGGGGTGGTCTAGTGGCCCACATTCAAGACAAAGAGCCGGCGGGCGACCTTGGCGTGCCTCCCACCGGGCGCCGCGCTTCTCAAGGTTGAAAGCGCAGACCAACCAGTCTTCCGGGGCGTTTCCATCACCGCCGGCTTCGTTAGCGTTGACAATCATTGATGTTTGTCGGAGGATTATTATCCAGGTTCACGCCATTCTTGTTTTGCGTGAACTGAGTTCATCTATGAACGCCAAAATGAAAGATGAGAACCATGCTCAAAACGCTGCACCATGTCAACCTGATCGTCTCCCAAATGGAGGCAACAAAGGCGTTTTATAATGGCCTGCTTGGTTTGCCCATCGCTCTCGAGACCATCATCGAAGACGCGGAGTTTTCAAAAGGTGTGGGGCTACCCAACACGAAGGTAATCGCAACATTTTTCCAGCTTCCGAATAATGCCGGGCTTATTGAGACATTCCAATACGTACGGCCCAGTGATGGGAAAGCGCTTCCTGCGGACAAGAAGGCGAACGATGCAGGATGGACGCACATCTGTTTCCAAGTAGACGACATCGAAGCGGAAGTCAAAGAGCTTCAAGGTCGAGGGGTCTCATTCTTATCAACACCAGTAACGATTGCCAAGACACATCCAGTCTTGGCCGGTGTACGTTTTTGTTATTTTCTTGGTCCCGACCGGGAGGTGATCGAAATCCTACAAGGATAAGATCGAACTCCGAAGAAATGTTCAACGTTAGGGGGAAGGTCGCCCTCATTACCGGTGGTGGGAGTGGTTTGGGTAGGGCGATCACGCTTGGCTACGCGCACGAGGGAATGCGTGTGCTGGTCACCGATATCGACGGCCAAGCAGCGCGAGCAACACTGGCGATGGTCGAGCGAGAGGGTGGTCACGGGTTAGCGGCTGAACTCGACGTAACCAGCAGGAGCAGTATTGAAAACTTTGTAAGAACCGCCGTTATATCGGACGGCACAATCGACGTTCTTGTGAATTCCGCTGGACTGGCAATCCGTGGGGCGGCACTTGAGTATACGGATTTCGATTGGGATAAGATCATAGCCGTCAACCTAACGGGTACGTTTCTTTGCTCTCAGATTGTCGGGCGGTTAATGGCCAGTAAAGGTGCGGGAAAGATCATTAATCTGGCTTCTATCGGCGCCTTCATCGCTTATCCGGGGAGCATTGCTTACCTCGCCAGCAAGGGAGGCGTTGTGCAATTGACCAAAGGATTCGCCGTAGAATTGGCTGCATCGAACGTCCAGGTAAACGCGATCGCCCCTTCACTATTTGATACGCCGATGGTGAGAGCCAGCAGATCGGACGAGCAATCCTTGAGGTACTTCACGGAAAGGACGCCTACGGGCAGATTGGGCAGTCCGGAAGAGATCGTTGGGGCGGCCATCTTCTTGGCCTCAGATGCAACTAGCATGATCACCGGTCACACTCTGGCAGTAGATGGCGGATTCTTATCGGCCTAAACAGAAGAGCGTTTAATCAGATGCCAAACGGGACGAAAAAACAGGCAATGGTCAGTTCGACAGCGCAGTCGCAGATTACGAATCTACTGGGAGTTGAGTTTTCGGTACTGCTGCCGCGGGAAAAGAGTGAGTCTGTCGAAATCCTTCTGGAGCGCTTTCCGAAAGGACTTGCATTTCCGATTCACCACCATAAAGAATGCGAACAGACCTATTTGGTTCTGGAGGGCGAAGCGGAAGTGAACTTGAATGGTGACATCCACAGGGTACGAAA
The DNA here is from genome assembly GCA_051004875.1 of Bryobacteraceae bacterium. Classification (GTDB taxonomy): domain Bacteria; phylum Acidobacteriota; class Terriglobia; order Bryobacterales; family Bryobacteraceae; genus Bog-105. The sequence goes on from JBPCJX010000155.1 coordinate 19,428, forward strand.
GGGCGGAATTGTCTACATCCCTCGCCTGACCGATCACGCTGTAAAGAACGCAGGAGAGGGTGAGCTTGTGTACGTGGTTGTTGAAACCTATCCGGACGGATATCTCCCAAACGAGCCTACCTGGGATTCACACGTGGCTGTACTCAGAGAGCACTACGGTGAAAACGGGTAGGCATAAGAGATGGAGTTCGCGGGTAAAGTAGTAGTTCTTACTGGCGCCGGTGCCGGAATCGGGCGTGGAATTGCTAATGCCTTTGCGGAACATCGCGCGAAGGTTGTAGGCCTGGAGGTGAATCCTGAAACCCTCTTTCAAACAGCAAAGCAAATTTCCGAAAAGGGTGGCTGCTTTCATCCAATCTGTGCCGACGTAACTTCCGAACAGAGTGTTGAGAAGGCTTTCGATGAGATCACGCATACGTATGACAGCATCGATATTCTGATCAACAATGCCGGTGTGGAGTTTTATAAGGATTTTATTGATATAGAAGTTCAGGAGTGGGATCGTCAGATTGCGGTGAATCTGAAAAGCGTGTACTTGTGCTGCCGGCATGTAGTCCCGGTTATGATTCGCGCGGGGCGGGGATGCATTATCAACACGGCTTCGGTACAGGCATTTGCAACAACCGGGCAAACCGCTCCATATGCGGCCGCCAAGGCCGGGGTGCTTGGTCTCACGCGCGATATGGCGAGAGACTTGGGTCAACACAATATTCGAGTCAACGGGATCTGCCCCGGTTGTATTTCTACTCCCATGATGGACAGGAGTCTCGAGCGCCACACCAACCCTGAACAGGCCAAGCAGAAAATGGCGGGATCAATCCCGCTTAGGCGGCTCGGGACACCGCGAGAAATCGCGAATGTGGCACTCTTCCTTGCGTCTGACTACGCCACGTATGTCTCAGGCGTCTCACTACCAATCGACGGCGGATTGTTGGCGCAGTTGCCGGTGCAGTAAATCGAAATGAGCAAAAATCACAATGTTGCGACTATGGAAATCTCGATCCATAAATTTGAAACGTACGTTGACGGATTAGATCACGCCGAGGATCTAGCTTTCGACGCAGAAGGCATTCTGTGGGCAGGCGGTGAGTTGGGTCAAGTCTACCGGATCCCCTCGAAGGGCCGTGTCGAGGAGGTCACCTGCATTGGAGGGTTTTGTCTCGGGCTTGCGTTCTCGCCATCTGATGTTCTGTTCATCTGCAATGCCAAATTGGCCTCTCTAGTGCGGGTTGAAAAGAGCGGCGCATCTACGCTCTTCGCAGATTGGGCCGGCAACCATAAACTTAAGCTACCGAATTATGGTGTGTTTGACTCTGCCGGTAACCTATATGTCTCGGATTCGGGTGACTGGTCGACGAGCAACGGCTGTATTCTACGATTCGATACGGGAGGACACGGGACCGTGTTCGTTAAAGGCCCACTTCCTTTCCCGAATGGACTGGCGCTAAGCAGCGATGAGCGCGTTCTGTTTATTGCACAGAGTCACACAGACGACGTACTTCAAGTCGAGATCCGGGACGACGGAACGCCCGGAAATCGCGAAATATACGTGCGCGGCGTAGAGAGGGTACCCGACGGCCTAGCCTTCGATCTCGAAGGGAATTTATACGTTAGTTGCTATGCCTCTGATAACATCTATCGAGTTTCCTCCGATCGAAAGCCCACGCTCTTAGCCTACGATCCCACTGGAACAGTGCTGGCGAGACCCACAAACATAGCATTTGGCGGAACGGCTCGCAATGAGTTGTATGTGGCGAATCTCGGCCGCTGGCATATCAATCGTACTGCCATAGCTATCAAAGGTCAGCCGCTCGCAAACCAGAAGAAAGCTATGAATTCAGGGATCATCTCTTGAGTGCCCTTCGCTCGCAAATTGATCAGGAGTCAGTTCGTTCGACTCGAAGAGAATGGCTGATTTTGTTATTCGCCTCCTGCACAGGAACGGGTTTGGAGGGGGCGAGCAAAGCCCAGCTCGATCAGCGTTCGGACGGAAGTAAGCCGACTCTGCTCATCATTCCCCATACCCACTGGGAAGGCGCCGTTTTTAAAACGAGAGGGGAATATCTGGATGTCGGGTTAGCAAACATTCTGAAAGCGCTCAGCATTCTTCGGCAGAACCCGGAATATCGCTTCGTTTTGGATCAGGTTTGCTACATCAAGCCATTCTTCGAGCGCTTTCCGGAAGAGGAGTCAATTTTTCGGAAGCTTCTTTCCGAAAGACGGCTGCAAATTGCCGGAGCGACGGACGCGATGAACGACAACAACATGCCTTCGGGTGAGTCTCTCGTACATCAGTTTTTGTTGGGAAAGAGTTATTTCCGCAAGAAACTCGGGTATGACGTGAGAACGGGTTGGGCACTGGACACTTTTGGACACAACGCTCAAATGCCGCAACTCCTGAGCCTTGCAGGCATCGAGTCGTACTGGTTTCAGCGAGGCGTTTCAAGCTCTGAAACTGCCTCCGAGTTCTGGTGGGAAGGGCTGGACGGAACCCGGATTGCTGCGTATTGGCTGCCAATCGGCTACGGAGCATTCTTCAAGACCCCAAACGATCAGGTGGACTTCGACGCACTTGCGCGCGAAAGGTTTGCTCAGCTTGAACCTAACACTCATGGACTCGAACGTGTCCTGCTCTCCGGCGGGGATGTGGACGATCCGGATGGCGATTTGCCGCGCAAGGTTCGGAACTTCAACTCCGAAGCAAACGGACCGTTCTCGATGCGGTTTGCCACACCGGCCGAATTTGAAGCCATTGTGAACAAGCGGAAGAACAGGCAAGTGATCAAAGGAGAGCTCAATCCAGTTTTTCAAGGCATCTACAGCACTCGCATTGAAGTGAAGCAAGCCATCCGCGAGCTAGAGAGATTGTTGAACTCCGCCGAAAAGTTCAGCGCTATCGCCGAATGTCTGCTCCAATTCCCTCCGGCAAAGGCGGATCTGGCGCGAGCGTGGGAACCGGTTCTATTTAACCAGACTCATGATCTCACGTCGGGTGTCATGGTCGATAAAGTTTATGAAGACACGATGTCTGGCTATGACTATGCGCGCCGCCTAGGGACTGAGATTCTGCAGCGCAGCGTTGAGACTCTTGCATTGGGAATTGACACGCGTGGAGAAGGTATTCCTGTCGTTGCCTTCAACGGTTTAAGCTGGCAGCGGACCGACGCCGTGGAGGTGGAGATCGGAATCTCCGATGCCGATATACATTTCCTGCAGCTCGTGGATGCCGCAAACCGGGAGCTTCCGATCCAAATCGTTCGTGCTGAGCACAATGAAGACGGAGGCATCCGCTATGCCCGAGTTGCGTTTGTCGCCCATGATGTGCCCGCACTCGGATGGTCCCTCTTTCGCGTTATTCCGAAACGAGCTCAGGGCTCTCCTATGGCAGCCAGCCCGACCCAGAAGAACGCGGATGCAAGCTGTGGCCGTGAGGACCAGGGTGCGATTGCGAACGAGTTTTTCCAGGCCCGATTGAATCTTTGGACCGGTGAGATGACGAGTTTGATCGACCTGAAAGATGGATGGGAGGCGCTTAGAGAAAGCGGCAATGTAGTGGCGCGAGAAGATGACGGGGGCGATTTCTGGGAATTGTACGGAACTCTGAACGGCGGACGTTTGACAGCAATGAGCCGAAAAATCACCCTTCCGCGCGCGGCTCGAACGCAATGGAGCAGTGACTCGGTCGGAGGGAACGGAAGAACTCAGAACAATGCGGTTTATTCGCAGTATCAGGTTTCCCATTCGTTGGGTAAGAATGATTTCTCCACGACTGTACGCCTCTACACTGGAGTTCGTCGCGTTGAGATCACGACCGAGATCCTCAATCAGGAGCCATTTGTCCGCTACCGAGTATTGTTTCCTTCAACAGTCCGGAATGGCAGGAACACTCAGGAGATCGCTTTTGGTGCCATAGAGCGGCCCTTCGAGCAGGAATTTCCAGCTCAGAACTGGATCGACTACAGCGATGATCAACACGGTCTTGCGATTCTGAATCGTGGACTTCCAGGGAGCAACGTAGCCGATGGCACCCTAATGATATCCTTGCTGCGCTCTGCCCGGCTGATCTCCTACGGCTTCAGCGGTGGCTATGAACCGGGAGTGTCATCCGACACCGGGCTCGAGCTAGGGAAGCGCATTACACTCAAGTACGCCGTTCTCCCTCATTCTGGAGATTGGCGCGACGGCAGCGTCGTACAGGCCGGCCTTTCCTTCAACCAGCCGCTCATCGGAGTTATTTCCTCTCGACACGAGGGGAAGCTGCCTGCAAGGTGGGGGTTCTTGACCGTCTCGGAAACCAATGTGATTGTTTCCGCTCTCAAACCCGGAGAGGACAACGGGATCATTCTGCGCGTTTATGAATCAAGCGGGAGAATGACACCTCACATCCGCATTACTTTCGCAAGCCCTCTGGAGTCGGCGCGAGAGACCAACATCATTGAAGACGATCGTCGAGAGATTGGGATAAAGGACAACGGAATAGAATTTGACCTTCGGGCGTTTGAGATTAAGACATTTCGCCTCCGCTTCATCGGTGCCCGGACTTCTTAATTCTGCTTGACTACGCGGTGAGGCGTTACTGGCTGCCGACGACTCGGATTGTAACCACCTCGAACGGCTTCAAAGAAAGTGGGATTGTGTCACCTTCAACAGGGATGTTCTGTAGATTATCCTCAACTCCGGAACAAAGCTGGGCTGATTTGATACCTGCATGAAGGAAATGAAGGCTGGTGTGAGCCGCCTTACCGGCTGTCTCTTGAAGACGTAAGATAGTCCCGTTTCCGTCTTCAGCCAGCTTCCACGTGATTAACGCGACATCCTGGCCAGCCGTTTCTAAGAAGCCCTGGCCTTCTGCCGGCAGCGGTCGCGGGGGGTCGCCAACTTTGTCTTGCGAGACTACGTAATCCAACTCCGGCGGCCGCATCTCCTCCAAGCCGAGGCGAGTAAGCGCGCCCCCATCGAGTTGGGAACCGCTTGCCAAAGCATATCGAAAGGCAAAGTCCCCCCCCTGACCCGCACGATAGTTAGTATGCCAGTAGTTGTTCATCACGTATGAGAAGATGGTCCCGCTCTTAGGCGCAAACGCGCCCGGCCACTTGCCGCGGTTGATATCGCCGAAGCTCGCGAGAGAGGCATCCAAGGGTACGATGCCTACGGCGAGGTTGCTGTCGCGAACTGCCATCCATTGCTGGACATTGAACCATTCCAAGCTCCCGCCCTTCATTAAATTGTGAGCAGGGGCAACCCATGCCTGTTGCGTCGCGAAGCTGAAATCGGGATTCGAAACAGCTACCGGGAATGCGAAATACACACCTTCTTTGTCATTTGTGTATTGCTTGTGCACCCGGTAGCGAAACTCGATCTTCTTTTGATCATTGAATAGCAGGATTTCTGTGTCGATACCGGGAGTGTTGATGCTGGAACTGGACATGCGAATCGATTGTCCCCATGGCATCTGCTCCACTCCCAGGAACTTGCCCTGCGATGCCGTATGCACTTTGAGTTCGCCAGGCGGGAGCGCTGGAAACGGGTTGATCATCTGCGTGTCTCCATCACCTCCCGTCACATAAAGATATTGGCCGAATTTGTAAGGGCTATGAGAGTCAACCAGCTCGCGCTGCAACTGCTTGTCGTAGACGCTTGTAAGCGCACCGCTTTCCTCGTCGACCTTGATCCGGTAAAACGGATTCTCAACAGTTTGCTGCATCGAGCGCTGAATCTCGGGAGGCCCTTGCTTGCCGTAGGTAATGCTGAAGCACTTGTATCCTACGGCGGGCAAGTCTTTAGCCAGAAATCGAACGTGCAGAAATTTCTCCTTCTCATACAGAACCTGAAGCGGAACGTCCTGGTGAGTGGCCAAGTCGACTAGCGCCGGGTGCTCGAAAAGATCTGTTTCCACCACGGCATCACGCCGCCAATTCAGTGAGTTAAATACTACCAATGTATTCGCGGGAATGTGGATCTGATCCGCCAATTGACTCATGGAGCGGTTCATAACATCTTCAATCTCCAAGGCGGCGCGGTCGGCGCGGTCGTCTTTCACCCTCAATTGCTTGACTGATTCGTCATGATCGGGCTGCGAGACCGAATTGTAGGAAAGCCAGGTGTGCTCCGCGAAAAGAATGATGTTCCGCCAAATGTCTTTAAACAGGCCCGCCGGTGGACCTAAATTTGTATCAATCGAATGCGTAAGCGTGGAGAGAATTTCAGCAGAAAGTGCTCGGTTCTGATTCTCCCGGTCCTCGGCTTCGAAGTAGGCGTCACTTCCTATGCCATCTTCCCAATATCCGCCGCCGTCGCCCTTGAACGTGGGAAGATTTGTCGCATAGTGTTCGCCTATGTAGCGAAAAAAATCGGGAAAAGTAGCATACTTCAGCTTCGGGAAAACGTAAAGCTTATTCCAATCATCGGCAAACGTTGCCGTGGACGGAAATAGGTCGGTGTTCTCCACCTGGGTACCGTAGATCAGCGCTGCGTCAGGCTTGTAGGCCGCCTTCGAGTATGCCTGCAAGTAAATCGGCAAGGACTCACGAACCGCAGCTAAGTTGGGCGGCAAGCCAAACAATGTTTGCACTTGTTCATAGTGGCGGGAGTACCAGAAAAGCACTTTTTTCCCGTCAGGCCCCTCCCACCAGAAAGGCGACTTTTCGTTCCAATGATCATAGAAGAAGATGGGTGCGCGATCGTTATTCGCTGCAGCGACCCAATACTTCACTCCGCTGCTGGCAAGGATGGATGGGTAGCTGCCCGAGTAAGTCGGAACATCGGTGATATTGGCGTATTCGAACGGTAGTCCGTAGCGGCGCGCAAGCGCTTTGGACGAATAGAGAGATCGATATAGGGTCTCCAACGAGGCGTAGGCCGTGAGCAGGTTGCAATACTGCACGGGCATGGCCATTTTTCCTGAACGAATTAGTTCAACGATTTCGGCTCGCTTCGCCTCGGGACGTGTATCCAATAATTGTTCAAGATTCCAAGACCCGTCCATGGAGAAGCGGAAATCTGGATGCTCCTGAATCAGGTGATTCGCCTGGGACAACACCCTTGCCTGGGTCTCCGCCACTTTCCCTTGGTAATCGGTAAAGCCTACATCTAGGTGCGTGTGCGGGACCACGAATAGGATCCACTTGCGCTGCGCAGTGAGGCTGGTAGCTATTGCTTGTTTCGATTCGCCGCCAACGCGAATTTTTCCAGCAACAGTTCCGCTCCACTCGGGAACTGTAAACGAGACGCGCTGTTCGCCGAACTCGCCAGCGGTAAGTTTCTCGTAATAATGTTTTCCGCCGACCTCCAGATCGGCGATACCAGCCCGCCAAGGCTTTGCGGACCTTATGAATGCATCAACGACCTCGCCTAATCCACCCTGGATCTGACGATAGAAGATGGTAGGCTCCAGGTCGACGCTGACATCAGCAGCTTGTGACTTTTTTAAACCGTCTTGCTCAAATGAGAGTGCATCGTAGCTGATGCCGCCAATCTCTTTTTCACCGGCCGGTGTAGGTGGATCATCAACGCAGGTTATGGAGATTACGTTCTCGCCTTGCTTCAGGAAGGATAAGGGAATCTCGACCTTCACCACACTTTGCGATTCGTGAGGATCGAAAGCGTAGGTGAAGTCGCTGCGTGAGTAGCTGATCTGGGGATGAAGATAGAAGGTTCCGAAGTGGCCATTCACCTCAATTCGCAGGGCTGGAACACGCGGCTGTTCGATCAGGGTCGCAATCTTTAGCGAGTAGGATCCCGACAGCGAGTCAAGTGGGAAGAGGATTCGGTAAGTATGGCCTGTCTCCTGTCCGCCTGGCCAGTCCTTGTTCGGATCGCTCTTGCCAACCTGAAAGGTAACCGAATCCTGCACACCGCGAGAAAACTCGACGGGAGACTCATCGAATTTTCCGATCTGCCAAACGGGCCGGGGCTGTCCCTCGGTAGCGACGAGCGGCAATAGAGTCAAAAACAGGGGTAGCAAGGTCAGGCGTTTCATCTTTGAGAGAGCTCCCTTTGTGTATTCAACTCCAGTCTGAATCTCCGCGGGAACGTCGCATGGAAACAAAAGTTCGCGTTCTCGCCTTACCTCGGACTACAATAGCTTTGATTCTTTCTTCGGGGTCAAGATAAAGTCTATGGGCGAACCCCCGTGCGTGTCAATACGCAGGGCGTATCGGGAGCTCCGCGATTAGGAGGATTTGCGAGTGAATAGCTCAATTAGATCAGCCGCCTCCGTGGAGTCAGGACGGTCCTCAAACTGGCGAGCTGTCATTTTTGTCTCTACAGCAGTGTCTGCCCTGGCGGGGTTCCTGTTCGGCTACGACAATATCGTGATCAGCGGCGCTATCGGTCACTTGGCCAAGTTCTATGGGCTGGTTCCAAGTGCGATTGGATGGGCGGCCGGCTGCGCTCTAGTGGGATGTTTGCTCGGCTCCATCATCTCGGGCACTTTAGCCGATCGATTTGGCCTGAAAACGGCTCTGTACGGCTGTGCTGCCTGTTTTGCATTTTCTTCGTTAGGCGTATGGATGACGTCGAGTTTCACGTCGTACGTTGTCTGGCGCATTCTGGGGGGAATCGGAATCGGTGCCGCCTCGATTGTCGCTCCGATGTACATTGCTGAGATCGCACCAGCGATCATTCGGGGGCGATTGGTCGTTTTTTACCAGTTCGGCATCGTCGCCGGTATTCTCTCTGCCGTGTTCATCAACATGCTTATAGAAAGGTCCGGGACGGCGGCGTGGAACGCCCAACACGGCTGGCGCTGGATGTTCGCCGCTGGAGCCGTACCGGCTTTCGTTTTTGCGCTCACGATACTCTTTTCGCAAGAAAGTCCGCGTTGGCTGATGAAAGTGGGCCGCGAGGAGCAGGCCGAGAATGTGCTAGCAATGATAAACGGCCCAGCGAAAGGCCTGATAGAAGCCGAAAACATCAGAAAATCTCTCGCGGAAGAGGAGGGCGGCTTAAAGGAACTGCTTGCAGGGCCTTACCGCCGCGCACTGTTGATCGGTTTTCTTCTTGCAGCCTTTTCCCAGACGAGTGGTATTACTTCTCTGCTCTCCTTCCTACCGGAGGTCCTCAAGAGCGCAGGCCAAAACGTTTCCGATGCTTTTTTTCAGTCGGTCTTGGTTGGCATCGTTAACCTGGCGCTGACCTCGCTGGCTATTTGGCTTGTTGACCGGGCTGGCCGGAGGACGCTCATCCTCTTGGGTACTGCTGCTCAGACGCTCGCGCTTTTTGCGGTGGGGTACTTATACCTCACGAAGGCTTTCGGGATTTCCATACTAGTCGGCATCATGGCTTTCGTAGCGGGTCATGCGATCGGAAATGGTGCCGTTTGCTGGGTTATTATTTCGGAAATTTTTCCGACGAAAGTCCGCGGAGCAGCCATGTCGATTGCAACAACTGCTATTTGGGTTTTCGCCTATCTCGCCAATCAATTTTTTCCGATTATGCAAAAATATTTCGGCAGCTATGGTACATTTTTCTTTTTCTCGGGAATGGCGGCGATCAACTTCATCTTCGTCCTGACCTCAGTGCCAGAGACAAAAGGCTATTCGCTCGAAGAGATCAGCCACATCTGGTCGCGACCTAGGGCGTCCGCAGATGGCGCTGTGATTCGTTCCTGATCGCGGTAAACCACACTCCATATGAAAGTCGGTTTCGGTCTATACAGACACATGCTGACGTCCGAATTTCTGGCCTTTGCACGGCAAGTCGGCGCGACCCACGTCGTGGGTCATCTCGTGGACTACTTCAGCAAGGGCGGTGCTGCCAATCCGCGGCGCGATCAGCCGGTGGGTGAACTCGCAGGCTGGGGGTATGCGGGCGACCCCGACCACTTATGGACAGTCGAAGAGATGCGCGAAATCAAGAAGCGTATCGAAGACGCCGGACTGATTTGGGAAGCGATTGAGAACTTCGATCCAGCACATTGGTACGACGTTTTGCTCGACGGCCCGAGAAAACAAAAGCAGCTGGAAGGGCTCAGAACCATCATCCACCGGGTAGGAGAGGTGGGCGTTCCGATCATCGGATACAACTTCAGCATCGCCGGCGTTGCTGGCCGCGTAACTGGCCCGTTTGCGCGCGGCGGGGCCATCAGTGTTGGCATGGAAGGCTCTGTGAACACGCCTATACCAAACGGAATGGTTTGGAACATGATCTACGATTCCAACGCGCCTCCTGGGTACGTGCCGGAAACCACGGAAGAGCAATTGTGGAATCGCCTCGCAGGCTTCCTGAATGAGTGTCTACCCGCAGCGGAGGAGGCCGGCGTCCGATTAGCCGCCCATCCTGACGATCCACCTTTGCCCACTCTCCGCGGCCAGCCCCGGCTGGTCTATCGGCCGGATCTCTATCAGAGATTGATCGACATCAATCCCAGTCGCTTCAACCAGCTTGAATGCTGCGTCGGTACTCTTGCGGAGATGAGGGATGGTGACGTCTATGAGGCAGTAGATCGCTACAGCGCACAAGGTCGCATTGCGTATATCCATCTTAGGAATGTGCGCGGCAAAGTTCCCACGTACAAAGAGACACATATCGACGACGGCGACCTGGACGTGCTTCGTGTCATTCGTATTCTGAAAAAAAATGGTTTCTCTGGAATGATCATTCCCGATCACGCCCCACAATTAACGTGCGATGCGCCGTGGCACGCAGGAATGGCCTTTGCAATGGGCTATCTCCGCGCGTGTATGAAGGCCGCGGAGGTATAGACCAGCTGATGGAGTTTGCAAATAAAGTTGCGTTAGTGACTGGTACAACGGGTATCGGTAAAGCGATTGCGAAGCGTTTCGCCCGCGCAGGTGCGCAGGTCCTGTCCTGCGGCATCGATCCTGATGCCAACCAGATGCTAATAAACGAAGCCAATGATGAAAACATGACAATCGAGGTCCGCAGGTGTGATGTATCCGCTTCGAATGACGTTAAGGCGGCTGTGACGGGTGCCGTTTCCCGCTTCGGGGGAGTAGATGTCATCGTCAATGCTGCCGCCGTTCACCCATATGGAAAGGTAACTGAAACTGACCTCGAGACCTGGAATCGCTGCTTGAGTGTGAATGTGACTGGCATCTTTCTGTTTGCACATTTCGGAATACCGGAAATGCGGAAAAGGGGAGGCGGCGCGATTGTTAACTTGGCTTCGGTGCAAGGTCACGCCTGTCAACAGGGCGTTGCAGCGTACGCAACGTCAAAAGGGGCAATTCACAGCTTGACCCGTGCGCTGGCGCTCGACCATGCGGTGGACGGCGTGCGCGTTAATTCCATCAGCCCTGGTTCTATTGCTACGCCGATGCTCGAACTGGCGGCACGGACTTTCTCGCCGGAACTGCCCGTGAATCAAGTTTTCAAACGTTTCGGAGAATCCCATCCGCTTGGCCGCGTTGGCACTCCCGAAGAGGTCGCCGAGTTGGCCGCTTTTCTCGCCTCAGACAGAGCAGGTTTTTGCACGGGCGGAGATTATCTCATAGACGGGGGTCTCACGGCTGGACTTGGCGTGAGATAAACAAATGCTGGTCGCGAAGACCGGCGCGTTTTCGTTTCGGTCGCGACCAGTTGGAGAGTAATGCTGACAATCATTGGCGAGCCAGCTTCCAAATCTTTGGACGAGTGCTAAGTCGGGCTAGATGGGCACTCGGAACTTTCGATCGCTTCCGCGCTCGCAGATTATTAATTGATCGCCAGCTATTCTTATGTCCTCCGTGCCGCGGAAGTCAGAACACACGGGATGCAAAAAGGCTAAGAAGCGCTTGCTCACACTTGAACAGGCGTCCAGCCATTCGTAAGTAGGAACGCCGCAACGTTCGGGAGAACGGATTAACGTCTTCATCGTGCCGTGATGCGGCGTGTTGCTGAACTCCATTCCTCTGGTTTGGAGATTATCTCCATTGTTCTCCCATACGTTCAGCCACGGGAACTCGCGGCGCCGGAACAGGTAACCGAACAGCAGTTCGAAGCGGGGGTTAAAGGCGGTAAAGTATCCCCATTCGCGCTTGGGATCCACTAGGAAGGAATTTACAAGGTTCTGGTGCGGAATCGTTGCGAAACGGCTCAGATCAAAACGTCTGTGCGCAGCCGAGGCACTCAGGCCTTCTGGCCACACAAACGTCGCCCCGGTTTGGTCGTTCGTTATGAAACCTAGAGTAAGCGAAGCATCAAATCGCGTTCGGTAATCGAGAAACGGTGGCCCGAGCGTCACATGCTCACACCATGCAAAGGGCCGATCCCAGCTGGTAGTGCTTTCAGCTCGGCAATCCACGTGGAGAGCATATTCGTGAGCTCGAATAGTTCGCCGGAAGATAGCCGCAGATTCGTGAAGGTGAACTTCCAAGTTTAGAGTTCCGGGCGATTCTCCTGTCAGCCGCCAGCGTCGAATATTCGTTTCGCCATGAAAAGTCATGCCGGCGATCACTTCCGCCGGGGATGGATTTCCCCAAAATGGAAAGCAAAGATTATGCCCTGCCAGGCCACTCAAAAGCCGCGACTCGGGAGCAGTTCCATATAGAGCTCCATGAATCAAAGGATCGTAGGAATCCGCGTCGATCGTAGGCCGCGACTGAGTCCACAGAGGATTCACTTGCGCAGCGCTATTGAGAAATATCTCCGCTAAATGTCCGCCGGATTCCAGAACAGAGGCCCGCAGAAACTCCGATTCAAGTTGCCAGGCAGACCGCCCAAGGTAGGAAATTGCCGGCATATTTAAATTCGATCAGGCCGGCCCAATCTCATCCAGTTTGACTTGCCGGAGGGACATTCCCGATCCGCTTGCCGACACCATCCCAAATGTTCACGGACCGATGGCTCGCCACTCGAATCGTCTGCCTATGCCTTTATGACAAAACGAAATCGCATGTCCTCGCCGTACCATTGAGGAAATGCAGTTCCCCACAGATTGTTATACAGATTGACGTGGACACCGTGGTTCATTTGCGGCTGAGTATTATCAAATTTCAACAGCCACCGTTGTCCAGGAGCAACCAGCGGTGCGTCCAAGGTCTCAAGTACGAAGGTTCCGTTTGCATCTCGATAGCTCACATCTTTGGTGACCGCATGAAGATGCCGGTTGCCGTTCGCCATCACTTCCAATGGCGAGATTGGCTGTTCGACCTTCTCCAGCAACCAACCATTTGCATCTGGTGCATCAGGCGAAAAAGACAGCCACATTGCCTCTGGTAATCGGTTAGCGCGCTTATCGAAACATTGGAACACAATGTGAACTGTGGGTTCGTCCTCGGGTAGCGATACCACCAGGCTCATGCGCTTCGGCCAGGCGACGAGGGCAGCCATGGCCGCTTCCGGTTCCGGCGTCAGCAGATCTGCAACAATCCGGTGTCCCCGCCCATCTTGGTCTACTCCGAGTTGACTTAAGCGCGGCTGCCAAGCCCGGCTTTGGACGGGATATCTATCCAAGCCTGGCTTGCCGAAATCGTTGCTGGCAAATTTTGCGGTGTTATATTCAGCGTTGAACCGCGTAAAGTCGACGCTCGTGAACGTTTCATATCGGAAACTCGCGAGCGGATGCTTTGAGGAGGCCCATTCGCGGCCCGTTTTCCGATTCCTCAGTTTGACAATAGCTGATGTTTCCCAATCAAACGAAATCACGAAACGGCCGGTTTCAATTTCAGTGCCGGGCTCGACCCTCTTTAGATCTCGGGAGTCCGGCAAACTGGGCGTGAGCGCTGTCAGCCGCTCCCGAGCCTCCCGCTGTAGAGCTGGAGGGAGAGTGGTGATCGCGATGTCCATATCGCGACGCTTAGCTACCCATTCATCGTCCACCTTTTGAAACTCGGGCCGTTCAATTCTCGCCACCGAGAGTTGATCCGGAGAATAGACCTCGTGATGCTTCAAATATTGCCCGGTACTCAATCCCCAGTTGTGCTCAGCCGCGAGTATCAGCCTCGAGGTAAGTGCAAGATCGAGGGCATCGCCCGAGGCAAATCGACTTTGCGATAGCCACTCTCTCCGGAGCCGCGCCAGTTCACGATAACGCGAGACCTTTCCCGGATCGCTGCCTACTCCATAGATCCACGTATCACCAATCTCGTCCGTGACCAACGGCAAGTGAGGTCGAATAGTTTCTAATGCGCGTGCGATTGTGCTCAGATCTGTAGCAACAATTCGCGCCCCGGGGAAGTGGCCCCGCAGCGACGCATAATAGGCTTTGACCTCATTCGCGGAATGGGGGCCCGAGTTGTCCGCCGCCACTCTAATTGAAATCGCGAAATTGGTCCCCGGAATCGCTGTAGTACTTCCGTACCCAAACGGATGATACAGCACCGTCAGTTGCGCTCCATCGGGATTACGCCAGTTGAATAGGTGCGGATCCTGCTCAAACGGCGCATCGGAGATAAGCCGTCGAGCCTCCTTTTCCGTCAGACCGTACTTCATGAGGTCGGAAACAATCCTTCTCTTTTCAGGATTAAGGGGTTCTGCGAGTTCTGAATTCGCGGCGCCGGGTTGCCATCCCGGTACCCTCAGCGAGGGCACCGCCGGCGCCTTACATCCGGGATTGTCACCGATATCCAGGAACTGAATGCCCCCCTCGGCAAGAGGAGAGATCAAACCGCGAGTATGGCCGGGCACATCTGTTAACTTGCCTGCGATGGTTCTCTTTCCAAACCGTATGTCCAGGGATGCCGAGAGCTTTAACGCCGAGGCAATCAGGGAACGATCCAGCATCTCCGATTGCCACGTAAACGGCATGGCATGCCAGGCAATGTCCCCCGCAGCAATGGCAGCCTCCATCCGTTTGCGATCTTCGGGCGACGCTTGCTCCAGGTACTCATAGAGCATCCAGGCAGCAATAGTCCAAACGTATCGCTCCTCGCCTTCGGTGCGACGCAGCGTTTCGGCAAGGCTCATGGCACGCGGCAGGTAATCATTGAAATAGGTCAGCAGAACGTTCCGTTCAGTGTCCGTGAACCCGACATCGAGATGACATTTGGTGATCACATAAACGGTTTTGACACGCTGCTCTTCATCGTGGGCCTGAACGCGCGGAAGTCCAATGAGAGCCGACGTGCCCAGCGTCCCGATGGTGAGCTCTTTCAAGAATTCGCGGCGCTGCTTATTGCGCTGCGTTGAAGGCTGGTCCGTCGTCCTCGCTCTGTTGCGTCTTGACACGAAAAATGTCCAGCCATAAACTTTATCTTGCCTTCGATCAAAGCACAAGAGGCATTTTAGTCGGCGCTAGGCTGGGTGCTCACGTGCTGCCAATGATCTGCATCAATTCTGGGGGGTCCATTAATGAGCTGGCTCAAGAAGCTTCTATTTGCATTGGTATTCGGGTCCGGCATTATCGCTCCGGCACAGATCCGGTCCGTTTGGCAGATCGGCAAGTTCGATCAATCTCCTCTCGAGTTCTCCAGCCCCGAACAGCCAATTGTCAGTTTCACTGTAGGCAAGAGCAATTGGGAGAAAGACTGGCCGGCTCGCCAGAGTGTCGGGCATCCCTACAGGATTCTGTTCACGCTCCATTCCCCGGCCTCACCATATCTACTACGGATCGCAACTGTTGTTGAACAGCCCCGAGTTCCTGCTCTCAAGATAAGCGTCAACGGACATTCAGGCGTCTTCTATCTTCATCCGAGTCTGACCTATTATCCCGGTGACTCTTCTTTTGCATACCATCCGAACTACTCCAAGAGCACGGTGGACGCCATCATTCCGGCTGCATTCCTGAATAATGGTGAGAACGCCATCACCATCACCTGCGTCGACGATCCACCGTCATCTGAGGAAGAGCTGTTTTCGGGCCTTACGTACGATGCGCTTAGCTTAGATCGAGAAACCGAAAAGCGAGCTGATCCAAGTACTGTCGCGGCGCGGGTCATGCCTACCGTCTTTTATCGCCAGAACGAAACGGGATTGGCAGAGATTGTAGAAGCTTTCGTCAGCAGCGCAGGTCCGGTTCCCGCGGGCGATGTTGATCTCGAGATCAACAGTAAACACTACAACGCTCAATTCAGGGCGCAGGACTTTGGGCAACAGCGCATATCCTTCGAGATTCCCGAATGGGGTGGAACCGTTTCCGCCAAGGTTACCCTGGGCACGCAGCCAAGGCGGAGCTTCGAGATCAATCTCACAGCCGAGCGCAAATGGACCCTATTCGTGGTTCCGCACACTCACCTTGACGTCGGTTACACCGATTACCAAGGCAAGGTGGCGGAAGTGCAGCCCAGGGTTCTGAGCCAGGCCGCTAATCTCATTCATCAACATCCAGAATTCCGCTTCTCCATGGACGGTTCATGGAATCTAGAGCAGTTGCTTGCAACACGTCCTCAAACCAAGGGAGATGAGATCCTCGATCTGATTCGCAGTCGCAAGATGGCAATGCCGGCCCAATACTGCAACCTGCTGACAGGATATGCTTCACTGGAGACTCTGTATCGCTCTCTATATCCGTCCAAAGCGCTCGCGCGCCGCTACGGGCTGCCGTTCGAATACGCCAACATCACAGATGTTCCCACTTACTCCGGTAGCTATCCGTCCGTCCTCGCCAGCAGCGGCGTAAAGTATTGGGCCGCTGCAGCGAATAACGATCGCGCGCCAATCTTCTATCACGAACACTGGAACGAGAACTCGCCGCTCTGGTGGCAAGGGCCTGACGGCAAGAAGGTCTTATATTGGTATTCCTGGGCGTATCTCCAGACGCAAACGCTGTTCGGCCTTCCGCCAGGTCTGAATGCAGTACGCGAATCGTTGCCCATCTTCCTGCAGGCCTATACAAAACTGAGCTACAAACCTGATGTTGCCCTCATCTACGGCACGCAGGTGGAGAATACAGATCTCTTTCCCACCACGGCCACTTTCGCAACTGATTGGAATAGCCTTTATGCATTCCCCAAACTGAACTATGCCACGTTCCCCGAATTCTTTCATTACATTGAGGCACACTATGGAAGCAAGCTACCTACTTACAGAAAGGACGGAGGTCCTTATTGGGAAGACGGCATCGGGAGCGACGCGTACTTTACTACCCAAGACCGCCAGAATCAGAATCGTGCGCTATCGGCTGAGGTGCTATCGACCCTCACACACTCTGTCGATCCCGATCTGAATCCGCCTACTGGTCTCCTTACGGATGTCTGGCGAAACATCATTCTTTTCGCCGAGCATACGTGGGCCTCCTACAACTCCATCACTCAGCCGGATCACGAAGAAACGAACAAACAATTAAGGGTCAAAGACGATCGCGCCCGACGTGCTGCATTGGAGATCGAAGATATCATGAACCGATCTCTCAGCCAGTTGGCGGACCAGATTCACATTCCTTCAAACACGCTCATCGCCTTCAACTCTTTAAACTGGCGCCGGGATGCAATGATCGAAACAGACCTGTCCGAGCACGTCAAGCTGGTTGACCTTTCAAGCGGGCAGGACGTCCCGCTTGAGGTTCTCTATAAAAAGGAGCACTTTTTGCACGTACGCTTTATCGCACGGGACCTGCCGGCCGTAGGATACAAATGCTTCAGCATTTCCCGCGGAAAAGAAGATCTTTCAGGGCCCGCGATTTCCGATGAGGACACGATAGATAGCCCCTTTTACCGAATTAAGGTTGACCGGGAGAGCGGCGCATTATCGAGTCTTTATGACAAGCAGCTGAAGCGCGAGCTGGTTGACTCTCATAGCCCCTACAAATTCGGCCAATATCTTTATGTGACGGGAGGTGATGGAGACACGCAGGTGATCAACCCCTATCCTTCTCACCCACGCGGTTCATTAACTCTTCATCCGTCTTCGGATGGCAAGTTGGTGGGCGTTGAAAAACTTTCCTGGGGTTACTCCATTCGCACGCGGAGCTCTGCCATGAGCACTCCCGTCATTGAGACTGAGATTCTCGTTTTCGATAATCAGAAGAAACTCGAGTTTAATTATCGTCTTCATAAGAACTATACGACGGCGAAAGAGGCAGTCTACTTCGCCTTCCCAATCTCTACGTCCCCGCCGCACTTCGCGTACTCGAGCCAGCAAGGATGGGTCGACCCCGCCCGTGACCTGCTGAAGGGAGGGAGCCTGGAATGGTTCACCATCCAGCATTGGATGGCCGCAGACGACCCGAATTTTGCGGTTGGCATTGTTCCCCTTGATGCGCCTCTGGCAAGCTTTGGTGACATCAATCGAGGCAAGTGGCCAGGCGAATTCCGGCCGCAAACAGGAACTATATTTTCGTACGCGATGAACAATTATTGGGACACGAATTATCGTGCCGGTCAGGGCGGTAACTTTTCTTTTCGTTATGTAGTGACAAGTAGTCCGAAGCTTGACGGCAGTACGCTCACCAGATTAGGGATGGACGAGATGCGCCCCGTTGAATTGAATCACGTAGTCGAGCAAGACAAAGCAGGTGACCCCGCCAGGCCATTGCCGCCGACCGGAGAAGGATTCCTTGAGACTAGCGGAAGGAATGTTGCGCTGGTTACCTGGAAGCAGGCAGAAGATGGAAAGGGCACGATTATGCGTCTCGTCGAGACTGCCGGACAAGTTTCGAAGACCACGGTTCACTTTTTTAGGTCGAATGTTACGGCGGCTCGCCTCTGCTCGGGAGTAGAAGATGATGGCGATAATCTTCACATTGATGGAAACAGCATCCATCTTTCGTTCCGGCCCTTCGAGGTCCAGACCGTACGAGTCATCAGCAAACCTGGAATAGTAAGCTTTGCGCCGCGCTGACCGGGTAGATACGACAGCTATGAGTTTCTGGAACGACGATAACGAATTATTTTCGATTTCCCGGCGCGAGCTGTTCACCCCCGTGGTCGGTGATGTCATGGACAAGCTGCAGCTCTTCCACCAATTTTTGCCACCCGCAATTAAGCCGCTTCGTCAGGAGATGGTTGTGATCGGGCGGGCCATGCCGGTGCTGTCTGTTGATGTATTTCGGGAGAAGGTCGAGGGAAGTGCAAACAAGCTAATGGAGAAACCGTTTGGCCTAATGCTGGAAGCTCTTGATAGCCTGCGTGCCAACGAAGTCTACGTCAATACCGGTTCTTCTCCTCGAAATGCACTCTGGGGCGAGATGATGAGTACGCGAGCTCGGATACTGGGTGCGGTTGGTGCCGTGCTCAATGGTTATAGCCGCGATACCAGGGCCATTCTGAACCTGAACTTCCCCACATTCTCATGGGGCAGTTACGGCCAGGATGCCGCACCCCGCTACAAAGTTGTTGATTTTCGGATCCCCGTTGAAATTGGCAACGTCCTCATCAGACCGGGTGACATCCTGTTTGGCGATATCGATGGCGTCTGCTGCATTCCGAAAGCGGTGGAGGTCGAGATTTTTACGAAGGCACTCGAAAAAGCGCGCGGTGAAAAGTTGGTCAAAAAGGCGCTTAACGACGGGAGTAGCGCCGTTTCAGCTTTCGAAAAGTACGGAATCATGTGAGCGGGCTCGTGTAGTGTACATAAACTCGAGCTGCTTATGGTTCTCGTCTCACCAGGCTACTGGCAGTCTAGCGTGATTAGATACAATCCTCGACCCTGCTCGGCGTTTCGATCTTTGCTCCGAAGGAGGTTGACACAGTCAACACGTGAAAGTCAATAAGGTTAATCAAGGCGCTTAATGAAGCGCATTTTTTGCCGCTTCCGCCCTAATCGTTGGTTGACAATGTCGCCCTTCAGTGAGAATTGCTTGGCGACGAAGGTTACCGGCAGCGCCACGCTCTCGTTTTAATCCCTTCGCTCGCAGATAATTTAGCGCCGGGGAAGCGCATGTCACAGGTTTGGCTTATTACCGGTAATTCGCGCGGTCTTATCCGCGCCTTCACAGAAGGAGCTCTCGAAGCGGGACACCGAGTCCTGGCGCGCCCGCAATTCCGATCAGCTCAGTAATTTTGTGAATAAGTACGGTGAGAGCGTGCGAACCGTCTCTCTGGATCAAAAAAGAAGCGCAGTTAAAGTACGCTGTCGATGCCGCCATTGAAACCTTCGGCGTCCTGGATGTGCTCGTCAACAATGCCGGCTACTGCAATGTGTGCCCTGTTGAAGATACCTCGCTCGCCGACCTTCGTTCTCAGGTTGAGACCAATCTTTTGGCGTCATCACTATGACCAAAGCCGTACTCCCATACCTCCGTGAGCGCAGAGCAGGTCCAGGGAAAGCGGTTTGAAGCTAGGCGGAAGTGGGTGAAATTGGCAGACGCACGGCCTTGAGGTGGCTGCGTCCGCAACGGCATGGGGGGGGTTAAGTCCCCCCTTTCCGCACCATTCTTCGGGACCTGATCGACCCCAGCCTGATGGCCTTCCTGGACACGACGCACCCACGGCCTGAAGCCAAGTTGCTTAGTCACACTCTGGTGACGAGCGGAACGAAGCCGATCAATGATGATCGAGCGGTTGAATCAAGTGCACAGCCGGAAGCGAGTGCTGAATTCTCGCACCTTTGGCGCGAGTTTTGGTTGTGCGACTCGCTATGCTAGCGCCAATCGCAGGCCAATCACTTCAAATCCAAATAGTTGAACCAGCTGAAACGGCAACCTGCTGACAGATACTCAGCCGGTTTTGACGCGGGTCGACGCTTGCAAACCTCTGACTTAAAAAGAGTTTGGAGCCACCCGTGGGACTCGAACCCACGGCCTGCTAATTACGAAACCATACGTGTCAAGCCCCATGTGTGATTATTTTTCTCAAAACTGAGTGTTTTCAGCGCGGCACTGGCATCGGTGAGACAGCGAAGAATTACAGAAACACATGAGACTGGGAGCTCCTGCTGACAAAAGATCGTAATCAATGG
>JBPCJX010000156.1:0-36939 GCA_051004875.1 Bryobacteraceae bacterium
CATACAATCCGGAGACGAGGGGCGGAAGAATGTAGCGAACCGGGAGAACCAGCAACAAGAGCAGCGCCCAGCGCGCGCGCTTCGCAAGAACGAGAATGGCGCCGCCCAGCGCCGCGGCGATCATGAGCCATTGCAGCGGTAAGACGACGTGATCTGCAACCCAATCGACGCCAACGAGGTACGCTCCGTGATCCTGCAGCAGAAAACTATAACGGCTGAAAAAGAACTTGATTGCAAGTCCGCCCAGCAAAAGGGCTGCTGCCAGCCGGACGAATATCGAATTGAAAGCTTCGCCGATTGATAACTGCTCAAATTCGAAGGTGCTCCCCGGATAGAGCGTGGGAATGCGTCGGCTCAGATTTTCAAGATGCGCGGCAAGCCAATAGATCAGCAGCGCAAGCACTGCCCCGACCATTACGACGCGCAACAACATGCTGTAGAACGGCAGACCGAAGAAATAGAAATGAAGCGGGCGGCCAAAGATAGGATCGATAAATTCTGAGCGGGCAGATGGCAGACGCAGGCCGCCAAAGTACCTCACGACCGCCCAGCTGTCCACAGTCGCATTGGCCACGCCGATCGCCAACAACGCGAACACTATTAAAGCGATCCGGGAAATAAACGCACGATTAAAAATACTGGAACGCGAGGTTTCGACTTCTTGCCGGATGCCCACCTTAAAGGCAATCCAGAATGCACAAAAGAAAAGGATGGAGGCGAGCACGATGGGAACGGTTCCATAGAGCAGAAGATTGATCCACGTGTCCAGCTGACGCAGCTCGGACCACCACTCGTAATCGATCAACGTGGATGCAATATAGCGGGAGCAGAGTAACAGGGCGAACAGCAGAATCAGGAGAAAGACCAGCCTGCCTCTCCGCTGGCGCCGTCCAATTAGTCTTTCGGTGTTTGGCAAGAAGCGATAAGTATATCGCCGATCGGGTTCCTACACTATTGACGGCGAGCCCGGACGGCTGACACGGAGCGCGGAACGAAGTAGCGGATCAGGCTGCGTGCGACACTTCCTCTTCCCGGAGCAAGGCCAGAAAACCGTCGCCTACTTCGCTAAACACTTTGCGCCGGCGATGAATGATTCGCACAGGCCGATAGAGTTCCGCCGGATCAAGTCGTAACGCGATGATGCGTCCTTGAAGCAACTCTTCACGCATGGTGCGCTTCGGTATGATGCTGATCCCGGCTCCGTGCGCCACGGCTTCCTTTACCATTTGCAAGTTGTCGAAGTGGAGCGCCATCTCAACATTCACCTTATGCTCGCGTAAATAGCGCCCTATTTGGTTGTTGATCGGTAGATCTTCATCAAGGCCAACGAAAAGTTCCCCATCGAGCGCCGAGGCAGGTACGGAGTTCCTTTGAGATAACGGGTGATTCGGTGCAACTGCTACCACCATTTCCTCTTCTCGCCAGGGCAAAGCTACCACCTCGCGCGACGATTCCGCATAGCTCATCAGGCCAAGATCGGCTTCCTCTTCTACCACCGCTTCGTACACTTTTTCAGGTCGCAGATAAGAAACACGCAGTTCGGCATCTGGGAACTGTTTCGCAAAACGAGCCTCAATTTCCGACATCTCGGAAAGACCAACCGAATATATGGCGGCGAGCCGCACGGTCCCACGGGCATCTTTCCTTAACCCTCGTAATGCCGCATCGAGTTCGTCATGCCTTCGCAACACATCACGGCAGTAGTCCAGGTATAGTTTCCCGGCGCCAGTCACTGTCAGCGGTCGTCGGCTGTGATCAAAAAGCTCCACGCCCAATTGCGCCTCCAGTTCCCGTATCCGTTGACTGGCCGCTGATTGAGTTATCCCATTGAGATGGGCGGCCTTGCTCACACTTTGATGATGGGCCAGATCACGGATCAGGCGAAGGTTCGTAAGTGTCACAAGCGTCAACTTACCATAAGATTTTCTAATTGTAAAGAACCGCAAATTCGATTTGACGAATACTGGCCAGGCCGCTATACTTTGGCTATTCCTCGTTTTCGACTGAGGAGGCCAAAAGTGTATATATCCGACTTTACGCGCCATCCTCCGCCTGCTCAAGGGCTTTATGACCCAAAAAATGAACATGATGCTTGCGGGATTGGCTTTGTTGCGGACATCGCGGGTCGGCGTTCGCATGACATAGTGCTAAAGGGTTTGCAAATCCTTGTCAATCTGGCACATCGGGGAGCTTGTGGGTGCGATCCAGAAACGGGGGACGGGGCGGGAATACTCATTCAAATCCCCCATTCCTTCTTTGCCAAGGAAGTCGGCAACCTAGGCTTCGCGCTTCCAGCACCAGGCGAGTATGGGGTGGCAATGTGCTTTTTGCCAGTCGAGCAGCAGCAGCGTCTCGCGTGTGAAGGCTTGCTTGAGCAGGTTTCGCGGGAGGAGGGCCTGACTGTTCTAGGTTGGCGCGACGCGCCCGTAAACGTAGATGCCATTGGCCGTCTGGCGCGCGCTTCACAGCCTTACATCGAGCAGTTCTTTGTAGGTCAGCCGGCCGGCATGACGCCGGACGAATTCGAGCGCACGCTTTATGTGGTTCGAAAACGAGTGGAGTCGCTTGTCTCTGCGTCTGATATGCGCGACAAATCGTTTTTCTACATACCCTCGTTTTCATCGCGCACCATTGTCTACAAGGGCTTGCTTTTAGCCAATCAGATTGGTGAATTCTACAACGAGCTCCTGGATCCGGACACAACTAGCGCGCTGTGTCTCGTTCACCAGCGATTTTCTACCAATACTTTTCCAACCTGGCAGCTTGCGCACCCGTTCCGGTATCTATGCCACAACGGAGAAATCAACACGCTGCGTGGCAATGTCAACTGGATGAATGCTCGGCAGCCAGTGCTCGCGTCGCCTTACTTCGACATTAAGAAGCTATTCCCGATTATTCAAGAAAGTGTTAGCGATTCGGCTGCACTCGATAATGCGGTCGAATTGTTAACCATGTCGGGACGTTCGCTGCCTCATGTGATGGCAATGCTAATTCCCGAAGCCTGGGATGCGGACCCGAGCATGCCGGATGAAAAGCGCGCTTTCTACGAATATCATGCATCACTCATGGAGCCGTGGGACGGTCCTGCCGCGGTTGCCTTTACAGACGGCCGCGTGATCGGTGCAACTCTCGATCGCAATGGCCTCCGGCCGGGGCGCTATTTGGTCACAAAGGCTGGCCTGCTCGTGATGGCTTCCGAAGCTGGCGTGCTTCACTTCGAGGCGGAAGAGATCGAGTACAAAGGGCGGCTGCAGCCGGGCAGGATGCTGCTACTCGATCTGGAACAAGGACGCATCGTGCCGGATGAAGAGGTCAAGCACCAGCTTGGATCGCGACGGCCGTATCGCGAGTGGATTACCGAGAATCAAATCTCCCTTGGTGCATTGCCGGAGCCGTCGCGCATACACGGTTCGGATCACGAAACCGTGTTGATGCGGCACAGATGCTTCGGTTACACCGACGAAGATGTCCATATGCTGGTCTCCCCCATGGCCTCGAACGGTGAAGAGGCGTTGGGCTCCATGGGAACGGACACGCCGCTTGCATGCTTGTCCGATAAACCGCAGTCGCTCTTCAACTATTTCAAACAATTGTTCGCTCAGGTAACGAATCCGCCCATCGACCCAATCCGTGAAGATCTTGTGATGTCGCTGACTAGCTACATCGGCACTGAGCGCAATATTTTGGCGGAGACTCCGGAGCACTGCCACACGCTGAAGATGCCGCACCCGGTGTTGACGAACCGGGATTTGGAGAAGCTGCGACGTGTTTCTCGCGGTGATCTTTTGGCATCGACTTTGACCGCTACCTTCAACGCGCTTGATGGTGAAGCAGGGCTGAAACGCGCTGTCGACGGCCTTTGCCGCCGTGCGTCACTCGCGATCAAATCAGGTTATACGCTCCTGATCCTCTCGGATCGGGGCATTGATGAGGAGTTTGCTCCAATCCCATCTCTGCTGGCGCTCACCGCTGTTCATAACCACTTGGTACGGGAAGGCACGCGTACCGGTGTTGCTTTGATTGTCGAATCTGGTGAGCCGCGAGAAGTGATGCATTATGCCCTTCTCATTGGCTATGGCGCGAGTGCGATCAATCCCTACCTGGCGATTGAGACCATCGAGGAGCTAGTGCGCGAGGATGAACTTTCCGATCACATTACGGTCGAGGCCGCGATTAAGAATTACATAAAATCCGTCAACAAAGGCCTGCTTAAAGTCTTCTCAAAGATGGGTATCTCCACGCTGCAGAGTTATCGCGGCGCCCAAGTCTTTGAGGCAATCGGGCTGAATAAGGAATTAGTTGACCGGTATTTCACGGGAACGCCTTCACGGATCGAAGGAATCGGATTGGATGTGCTTGCCAAAGAGGCCATTGAGAAGCACAGCTTCGCACTTCGGCCCGTGTCTGATTCAGATATGGAGCTTGCCGTAGGCGGCAATTATCAATACCGCGTGAATGGCGAATACCATCTACTGAATCCTCTGACCGTCAGCAAGCTCCAGCATTCTGTACGGCAGCGAAGCTATGCAACCTTCCAGGAATATACAACGCTAGTAGATGAGCAGAGTAAGCAGCTCTGCACCTTGCGCGGATTGATGGACCTGAAGACCGTTGCGCAACCGCTTCGAATTGAGGACGTGGAACCAGCAAGCGAGATCGTGAAGCGCTTTGCCACAGGCGCAATGTCCTTTGGCTCGATAAGCGCTGAGGCACACGAGACGCTCGCAATTGCCATGAACCGCATCGGAGGCCGGTCGAATACGGGCGAAGGCGGGGAGGACGAGGCGCGCTTTGTCGCTCTGCCGAACGGGGATTCGAAGCGAAGTGCAATCAAGCAGGTCGCCTCTGCGCGTTTTGGCGTGACTGCAAACTACCTGGTAAATGCTGATGACCTGCAAATCAAAATCGCGCAGGGTTCCAAGCCCGGAGAA
The DNA here is from genome assembly GCA_051004875.1 of Bryobacteraceae bacterium. Classification (GTDB taxonomy): domain Bacteria; phylum Acidobacteriota; class Terriglobia; order Bryobacterales; family Bryobacteraceae; genus Bog-105. The sequence continues at coordinate 4,932 of JBPCJX010000156.1, forward strand.
GGCGGACAACTGCCCGGCAACAAGGTGGATTCGGAGATAGCGCGAGTGCGCCACTCGATTCCAGGCGTCGGATTGATCTCACCTCCGCCGCATCATGATATCTACTCAATTGAAGATCTGGCGCAGTTGATCTATGACCTGAAGAACGTCAGTCCAACCGCACGCATTTCCGTGAAATTGGTAGCAGAAGTCGGTGTGGGAACCGTTGCGGCAGGCGTTTCCAAGGCTCACGCAGACGTAGTTCTAATCAGCGGATACGACGGTGGCACTGGCGCGTCGCCGCTCAGCTCCATTAAGCATGCTGGCATTCCATGGGAGTTGGGGCTTGCCGAAACACAGCAAGTCTTAGTGATGAATGACCTTCGTAGCCGTATTCGCGTGCAGGTGGACGGCAAGTTGCAAACCGGCCGCGACGTAGCTATTGCTGCTCTTCTCGGAGCGGAAGAATTTGGGTTCTCGACTGTACCGCTGGTCACGCTAGGCTGCATCATGATGCGGAAATGCCATTTGAACACGTGCCCGGTCGGAATTGCGACTCAAAATCCGGAGCTGCGAAAGAAATTCGCGGGAACCCCGGAGCATGTCATCAACTTCTTTTTTTATCTGGCGGAGGAAGTGCGCGAGTGGATGGCGAAACTTGGCTTTCGCACCATGAACGAGATGATCGGTCGCGTGGACATGATCCAGATGCGCAGCGGCGTTGAACATTGGAAAGCCAGCGGTCTTGATTTCTCGACAATTCTTTATAACCCGCGCGTTCCCAGACGGGTGGGGCGGCGTTGTGTGATCGGACAAGATCATGGTTTGAATGATGCCCTGGATCACAGCCTTATGAAGCTCGCCAAGAAGTCCATTGAGAAAGGGACTCCAACTGAGTTCAGCACGCCCATCCAAAACGTGCATCGGACGGTGGGGGCCATGCTGAGTGGCGAGATCGCCCGAACCCACGGATCAAAGGGCTTGCCCGAAGACACGATCCGAATTAACTTCAATGGATCTGCCGGACAAAGTTTTGGTGCATTCCTCGTCAGAGGTGTGTCGCTCGTCCTCGAGGGCGATGCGAATGATTACGTGGGCAAGGGTCTTTCAGGCGGCAAGATTATCGTCTTCCCGCCGCGGGCGTCGACTTTCCAGCCGGAGCAGAACATACTCATCGGCAACACTGTGCTGTATGGGGCGACGAGCGGGGAGGCTTATTTCAACGGAGTTGCAGGCGAACGCTTTGCGGTTCGAAACTCCGGGGCTGTCGCCGTGGTGGAAGGAGTCGGTGACCACGGCTGCGAGTACATGACCAACGGTACCGTCGTCATCTTGGGCCGGACCGGACGCAATTTCGGCGCCGGCATGAGTGGTGGAATCGCTTACGTCTTTGATGAGGACGGCGATTTTGCCCGTGTTCGCTGCAATCGCGCAGGCGTTGACCTCGATCCCATTTTCGAACCTGAAGACGTAGTGCGGCTGCATCAGCTGATCAACAAGCACCTCGAGTACACCGGCAGTCCCCGTGCGGGGCGCGCGCTAGAAAATTGGCCTGAGGCATTGCGGCATTTCGTGAAAGTCTTTCCGCATGAGTATAAGAGAGTGCTCGGCGTCGCGCGAAGGCCCGAACACGATAACTTTTCACATACTTTCGCGATCCCGCCGGATGAAATGCCTATTCGTGAAGGAGCTGCATAATTCTTGGGCAGACCGACAGGATTTTTGGAATATAGTCGTGAGACGCCTGAGCGCCGCCCCGTGTTGGAGCGCGTTAACGACTGGTTCGAGGTCTACCAGGATTTCCCCGTCGATAAGCTTCAACAACAGGCGCGGCGTTGCATGGATTGTGGAGTTCCGTTTTGCCATACCGGCTGCCCGCTGCATAATCTAATCCCAACCTGGAACGATTTGGTCGACAAGAGCCGTTGGCGCGAAGCGATCCGAGCACTGCACGCGACCAACAACTTCCCAGAGTTTACAGGACGCATTTGTCCCGCGCCATGCGAGACGGCATGCGTGCTCAGCATCAATGAATCGCCGGTGGCCATTAAGGTCGTCGAAGAAAATATCGTTGAGCGTGCATTCCGTGAAGGCTGGATTCGCCCTGAACGTCCCTCGCAGCGTACTGGCAAAAAAATCGCGATTGTGGGATCAGGTCCGGCCGGTCTGGCCGCTGCCCAGCAACTGAACCGGGTCGGACATTTGATTACCGTTTTTGAAAAGCATGACCGAATCGGCGGTCTGTTGCGGTACGGTATCCCCGATTTTAAGCTCGAAAAGAGGGTGGTGGACCGGAGGCTCGAACAACTATCCGCTGAAGGAATAGAGTTCCGGACGAATGTACACGTGGGCGCAGGAGCGGGCGCGATGCTTAGCAATTTTGACGCAGTGCTGTTGGCCGTCGGTGCCGAGGAACACCGGGAGCTTCCAATACCAGGCCGCGAGTTGAAGGGCATTCACTTCGCAATGGATTACTTGACACAGCAAAACAAGCGGTGTGCGGGCGATCGCTTCACGGACGAAGAACAGATCGTTGCAACAGGCAAGCGCGTGATCATTATCGGGGGCGGCGATACGGGGGCTGATTGCCTTGGGACCGCACATCGTCAGAAGGCAGCCTCTGTTCACCAATTCCAAATACACCCTTTGCCTCCAACAAACCGTCATCACACTACACCTTGGCCGTTATGGCCGCTTCAGTTGCGAGTGGAGGCCGCGCATGAAGAGGGCGGGGTTCGCGAATGGAGTGTTTTTACTACGCACTTTACCGGCGACGAACAAGGGAATGTGAAGAAGCTGCATTGTGTGCGTGTGGGTCCGAAACCTGCGCTTGAGCGAGTCCCTGGAAGCGAGTTCTACCTCGACGTCGATCTAGTGCTGATTGCCATTGGCTTCTCCGGTCCAGTCCGGGAGGGGTTACTTGATGAATTCGCTGTAGATCTGGATACTCGTGGGAACGTTAGGACGGACGAAGCTTATATGACATCTGTACCCGGCATATTTTCTGCTGGGGACGCTCGCCGGGGGCAATCCCTAGTCGTTTGGGCGATTGCAGAAGCCCGGCGAGCTGCCCACCACATAGACAGATACCTGATGGGGTCCAGTGAGTTGCCCGTCTAGCAAAACTGGCGCTAGTAAAACCTATTTCTTCGATGACTTCGCGGACACGGTCTTTACCGTCTCTGAGGGAGCGGAAGCGGCGGCTGCCGTTTGCGGCATGCGGAAGTTGTCCCCGGCCAGGCTCGCCATCGCGTGCATCTCCATCCCTTCGGCTTCTTTGGTAAACACGAGAGAACGCTGTTCCCCGTCCAGATCCGCCTGGATCCAATCTCCACCTGCGACCTGATTCGTCGCCATCAGGTTTGACAGCGGGTGGACAAGCAGTCGTTCAATCGCTCGCTTCAGGTGTCGAGCACCATACTTAACGTCGGTACCCTCGGTCAACAGAAGGTTCTTGCCAGCCGGCGAAACGGTGAATACAAATGACTTTTCCGCGGGGGAGACCAGAATTCGCTGCTGTACCTGGCCGAGTTCAAGGTCCAGAATCCGACGCAATTCCGGCTCGCCGAGTGACTTGAATACAACGATCTTGTCGATACGGTTGATAAACTCTGGCGTGAACTTGCGCCGCGCCGCCTCAACGCCGGTTCGGGAGATCTTCTTATTGAGTTCTTCACTCGCTGGGCGGGGCTGAGCGGCTGCTGAAACTGCGTTGAATCCAAGCTTGGGTGCTACCAAGGCGCTCATCTCGCCAGCGCCCAGATTGCTTGTCATGAAAATCATCGCTCGGGAAAAATCGACTTTGCGGTTATCACCAAGTGTCAAAGTAGCCTTGTCCAGAATGCCCAGGAGCAAATTCCAGAGCGCGTCGCTGGCCTTCTCGATTTCGTCGAAAAGGATGAAGCTTAACTTCATCGTGTCCGTTTGGTGTTGATTGATGACTTCTTGGCTTAACAGTGGGTGCGTCTCGCGGTGTCCCAGGTAGCCGGGGGGCGAACCGATCAGCTTGGCTATCTCATGGCTGTGCTGAAACTCAGCGCAGTCGATCTTGATTACTGCACGGGGATTGTGGACAAGAGCTTCGGCCGTCGCCTCGACGGTGCGTGTTTTCCCTGAGCCGGTTGGTCCTAAGAAAAGGAAGTTCCCCACCGGGCGGCCCGGAGCCGAGAGACCCGTGAGGTACATCTGATAAATATTTACGATCTGCTCGACTGCTTCGTTCTGGCCGACTACTAGCTTTAGTAGCGTCTTTTCCAGTGATTCAGCGTCTTTGCCCGTCCTCGTAGGATCAAGTACTTTTCGGAGCCGGCTCATATACGTACATTCCCTCTTTCCATCCATGTCTTGACGGTTGAATATCTGATCCCGACATCTTTGCGGACCAGCTTATAAATTCTTTTTGGCTTCAACTAATAACCGCCATGCTGCTTGCTACTTCCTTCATCGTCAGAGGGATCTGTTTTATGAAGGGTGGTTGGTACCTTTTCCTCTATCGGGCTTTTCTGATTAGTACTTTTGAGGCCGAGAAGGTCTCACCTCAACTCGACTGATGAGCGTTCTTCCGGGTTTGCGCAAAATATCCAATACGATTTCGGCTATATCTTCGGGGGCAATCTTCCAATCCGACTTCTGCTTGGCGTCATGACCAGCGAAGGCAGTGTCTACGCTCCCGGGCATAATGTAGCTTACGCGCACGTTGTCGTTGCGGTGATCGAGCATCATTGCTTCGCTAAAGCCATTTAGTCCGAATTTGGAGGCGTTGTAGGCTGAGCCGCCCAGGAATGGATTCTTTCCCGCAAGGCTGCTGATGTTGATAATCCATCCACCGCGGGCGTTGTGGAAAAGCTCGAGTGCCTCGCGGCTGCAGTAGAATGTACCGGAAAGGTTCGTTCCGATTACACGGTTCCACTCTTCCACAGTGAGTTCCCCAGCCGCCCGAAAGATCCCAGTACCCGCGTTGTTAACTAAGATGTCCAGTCCGCCCAGCTCTTTGTCTGCAAACTCGAAGAGCTGCTTGACCTGCTCGCTGTCGCTTACATCCGTCGCACAACCGCTAACCTTACGTGCTTTGGCGTTCTTACGGAGATCGGTCACTGCGTTTTCCACAGCCTTAGGGTCGCGGGAGCAAATAACCACGTCCGCTCCCTCGGAAAGAAGAGCCCTCGCTATTTCGAGTCCGATACCCTTCGAGGCTCCAGTCACGATTGCTTTTTTCCCGGTCAAAAGTTCACTCATAACTCTTAAGGTCCTTTCACGCGTTCATTTATAAGGGTGGGGCAGAGAGCCCCGCCTTCAATTTAATGACTCGATTCGCGCGGATTCCAATACCGGCATCAAGCCTGGCAAGGCAGAAACGAGGGCATCCGGCACCTATACTGAAATAGGGTCCGCAGCTGTCAAGGATGCGGGAGTGTGACCATGAGCGTTTTCTGGCTGCGGGCGGCCGCCGCATTTTACTCCTGCGGCTTAGTCTACGCGCTGATTTACCTGTTCCGAAAAAGTACGCGGCTATTCACTCCGGCACTCATTGTGTTCGCGATTGGAACGGTGTTTCATCTGGTGTCCATCGTCGAGCTGCGCGCTGAGACAGGCCATTTACCTCTCAACAATTTTTATGAGACCAGTTCGCTCTGCGCCTTCTTGATAGCCGTTCTGTTCTTGCTAGCATACAGCTACTACCACATCTCCATATTTGGGGTTTGTCTCTTCCCGTTGGTGTTCTTCATGACTCTCATCGGGGCAACTGAGTTCCCGGTAGCCTCCTGGAGCAGCCCCGGAATCCGAAACGCCTGGCTAACTGTCCATATCACGAGCGTTTTAATCGGATACGCGGCACTGATCCTCGCCGCCGTTGCCTCCGTGTACTACCTGCTTCAGGAACGCCAGCTCAAGCGCAAGCACGTTAGTCCATCTTCAAACCGTCTGCCACCCTTGGCCACTCTCGACCGGGTCATCACCCACGCCATGAATACCGGATTCGTGTTCATCACGATCGCCACTGTAACAGGAGTTATCTGGGCATTCATTGAAAGCGGCACGCGTTGGATCCTGGATCCCAAGATTGCCTTTTTCCTGTTCACATGGGCGTTCTATCTGGCCATGATTTTTCTGCGCATTTCCGCCGGATGGCGTGGCCGTCGAATCGCTTGGCTGGCGGTCAGCGTATTGAGCTGCTCGATCATCACCTGGGCCACTCACGTCGGATTGAGGAGTTTGTGGCTGCGATGAAACTGGCTCTTGCCGGTGTCAACCACCGTACGGCCCCCGTACAGGTGCGCGAGAAGCTCGCGTTCCGGTTTGAGGAGGTTCCTGCCGCGCTGGTTCACATGCAGGCCCGCGGCGCAAAGGAAGCCCTCATCCTTTCGACATGTAATCGAGTGGAAGTCACAGCCGCTCTATCCGATGACGTGTCCACCGACACGCTGATCGAAACTATTCTCAACGGTCGCGATGGCCTTACCTTGGAAGCCGTTCGTCCACATCTATATTTCTTCGAGGAAAGTGAAGCGATCCGGCATCTTTTCCGGGTTGCTTCGAGTCTGGACTCAATGATCGTGGGTGAACCCCAGATTCTTGGTCAGCTGAAGCAAGCTTACGCCCAGGCACGTGACCAAGGAGCGATCGGAAGCATTCTCGATACAGTTCTGACAAGGGCTTTTAGCGTCGCCAAGCGCATCCGCTCGGAGACCGAAATCGGGCAGAGTGCTGTCTCGGTCGGCTATGCGGCGGTAGAGCTAGCCCGGGAGATATTTGGCTCCCTCAACAAGAAGCGCGTCCTTATTATTGGGGCGGGCAAGATGTCTGAGGCTGCGGCTCGGCATTTGCTGCGGGCCGGGGCCACTGAGATTCTGATTACCAATCGCACCCAGGAACGCGCTGACGAACTTGCACAGCTCTTCCGGGGCGAGGTAATCCCTTATGACTCGTTCCATCAGCGGCTTGCCGAAGTCGATATCGTCATCGCTTCATCGTCCGCGCCCGGTTACGTTCTCGATCAGAACACTGTTCATCGAGCTATCGAGGCTCGCAGAAATCAGCCGATGTTTCTCATTGACATTGCCGTTCCCCGAAACATCCAACCTGATGTAAACAAGGTGGAGCACGCCTTCCTCTACGACATCGATGATCTCCAGCGTCTCGCCGACCGCAATCTTCAAACTCGCAGGGTAGTCGCGGAGCAGGCGGAGATCATCGTTGCGGATGAGGTTGCTCGGGTCGAGGCTCGGCTCCGCCAGCGCGACGTCGTCCCGACTATTATCAGTCTTCAGGCCCAGCTCGAAGCTGTGCGCGCGGAAGTATTGGAACGTCATCGCCCGCACCTGGGCGCATTGACGCCAGATCAGGAGGAAGCGCTCGAGGCGCTTACGCGAAGCATCATCAATAAAATCGCGCATGGCCCTATCTCCGAGATACGGCGTCACGCAGCTTCGCAGAAATTGGGTGACAATATTCGCCAAGGCGAGCTCATCAACGCCGTTTACCGGATGTTTCGGTTGCGCGACCGCTAATTCTAATGGCAGCTGGCGCACTTGCGCGTGTCTTGACAATCGGCTCCCGAGGCTCGCAGCTCGCCCTGTGGCAAGCTCAGTTCGTTGCGGCGCATCTTAAGAGCCGGGGTGTGACGACTCGCATCGAAATTATCAGAACCACAGGAGATCACCTCCAGACAGCTTCGTTAGTTCAGGCGGGGGGCAAAGGCTTGTTCACCAAAGAAATAGAGGAAGCGCTCCTCACGGGTGCGATCGACCTGGCAGTCCACAGCCTTAAAGATTTGCCTACCGAGCCGCGGGAAGATCTTGCCATAGCCGCCGTACCCGAGCGGGAAGATCCTAGAGACGCCATTGTAGGAAGCGTCCTTAAAGACGTTCCGCACGGCGCATCGGTGGGCACCAGTTCAGGACGTCGCGCGGCACAGCTTCGACTTCTGAGGCCAGATCTGCAGATTCAGCCCATTCGCGGCAATATCGACACCCGCCTTCGGAAGTTGAAGGAAGGCCAGTATGACGCCGTGGTACTTGCCGCGGCTGGACTTCGCCGGCTTGGACTCGCTCACGAGATTTCCGAAGTTTTGTCTCCGCAGCAGATGTGCCCTGCGCCGGGCCAAGGTGCCCTCGCGATCCAGACACGAAGAGACGATCCGGCCCGTGAAGTATGCGCGCAGTTCAATGACGAGCCGACCAGCCAGGCTGTGACCTGCGAACGAACCGTGCTCGCGGCGCTCGGCGGGGGCTGTCAGCTGCCGGTGGGCGCGTTTGCTGAGCCAATCGGGGAAAATCTCAACGTAATGGCCGTGGTCCTCTCGACCGATGGCTCCCGCTGTTTGCGAGTTGAGGCGGCTGGACCGCGCCACTGTCCTGAAGAATTAGGCCAAGCTGTTGCAGCGGATCTTATAAGTAGAGGTGCAGACCAGATCCTCAGCGAGAGCAAGTGAATGGGTGCTCTTCAAGGTCTGCGCGTGGTGGTCACCCGGGCTACTCATCAGGCCGAAGAACTCGCTGCGCCTCTTCGGGCTTTTGGAGCCGAAGTCATTCTGCTGCCGCTGATCGGTATTGCTCCTCCCCTTAATCCAGAGCCTCTGCGGCACGCCGCAGCGCACTCAAACGAATATGACTGGATTATTTTTACTAGCGCTAACGCCGTCCACGCCTTTGCAGCCCAACTGCCGGAATCACTGCAAATCTGGAAGCCGCACGTTGCAACAGTGGGTGCCGCCACCCGGGAGACCGCAGAAGAACTTGGGTTTCGAGTCGACCTTACTCCTTCTAAATATGTTGCCGAGTCCTTAATAGAAGCCCTTAGCGGCGAAGATTTGATTAATCGCAAGGTGCTGATCCCGAGCGCAGCGGTGACACGCGATCTCGTCCCTGACGCACTGCGCAAGCGCGGAGCCCTGATCGAGGTTGTTGAAGCTTACCGCAACGTGATTCCTGTCGAAGCGGATAGAGCTGCAGCCGTGTTCCGAGAGCCGTACCCAGACTGGGTCTTATTCGCGAGTTCTTCCGCCGTAGGCAATCTTGTACATCTGATAGGTGTCGAACGGCTTCGCCGCACCAAGATCGCCACGATAGGCCCGATCACGTCCAAAACGGTTCTCGATCACGGACTGATTGTCACAGCTCAGGCTGAAGTTTACACGGCCCAGGGACTCATTGATGCCCTATGTCAAGCTGCGTCCATGCACTAAGATGACATTCGAATGCCATGGACACATCAAAGTTTTTGGATTGGGCCGCTCATTATCGCCGTCATTCTGGGAATACTTGCGCTGGTTGTTTTTGGGACCCGTTTGCGTTCCGTTTACAAACGCCAGTTTCCTGAGACTCGCCGGGAACGGCTCTTCCTCGCTTCCGTAGGATTCTTTACTGCCGTCGTCGTGGTTCGTGGTATCACAATCGCGATTCACAACGACATTGGGCCGTTTCACAACATCAGCATGCGAGGGCGCCACATCCATCACTTGGTGTGGGGTATTCTTCTCCTCCTTCTGGTCGGATACTCATGGCTGAACGAGATCGGAACTGGCGGGCCTTCTTGCTTCCATATTGCCGATCGAGTGACTTCCCTGCTCTATGGCGTCGCAGCCGCTCTCACGCTCGATGAATTCGCGCTCTGGCTCAATCTAAGCGATGTCTATTGGCAGCGTGAAGGGCGCGAAAGCTATGAGGCGATGGCATTGTTCGGAGGGCTACTGGGGATCGGCGTCTTTGGCGCTCCCTTTCTTAAGGGAGTTGTGCTCCATTTATTCAAACGAGAGCGACCTCACTGACCAAACACGCCGCGCTCCAAGAGTTTTGTCAATTCCTCAGATGACTTGGTAAGTTCGGGGTCGAGAATCCTGCCTACCGACACGGAAATTCGGCCTGAGCGAAACCACCGCTCACGTTTTGCCTTGATCTCGCCGAGTCCTTGCAAATGGACGGGCAATGCTGGCGTGCCCAGTTCTTTCCAAAGGAGACCCGCTCCCAGCCTGAAGGTAGCCGGAGTACCATCGTCTGAACGCCGCCCCTCGGGAAATACGATGACGCTGTAACCACGATCTACCGCCTCGCCGGCATGCGCAAAACTGCGCCGAAAACCGCTCATCTGGGGCAGCGGAAAAACGTTGAACAACCCGGTTACTAACAGGTATTCAATTGGCGCAACCAGATTCAGGAACCAGTTTCCCTGGTTACGCGCGCGCCGCCAATCGAGCATCATTTCCGCCGACATCGCAACGGCAACGCGGCGTCTGACGCGTCCCGGCAAGGCATACAGGATGAGAGGTACATCATATGAGGTGACGTGATTCGCAACAATGAGCATCGGCGACGACGGCCACTGATCGACGGTCATCCTGACCGCCGGTTTGGCAAGCAACCGAACGAGCGGCATGGCAATGCACTCGAGAAACACACTCCGAATCGTCTGAAATAACGGATTCCAGGGCCAGTGCGGATAAACATGCTGGGCGCTTTCGGCCGTCCTCGGCTTAGAGCCTTCGGAGAGAAGTGAACGCAGTTCCTCGCCCGTCTTCACGATCTGTAAAGCGGAATCATCAAGCGCCACTCCAAACTGCTGTTCGAGCCGCGCCTGCAACTCGACTCGGCCAAGGCTATCAAGATTTAGATCGCCATTGAGCGATCCCCCCGGAGTGCCGGTTTCGATTTCGCCAGTTGCAATTCTGCGAACCACTTCGCGCCGCAGCACTTTACCGGTTGACGTACGCGGCAAGTCTGGCTCCGGCCAAACTATCCAACGCCGGATTTGCTGGTATTCCGCTAATTCCCTATTTGCAGCGGCGATTGCAGCACCAGCATCACTGCCGGCCGTCATCACGAGCGAAGCAAATGGCTCCGGACCATGTGCGCCGGCCGTTTCCATCACGGTGCATGCCTTCACGCCTGGTTGACGCGCCAGCGCCGCTTCAAGATCTTCCGGATAAATATTAAGGCCGGAGGAAGTGACGATTACATCCTTTTTGCGGCCGCGAAAGCGGAGATTCCCTTGCTCGTCGAACTCGGCTAGATCGCCAGTCGCGAGCCAGCTTGAGTCCTGTTGCTTCAGTTTGCCTTGTTCCCAAACGGCATTCGAAATCGTTTCACCGCGGACCAGCACTTCACCCTCCTCGCTTAGTTGCACTTCACGACCCGGCAATACCTGGCCGATCGTGCCCTGCACTGGGTGAAATGGATGATTCAGACTGACCAACGCAGTCGTCTCTGTCATCCCATAACCCTGGATCACAGCGAACCCCAACGCGGTCCAAAACTGCTCCGCTGCAGACGAAAGCGACGCACCCCCGCACACAAACGCCCAAAACTTGAGGCCGAACGCCTTGTGAACATCACGAAATCGCCACCAGCGTTTCCATGCGCTTGTACCTTGCGAAGCAGCAACACGCGAATCAAGATCCGGAAACCGATCAAGCAGATACTTCTGCATCAAATCGAGTACGCGGGGAACGGTAGCGAGTGCGGAGATTCGCTCTTTATGGATGCGATCCACAATCTCGTTCGCGACCAGGCGAGACTCATAATGCACCTCAGCCGGAATCAAGGGCGGGATCCACAGGCCCATAAACTGGCCGAACACGTGACTGAGCGGCAACGTATGCAGAAATCGCAATGGATGCACAAGGCGCTCGTACTTGAGATACTTCTGCATCTCGGCTTCAATCGGCCTGAGGCTCGCGAGAACATTTTTGTGAGTGTGAACTATGCCCTTCGGCTCACCGGTTGTGCCGGACGTGAACACAATTTGCAGCGCATCACTCGCTTGGAGATCGTGTATAGCGCTGGCTGCCTGCATCGGGAGGGTCTCTCTGAACCGGTTAAACGGGATATGCGGGCTGCCGGAGGGCAAATCCGCAAGCTTCTCTTCGTCACCGACAATCAATTTCGGCGACACCTCTCGCGCAACGCGACCCACGAATTCCTGAGTGCTCACAACGTCCACGGGAACAGGAAGAACACCGCGCAAAACGCAGCCGAAGAATGCCGCTATCCACTCGGCGTTGTTCTCACCCCAGATCAGAACTCGATCCCCCTTTCCGATTTGATGATTGACTAACTCGGCGGCAAACTGTCGAGCGAGCGTAGCCAGTTCGCCATAGGTCGTCCTACGCTCGCGCACCCCTCGCCGGGAGACTACGGCGATTTGCTTCTCATGACGCGCGAAGTCGTCCACTAACGAAGCAAGGTGCTGCCGATTCTCTGACACAACCCCAGACTACGACTTCGATCGACCATGACGAAGATATGACCCGTTCACGACGGCAGTTTCTTTACGCATCTCTCGTACTTGGTGCCAGTACCGCCGGTGCTCGCGCTTTTGCGCAGCAAGTTCAAACGCAAAATGGGTTTGTTAGGACGCACGGAAAAGATTTGATCAGTCCTGCCGGCGACAAACTCACTCTACGGGGCATCAATTTAGGCAACTGGCTTGAACCTGAAGGGTACATGTTCCTATTTGAAGGAGGGCCTCAATCGCCTCGCGAAATCGAAGCGTTCTTCAACGAATTAATCGGTCCCAGTGCCGCCGGCGATTTTTGGAAAGAGTACCGGCGGCGGTACATCACGGAACGTGATATCAAGTTCATTCAGCACGCTGGGCTGAATTCGGTTCGAATCCCATTCCACTACAAATTCTTCCTGCCGGGCGGCGAAGGTTTCGAGATTCTCGATCCGGCTCTCGAATGGTGCCGGCGTGCAGGCATTTGGGTAATTTTGGATATGCATTGCGCACCCGGCGGTCAAACCGGCGCAAACATCGATGACAGTTGGGGCTACCCATGGCTGTATGAGAGTGCGAAAGATCAGGAACTGATCTGCGGCGTCTGGACTAACATTGCTCAGCGATATCGTGATAACCCGATCGTGATTGGCTACGACCTGTTGAATGAGCCGATCCCGCATTTCCCACAGTTGCGCAAATATAACGACCGCTTAGAGCCTCTCTACCGGCGCATAACAAAGGCCATAAGAGAGGTTGACCCCCATCACACGATTTTTTTGGAAGCAGCACAGTGAGACACGAACTTCAAAGTATTTGGACCGCCGTTTGACAGGAACGTGGTGTACGAGTTTCACAAGTATTGGATGCCGCCGGCTCAAAGCGCCATTCAAGAGTATGTCGATTATCGCAACCGCTATAACGTGCCGATTTGGCTCGGCGAATCAGGCGAGAACACGGACCAGTGGATTCAACAGTTCAGAACGCTGCTTGAAAAGAATGATATTGGGTGGTGCTTTTGGCCGTACAAGAAGATGGAGAAGACTTCGTGTATGGTCTCCATTCCGAAACCTATGTATTGGGACGAAATCGTGGCCTTTTCCAAAATGCCGGGAGGCACGAGCAATGCCGAGAAACGCATCGCTGCACGTCCGTCGCTTGAGCATTCTCGAAAGTCGCTTGATGATCTTTTAGAAAAGATCCGCCTGGATTCCTGCCGCGTAAATGGCGGTTATTTTCAGGCGCTGGGGCTACAAAATGCTTAGGCGCCACATACTCCCAATGCTAACTGTATTTTCGGAACTCTACGAGTTGCATAACAAAGAACGATCAGCTTACATCTTCGGTGTAGGCTAGAACAATTAAATGACGAACACTATACTTCCGGGATCGCCCTATCCTCAAGGGGCGACGTGGGACGGAACCGGAGTTAACTTTGCGATCTATTCGGAAAACGCAACGGGCGTGGACCTTTGCCTATTTGACGAACTCAATTCTGATAGTCACGAAACTATACAAATACGAGAGTGCACCGGCTATATCTGGCATTGCTATATCCCCGGCCTTACCATAGGGCAGTTATACGCCTACAGAGTTCACGGTCCATACGAACCTGAAAACGGCTTCCGTTTTAATCCAGCCAAGCTTCTGATCGATCCGTACTCCAACGCAATCGCCGGCAAAGTTGATTGGGATTATCCAGTGTTTGGGTATCGGCTCGGCGACCCCAATGCTGACCTAAGCTGCGACAGTCAGGATGATGCGGCAGGAATACCAAAGGGCGTCGTAACCACATCGCACTTTGACTGGCAGAACGACCGCTCACCCCAGACTCACTTGCATGAATCAGTAATTTATGAACTTCATGTCAAGGGCTTTACTGCCCGCCATCCCGAGGTGCCTGACCATCTACGCGGAACTTATGCAGGACTTGTTTCTCCTCCCATAATTGAGCATTTCAAGAAATTAGGCATCACCGCTGTCGAGTTGATGCCCATTCACGACTTTCTCGACGATAAGAATTTGCTCGACAAAGGACTGCGCAATTATTGGGGATACAACACGACCAATTTTTTCGCGCCGGAGGCCCGATACTGCAGTTCCGGCGACAGAGGCCAGCAGATTGGCGAATTTAAGACTATGGTTCGTGAGCTTCATCGCGCGAATATTGAGGTCATCCTCGACGTCGTATACAATCACACCTCGGAAGGCAACCAGATGGGTCCGACGCTTAGCTTCCGGGGAATTGATAACGCTACATACTATCGGCTTGTCGAGAACAACCCACGTTATTACATGGATTACACCGGCACTGGAAATACGCTGAATGTGCGGCACCCACAAGTGCTCAAGATGGTCATGGACAGCCTGCGCTATTGGGTTCTGGATATGCACGTCGATGGATTCCGTTTCGACTTGGCAGCAGCTCTTGCACGCGAACTACATGATGTGGACCGTCTCTCGTCATTTTTCGACGTCATTAATCAAGATCCGGTGATCTCTAAAGTAAAGTTGATCGCCGAGCCTTGGGACGTTGGCGAAGGCGGCTATCAGGTCGGGCACTTCCCTGTGTTATGGGCAGAGTGGAACGGAAAATATCGCGATATCGTTCGCCGGTATTGGAAGGGCGACGATGGCCAGCTCCTGGAACTGGGCTACCGGCTCACTGGAAGCAGCGATCTCTATCGGCGCGACGGACGCCGCCCCTCAGCAAGTATCAATTTCATTACTGCACACGATGGTTTTACGCTGCAGGACTTAGTAAGTTACAACCAGAAGCATAATGAGGCAAACGGTGAAGATAACCGCGATGGCACAAACGAAAACTATTCTTGGAATTGCGGTGTAGAAGGTCCGACAGATGATCCTAATGTTATTGCACTTCGTGAGCGCCAGAAACCCAACATGCTCACGACTTTGTTACTTTCTCAAGGTGTTCCTATGGTCTGCGGCGGCGATGAAATTGGCCGGACACAGAAGGGCAACAATAATGCCTATGCGCAAGATAACGAGATTAGCTGGGTCGACTGGAATTTAGGAGATCGGAAGAAAGCTCTCGAAGAATTTACCATCAACTTGATCAAGTTACGCAAAGCCCATCCGAACTTTCGTCGAAGAAAGTTCTTCCAGGACCGCAACATAAGCCCATCCACTGTAGGAATGCAGCAATTGGATGGGCTTGAAATTCAAGATATCGCCTGGTACCGCCCGGACGGTGAGCGGATGACGGAAGAAGAGTGGACTGCTGGATGGGTTCGCTGCCTTGGTATGCGTCTCAGCGGGAGAACCTTGGATGATGTCGACCGGTATGGCGAGCCGATGCTCGACGACAGTTTCTTATTGTGCTTAAATCCGCATCACGAACATATTCAATTCTATCTCCCCTCTTGTACCGTCAGCTCTAACTGGGAGGTGATACTTGATACGCGTGATCCTGCGCATACGGAACGGCGCCAAGTTAAAAGTGGCGAACCGTATGACATGATGGAACACTCAGCCGTGTTGTTCTGCGAAGCGGAACAGAAACGGTCTTGACTACTTAGTCATAAATGCCGTGCACATACCATTCACGGTTTTTTGATTCACGGTAAATCCGGTAAAGCGCCCCATCATCTAACGCGACATCCCACTCTTCGTGTACCCAGGATGTAGGCGCCCACCATTCGCCTGATGTCTTCCATGGACCAGCCGACTGTATTACTTTTCCTTTCAGACCTTGCGCAACAACGCTTTTGGGAATTATTCCTGCAACTTTGACATGAGCCTGTAGCGCCGGCCGAAACAGGCGTATGGCTAGCTGAAGCATCTGCGGCTGTTTCGTTTGGGCTTTCATGGAAATCGTTTTTGGATCATTTTGAATACTTGAAGCATTCAACGCTGTCATCTGAAATCCATCCGGCCGATGCGTATTCAGCAGCACAGCTGTGCCAACATTCTCCTTCCCCACCATTCTTTCGATACGAGCCAGCGTAACCTGCAGCTTATCCGCATCCGGTGTGGGTGGGAAAAACAACCCATGTTGTACCCGGCGTAGCCCGACTGGCTCTACTCGCAACGTAAAAGCAACGATAGGCGCATTCGGCAGATGACGCTCTAAATGAAGTTGTAAGAGTTTCAACATAGTCGAACTTTCAAGAAGTGGCACTGGAAATTCCAATTCACAGCCATATTCCTTCGCTTCTTCTAATTCGAATCGTGCCCCAAGCGCGCGTGCCGCCCTCGATTGTGACCGCAAGCGTTCGCACAATTCGCTTAGCACTCGGCCTAATAAAAACAGCAGAGGCTCTAATAAGCTGATGGAATGTTCCAGGTCCATTCGCACTACGTAATTCGTTTCCGCTGTGGAAACACGGAGCGGGCGATTAATCTTCCCGCACGCAAGATTTTGTAGATAGATCCCCGGCTGACCTAAACGCTCTGCTATCCCTCGTTCGGGCAGCGCTGCCAAG
Source organism: Bryobacteraceae bacterium (assembly GCA_051004875.1). GTDB lineage: Bacteria > Acidobacteriota > Terriglobia > Bryobacterales > Bryobacteraceae > Bog-105. The sequence goes on from JBPCJX010000156.1 coordinate 21,569, forward strand.
TCTTCACAAGTTTTGAGACCCCAGCGATTTAAAACGTCGAGTAAGTCGGGATTCACGGACGCGTCGTGCATGAACAGGCAGGTAAGAGGAAGAGGGCCCATTATGAAGCTTTCCTCGCCTGGGGTTACTAGAATTACGCCCGCGAAGCTGCGTGCTAACAAAACGGCATTATCGGGGTTCGATGCGATGGCCAGATTCGCTTTAAGATTGCGCTCAAAGCCTAAACGGCAAATCTCGGAAGCGATCTGATGCGGTGATCCAATCAGCCTACGCAATGGATCTATTGAGAAGACGACAGTATCATTCGATGTTTTTTCTACGGCCGGAGAAAACTCGAGCGCCAAATGTAATAGTTCTTCCCCACAAGCATCTGCAGCCGGAATGTGCAGACAGGCGTACATTTTAAGCCACCGTTTGGATGGACAGTGGTTCAGGAGAAACGGTCGAGGTCTTGTGCAGAATTGACTTCGCTTCAATTCCATGCAACACAAGAAATGGTGCTTTACCGCGCCAGTCGACCACGTTGCGTCTAAGCTGTAACTTATTCGACGAACCGGATCTTACCTGCGAAATTTCAGCGCACACGACCAGGATGGTGGGCGTATTTTCGATGGCTCTCTGAAACCGGTACCAATAGGAAAGAGGAATGTGATTCAATACGCGCGGGCTCGCTTCGCAAATATCCAGCAGCACTACGCCGAATCCGCCCGCATGCAGGAGAAGATCTGCCGCACGCATCGCATGTTCGGCGTTTCCGTGGCAACGAACCCAAAGCATACGTTCTAACCGCACGCCCGTAGCCGCAGCGGATGCGGGATGAAAACTATCATATAGATCGACCACAGCGCAAACTTCTCCACGCCGGGTGGCCTGCGCCAGGATGTGGAGACAAACGGAGGTTCGGCCAGATGTGCGGCTGCCATTTATTTCTAAAATCTCGCCTCGCGATAACCCATTTTTAAAAACCCTTTTAAGTCCAGATACTTGCAGTGGAGCGAACTTCGGTTCTTCGCGTAAGGAATGGAGTGTTGATGCCGGTATCCACGATTTTGCCAAACGAACTCCATTGATATTCGCCATATCTTCGCCTTCGCCTGCCTACCAGTATTCTGCTTCATGGCTAGAGCCGATATCAAGAGGAGTTCAGGCCAATTTATGTCGTGATACGATATAAATGTGGGGGCGTTACAAACACCTCAGCCAGATGTTTCACTTGCCGGCTACAGGAAGCTCGCCGAGTTCCGTTACCGCATTCGGCAATTCCTTCATTTCAGTGAAGAGGCGGCCCGCCTAAGCGGCATCGAGCCACAGCAACACCAACTTTTACTCGCAATAAAAGGCTTGACGGAAGGCACTCGCCCGACCGTCACGGCAGTTTCATCGCGTCTCTGTCTTCGGCATCACAGCACGGTCGAACTCATCAATCGCTTAGTCGAACGCGGTGCGGTGATGCGCCGGCACAGCGAGCAAGATCGCCGCGAAGTCTGGGTAGAGCTCACCCCTCATGGCGAGCACCTGTTGCGTATGCTCTCTGTGCTGCATTGGGAGGAACTGCAGAATTCCGGTCCAGCGCTTTCCGAAGCGCTTCAAGCAGTTGTTCAGAACATGATCGAAGACCTGGGAGAACTCGTATGAGCCGGGTAAGTGCAAGCCGGCCAGCCGACAAGAAGAAAAAACCTTCGGAAGAATTGCGCGACTTTACTACCACGCTACGCGTACTGCCAATTTCGCTGATGGCAATTGTCATTGGTCTGATCAGTTCGGGCGTTGCTTGGCTCCTGCTTAAGCTGATCGGATTTTTTACAAATCTGTTCTATTACCAGCGCATTGATACCGCGTTGTCCTCTCCGGCAGGCAATCATCTCGGCGTATTTGCAGTGGCGGTGCCGGTTATCGGCTCTCTGATTATCGGCGTGATGGCCCGCTATGGATCGGAACGCATTCGAGGACATGGCATTCCCGAGGCAATTGAATCGATATTGATGAACGGTAGCCGCGTTCGCCCGCGCTTAGCGATACTCAAGCCACTTTCAGCAGCCATTTCTATCGGTTCCGGCGGACCGTTTGGCGCGGAAGGACCGATCATCATGACCGGCGGCGCATTCGGGTCGATGATTGCGCAATTTTTCCATCTGACCAGCGCGGAACGCAAGACGTTACTCGTGGCAGGCGCAGCTGCAGGTATGTCGGCAACCTTTGCGGCGCCGCTTGCGGCCGTCCTGCTTGCAGTCGAGTTGCTGTTATTCGAATGGAAGCCTCGTAGCGCGATTCCAGTCGCACTGGCCAGTGCCACTGCCGGTGCGGCGCGACGCTACATACTAGGGCTCGGGCCATTATTTCCGGTTCCGGCTCACCCAGCTTTTATCGGACCGGAAGGCTTAATGGGGTGCGTCATTACCGGCATTGCCGCCGGCGCGCTCTCCGCATTGCTCACGGTGGGAGTCTATGCAGCCGAGGATTTTTTCCATAAATTGCCGATCCATTGGATGTGGTGGCCGGCTATCGGCGGAGTATTTGTCGGCCTGGGCGGACTCATATTTCCTCAAGCCTTGGGCGTTGGCTATGACACCATTGGCCTGCTGTTGAAGGGAAGCACTCCCTTGAAATTTCTGGTTGGCGTGCTGCTCGTCAAATCAGCCATATGGATCATATCGCTCGGATCGGGCACGTCAGGAGGCGTGCTTGCTCCGCTGTTGATGATGGGCGCTGCACTGGGCGGCATCGAAGGGATGTTTTTACCCCATTTCGGTCAGGGCTTCTGGCCTTTGGTAAGTATGGGAGCTATTCTCGGCGGCACCATGCGATCACCCTTCACGGGCATCGTGTTCGCGCTCGAGCTGACGCACGATTTCAATATGCTCCTGCCACTGCTGGTGGCTTGCTTTCTGGCACACGCATTTACCGTGCTCACTTTGAAACGCTCGATACTGACTGAAAAGATTTCTCGGCGAGGTTATCATTTGAGCCGCGAGTACGCGCTCGATCCACTCGAAATTCTCTTCGTTCGAGAGGTCATGCGGACGAAAGTGGTAGCTTTGCCTGCCGACGGCACGCTGGATGAAGTGCGCGAGCTAATTCGTCCTGGTCAAAGGCATCATGGTCAACATATCTTCCCAGTCGTTGACAACTACACGCGCGTACTAGGGGTAGTCAGCCGACACCATCTGCTTAGACTCTTCGATGAAGCGCCATCTGGAGCATCAAGAAAGAGACTCGCCGAGATTGCATCCGGAGAACCGGTTGTTGCTTTCGGCGACGAGCCGCTACGCGTAGTTGTTTACCGCATGGTCGAAACCGGCTTTACTCGTTTGCCGGTTGTAGACTCCGATGGAGAGAAGCGGCTGTTGGGCATGGTTTCGCTCGATGACTTGCTCCGGGCAAGGAGCCGGAATCTCGAAGAAGAGCGTTCGCGCGAGCGGGTCCTCCGGCTTCGTATGCCGCTCAGACGTCAATCGAAATCAGATAAAATTGCCGTACCGGAGGAATCAGACCTGAAGGTCTGAATTTTTCGCCAAGCGCCTAGCGCTGAATTCGTGCCGACACGTCCTTAGCGAAGTTGGTTAGCAAGTAACTTTGGTCGACGAAATGGGACAAGTTTTTAGCAGTCAAGAAAGCGCATCGCAATGATCTGAAGAGCGTTCAACAAAGGCGAGAAAACACCGGCAACCTGGCGTACCACGACAATGTACGGACTGATAGAACTCCGCCATTTTTTTGCAGCCCGCGAAAACCAGAGGTCAACACCGCTTATATTTGGTTACGTGGAGAGGAGACAATTCATGAATGTCTTAGCACATATGCTTCGCGTTCTATGGGTTCATGGAAATATCTGTCTTTAGAAACTTCTTATACCGTTACCGCCTACTGCCTAGTCCACCATGGAGACTGAATGCGGTCTTCTACAAGCGGCAGAGCAGAAGGAAGCAGTAAGTCTTAGGCGATAAAAATTTATCTGATATGGCTTCAAGTATGAGCGATCGGCCCGGGCGCGCTGGATGGAGCCCGTCGCGCATTTACCGAGCCTACCGTTGAATGCGTGCCGAACCACCCCTAGCAAAACTTCGCACCTGTTCGAGAGTAGCCATGGTCGTGTCGCCCGGAAAAGTCGTCAGAAGCGCGCCGTGGGCCCATCCCAACTTGACCGCTTCTTCTGCCGGCTCACCGCTTAGCAAACCGTAGAAGAAACCTGCTGCAAAACCATCTCCGCCGCCCACTCGATCGTAGACATCCAGCTCGGCGGTTGGAGCCACATGCGTCTGGCCATTGACCCACGCAACTGCGCTCCAGCTGTGGCGGTTCGTTGAGTGTACTTCGCGCAGCGTAGTCGCAAGTATTTTGATTTGCGGATGCTTCTGAACCACGCGATCAATCATTCCAAAAAAGGCGCTTGGATCCAGCTTGGATTTCGCCGCGACTTCAGGGCCTGGCATGCCCAACCCTTTCTGCAAATCTTCTTCGTTGCCGACGAGAACGTCAACATTTTTGACAATGCGCCCCAGCACTTCGAGCGCGCGGTCATGCCCGCCGACTGCGTTCCACAGCTTCTCCCGATAATTCAGGTCGAATGAGATCACCGCTCCTGCCGCTTTCGCCGCCTCCATCCCTTCGATGATTAGCTCAGCCGTCGTCTTTGATAGCGCCGCGAAAATGCCCCCACTATGGAACCAACGCACGCCACCGGCAAAAATAGATCCCCAGTCGAAGTCGCCCGGCTTGAGTAGCGCCCCGGCCTCATTCGATCGGTTATAAAAAACCACCGGAGGGCGCACTCCTTGTCCACGATCGCTGTAAACGGTCGCAATATTCGGCCCAGACACACCGTCGTGCTTAAAGTGCTTATAGAACGGCTTGACCCCCATCGCCTTGACACGCTCGGCAACCAGATCGCCAATCGGATAGTCGACCATAGCCGCGGCAACACCTGTCTGGAGACGAAAGCAGTCCGCTAAGTTGGCGGCCACGTTGTATTCACCTCCGCTCACGTAAATCTGGCACTGGGTCGCCTTACGAAATGGAATGATTCCAGGGTCAAGACGGTGAACGAGCGCCCCCAGCGAAACGAAATCGAGTGCGCCGTCCTGCCGAATATTGAGGCCGTAATTCATTCTTCTCTCCACAAATTCAGACTGTCTTACGCTTCAAAATATTACCGGAAGCATCAATCTAGGTCCGCCCACCTAACAGAGACGGTCTTGATTCGCCGCGCCGCCTCCATCAAATTATCCAGAGAGTTGGCATAGCTAAACCGGATGTAGCCATCTCCGTACGCTCCGAATGCAGCGCCATCCAAACAAGAGACACCCGCCTCTTCCAACAGGTAATCAGCAAGCGCTTTGGAACGCATTCTTGTGCCTTCCACATTAACGAATGCGTAGAAGGCTCCGCCGGGCAGTACGCAGCGAAAGCCTGGTATTTCATTCAGAGCTGCACAAAAAGCATCGCGCCTTCGCCTGAACTCTTGGACCATAGAACGAACGGTATCCTGAGGCCCCTCGAGCGCCTCGATCCCCGCACGTTGAATGAAAGTCGCTGTGCAGGAATTCGAATTCACCATGAGCTTGCTGACTGCATCGACCAGCCACTCTGGCATCACTCCATAGCCCATACGCCATCCCGTCATCGCGTACGTTTTCGAAAAGCCATCCAGGATGATTGTCTTTTCCAGCATTCCAGGCAAGGTTGCAATGGAGACTGGTGATTCCCCGGTGTAGTAGATACGACTGTAAATCTCATCGGACAAGATGATCAAGTCTCGATGCCGCACCAACTCCGCAACCTCGCGAACGTCTTCCTCAGGAATTAAACCGCCGGTTGGATTATGAGGCGAGTTGAGAATAACCATCTTCGTGCGGCTGTTGATGCTCTCCCGGAATCGCGCGAGATCGAATGAGAAGCCGCGGCTTTCAATCAACGGGATGGGCACTGGCTTCGCACCTAGGAACTGAATCATCGATTCGTAGATTGGAAACCCGGGATTGGGATAAATCACTTCATCGCCTGGCTCCAGTAACGCTAGCATCGGGAAAAAAATGATGGGCTTGCCTCCGGGAACTACCGACACATGCTCAGGTCCAACGCTTATTTTGCGTGTCTGGGAGACATAGCGTGCGATCGTCTCGCGTAGCTCCGGCAGGCCCTGCGTCGGTCCATAGTGAGTCCAGCCTTCATCGAGAGCCCGTTTCGCGGCGTCTACGATGTTTAATGGCGTCGGGAAGTCAGGTTCACCAATCTCGAGGTGCACAATGTCGCGGCCAGCAGCTCCGAGTGCTCGCGCTCGGACCAGAACCTCAAAAGCTCCTTCACCGCCGATTCGCTCCATTCGGTTTGCCAGTCGCATAGGCACACTAGCCTTATAACACCTCAGTGGGACGACACCGTTGGAGACTACCGCTTGCTCGGCCGGGTCAGGTTAACTACAGGCATGGCGCTGATTTTCGAGATTTGCGACGCGGAGGAAGGTGGTTATTGTGCCCGTGCACTCGGGGACGCCATCTTCACAGAAGCTGGAACCTGGGAAGAACTCCGCTTGACGCGTCCTCGACTCGCGCAACTGCATTATGTGAAGGATGAATTGATTCCCCTGGAAGCTGCGTGAAGGTTCCGCGCGGTGTATCCGCCGATCGGCTGATTCGCGCACTCGAGAATTTGGCGTACGGGATCATTCGTCAAAAGGGTAGCCATGCAGCTGCGACATGTGGGGCCTCCTGCTCATTCAATTACCATTCCGCTGCACAATCCACTGAAGACAGGCACACTTCATGGCATCCTCACTGAAGTTGCTCAGGTGAGGTCAATTGCAATCGAAACGGTCGTCGCACTTCTGTGACGTTGGTTTTGTGGACACATCTACTCGATGGATTCGAAACGGCTCAGGCGCTAACCCGACATTCGGAGATGGCGGCTGTATTTCGTGCTGGTTCGCAAGCATCAGAATCTTGAGAACGGCGTTCATGGGCGTCCGGCTAAGGTACAACGGTGAACAATCGCGCATTTCGAATACTAAAGAGAATCGGAAGGCGTGGTGAGATCTCTCTTGCGGCGGCCATTCGGATGGCAAGGTCATGCCATGTAGATCATATCGATCAGTATCTGCTCGCGCTTCTCTTGGAAGAAGGATATCTCGGAGTCACCCTCAATCACACGCCGCCCACTGGAGCTGATGCGGATGGAATGGTTCACTATCTTGAGATGAAATCGTCGGGAAACGTCAATCCAGAGCAAGAGAGGATCTTCTTAAGGCCAGCGGTGCCCTCTATCTTGCCAACGTGTGCAAAAGTTCCGGGATCGATTGTTGGTCATCGGCTCTCGCATTCGTTGTGGGAGTTCTTGCGGCCTTGCGACGGCGTGGATGACGGGACAATTAAGATTGTCATGAAAGGGGGTCCTGCTTTTCGCCAGCGGACGATCGCAATATCTGCGAAGTAACCCGGAGACCTATCGATTTGCGCAAACTGGGGAATCCGGGGCAAGGTGAACGCGATTCCGGGATGAAGGCGAACACCAATTCCGCGATGAAGCCGTTGAAGCTTCCTAGTTTTTCAAGTATTCGCCTGTGAGCGAACGTTTTGCCGTGAGTAATTGTTTCGGCGTACCCTCGAACATCAACGGTCCGCCCTTGCTTCCGCCCTCTGGACCCATGTCGATGATCCAGTCTGCGTTTTTGATTACGCTCACGTTATGTTAGAGCGCATTGTCGCCGACAGCCGCACCCGGCGATGGGCTATCGGTCTTGCCTGGGTATCATCCGGCTGGCATGGAAGCCGGGGGGGAGCGGGCACTGCTTACGGGAGCGTGCCGCTATCAGAGCGTAAAGTCGGTTTTGAAAAACTCGCTCGACGCGATTCCTCCTACCGCTCCGCCGCCATCATCGCCACCACCTCCGCACGACAACATCCGAAAAAAAACTGGTGGCAATGCGTCTTCTCGGAATGGTCTCACGTCGGCTGAAAAATGCAAAGCTACGCACGCCGAACGCTTGCGTTGAGGAGATCGACTATCACACTGCGGACTCGATAAGAGCGTAATCCGTTCTTTGACGCAGCGCTCCGCTTGGGTTGGGACGCATAAGAGCATCTTCGTCTTTGGCCAATGGGCGTCGGCAAGAGCTTTGTAGCCTGCGCGCTGGCGCGCAGAAGGCATGCCGCGATGGTTACTGGCACTCTACTCTCGCGCCCAGTCGTTGTTCCGTGATCTTGCGATCGCGCGGGCAGAAGGCAGCTTGCGCAGTCTACTTGGCCCGACTCAGCCGAATCGATGTCCTCGTGATCGACGACTGGGCCATGGCCCCGCTGTCAGAACCCGAGCGCCGCGACTTCTGAGAGATCTGCGAGGATCGCTACCAAGTGCGCTCGACGATCCTGACTTCGCAACTCCCGGTATCGCGCTGGCATGAGCAGATCGGCGATCCCACGCTTGCCGACGGCATCCTCGACCGGCTGGTCCACAACGCCCGCCGCATCGAGATGCATGGGGATTCCATGCGCAAGAGTTGTGTGAAGCCAAGCTCGTAAGTCCACCCTAAAATCCGCACAAGTCAGGTAACCATTAGTCAGCCTCAAACGAAGACCTGGACGCTGGCCTTGGCTCGTAGCTTTCCCATCGGGCTCGTACAGGCGCACTACGATCGCAAGCGATTGTCGACGGCGTCCGCCGATTTCGTCGGCACGACTCACGCTTGACGCCATATGGACGTTCCATAGACATGGCAGTCTCCTCCGCCATCAAGACCGAGCGCCCTTCGGCGGCCAGCTCCGGGCCTCGATGCCGAACTGCTTGGCGTATGAGGCAGGTGCCAAAGCTCTTCCCCTATAGGAGGAGATATAGCCGGGACCTGCGATCAAGCTAGTCGGCCCGCTTGCTGCTCGCTCGCCGGGGCTTCGGCTTGCTCTTGCCCTTGAGATTGAGCGCCACTGCAGCGCGGATGAGATCCTTCAAGGCTGCCTCATCGACCTTGTCGCCTTCGTGGATGTCGATGGCGCGCCTGACATTCCCGTCGAGGCTGGAGTTGAATAGACCTGAGGGGTCCTTTAACGCAGCCCCCTTGGCAAATGTCATCTTGACTACGTTCTTGTACGTCTCTCCCGTGCAGACGATGCCGCCGTGGGACCAGACGGGAGTGCCCGGCGTTGTCGGCTTGACCCACTTCCACTCTTCGATGATCTCAGGGTCTGCCTCATGTATGATTTCGCGCACTTTCGCGAGCGCCTTCCCGCGCCAGTCCCCAAGTTCCTTGATCCTCTCGTCGATTAATGCAGAGGCAGATTCCACCGGGACGGGCCTTTTCATGTATAGCTCCAAATTCTCGCACCTATTTTAGCTGCGCTCAGCGTGAGGGCGACGGGTCGCGGCTTGGTGCGGTGACGGACTGCTTGCGAGGATCCCTGCCGCCACTACGGGACCCAGCCGGGCAGGGCGGCCGCCCGCCGGATCCACGTCGCCAACTGCGACTCGTCGAGCTGGTCGTCCTCGTGGATGTCAAGGTAGCGCATTTCCTTGTGCTTGGACTCGCCGGGGGGGACAGGACGCAGCGACGTGCCGCGGAAGAAAGCCACCTTGACGTAGTTCGTGAAGGTATGGAAGTTGAGGAACCAGCCCTGGCCCTCGACTCCGTAGAAGGGCGAGTTCCATTTGACCGCCTTGCGCACGCCGGGGACGGTGCGCGCGATGAGCGCGTCAACGCGGCGCCCGATGTCGCTTTTCCAGCCCGGCATGGCCGCGATGTAGGCCTGCACGGGGGCGTCTCCGTCGGCCTTCGCGATCTGAGGGTTGCCGCCTGCGAGGAGGGTCGGCTTCGCGGCTAGCGCGGCGCCATTGCTCTTGGTAGAGGTGGCTTTGAGCACTGCATGGTGCGCCGGCAGTTCCTTCGCCGCGGCCTTCGTGGGCTTGCGGGCTGATGATTTGGCGACCGCTTTGCGCGGTTTGGCCGCCTTCGCGGCGACCTGCTTAGCGGGGGCCTTCTTTGCGACCTTCGCCGACTTCTTGGACGTTTTGCCAGCCATGGTGTTCACTCCAATCTAATAGACTAAACCGGCGGCGGTGCGCGGTCAGGCGCTCGCCGGTGTGGCCTGCAGGCGGCGCCAAAAGAAGTACGAGAGCACCCAGAGCACGGCGGTGGCTGCCGCAAAGCCCCATGCCTCTGGGCCATCGCCCACCGAGAGGTGGGCGATGAGCGCCGAGGAGAGGGTGATGGCGAAGCCGGCGTAGACCCACTCCTTGAGCCGCACCGGCGCAAGCAGCAGCACCACGCCGAGGAGCTTGGCCCAGGAGAGCTCCACCCGGAAGTAGGCGGGGAAGCCGAGGTGGGTGAACGCCTGCGCCACCTGCGGCAGGCGCAGTTGCGCGTAGGCCGTGAAGCCTATCTGCAGGCAGAAGAGCGCGGTGACGGTCCAATAGATGATGGTCTTGGCTTTGGGGGTCGTGTTGGCGGCGACGAGGCCCGGTTTCTGCAGGGTCGATTCCATGGGTTTTTCCTCCTACGCTTCAACGCCCCCAGTTGGGGGTCTCAACGCCGAACTGCTTTGCGTACTCGGCGTTCAATCGCTGCCAGCCGCCGAACTTCATTGCCTCGGCGCCGACGATGCGTCCAAGCGGCTCACCCGCGAGGAGCCGCTCAAGGACGTCGAAACAGATGTGCCAGCCCGCGGCGCCCCACGAGATGAAGCGGCGATCGATCTTGTGCCACAGCGTCAGGCGCGTGCCGCCATCAAAGGCTTCGAGTTCCCACCGCGTATCGTTGTACTCAAGCACCCTGGGAGCGTCGGCTCGCGTTACTCTTGTTTCCAGCGGCGCGGGCGTTCCCGCCCAGGTGAGCTTCACCGTTCCAACCGTACCCAGGCTCCCATCGGCGTCGAAGGGAGCCCACTCGCGCAGATGCGCTGGGTCGGTAAGCGCCTGCCAGACTTTTTCCGGCGGGTGGTGCAGTTCTCTGACGAGAATGAGCGTCCACTTCTCTCCCTCCTTTCGTACCTGCGCCCCATTGGCGGAACACGGTGCATACTGCTCGCGATCGGCCATCTATCTTCTCCTTACCGTGAATAGCGTGCCAGCTGGGTGAGCTGAATGAGGTTGCCACAGGTGTCCTTCAGCATCGCAATGGTCGAGGCGGTTACGTCGGTGGGCGGCATCGTGAACTCGGCGCCCCGGGCCTTGATCCGCTCGTAGTCGCCCTTGACGTCGTCGGTGTAGAACATGGCTGCGGGCTGGCCCTGTTGAAAGATCGCCTGCTGATACGCTTTGGCCGCGGGGTTGTTGTTGAGCGCCAGCTGCAGCTCAGTGCCGTCCGGCTCCTCGGGCGAGGCCACGGTCAGCCAGCGAAATGGGCCCTGACTGAAATCGGCCTTCTTGGCAAAGCCCAGTACCTCCGTATAGAAGCCCAGGGCCTTGTCCTGGTCGTCCACGTACACGCTGGTCAATTTGATTTTCATTTCGTTTCTCCTTTGTCACGTTCGCGGTTTGGGCCGCGTCGTCTTCTCCTTGTCTTCCTTTTCGTTGGTGTTGACTGATTCATGCGGTCGAGGTGGCGTTCGAGAGCATCTACGTGAGCGGACCAGAACCGACGGAACGGAGCCAGCCAGGCATCCACCTCCTGAAGTGGTTCAGGTTTCAGCCGGTAGAGACGGCGCTGTGCGTCCACCGTGGATTCTACGAAACCGGCCTCTCGCAGCACTCGCAGGTGCTTTGACACGGTCGGCTGCGGCATGCGAAGTTGACGCTCGATCTCTCCAACCGACTGTTGTGACGAGACCAGGAGGCTCAATATCGCGCGGCGGTTCGGCTCCGCAATGATTTCGAACACGGATTCCACTCTCTTAATATACTCCACGGTGCATATGCTTGTCAAGGCATATAACGGCAGGGCCGGGCAACGGTTTCAGTTGGGGTGCGGGGATGCACCGTGTGATGCGTTTTGGCGGGTGCGATTCAGAGCGCTGCGCGCTCCGGACAAGTTTCTCTTGACGAAGCCGAACACTTCCAGCACAATCGAAAAGCCAGCGTCGCCACGCTCCGATGGTGTTCGGGATCATCCCGGAATGCCGCTCGGCTTCCTTCGGAACAGGCGTTCAGCTTCGCCGGAATCCCCACAAAACCTGCGCCAGCCGTCATCCAATTCCAATCCTGTTAATGAGCTCGTGTCACGCGCATCGGGATTTTCGTTTACATTGCGTTCGAATCGACCTCTCTCACCCGCTCCCCATCAGCTCCCGTAACCGCGCGTACCCAGCTCGGCTCACTGGGACCTGAGAGCCTCCGACAAGAATGGCCAACCGTGTGTCCTTTGTATATGGCTCGATTTTGGTCACGCCTGCCAAATTCACCAGAAACGACCGATGCACCCGTACGAACCACGCTGGATCGAGCGATGCCTCTAGGCTCGAGATCGTCTGCTGTTTGAGATAGCTCTTTCCGCCACTGTGCAGAGCGACATAATCATCCTGCGCCTCCGCGTATTCCAGCTGGGCCGTCGGAATGATATGGACTCGCGTGCCGTCCTTCACTACCAGCCGCTCGACATATTGGCCCGGTGCACGGGCGATGTTCTTCAAATCTGCCGGAACTGCAACATTAAGTCTCTGGCCCAAGCGCTGCCGCACGCGGTCCAAAGCAGTTTGGAAACGCTCTATATCGAAAGGCTTGAGCAGGTAATCGACCGCTGCTGCATCAAAAGCTTTCATCGCGTATTGGTCGAACGCAGTCACGAAGACGACCGCCACTTCATTGCCGATGAGCTCCAGCACCTCAAATCCGTCTAGCTTCGGCATCTGCACGTCCAGAAACAATAGGTCTGGCTTATGCTCCGCAATCGCTTTTACGGCGTCGAAGCCGTTGCTGCATTCCGCTACCATCTCTACGTCTTGTTCACCGCTGAGATACTCCCGTAAAATCTGCCGCGCAAGCTCTTCGTCATCTACGATCACCGTCCGAATCTTCATCCCAGTACTGACTGTCCCTGTCATGTCTGGCTTTCGTGCAACCCACCGCCCGGTAGCGATAAAACGACCCGGTAACGATTTTGGTCCACTTGAATCTCCAATCGGGCTGCGTTACCATATCGCGCCTGCAGTCGGTTGCGCACATTCCTCAAGCCGAAACCGTTTCTTCGCGTTGAAGGCGCCTCGGGATCAAACGGATTCTCAATGACGAACCGTATGCCGTCCCGCCAGCACCGCCCCGTCATGGCAATCTCTCCACCCTCAATCAATGTGGCGATCCCATGTTTGATTGCATTCTCCACAAGCGGCTGCACTACAAGCGGCGGCACCTCGCAATCCGCACACTCCGGATCGAACTCCTGCTTAACTTGCAGGCGTTTTCCAAAGCGAATCTGCTCCACATCAAGATAGGCTTTTGTCAGCTGTAGCTCTTCTTCAAACGGAATGCTTACACGCTCACCCAGCCGTAGCGAATTGCGCAGGAACTCTGAAAGGTGAATACACATATCGCGTGCCTTTGAAGGATCTGTAGCTGTCAGCGCGCTGATGGAATGCAGGCTGTTAAACAAAAAATGTGGATTCACCTGCGCCTTGAGTGCCTTTAGCTCGGCTTCGCGCGAAAGGATCTCCGCTTGTTGTGAGGTCTCAAACGCCAGCAACACGTAATGCAATGCAACGGAAAGCAAATAGACGAGACTTACCATGCCCGCGAGCACCGGCACGGCTGGCCGGAAACGTTCATTAAGCGTGGGAAACAAACCGCTGAAAGACGCTGCCAGAATCCGAGTAATCACCAGCACTATCGCACTCACGCAGATCGCCGCTATGATGTGGTGCGTCAGCAGCTTCCAAGCCGGCGTATAACCCAAGGACAAAAAACGGCATGAATACCACGACGAAAGACAAACGAAGGCGAGCAGAACCGTAATCGGCGCTGTGATGGATACGCTCTCGCTCCATCGCAGGTGCCCCGAGACGCTCAGGACGAACCCGAGCATAGACCCCAAAGGGATCCAAGCAACGAGATACGCGAAAAGACTACTCCTGCGCTTGAAAATCGGATGCATGGCAGGCGCGTACGTTCGTGCCGGTTAATCCTCTATCTCGACTGAGCCGAAGACTGCGTAGCCCGTGATGACAAGCGTCGGGGTCTCGGTACTTGCTCTAGGCGGAATCGTTTTGTCCTCATAGCTTCCCAGAATCGCAGTTCCGTTGACGTCCACTTTCCACGTCTCTGGAATCCTTATCTTCACGGAGCCGAATACTGCGCTGACCTCCAGGCTTGCCGAGTTTTCGACTGCAGAAATCTGCGCCCGCCTCAAATCGATATCGACACTGCCGAATACACTGAACACTTCGCCGCCCTGGAAATTTGGCGTCTCCAGCTTACGCTTCACGTTTCCAAATATGGCCGAGTCCCGCAACTGAGTATCAGATGGCCTTGCGGGCCCTCTCGGAAATCCGAAAGCGTGCTTGGAGGCCTTGCGAGATTCCAGTGTTTGCACCAATACCACAACACCGAAAACGATCAGCAACAGAGGCCAGAACATGTTATCCCTCAAATGCACCAGGCCAAGGTTGCCGGCGAGTAGTAACGCGCCGCCTGCGACGAGAATAATTCCCCAAACCTGGCCCACGCGGCCATAACTGCTGGCGAGTTTCGCTACTCCGAGCGCCACCAACACAAGCGGCCAGTAAACCCAAATGTCATGCACTGGGATCAGCCCGATGTTGTTCAAGAAGAGCAGAGTTCCAGCGACAATTAAGAAAATTGCGAAGACTAATCGGGGGCCCAGCGCGCGTCCACGCCTGCCACATCCGAAGACGCCGACAGTTTCGCCGTACTCCCTCCCGGAAACTTGATCGCGCGAACCCTCGGTGTCAAAGTTGTCTTGCATGGTTTCCCTTTTCCTGCTCTTGGAGAGCCCTCGCCAACTGTGATTCGCGTTCGCTATCCATGGGGATCAACTCTACTAGCCCAATCGCAATGACTGCAACCGGCCAAAAATTCTGAATACGGTCGAGCGACAGAATTCCGAGGTAATCTCCTCCCAGTAAGATGAGGCCCGTAGCGATCAGAACCATCGGGAGGGCCATATTTTGCCAAGCGCCGGGACGTAAAGTCGACTTTTTCATACTTACCTCGATTCAATGCTAGGGATTGTCGGTTCGCCACTCACGTCCAAATCGGCCAATGCCGGGTTTATACCGGCGAATGCCAATGGCCCTCGCGTTCGTACACTCGGGCTAGCGATTGGAATGGAGATTACTTAACGGCAGAGGGAAGAGTAACCACCTCGCCCCAAAATTCGTAGCAGATCCGGATAAATTTGAGGAAATTATGTAAATCGTCGGGCTTACGAACGTAGCAACTGGCATGCAGCTCATACGCCTCTCGTATCTCGTGCGGGTCGGCTGATCCCGACACCACAACTACAGGGG